>JAJYYA010000067.1 GCA_021801345.1 Nitrospirota bacterium
GCCGAAGGACTGGAGAAGAAGGGAGAGCATTCGTGCCCCGCGCGAAGGATGAAGTGCCGCTGACTCTGATTTTCCCGATTAATGATACATGATATCAACAATCGGGATCAAGGGCGGAGCACACTCCCGAGGCAGGACCGAAAAAGCGGAACTCTGCCGCCCTATCCGAGAGTTCGGAAGCGGACCATCCCGGCAAACTTCTCGTAGCGGACAGCGGAGCGCTTCTCGGGGGTCAGGGGTTCGAGTTCCGAAAGATGTTTCTGGAGAGCGGTCTTCAGCGTCTGGCTGGCCCGGGCCACATCCTTCTGGGCGCCCCCCGGGGGCTCGGCGACGATTTCGTCGATAATTCCCATCTCGAGGAGATGCGGAGCCGTCATCCGGAGAGAGGAGGCCGCATCGGAGGAGCGGGCGGGATCGTTCCAGAGAATGGCTGCGCAGGCCTCGGGAGAGATCACCGAATAGATAGAGTTCTCCATCATGAGAACCCGGTCCCCGACTCCTAGAGCCAAGGCCCCTCCGCTGCCTCCCTCCCCGATCACCACAGCCACGATCGGGACCGCAATCTCGAACATCTCCTGGATGTTGCGGGCAATCGCTTCGACCTGCCCCCGCTCCTCCGCTTCAATGCCCGGATAGGCGCCGGGAGTATCGATCAGAGAGACCACCGGAAGGCCAAACCGTTCGGCGAGCCTCATGATGCGAAGGGCCTTGCGGTACCCTTCCGGGTGGGCCATGCCGAAGTTTCTCGTCACCCGATCCTTGAAGGACTTTCCCTTGTAGTGCGCCACAATGGCGACACTTCGCCCCTCGAGAGAGGCGAGCCCCGCCAGAATCGAGGGATCGTCGCGGAAGCTCCTGTCGCCGTGAAGTTCCATGAAGTTGGTAAAGATCCGCTGAATATAGTCCCACGCCGTCGGCCGGTCGTTGGCCCGGGCCAGAAGCACCCGGTTCCAGTTTTCAGAAGCCGTTTCTGTCGGACGGACACTCTCTGCCAAAACTTCCTTGCGCGCCATGAATTCTCCCGCTCATTCGGATCCCGGAGCAAAACCCGGGACATTCCGCTCAGCCCGCCGATCGGACCCTGTCGGTCAGAACGGCCTCATTCCATCCGACAGAATAGCGCTCCCGAAAAAGATTGTCAAAAAAATTCGAGAATACTTAAATCATCTTATTGTGAGTCAATATTTTTAATGAAAAAACAATAAAGCGGGTCAAAGGGAGAGGGCCCAGAGACACACAATCTCGCCCGACTCCACAAGAAATCCCGCCATGTCCCCCGAAAACCCGTCAACCTTCCCAAGATGAACCCGACCCAGAACAAGCATTCCGATAACGACGGCTCCAGACGCGGCAAGACCCCGGCCGCCGGCCAAAATCCAGGAAAGTAGGACCGCCGCCGAAAGAACGACAACCGGTCGCACCCTCCCCCCGGAAAGGAGGAGACGACCCAATCCTCCCGATTCGGGAAGATGCCTTCCGACGAGAATATGGGCGACCGCAGGAAGAGCGCTCCGGGCAAGGATCGGAGCAAGAAAGAGCGCCAAAGGCAAAGGGTGGGCAAGAAGAAGACCCGCCCCCTTCGAAAAGACAAAGAGGATCAGAGCCAATATCCCAAAGACCCCTTTCCGCGGATCCTTCCGAATACGGGGTTTTTCTTCGGGAGGAACACAGGCGTAGGCGCACTCGACAGTATCGGCCACCCCGTCGAGATGGAGGGCCCCGGTCAGAAAGACCCAGACAAAAAGAAGGATCAGGGTCAGAAAAAGAGAGGGGAAGGTGGGAAAAAACCTGAGAAACACCTCCGCCCCAAAAGCCAGGAGAGAGCCCAGAAGAAGCCCGGCCAAAAGAAGGACCTCCGGCCCTATTTGAAGGGGAGGGGATCCGGCGTGGACCCAGCGGGGGACCGGAAGTCGCGTCAAAAAGGAAAGTGCCAGAAGAATCCCGGCAGTCCGATCCCGAAGCCCTTTGCCCTCTTTTGGGCGCGGCGGGGAAGGGGCGTTTTCGGAGTCGATCACCCCGGGCCGGCCTCCGAAACGGAGGCCTCGGCAAAGGTCGCCATGCGGTTGTAGAGCTCCACGGCCGAAACCACGACCGGATAGGCAATTGCCGCCCCCGACCCTTCGCCCAGGCGAAGATCGAGGGAAAGCAACGGAACGAGACCAAGATGCTCGAGAATATGGTGATGTCCCGGCTCAAGGCTCACATGGCTTGCCAAAAGCCAGGGCTTGACCTCAGGAACAAGCTCGACTGCGAGAAGCGCCGCCGCGCCCGTAATAAACCCGTCGAGGATCACAGGGATCCTCCGAAGGGCCCCTCCAAGGATAAAGCCGGTGAGGGCGGCAATTTCGAGCCCCCCTACGGCAAAGAGCCAATCGAGAGGTGTCGCGAGAAGGGGACGGTAGATCGCCAGAGACTCCTCGACGACACGGATCTTCCTTCGGCGCCCCTCCGGCGTCAGTCCGGTGCCGATCCCGGAAAGCTCCTCCGGAGGTCGACGAAGCAGGGCCGCGGCCAGCGCCGTCGAAGAGGTGGTGTTGCCGATCCCCATCTCGCCCGTCAAAAGAAGGGTCGCCCCGGCCTCCGAAGCACGGACCGCCATCTCCATTCCGACCTCGAGCGCCCGAACTCCTTCGGCCGGAGTCATGGCCGGCTCCCGGCGAAAGTTCTTCGTTCCCCGGGCAACCTTCCTGTGAATAAGCCCCTCCAGACCCTCAAGCTCTCCGTTGACCCCTACATCGACGATGGAGAGGGTGAATCCATGCGTTCGGGAGAGAACGCTGATGGCCGCCCCGCCCCGGAGGTAGTTTTTGACCATCTCGCCCGTGACGGCAGAGGGGTAGGCGGAAACACCTTCTGCCGTCACCCCGTGGTCTGCGGCAAAAACCACGCAGGCCCCCCGCGGAGCCGGAGGTCGGTCTGATCCGTGGAGACGGGCATACCAGAAGGCAACCTCTTCGAGGCGGCCCAGGCTTCCCAAAGGCTTAGTAAGATGGTCGAGGCGATCTCGTATGGCGGCGTCGAAGCCCGGGTCGACAGGACGCATCATGGCCGCCCACCTGTCGAGGGGGGGATGGAGGGAGAGAGGAGAAGAAGGGGGGGCGCCCGGAAGGGTCGCTCGATTTTTCTCTTTCAACGCACGCTCCTTAGAATAAGAAGACACCGTCCCCGACAAGCGGACGGAGTCCGATCAATCTTCCGTTAACACCTTCTACCGAAGCCTCAGGGGACACCCTGCCATGACGGCATAGACGGAAGAGGCCTCCCGGGCAAGGCGCTGGTTCCAGAGCCCCAGGCGATCGGCAAAGAGCCGCCCGGAGGGCGTCATGGCCACACCTCCCCATCCGACCTCCTCCGTCACCACCACCACAGGTCCCTGCCTTCGATCGAAAAGCTCCGACAGCCGGTCCATCCAAGGGTCGATCGACGGCTCCGACAGGGTCTCCAGCACACAAAACCCCAGGCTGTCGAGAAGAACCGGCAGACCGTCGAGATCCCCCCCGGTCCCAAGGATCCTGCCGGAGAAGACCTCCGAAAGGCCTGCCTCGAGGGTGGCGACCCCTTCGGGGCGTTCCGTTTTGTGGCGGGCGATACGGGCCTCCATCTCGGAGTCGAAGGCCTTCCCTGTCGCCCAGTAGAGCCAGCGGTGGCCGTGACGGTGGCAGAGAATCTCCATGGCGAACGCGGTCTTTCCGGATCTTACCCCCCCCGTCACAACCACGAGATCCCGCACCTAAAAGCCTCGCCGCCTGAGGCGCGCAAGGATCTCCTCCCCCTTTCGGGACTCGACCGAGTGGGCCGTGATGGCAAACTCGATGAAGTCGAAGTGTGCCCGAAAGAGCGCCCGGACCTCCTCCGAGGTCGTCGTCCAGGGGGGGCCCCCTTCCCGTCCGTGAACGTAAAAAAGTCCCACGAGCTCTCCCCCGGGCCGGACCATCCGGGCCGCCATCTTCACATAGTCCTTCCGGCGGTCCGGATCAATGGCGCAAAAGCAGGTCTGTTCGAAAAGATAATCAAACCGGCCGTGGATCTCCGGAGAGAGACGGAAGAGATCCTCCTCCACGTAAGTCACCCGCACCCCGTGCTCTTTTGCCAGAGTTCGTCCTTCCGCGACCGCCTCTGGAGCAAAGTCCACGCAGGTCACATCAAAGCCCAGTCGGGCAAAGTAGAGAGCCTCCCATCCCCGACCCGCGCCGGGAATCAGAATCGAGGAATAGGGGACCAGAGAGCCGGACTCCACCAGATGGACCACGGGAGGGGAGACCTGTCCCAGATCCCATCCGGTGTTTTTGTCGAGATAGCGGCCGTTCCAGAAATTGACATCGGGCATGAAAGATCCTCCAGATGAGTCCACCCCAAAAAGGAAAAAACGACCCGATGATCTTATCAGATCCCGAGACCGGACTCGAGATGCGATCACAAGGGAAGAGGGTACATAAGGGGGGCTTTCTGAGATCGGAGATCTTTCCCTCGCCTGTCGGAAGAAAACTCTCCACGGCCGACGCCCACGCGCAAATACGGAAATGGCCTTTATGGGAAGCCGGAAAAAATGAATCCCTGCAGGCAAATGTATTACAATGAATCACAGATCTTGCAAATCTCACAACCGGGGAGCCCGGTCACAGACTTAAGGAGTCCTCCTCATGGCATCTGACCACCTGGTGACCCTCTCGCGCCTCCAGTTCTCCGTAACAGCCCTTTATCACTTTCTTTTCGTTCCTCTTACCTTGGGTCTCACCTACATCCTTGTGATCATGGAGACCGTCTATGTCATGACGGGCAGGGAGATCTACAAGGATATGACCCGCTTCTGGGGAAAGCTCTTCGGGATCAACTTTGCGATGGGAGTCGCCACCGGACTCACCATGGAGTTCGAGTTTGGAACGAACTGGTCCTATTACTCACACTATGTGGGAGACATCTTCGGCGTCCCTCTCGCCATCGAGGGCCTCATGGCCTTCTTTCTCGAATCGACCTTTGTTGGCCTCTTCTTCTTCGGATGGGATCGCCTCTCGAGACCCGGACACCTCCTCGCCACCATTCTCACCGCGACTGGCACAAACCTTTCGGCCCTCTGGATCCTCGTCGCCAACGGCTGGATGCAGCACCCGGTGGGGGCGCACTTCAACCCCCTCACCATGCGCATGGAGATATCGAGCTTCTGGCAGGTTTTTCTCAACCCCGTCGCCCAGGCCAAGTTTGTCCACACCGTCTGTGCCGGCTATGTCACCGCTTCCGTCTTCGTTCTGGGAATCAGCAGCGGGTATCTTCTCCAAAAACAGCACGTGGAGTTTGCCAAGCGCTCCTTCCGGATCGCCGCCGCCTTTGGCCTCGCCACCACGGTCGGCGTCATCATATTGGGAGACGAGTCGGGGTATCTCGACGACCTTGGACAGAAGACCAAGATTGCAGCCATCGAAGCCATGTGGCAGACAGAACCGGCTCCCGCGTCCTTCAATCTCTTTTCCATTCCCGACCAAAAACACATGAGAAACGACGACACCCTCTCGATCCCCTGGGCGCTCGGCCTGATCGCGACCCGCTCCTTCGACACCCCTATCCCGGGTCTTCGGGAGATCGAAAAGCAAAATGAAGGCCGGATTGCCAATGGTATCGTGGCTGTTCTGGCACTCGACCGATACCGGGCCAACCCCTCCGACACCGCATCCCTGTCCATTTTCAAAAAAACGGAGAAGGACCTTGGATTTGGCCTTCTCATGAAGCACTATGTTCCGAATATTTCAAAGGCGACGCCCTCCGACATCCATCGGGCCTCCGTGGAAAGCCTCCCGCGGGTCGCCCCTCTCTTCTGGAGCTTCCGGGTGATGGTGGGTCTGGGATTTTCATTCTTGGCCCTGTTCGCCCTGGCGTTCACCACCTCAAGCCTTAACCAATACGAGAGACGTCCATGGCTGCTCCGCTGGGCGCTTCTCTTTCTCCCCATGCCCTATCTGGCAAGCGAGCTAGGATGGTTCGTAGCCGAATACGGACGACAGCCTTGGTCGATCTACGGGATCCTCCCCACCTCGGACTCGGTCTCGACCCTCTCCGACAAAAGCCTCTACTTTTCTCTCGCCGGATTCATCCTCTTCTATACCGCCCTGCTGATCACCATGATGACACTCATGATCAAGGTGGCGCGCAAGGGACCCCCGACACGCGGCACGGAAGGCGACGAATGGGAAAAAACCGTCGTCAAAAATCCTGGCATGCCTCCCCTTTAACGACGAAGGAGCCCCCTCATGTTCGACTACGCCACGCTCAAACTTCTTTGGTGGATCATTGTCGTCGTCCTCCTGGCCGGATTTGCCGTCATGGACGGATTCGACATGGGTATCGGCGCCCTTTTGCCCTTTATCGGAAAAAACGACACCGAACGGCGCGTCCTGATCAACAGCATCGGGGCCCACTGGGAAGGGAACCAAGTCTGGTTCATCACGGCCGGAGGAGCGGTCTTTGCCGCCTGGCCCATGGTCTATGCGACCGCCTTCTCGGGATTCTATATTGCGATGCTTCTTGTCCTCTGGTCCCTCTTCTTCCGTCCTGTGGGCTTCGACTTCAGAAGCAAGCTCGAAAATCCGGGTTGGCGAAAATTCTGGGACTGGGGGCTTTTTGTCGGCGGCGGGGTGCCGCCTCTCCTCTTCGGAGTCGCCTTCGGGAACCTCTTTGAAGGCGTCGCCTTCGGATTCGACAAGGAAATGCACTCCTCCTTCTCCTTCAACGTTCTAGACCTTTTCACCCCCTTTACCCTGACAGCCGGAGTCCTGAGCCTTTTCATGACTCTCTTTCATGGGGGGTGCTACCTCGCCCTCCGGACCGAAGGAACGATCGCAAAGAGAAGTACCCGGGCCGCGTTTTTATTCGGATCCCTTCTCGCCACCCTTTTCCCTGTGGCAGGGTATGTGGCATCCCACCGGATTTGGGGGTACCGGATTGTTTCGGGCGACCTCCCGAACGGGATCGCCAACCCTCTAGCAAAGACCGTGGTACGTGCTCCGGGCGCCTGGCTCGACAACTTTGCCGCCCACCCGGGACTGTGGATCGTTCCGGCCCTTGTGTATCTCGGAATCCTCATCGCATTTTTCTCTCTCCGAGCCTCCCGCCCCCTTGGCGGATTTGTCGGATCGGCCCTCGCCTGTGCCGCTGTCATCTCCACGGGGGCCATCTCTCTTTTTCCCTTCATCCTCCCTTCGAGCACCCATCCCTCACACAGCTTGACCGTTTGGGACGCCGTCTCAAGCCGCCTTACCCTTGACATCATGTTCTGGGCGGCCATTATTCTGACTCCAATCGTTTTGGCCTATACCGGCTGGTGCTACCGAGTCATGAGAGGAAAGGTGACAATCGCTTTTGTCCGCGAACAGGACCACAGCCTTTACTGATTCTTGCCGAAAGGAGCATCCCGATGTGGTATTTCACTTGGCTTATCGGTGTTACGATGGCTGTTCTTCTTGCGGTCATGCACGCTCTCTGGTTCGAGATCCAGTCCGACACGGCCCATTCTCAAGAAGGCGCCGCAAAAAAACAGGCAGGGCAATAGGGAGCCTCACTTTCCCAAGACCGCATCCGGACCTTCACTCCTCCCTGAATGTATTGATGGGGAGAGTTAGAAGACCGATGGGCATTGACGGAAAGAGACGGTCGCTTGTCCGGCAGGCACCTGTATAGACATGCCCTCCGGAGGCGCAAGACCGGAGTTTAAATCGATCGATTCATACGGGGACACGTCAGAAGACCATAGATCCAAGCTGGCCGTAGACCCCGGCCCCAATAGGCGGAAGAATGAGATCGGCCATGAGCTCCGGTCCTGCCCCTCTTATCGAAACGACCCTCCCGCTCTTCCTCCCGAGCGCCCCGCCCCGTGCTACACTGTATAAAAATCATGCGCCCCCCCCGGACACATTTTGAGACAAGGACCCTCCATGGGATCATGGCGACCGGACCATGCCGGACTCCGCCCCCTCGAAAAAAAAGAGCGCAGCTACGCTTTCATGGACCTCTTTTGGAACTGGTTCGGAGACAGCGCCAACGCCTCGAGCTGGTATTTCGGAGGTCTTCTGGCCTTGGCCGGACTCCCGGTACTCCTGTGGAACACTGTTTTCTGGACCCCGCTGATCATCCTTCCCTGGGCGACCCTGGCCTGGATTTCCGCCCGAACCGGGGCGACAACGGTCGTTCTCGCCCGACCGGCTCTGGGCACGCGGGAGGGAACACTCTTCATGGGTGTGGCCGAAACCTTTGTTCAGCTCGGATGGACCACCGTCACAACCTATATCGGAGCTCTCTCCCTCGTCCACATCGTCGAAGGATCGGCCAAGGCGTCCCACGCGTCTTCTTTTTCCCTCCCCATGATTCTCTCCCTTCTGACCATCAGCCTCGTTCAGGGGGGTGTCGCTGCGGCGGGGGCGGAGGCCATCCGATGGCTAAAATGGATCACCTCCATTCTGCTGATTCTCCTGGGAGGTCTCGAAACCGTTCAACTTTTCCGGCAGTTCGGCCTCACCCCCCTCCTTCATACCGTCCCGGCGCCCTCCTCCTTTTCGGCCTCCCGCCTTTTTGACATCTCGGTCATCAATGTCTGGACCTGGCTCCAAGTGGGGGACTTCGGACGTTTTTCAAAAACGGAGAGGGGAGCCTTTCTGGGGTCTTGGCTGGGACTTTGGGCCGGGCAGGCCTGGTTTGTCCTGGTGGGGGCCCTGGCCGTCATCGGATTGGGAGTGGCGACCGGCCATCTCAGCGCCGACGACAGCGATCCTTCGCGTCTCATGGAACGGCTGGGCCTTTCCTGGGTGGCCCTTTCGGTCATCTTTCTTTCCTGCGTCAGCGTCAGCGCGAGCAATCTCTACGGTGCCGGCATGGGACTTTTATCCCTTATCTTGCGAAAGTCCCCCGGCGATCCGGCCCCGGCACTGGCCATCGTCAGCCTCACACAAATCGCCACCGCCTTTATCCCGCTCTTCTTTGGAAGCTTCATCGGTTTTTTCACCGACTTTCTCACAACGATTGGAGGAATTTTTGTCCCCCTGTGGAGCCTTGTCTTGACGGAGGTCCTTTTCCGGAAGCGACTCCAAGCGAAAAATCCCTTCGCCCAGCCGCCTGACTCCCTCTACTGGGAGGATCAGAAGGCCAATCCTGCCGGCTGGGTGGCCCTGATTTCCGGTGCACTCTTCTACTATGCCGCCCCGCTGCTCATTCCCCACGCACTGGAGTCTACAGGCGTCACACTTCCGACGATCCTCCTGACCGGAGGACTTTTTCTCCTTCTCAAGATCCCTTCGATCCTGTCAGGATCCCGATAATCGACTCGGGGTCGCAAGTCAATGTGTTATGGGAAAAGAGGGCGCTGTCTTCTTGTTGTCGAAAGATCCGTTTGGAAAGAACAAAAGGAGAACTCAGGAAAGCAGGAAAGAGGCTGATCGGTCGCACACAGAGATCTCAGATATGCCGAAAAGGCGCGACGGAAAGGTGATCCGAAAAAAAAGGGGATTAGAGCCTTTCAGCTCCAACCCCCTTGAAACGTTTCGATAAAAAGACTACTTCTTCTTGGGGGCCGCCTTGGAGTTCACGGACTCACGAAGGGCCTTCCCGGGGGAGAACTTCGGAGCGGTCTTCGCGGCAATCTTGATCTCTTTGCCAGTCTTCGGATTGCGGCCAGTCCGAGCCTTGCGCTGAACGGTTCCAAAGGTCCCGAATCCAACGATCGTCACCTTCTCGCCCTTTTTCATCGAGGCTTCGATGGACTTGAGGAATCCATCAACAACAGAATGGACATCCTTCTTGGAAAGTTTTGAAGACTTTGCGACCTTTTCGATGAGCTCCGTTTTGTTCATGAACGATCTCCTTGAAGAAGGGTGAGTGAGTCTTTCTGCATCTGTCAAAAATAATATAAAGTTCTGTCCACCTATCCCCGACAGGATAAAACAAGAAAAAAAAAAAAGATAGTCTCTGTTTCTGACTCTTTCTAAATTCTTTCATCCAAAAGACCTGAAAACAGTAAGACTACCTCATTTTACATTTAACCAATGATGTTTAATTGAAGTAAAAAAAATAACTTTCCCTGAAGTTCTCCTCAGAAAAATCACATTTTCTCCCGATATCCCCTCATCTTCTAAAAAGACTCATTCTCAGAAAGAAAAGAAATTCCCGCGAAGATCCCGGAACTGCTCCGAAAAGCTACAGGCCAAGAAAATGACGCTCGCCGTGTCTTGCGAAAGCCAAAAAGACGCTGTCCTCGGACAGCCTTGGAGAAGTAGGGGTCTGATTCTCGCCGGCACGTCTTTCTCGAGGGCACATTCTACCCAAATTGTGACAACGTCCCACAAAGAGAGACCTTTGCCCTGCCTGAAAAATAGCATCCCCTTGATTTCTGGGAACGAGATTCTCCTTCCCAGCCTGAAAAAATCAAACAAAAAATAATAAGTTTTTACTGATGAAAAATCATTGAAAACTTTTGGAATCGAACTGTTGAGTCTTGATCTCTTATCCTGTAATGTGTGAGATTATGGGACCAGAATTCTCACGCCCAGAAGATTTTTTCACACCGAGAGAGCCGGCCGAGGAGTTCGTCCCAGTCTCATCTCGTAGCCCTATCCTGCCTGAGAACACTATCCAGGAGAGTCATGCGTCGTTTTAAAAAGATCGATCTGCCCCGTGTCGCCCTTTCTCCC
The DNA here is from genome assembly GCA_021801345.1 of Nitrospirota bacterium. Classification (GTDB taxonomy): domain Bacteria; phylum Nitrospirota; class Leptospirillia; order Leptospirillales; family Leptospirillaceae; genus UBA4572. The sequence goes on from JAJYYA010000067.1 coordinate 10,665, forward strand.
GAAGGGGCGACAACAAATCTCCGAAGTCCCCTCCTCCCGACCCTTTTTTCCCCCTCGGGCAAAAGACCCTTCTTCGCCTCTTTAACCGGTGATGACACGCCTTTTGCCTCATTCCTTTCTGGCTCGCGCAGAGGGTGCGATTGATCGACCCCAAGGTTCTCCAGAATTTTTTGCGGCCGTTTATGGCAACCGTTCCTCTTCTCTTCTTCCTCACCGGGGAGGCGCTCCTCCAACCGGAGAAGATTTTGGCCGACCCCATGGAGGAGACCCTTCCCTGCCCTCCCGGCCAGCCGGAAATCTCCCCTCTGAGATGCATCCCTCCTGCCCCTCCCATTTCCGGGCGGGCGCACACGGAGACTCCTCGCCACGACCTTCGCTACCGCCATGACATTGTCTTCACAGTCAAGATCACAAAGAAGAATTGGAGAAAAGACTTCAGGCGGCGCGTTGCCGCCAAAGTCGCCAAACGGGCCTACCCCCACCCGACAATGGAGGAATTTGCCATCCTCGACACCACCATCCGCTTTCTCGGGAACGAGGAGATGCACCTTCATGTCAGGCGCCTACATCCCACACTCTACAAGATCCGGGTCTCGAAGGAGAGATTGAACTGGCTCGAAAGGCGCCTCATTCGGGCTGTCAAACAGGGCCACCTCGACTACAGGGTGGCGGCGATCCGATATAATGGAGGAAACCGATCACAGCAAATGTTTCTCAAAAAAGCCATCCCGCTGCCGCCCGACTCGATCATGGACTCATCCGTCCTTGCCAAGAGGCTCTACCAGATCAGCCAGGTCACAGGGTTCAAGCGCGCCGACGCCATCTTCAGCGCCGCCGTCTATCCCCGCCCTGTCCACTTCGACGCCGCCCACGGCTACTCCCGGGGGATCCGTTTCATCATTCACACAAAAGATCCCCACTGGAGCCACAGTATTCGTCGAAGCATCGTCCTCTATGTGGCAAAACTTGTTTTCGACCTGAAAAACCCCTTCGCCCAGGAGATCGCGCTCTTAGTCGCCAGCCACTCGGAGTCGCTGTTCTGGAAACCCATGACCATCTCGATCGCCTCCCATGACACCTATCGGGTCCAGGTCCCGGTCCAGCTCCTTCGCAACATCCGAAACGCCCTTGTGGCAAGGTCGCAGGTCGGACTTCTCGCCCCTTCCGGTCAAACGGCCCCCGCCTCCTCCCTCGACGAGTTCCGGAACGGCTCGATTCTATCCACCCAGGCACTCAATACCTCTGTGAGCGACGAGAAGGTCACCCCTCGCTCCCAAGAGATCATGGAGCCGGTCTCCGGACCCGAGTTTGAAAATCTCCTTCTCCACATCACCCCGACCCCGCTCTTCGAAGGAAGCCAAGTCGAAGTGGACAACTACGGCTACGCACCCACGGGAGCGGTCGTCCCGACCTTCACTGGGGTCATCAACAATGCCGGAACTGCCGGAGGGCTACTAAGCCTCAACGCCTCGACAAGCTTCGGAGGATTGAACTCGGCGACCCTCTCCTACTCGCTGCCCGGGAGCCTCACAACCCGGGCAGGAATCGATCTCAATGCGATGAACTATGTGATCGGGCGAGGATACTCCCCCTGGGGACAAGGCCCAAACGCCGCCCAGCAAGCGGCACTGGGAATTGCCGGTGACAGCTTCGGGGGGGACCTCTGGAGCCAGCAGGCCCTGATCGAACGTCAGGACAGATCTCTTTTCATCAAGGAGATGGGATTCTGGAAAGCCTTCCAGGATACCTACTCCCCCACCGCCCAAAACCTCCGCCAGGTCCCGGGGGGCACCCTCGACCTCAACGGCTTTATCAATCTCCGGAACGTCGTCCTGAGCTTCGATCTTTCCGATACGGCCTACGACCTTATTCAGGGGGCGGGGTCAAGTCCATCCACGGGATTTGCCACGACAACGGACGGGGTTCGCGATTATGCCGATCTCACGGGGACCTTCCGGCTCAACCTCTCAAAGGTCTATGCTTTTATCTTGACCACTGTGGATCAGGAAGCGATGGGGGGGCTGCTCGACCCCATGCTCCAGGCCACCCTCGGGGGCATGGGCAATGTCCGGGCTCTTCCGACGGCCTCGCTATTCGGAAACAACCTCGACAGCGCCTCCTTGAGTTTGTCTCGAAATACACCGACAAGACTGGGCGACCTCTCGGAGTCCCTCTTTTTTGATTTGGGCGAGGTGTCGGGATCAGGCGGAACCTATAACGCCATGGGGCCGGGGGTCGAAGTCTCACTGAACGCTTCCCACCTCTATATGAAACTCGATGTGGCAATTCCGGTAGGACCGCTTCCGGTCGCCACGCTCGGCCCTTCGATTCCGGCACTGACGGGAGAGAACATCTCCCAGGGGGAAATTCCGATCCAAGGATGGCTCTCTATCGCCGTCAAGTATTGACGGAAGTCCCTGTCTCAGTTTTTGGGCCCCGCCTCCGAAGCAATGGAGCCTCTCTTGTATTGACAAACAAACAAAGAACGATAAAATCAATCAGGTTAATGCAGACTCTCCCGTCAGATCTGCCGTCGAAAATCGGGAAGGACCTCTTGAGGAATGTGCCCCATGGCGAAAGACCGCAACAGAACACCTAAAATAAAGGGAACCCCCCGGTTCAGTCTTGTCACCGTTTTTCTCTCGGGACTTCTCTCCCTCGGAATCGCCCCCAAAGGGGCAGACGCCCATCCCCATCAGGGGAAGGGCGCCCCCCTCCCCTCATCCCCCCAGACGAATCACCAAAATGCTCCGACCTCTTCCCAAACCTCTCATGAACACACAAATACCCATGTCGCTTCCAAGACCGGAAACGGATCGTCGAACTCCCAAAGCAGCTCTTCTGAAACCCCTCTCTGGGCCACATATACAGGCTCGCAGGAATCCTCCCGATCGCACCAGAACTCTGAATCACAGGGAAAACCAAAATCGAGCACCAGCGACAATAACGCCCAGGAGGGAGGATCTTCCACCCGGGGCTCCTCCTTTGACTCTTCAAAAAACACGGCAGGAGATCACACGAACTCCCAGTCCAAAAGCTCTCAGAGCGGAAAATCGACCGGGCAGACAACTGCCCACACCCAGAATGAGGGCAGCGACTCCGGATCCGGGCAGAGCTCCACGGGATCCGATCTTACTCATCCACCACACCCGAGTCTCTCCCGCACCACCCCTTTAGCGGACACCGATCCGTCGAACCCCGACGGCACGCACGCCACCGCTCCGAATTCCGGGAGCGACACATCCCTCTCCGTCACTCACGCATCGGACAACAACACGAATCCCCACGCCGACTTCAATCGCGAACAGCAGACGACGCCGCCCAATCCGACACCCCTTCCGGTCACATCCACCACATCCCCCGCCCAGACAGATGGGGCAGGAGAAACCCCCTCCTCAGGGTCGACAAGCTCGCCCGATTCCTCTTCCTCAACGATCTCGGTGACCGAACCTTCCCAGGGGGGAACTCAGACATCCTCCACCACATCGTCTTCCACGCCCCTTTCCTCGACAGAAACAACATCCTCGACGACGGAGACCACGCCATCGGAAGGGGGCGCCGGACCTTCCTCGACACCGACGACAACGCAAGTCACATCCTCTCAGCCCACAACGATCACCACCCCCTCGGAAAGCGGTTCGGGAACACAGACGATTACCACATTTACCCCCTCGACCTCGTCAAACACCTTGAGCAGCCCCTTTCAGGGAACAACTCCCCCGACCATCGATATTATCGTCGCGAACTCTCCGGCCACAGGCTCCGATGACGGCACCGGACCCAGTACGGGCGCTCCGGCTCCAGCCCCCCCCTCCTCCTTCTCCTTTGATGCTCCTGCCACTGGCACCCAAAGCGCCTCCTCGGGCTCTTCAAACGATACCGCTTCGACGATCTCCGACTCCGGCACATCCTCTGTCACCGTTCTCATTCCCGGGATTGCCGATCAGGGGGTCGACATTCTGGAGGCAAAGGATTCGCGCAATTGACCTTCCCTTCTCCCTGCAGGAAGCAATCCCAAAGCGTTTCGCTTCTGGCGGTCCGAGTTCCCAGCCTGTCGCCGATTGTGCGCAAGCCGCAAGCTTTACCTTTTCCAAGGCCGAACCTTACGTTTAAGAAGCGTTTCTTGGGAGCCTTCACCCAGGGTGCCTGAGAAAGGGGCACAAACGAGTCAGTGGCCAGAAGCGTTTTCCTGACAATATCCCCCCTTCCTCAAACCTCAGGCAATGCATTTAACAAGACAAAAAAGCGATGAATAGCAATCGGTTTTCCCCATTGCCATCCGTTTTTATCCTGAGCCTCAGCTCTCGGATTTTTCGTTATTCGGCGTTGAGGGAGGCCATGTCGATGGAGAAGCGATACTTCACATCAGACGTCACCAGTCTCTCGTAAGCTTTGTTGATTTCCTGGATCGGGATGACCTCCACGTCGGCGGTTATAGCGTGCGCTCCGCAGAAGTCGAGCATCTCCTGAGTCTCCTTGAGTCCCCCAATGATCGATCCCGAGAGACTGCGGCGTCCGAACAGAAGGGAGAAGGCAAAAACGGGGAGCGGCTTCTCCGGAGCCCCGACGAGTGTGATATTTCCGTCTCGTCCGAGCATATGGAGATAGGCGTTGATGTCGTGATCGGCAGAGATGGTGTCTAAAATAAAGTTGAAACTCCCCGCATGTTTTTGCATCTCTTCGGGGCTTGTGGACAGAATGACGTCATGAGCCCCGAGGCGGAGCGCATCCTCTTTTTTTCGGGGAGAGGTGGTAAAGACCACGACATGTGCTCCAAATGCTCGGGCAAACTTGACTCCCATGTGCCCCAAACCTCCGAGTCCGACCACTCCCACTTTTTTTCCTTGGATATTTCCCCAGCGACGCATAGGTGAATACGTCGTGATTCCTGCGCAGAGCAAGGGGGCGACTCCAGCAAGGTTTAGATTGGACGGAACGCGAAGGACAAAGTGCTCGTCAACGACAATGCTCTCCGAGTATCCGCCATAGGTCACTCCGCCTAAATGTTTATCCGGAGAGTTATAGGTAAAAACCCCGTTTGGACAGAGCTGTTCCAGGTGATCTCGGCAGTTGGGACAACTCATGTCCGAGTCCACAAGACATCCCACACCCACCAGATCGCCCTGCTTGAAGGTCGTTACCGCAGACCCTACTTTTGTCACCTTTCCGACAATCTCATGACCGGGAACGACGGGGTACACCGTTGGCATGACGCTGTTCCACTCGTCCCGCACTGTGTGAAGATCGGAGTGACAGACCCCACAGTAGAGAATCTCGATCTGCACGTCACGGTCCGTGAGATCCCTTCGGGGGATTGTCTTGAAGGCCAGAGGAGAGGCGGGGGAAACGGCAGAATAGGACTTGGCATTGTACATGGTCATGCTCCTTTTTCGTTAAAGTCACATTAGCGGCCGGTCATGTTCTCGACAGTCTCCGGGTAACGATCTCCCTCGACGGGGATCTGGGCGGCGGCAGCATTGATCTCGCGAAGATCCTCAGGGCTCAGCTCGAGCGAAACGGCCCCAATATTTTCGTCGAGCCGGGTGAGCTTCGTCGTCCCAGGGATGGGGACGATCCACGGTTTTTGGGCCAATAGCCAAGCCAGGGCAATCCTGGCGGGGGTTGATTTCTTTTGGGCTGAGATCTTTTGGATCAGGAAAATCAGCGCCTGATTGGCCTTCATTGCCTCCGCAGTAAACCTCGGGAGCGATCTTCGGAAGTCGTTCTCGTCAAATGTGGTGGTTGGACTGATCGTACCGGTCAGGAACCCCCTTCCCAATGGACTGTAAGAAACAAGTCCGATCCCCAGTCGTTCCAATGTTTGCAGGAGCCCCTCTTCCGGGCGCCGAAACCAGAGCGAGTACTCGTTTTGGACTGCCGCCACAGGCAATACGGCATGGGCACGCTCGATCGTTTTGATACCGGCTTCGGATAAACCGAAGTAGCGAACCTTTCCCTCCCGAATGAGGTCCTTGACGGCCTCGGCCACATCTTCGATCGGAACATCCGGGTCAACCCGGTGCTGGTAGAACAGATCGATGACGTCGGTCCTAAGACGCCGCAGAGAGGCCTCGGCCACCTCTTTTATATGCTCCGGGCGACTGTTTAAAACGGGTCCGGACCCTGTAACGGAGCGGGGGTCGACACGGGTATCGAAGCCAAACTTGGTTGCGATCACAACCCTGTCACGAACCGGAGCAAGGGCCTCTCCCAAAAGTTCTTCATTGGTAAATGGCCCGTAGACTTCCGCCGTATCAAAAAAGGTAATCCCGCGATCCACCGCACTCCTAAGGAGGGAGATCATGTCGCTTTTGTCCTTCGGAGGACCATAGGAAAAGCTCATGCCCATGCAGCCAAGGCCGAGGGCCGAGACTTCGAGCCCGCTCTTTCCCAGTTGACGTTTTTTCATCACTTTTCGCGCACAGTCCCATTCTCCTGTCATTTTTGCCAGGGATCTGGAGAATGCGCTCTCCTTTCGCTAAAGGTTGCCGGCATACCCTGCCTCGTTTTATACCCGTCCCCCCATGGACGCCAAAGAACGGGCAAAAAGAAGGTCTTCCACACGATCGATCAGCCTTCCCGAAAAGAGCTTCCCGGGAACGTCCCTTCTCTTGGACTTACCCTACCATCACTCCTTAAAGGCCTGGTAGACCAATCCTGCTATTTTATTGCCTAAAAGTAGGAATACATAAAAGAGGGTTGCCATGGGACGGGAAGTCATATACGATACAAAAAGGAGGAATTAATGAAAAACACATTTAAATTAAAAGAGATAGAAAATGACTCGACAGACCACCCCATAAAAAGACTTGGGGAAAGCATTGCTCAATGGACCGAAGGCAAGGAGGTGTTCACGACTGCCATTTTAGGCCTCTCCCTGTTCCGAAGGGAGGCGCCGAGCGGACCGATCAGCGGGATGTACGAACCAAGCCTCTGCCTGATTGCACAAGGGTCCAAACGAGTCCTTCTCGAAGACGATATTTACGTCTACGACGCACAGCATTATCTGATCACCTCCGTCCATCTTCCTACGATCGTGGAGATCACCAGCGCCAGCCGGGAGAAGCCCTACCTAGGACTCAAACTCAAGCTCGACCTTCAAGAGGTAGCACAAATGATGGCTGATAGCCATCTCCCAAAGCCAGAAATGCAGCAATCGAACCGCGGCATGGCAACAGGAAAAGTTACCCGCCCGTTGATCGATGCCTTTTTGCGATTGCTCGACCTCCTTTCCGAAGAAAAGGACATTCCCATCTTGGCCCCTATCATTCAGCGAGAAATCCTTTACCGATTGCTCGTAGGGGAGCAAGGAAGCCGGTTGAGACAGATCGCTTTGGCCGGAAGCCAGAGCCATCAGATTGCGCGAGCGATCGACTGGTTAAAGGTTCACTTTAGAGAACCCCTCAGCATTGACCACCTTGCAAAAATGGCGGGGATGAGCAACTCTACCTTTCATCATCATTTTCGGGCAATGACCGCTTTTAGTCCCTTGCAATTTCAGAAACAGCTGCGTCTGCAGGAGGCGAGACGATTGATGATGGCTGATCGCCTTGATGCAGGAACGGCAGCCTTCCGGGTAGGTTATGAAAGCCCTTCCCAGTTTAGCCGAGAATATAGTCGGATGTTTGGCACCCCACCTTTGAGAGACATTACGAGCCTGCGACAAAGGGCCATAAGCGAACAGGAATAGCTCCAGACAGAGCGGGGGATCGTTGCCATTGACAGTCGGGTGACAAACGAGGGGGTTTCTCTGTCCCGTTTTGTCACCCGGAGAAAGAAAAAGAGGGTTACGGGAGACGACAAAAGACGACAGGTGACGACAGTATATTTTCAGGACTCAAAAGGGGTTCAGGGAAAAATACTGGAGCGGGAAACGGGATTCGAACCCGCGACCCTCGCCTTGGCAAGGCGATGCTCTACCGCTGAGCTATTCCCGCGATCGGTGTGATTGAGGCCTAGATAAGATACGAGAAATCGTCCGACAGGTCAAGATGTAAAGACGACATTGTCGTCCCCTCACACCGGGGCAGGCTGCAAGGGTGGGACCATCTTGCGAAAACAGATCAGATGAAGTCGATTGTAGTGATCCGGCATCAGCGACTCAGGCTCGTATCCCATCGACAGGAAAAACCGGACGTTCTGACCCAGGACAAGCATAGTACAGACGGAGATTTTGTGACATCCCGGAGGCACAGCCTCCTCAATGGCTCTCATCAGAGACCTTCCCACCCCCTTCGATTGAACCCTCGGAGAAACACAGAGTTTTCTGACACCCCAGACTCCTTCAACATTTCGACCACGGACGGCTCCGACAATCTGACCGGTAGCGTCGCGAGCGACAAACACGCTCACGGAGGGAAGCTCTGCTAAAAATTCGTCGACCGTCTCATTTGTCCAGACCTGCGTTTTGAAAAGATCACGGTACCCGGCAAAGCTCTCTCTCTGCACATCGAGCAAAGATCTTGCCTCCTCCGGATGGACGGGACCGATCGAGAAGGGTTCCATAGGACTCTTTCTTTGTGTCGTCAGCGGTATTCACAGCAGTCAACGATTTCGCTGGGAGCATCAGAGAATAAGGTGGTGCCCCCGGGGTGACTCGAACACCCGGCCAAAGGTTTAGGAAACCTCTGCTCTGTCCACCTGAGCTACGGGGGCAAATGACGAAAAAAAGACGCATTTCGGATTTGACGGGAGGAGAAAGACCCCGAAGGACCCCAAGGTTTTTCGATCTTGGATGTTACGCATGACGGCGGGGCAAGTCAAGACAGTCCGATCCCGAAATCACCCGATCTCGGGACCGTACCAGCCGCCATTGCAGTCGATGCAGACAAAATCCCCGTCGACGAGCATCGTCGGCTCCCCGCAAAAAGGACAGTCGGGGCCGTCTGTCTTGAGTTCGGCATAGGGAATTTCGATATCCTCGGAAGGATCGTATTCGAAGAGGGGATGGGGCATGGGAGTCTCCTGTCCGGTGATCGGTCCGGACAGCACCGGGATTCCGGAGCGGCCGTCCGGCCGTTCTTTTTATTATAAGGTCCGAACATGCTCCAACTCAACGCCATTGATTTTGGGCCTCGTTGCTCCGAGTCCATCGGGTCAGGCCCGGTCTGCCACAAGAAATCGGTCAAGGGTCACAACCCCCCGGATCATGCGGGGCGAGGTATGGGCAAAGAAGGGCTCGCCCCTGCCTATCCCCACACACCCCGTCTCGGCAGAGAAGCGGTTCTGGATCTGCCGGAGCCGATCAAGTGCCCGAGAGGAGAGCGCCTCGGCCCCAGAACACAAAGGCGTTAAAGAAAGGGCCACGAGCAGGGCCACCCCTCCGCCGGAGGTCAGGATCGCCTCCCCCACTCCGGTCATGGAGATGGCCCCGAGGGTATCGTCGGCGTAGAAGCCGCCTCCCACGATCGGACTGTCGCCGATTCGTCCGGGCCACATCCGCCCGATGCCTCCGGTCGAGGTGACGGCGGCAAGATGGCCGGCACTGTCGCGAACAACGCAGCCGACCGTCCCGGAGCCTGTCCCGCCTTCCTCGCTCCAGAGGCGCGTGGGGTCGGAACCGCTCTCCCCCCCCGTCCCCGCCTCCGGCCAGCCATTTTTTTTCGCCCACTGCTCGACCATCGACCCGGCAAGGTGCACATGGGCGCTTTTTCCATGAAGTGCCGCCACAAGTCGGGCCATTTTCGGCACACCCCGAACCTGGCTTATCCCCAGGGCCTTCATCGACGCTCCGTCCATCATTCCGGCATCCCGGCGCACCTCTCCGTCGCTCTGGGCGATCGCCCCCCGGCCGGCATTAAAGAGCCCGGACGCCTCGAGCCGGCTGACACACTCCACCGCAAGATCGAGAGCCTTCATGCTCCGGAGAAGGCGGGAGAGTTCGGGCAGAAGCGCTCCAAAAAACTCCCGCGTGGCAGGATCAATCTCCGATCCCGTGCCGCAATGAATAAGAAGAACCGGATTTTCTGAGGCCACGCCCCCTCCCCTTAACGAAAAAAAGGACCGGGGTTCCCGGTCCTTATGTGGTTGCTGACTGACTCACGCTTCCCGCTCTTCGAGAAGGGCTTCTGCGGCCTTCTCCGGCGAAAAAAACAGAAAACCTAACCTCCTAGGACTTCCCCTTGGATAGGGCGTTGGCGGGGTCCCTCTCCTTTTCCGTCTGCTCGCGAGGAGGTTCCGTGCGCTTGATCCCCGTCTTGGTCACCCCCTCCATCGCCCGGATCTCGGCGTGAAGATGGCCGAGAACGGCTCGCAGACGATCGGTCCACTCCTTGTGCTCCTCGCTTAAAACCTCAAAGAAAGGAGCCTTGAGGACACCGAAGGAGTCCGGTTCCTTTTCGGAGTTGGCGACATCGACATAGGAGACGGCCTGGGCGCGAAACTCCCGCGCCTTTTCGATGAATCGGAGCAAGATCGCATCGCTCTTGGCCAAAGGATGGGACTCAAGCTCCTGCAAGGCCATCTCAAAGCGGTCGCTCCAGTCGGCAAGCATCTCCGAGAGGGAGACATGAACCTCCACCACCTCGCCCGACTCCTTGTGGTCTGTGGGCAGGATACCCGGCCGAGGAATCTCTTCCGCCAACGCCACGATCGAGTGGTCTAGGGTCTCAAGGCGGGTGTGGAGCTCCTGCCAGCCTTCGTAGCTCACGGTAAGATCGGGCTCATCCGAACCGGGGGCAGGTAAGGCCGCCTCATGAACGACGGCTCCGGCCCCTTTTTCCCCGGAGCTTTTGCCTGCGGCCTTCTTCTTGGGTGCCTTCGGACGGAGCGCCCTCTTTAGAAAGAAGCTCTCGATCGCCGAAACAAAAAGAAGCGAGAAGACTACGAGGCCCGCCGTCCCCCCGAAGATGATCGTCTGGTTGATCTGGGGAAGGGGCCAGAACCCCCACAGGATCCGTCCGGCATGGGCGGAGACCGGCACCACGCGGGAGATGACGACCCAGTGTCCCAGCACCTCGCTGTCGAATCCGTGACAGCGGGCGCAGGCAGTATGGTTGTGGATGGCCCGACTCCAGACGGCATAGCCGCCGTGCAGAGCGATGGGACTTGCCATCCCGTGGAGATCGGCCACAAGATGGCCGTTCTTTTCGGCAAAGATGCGGTCGACTTCGTGGGCCAGCCGTTCGGGAACGGCCGTCGACGGCCAGGGAAAAACGTCGGGAGAGTGAAGGGTATTGCGCCAGGCATCGGGAACGGCGGTATAGGCCTTGATGTGATCGAGCGCCTTCTGATCGGAGTAGGCAGAGGAGCCATCGTTTCTGAGAAGGACGATGACCGCACCCGTCGCCGTGGAGAGGCGGCTGATCGCCTGGGGCACGGTCTCCGGGTGACCGGAGATCATGGCCGAGGAGAGGAGGCTTTCCGCAGACTCGAGAACGGTCCGGGAATGGTCAAGCCCCCGGCGTTCGGCCTCCACCATCAGAAGGACGAAAAAGAGGACCGCGAGCGGGAGCATGACGACCCCTCCCCAGAAGAGGCGTCCGATCCAGAGCCGGAAAAATCCTGGCGAACCGTTCAAATCCCCTCCTTTCTCTCCGGAGACCAGCGTCCGGAACAAGATCCCTCCATCGCCCTAAACGGGTTCGATGGAGACGATCTCATAGCGTTCGACGACGGGGTTGGCAAGAAGCCGTTCGCACCACTCACGGGCCAACTCCGGAAGGCCGGTCCCCGAGGGAAGGACAACCTCAACGACCTTGCCGATCCGGACATCCTCGACCGTGTCGTGGCCCATGTCGACCAGGGCTTGCCGGACCGCCTCCCCCTGGGGATCGAGAACCCCTTCTCGGATTCTTACGATGATCGTCACCCGGACCCGGGAGCTCTCACGAGGAGCTGGCATGGCCCACCACCCTTTCATAGATTTTTTCGTATCCGTCCTTGACCGACCCCAGATCCATCCGAAAGCGGTCCTTGTCGAGCTTTTCACCGGTCTCCGCATCCCAGAGCCGGCTCGTGTCGCCGTCGATCTCGTCTCCCAGGACCAGATCCCCGGAAGGGTTCCAGCCGAACTCGAGCTTCATGTCCACCAGAAGAAGACCTCGCTCCCGGAAAAAGGGCAGAAGAACCTCGTTGGTCCGAAGTGCGACCTCCCGGATACGGTCGAGGACGGCGTCGGAGGCCAGCTTCAGAACCCGGATATGGTCGCGGTTCACCATCGGATCCCCCAGGTCGTCGCGCTTGTAGTACCACTCGACAACGGGAAAGGAGAGCTCCTCCCCTTCGGGCACCCCAAGCCTCTTGACGAGGGAGCCGGCAACGCGGTTTCTTACGACGACCTCGAGCGGAACCATCTCCAGGCGGTCGATCAGCATCCGCCGGGGCGTCTCGAGGGAGCGAAAATGAACCGGGACACCCTGTCCGGCCAGGAGCTCGAAGAGGACGGCCGAAATCTGGCAGTTGAGAGTGCCCTTCCCAAAAAAGGTCCCCTTCTTCTGTGCATTGAAGGCAGTCAGGTCGTCCTTGAACTCCTGGACGAGGACACGGGGGTCGGTGGTGGCGTAAAGAATTTTTGCCTTGCCCTCGTAGAGCTTGGCATCGGGTGGTTGGACCACGGGCTATCGTTCTCCCCGGGGAGATCCCGCAGGTGAGGCGTCCCGGCTGTCAAAGCCGTCGCCCAGCACCCGCCGGTAGATCCCCGACACGTTGTGGGTAAAACGAAGGGGATCGAAGGCGCGGTCAAGACGTTTTGACCACTCCTGCCCCTTCGGAAAGTCCGGATGGGCCAGAAGGCGCTCCCGGAATTGCCCCCCCTCGCGGAAGGTGGCCATCGCCGCATCCTGCACGACCCGGTAGGCCTCCTCTCTCGGAAGGCCAAAGTCCACGAGCTCGAGCAGGACGCTCTGGGAGAAGACCAGCCCGCCGGAGGCCTCGAGGTTCCTTTTCATGCGCTCCGGATAGACCACGAGGTCCCGGAGGATCGTCCCCATCCGGTCGAGCATGTAGTCGACGAGACAGAAGGCGTCGGGAAGGATGACCCTCTCCACCGAGGAGTGGCTGATGTCGCGCTCGTGCCAGAGAGCCACGTTCTCGAGCGCCGCCACGGAGTAGGAGCGCAAAAGCCTCGCAAGCCCCGTGATGTTCTCCGAGCCCACGGGATTCCTCTTGTGCGGCATGGCGGACGACCCCTTCTGTCCGGCGCGAAACGGCTCCTCCGCCTCCCCCACCTCGGTGCGCTGGAGATGGCGGATCTCGACCGCCACCCGCTCGAGGGAGGAGCCGATCCCGGCCAGGACAGAAAAGAGCTCGGCATGGCGATCCCGGGAAACGACCTGGGTCGCCACCGGCTCGACGGAAAGACCCAGGCTTCCCAGGATCTCCTCCTCCAGGGCGGGATCGATATTGACGGCCGTCCCCATGGCCCCGGAAAGCTTGCCCACCGCCATCGTCTCCCGGACGCGCAAAAGACGTTCGGCATGCCGGGAAAACTCCGCATACCAGGAGAGAAACTTGAGTCCGAAGACGATCGGCTCCCCGTGAATCCCATGGGAGCGGCCCACCATCAGGGTTTCCCGGTAAAGAAGCGCCTTTTCCCGGAGGATCCCGACGAAGCGGTGCATCTCGTCGGCCACGATATGGAGCGCATCCCGGACGAGAAGGTTCTGGGCCGTGTCGACGAGGTCGGTCGAGGTCATCCCGAAGTGGAGGACGGCACGCCCCTTCTCCGGAAGCTGCTCCGAGATCATGGTCAAAAATGCGATCACGTCATGGCGGGTCTCGGCCTCGATCGCCTCCATCCGGGGGATGTCGATCGTCACGGGAGTCTCGATGACCGCCTTTGCTCCCTGAGGATCGATCTTCCCGTGGCGGGAGAGAATTCCGGCCGCGGCACGCTCGACGGCAAGCCATGTCTTGAGGCGGTGTTCCGTTTCAAAAAGGCCCTTCATCGGGGTGCGGCAGTAACGGTCGATCACGAGACGGACTCCAGAAGGGAGGAGAGGATCTCCCGGGTGGCGGGGTGACTTGAAGGATCGGAGACATAAAGCCGGATCCCGTGGCGGTCGAGGAGGTTTCGGGAGACCTGGGGAACCGGCGCCTTGAGCTCCTCCTCGAGAGAGTCGCTGTCGAGCACGACGGGGTTCAACCCCAAGCCCGCCACCGTATCGAAGAGACGGGAGGCCCACTCAAGGGGCTTCCCGTCCTCGAACGGCAGAAGAGCAAATCCCGCCGGAAAGGGGCCATCCGCTGGAACAAAGAGAAAAGACGGGGGGATAAGCTTTCGCTCCTTGCGCCAGAAGGGGGCCAGGGTCCGGGAGACTAGCCCCGAATACCAGTAGTCCGTCCAGAGGAGGGAGGGGGAGAGCGGCGCTCCGACCCTCTGGGAAAAAATCCTGAGGGGCCGTTCTCTTCCGAAGAGCGGCTCGTCCCAGAGAAGGACAAGGCCCGAGATGCCGGTGTTTCCGACCTGAGGGCCGGACGCGCGATGCCCCGAGCGGCTCACGGCCCCCCCCCCTTTCCTGCGGGCTTCTTCGGCACTCTTGGTGCCGGGGGAGAGGACGGCTTTGCGGCGGAGGCGGGAGCCGGATCGTAGGGGCCCTTTCCGGGCGCATGGCGCACCCCGGCCTCGTGGAGGATCCCGTTGATAAAGGAGACGACCTCCGGATCGGAGTATCTGTGGGCCAGATCGAGCGCCTCAAAAACCGAAACCCGAAACGGCACCTCCGGATCGAAGAGGATCTCGCAAAGACCGATCCGGAGAATGTTCCGGTCGACTCTCGTAAGCCTCTCCAGACTCCACCCCCGGGCCAGCTCCACGATCACCGCATCGATCTCCGCCTGCCGGAACCGGATCTCGGCGTAGAGACGATCGGCATAGGCGTTGGCCATCGCATCCTCTCCCTCCCAGCCGATCAAATCCTTCGTCAGGGGATCATCGGTCGAGCGCGCGTCGTACTCGTCGGCGAAGAGCCGCTGGAGCACCTTGCCCCGGGCAGACGAGAGAGCGCGCTTCCGCGAGGAGGACAGAGTCTCCCGTCCGGAGGTCACGAAGTCCGTCCCCCCCGGGAATCCGGAGCGATCGCACCCGCGAGACGAGCCATTTGGTAAAGGGTGGTAGCGCCCTCGACCCCCTTGTGGCCGGCCTTGCCTCCCACCCGATCCAGGGCCTGAAGCAGGGTGTCGGTCGTCAGGATCCCGAAGACGACAGGAACCGCTCCCTGGGCATTGACCGCAGTCAGCCCCTGGGTCACCCCGTCCACCACCGCCTCGTAGTGACCCGTCTCCCCCCGGATGACGCACCCGAGCGCCAGGATCCCGTCATAGGCGCCCGATGCGGCCGCCCGGGAGGCGACAAAGGGAAGCTCAAGCGCCCCGGGAACCCGGACTACAGAAACCTGGGTCACCTCGTTTCCGAAGGAGCGAAAGGTGTCGAGCGCCCCCGAAAGTAGGCGGTCGGTCACGAGACTGTTGTACTGGCTCACCGCCACGAGAAAGCGGAATCCCCCCGGAGGGGGAGGCAGGGCCACGAGTTCTTGGGTGTTCACGACGGGGTCCGTCCTTGTCGTTAGAGATGGTTGAGGATATGGCCGAGCTTGTCGCGCTTGGTGGTCAGGTAGCGCTTGTTGGACTCCCGGGCCGGGATCTCGATCGGGATCCGGGAGACGATCTCGAGGCCATACCCCTCGAGCCCCACGATCTTCCGGGGATTGTTCGTCAAAAGAAGAAGTTTCGAAGCGCCGAGCTGGCAGAGGATCTGAGCGCCCAGCCCATAGTCCCGGAGATCCTCCTTGAAGCCGAGCTTCAGGTTGGCCTCCACCGTGTCGTATCCCTCTTCCTGAAGACGATAGGCCTTGATCTTGTTGGCAAGGCCGATCCCCCTCCCCTCCTGGTTCATGTAGAGAAGGACCCCCCGGCCCTCCCGCTCGATCATGCGGAGCGCCTCGGAGAGCTGGGTTCCGCAGTCGCACCGGTACGAGTGGAAGATGTCCCCGGTCACGCAGCTCGAATGCACCCGGACGAGGGTGGGAGCCTTCGGATCGATTTCTCCCTTCACCAGGGCGATGTGGGGGCCCGTCCCCACCATGTCCTCGAAGACC
Organism: Nitrospirota bacterium; assembly: GCA_021801345.1. Lineage (GTDB taxonomy): Bacteria > Nitrospirota > Leptospirillia > Leptospirillales > Leptospirillaceae > UBA4572. The sequence goes on from JAJYYA010000067.1 coordinate 26,699, forward strand.
ACCGCACGGAAGTGCCCGTACTCCGTCGGGAGATCGGCGGAGGCCACCTCCGTGACAAGCTTCTCCTCCCGCTTGCGGTAGGCGATGAGGTCCCGGACGGTCGCAATGGGAATGTCGTGCTCCTGCGAGACCTTCAGGAGATCGGGAAATCGCGCCATTGTACCATCTTCGTTTAAGATTTCACAGATCACCCCCATAGGGATGAGTCCGGCGAGCCGGGAGAGATCCACCGACCCTTCGGTCTGTCCGGCACGTTTGAGAACCCCCCCGGGCTTGGCCCGGATCGGGAAGATATGTCCCGGACGGACCAGGTCCGAAGGAGAGGCCTCGGGACGGACCATGAGCTGGATGGTGTGGGCGCGATCGAAGGCCGAGATCCCGGTGGAGATCCCCTCCCGGGCGTCGACCGAGATGGTGAAGTCGGTCCCGAAGGAGGCCTCGTTGACCGAGGTCATGGGGTCGAGATGAAGCGCCTCGGCCTTCTCCTGGGTCAGGGTGATGCAGATGAGCCCCCGACCGTACTTGGCCATGAAGTTGATCGCCTCGGGGGTCGCAAACTGGGCGGCAATAACGAAGTCCCCCTCGTTCTCACGGTCCTCGTCGTCGGACAGGATAATCATCTTGCCGTTTCTGATCCGTTCGATGGCCTCTTCGATCGATAGTGTCGACACGCGCCTTTTACTCCTGTCCTTATTGTTGGGGCTAAACGCCCTTGAACCGGTTTGTCATGGGAAGCCGCCAGTCCTTCCCGAACGCCCGGAGCGAGATCTTGACCCCGGGAGGAGACTGGCGACGTTTGTACTCGCTTTTGTCGACAAGCCGGATGACCCGGGCGACATCTTCGGGGGCAAAGCCCCGCCCCACGATCTCCTCGTAGCCCAGATCCTCCTCGACGTAGGCGGCCATGATCGGATCGAGCGTCTCGTAGGGGGGAAGGCTGTCGGTATCGAACTGGTTGGGGCGAAGCTCCGCCGTGGGCTTTTTCTCGAGGATCCGCAGAGGGATCTGGCCTGGCCCCCGGGTATTCCTCAGGCGGCAGAGGGCATAGACCTCCGTCTTCGGAACGTCCTTCAAGACCGCAAACCCGCCGGCCATGTCGCCGTAGAGGGTCATGTATCCCACTCCCATCTCGGACTTGTTCCCGGTGGTGAGAACCAGATGGCCGAACTTGTTGGAGAGGGCCATGAGAAGCATTCCCCGGATGCGGGGCTGGAGATTCTCCTCGGTGGTGTCCGGGGAGGAGGCGTCGGAGGTGCTGACAAAAAAGGGCGACAGAGCCTCCGAGAAGCCTTTTCTGAGGGTGTCGATGGGGATCGTCTCAAGGGGAAAGCCCAGGGCCTGGGCCAGGGCTTGGGCATCCTCCCGGCTCTCGAGGCTCGTGTAGAGCGAGGGCATGAAGACCCCGTGGACCCGGGCAGGCCCCAGGGCGTCGGCGGCGATGGCCGCCACAAGCGCAGAGTCGATCCCCCCTGAGATGCCGATCAGAACATCGGTAAGGCCGTTCTTGCCCACGTAGTCCCGGACTCCCATCACGAGAGCCTCGTAGACCTCCTCCACATCGGAAAATGGAACGTTGAGGGGACCCCGTTCGAGGGGGCGGGGATTCGACGCCCCGATCTCCCCGCTTCCGTCGAGGGTCACCATGGTCCGGGGAAAGGAGCCCCAATCGCCCCCGTAGAGGCGCGCCAGCTTCTCCTTGCGCCGCCGCGGATCGTGGAGCCTCACACCGAAGACCCGATCGACGTCGATCTCCGTCACCACGAGATCTTCGGCGAAGGCCTTCCCGCGGCACTCGATCTCCCCCTCCGGACCGATCACCAGACTCTGGCCGTCGAAGACGAGCTCGTCTTGGCCCCCCACGAGGTTGGTGTAGAGGATGTAGGTCCCGTTGTCGGCGGCCCGGGTCTTGAGCATCGACTCCCGAACCTCGCGCTTGCCCGCATGGAAGGGCGAGGCCGAGAGATTCACGATCACCTCGGCGTCCCCGTCGAGGGCCTGGTGGTAGAGCGGCCCCTTGGGGTACCAGATGTCTTCGCAGATGTTCACCCCGATCGTCGTATTCCGGAAGCGGACGAGGGTGTTCGAGCTTCCCGACTGGAAGTAGCGGTTCTCGTCGAAGACTCCGTAGTTGGGAAGATACTGCTTGCGCTGAATCCCGACGATCTTCCCGCCGTAGAGCATGGCCGCGGCATTGTAGATATCGTCGGCCTGCTCCACGAAGCCCACGATGACCAGGACATTTGGCGCCACGTCGAAGAGCCGGGAAAGTAGCTGGCGATTCTTTTCGAGAAAGGTCGGCTTGAGAAGGAGATCCTCCGGAGGGTACCCGGTGACGGCAAGCTCGGGAAAGGCGGCGATGTCGAGCGTCCGTGCGAGGGGGCTCTCGAGCTGACGGCGAATCCGCTCGGTATTGCCCTCGAGATCCCCGACCACCGCATTCATCTGGAACAGACCCACCCTGAGGCTTCTCATCCCTTCCCCCCCTTCGAGGATCCCGCCAGCGCTCTAAAATAGTCGACAAAGTCCGGGCTGTTCCAGGCCCGCGCCCCCATCACCCGGCCGAGAAGCGACCCGTCGGCCCGGATGACATAGCTCTGAGGAAGACCCATCCCGAAGTAGCGGGAGTCGACCTTCCCTCTGCGGCCTTCGAGGACGGGATAGTCGATCCCGTATTTTTTCGCAAAGGGGAGAATATGGGCGGTCTGCCGGTCCATGGCCACGCTCACCACCGTGAAGGGAACCCCGGCGAGTCTTTTTTCCAGGGCAAGAAGGGCCGGGATCTCGTCTCGACAGGAGTCGCACCAGGTGGCCCAGAAGTTGAGAAGAACCACCTTGCCTCGAAAGTCGGAGAGATTCAGAGTCTTTCCGGACAGATCCGGGGCACGAATCTCGGGCGCCTGCTCTCGGGTATCGAAAAGGGAAAGACCGAGGCGGTCCTCCTTGTGGAAGGCCCGGGCCGTCCCGGAGGCCCCCCCGAAGAAAAAAAGGAAAAGGACGGCGAGGGTCAGAAAGGCTCCGGCCCTCCGCGGACGGAAGGAGGAAAAACGCGTCCTTCCTCCCTTCGTGCCCGGAGTCCAAAGCCACTGTCGCACTGTCACGAACAATCCTTTCGCATAAGCCCAACACCTGCCCGGCCTGACCGCCAGAGTGACCATTGTCCCATCGGGAGAAAGACGCGGCCCCTCCCTCCGGAAGAGGGCCGTTTTTCGATTCTATCACAACTGTCCCGAACCATGCCTCTCTGTCCCGATCCCGTTCTTATCGCCGAGAGGGGCGCCTTGAAAAACCGTCGACCGTCCTTTTGGAAGATCCTGACGGGCAAGATTGCCTCGCGCCCCTTTTCCGGTTGCAACACGGGATCCCTTTCGATAGGCTTTCGGAAGACGTCACGACAGAGGAGCTCCGCCTTCCTCAAAAGGACCTCCCCCGCACGGTCAGGAGTTTGCCCATGGACTGCTACGAAATCACCGCGTTCGGCTCCCTCGTTCGTTCCACGCGTCCGGACCCCCGGCCGGGCCCCTTTGAGGTGGCCGTCCGCCTCCGGGCCGCCTCCCTCAACTACCGTGATCTCCTCGTGCTCAAAGGGCGCTACCCCAACGCCCGGCTTCCTCTTGTCCCCCTCTCCGACGGAGCCGGAGAGGTCCGGGAAACCGGTGAGGGCGTCACCCGATTTAAAGTCGGGGACCGGGTGGCAGCCATCTTTAACCAGGCCTGGATCGAAGGCCCCCCTCCCCCCAGACCCCGGGCCCTCGGAGGCGACATCGACGGCATGCTCGCCAAAACCGTAGTCCTCCCCGAGTCCGGGCTGGTCCGTCTGCCCGACTCCCTCTCCTTCGAGGAAGGCGCGACCCTCCCCTGCGCCGCCGTCACCGCATGGAACGCCCTCTTCGAACGCACCCGCCTTCGCCCGGGCCAGAGCGTCCTGGTGCAGGGAACCGGCGGCGTAAGCCTCTTTGCCCTTCAGTTTGCGAAGATGGCCGGGGCCTTCGTCATCCTGATCTCCCGCTCCGCCGAAAAGATCGCCCGCGTTCTTCCGCTGGGGGTCGACCGGGCCATCGACACGGAGCGAGTCCCCGACTGGGAACGCGAGGTGCTCGACATGACCGGAGGGCAGGGCGTCGACCATGTCGTGGAGGTGGGGGGAGCCCAGACCCTTCCTCGCTCTCTCTCCGCCACGCGTCCTCTGGGCCATGTCGCCGTCATCGGCGTTCTCTCGGGAGGCGAGGTCCGCCTCCCGATCTTCTCCCTCCTCTCCCGCCAGATCCAGCTCTCGGGGATCTACGTGGGGAACCGGGATCACTTTGAGAACATGAATGCCGCCATCGCCAAAAACGGCCTCCATCCCAACATCGGACGCGTCTTTCCCTTTTCAGGGGCCTCCGAGGCTTTCCGCGTGCTGGAGTCGGGAGCGTTCACCGGCAAGCTCGTGATCTCCTTCGAAGGCTAACGTGGAGGAGCAGGACAGAAGGATCCTCTCTGAAGGGGCACGATCGGTCGCAGAGAGACTCTCCCTCCGCCCCCACCCCGAAGGCGGCTACTACCGGGAGATCTACCGGGACCTCCGGACCGTGATCCGCCCCGGGATCTCCGGGGGGCTTTCCCGGCCTTGTGGGGGCAAAAACGACGGGGAACAGGACTTTGAAGGGGCTCGCCGGTCGGCGGTCACCGTGATCCTCTTTTTGATCCCCCGGGGAGAGCCGACCGCCTGGCACCGGGTCGACTCGACCGAGATCTGGCACCATGCCGGAGGCGCCGCCCTCTCTCTCGAAATCGAAGAGACCGACAAGGGCGCCACGTCGAGCCGGACGATCCGTCTTGGCGACCCCGGCGACACCGACTCCCTGGTGGGGATCGTTCCCGCCGGCGCCTGGCAGCGGGCCCGGTCGGAAGGGGAGCATAGCCTCGTCACCTGCACGGTGGCTCCGGGATTCGAGTTTTCCGATTTTACGCTCAGGGACGCCTGACCTTACAACAAGGGAGCCCTCATTGAACAATAAACGGGTCTTTCTCCTCGACGTCGACAACACCCTCCTCGATAACGACCGCCTCCAGAGCGCTCTGGTGGCACACCTTGAGGAGGACCACGGCCATGCGGCACGAACCCGCTACTGGGAGATCTTCCTCGCCCGCTGGTCGAAAATCGGTTACGCCGACTATCTGGGCGCTCTCCAGCTCTATCGGGAGGAGGATCTCCACGATCCCCGCATTCTGCGCATGAGCTCGTGGATGGTCGACTACCCCTTCGAGACCCTCCTCCATCCCAAGGCGCTCGATGTCATCGCCCACCTTAACCGCATGGGGCAGGTCGTCATCCTCTCAGACGGCGACGCCGTCTTCCAGCCTCGCAAGATCGAACGCTCGGGCCTTTGGAAGGCTGCCGGTGGCCACGTCCTCATTTACATCCACAAGGAGGAGATGACCGCCGACATCGAGGCCCACTATCCGGCGGACCATTACGTCGTGATCGACGACAAGCTGAAGATCCTTTCGGCCTTGAAGGAGGCCTGGGGGGACCGGGTCACGACCGTCTTCCCCCGCCAGGGCCACTATGCCGAAGACCCGGCGATCCTGGCCGCCTACCCGGCCCCCGACCTCTCGGTCGCCCATATCGCCGATCTTCTGGAGATGGACATCCTCTCTCACATCCCCCCCCAAAAAGGAGTCTCCCATGCCGGTTAGCCCGCTTGCAGGCCGACCCCTGCCCCCCGGGCAGGCGATCGACATCCCCGGCCTCGTCACCGACTTTTTTGCCCTTCGCCCCGACGCCGACGATCCGGCACAGAGAGTCTCCTTCGGGACCTCCGGACACCGGGGCTCATCCTCCACCGCCTCCTTCAACGAAGACCATATTCTGGCCGTCACCGAAGCCATCTGCCGTCTTCGCAAAGCCCGCAACATCGACGGCCCCCTCTTCGTCGGATGCGATACCCATGCCCTCTCCCGACCGGCATTTGCCGCGGCGCTCGAGGTGCTCGCCGCCCACGACGTGACGACCGTTCTCTCAAAAGGGGATGAACCGACACCGACGCCTGCGATCAGCCACGCCATTCTCACCGCCAACCGCCCCTCTTCGGGGGCCCCGCCCCGGAACCTGGCCGACGGAATCGTCATTACCCCCTCCCACAACCCGCCCGGGGACGGCGGGTTCAAATACAACCCCCCCTCCGGAGGTCCGGCCGACCCGGCCCTTACCCGGGAAATCGAAACGCTCGCCAACCGGCTCATCGCCGACAACCTCTCCGGAGTGCGCCGGATCCCCTTCGCGCAGGCGCTCCGGTCCCCCACGGTCTCGCGCCGGGACTTTCTCTCCGCCTACATCGACGACCTTCAAAATGTACTCGACATGGAGACGATCGCCCGCTCCGGCGTCCGGATCGGCATCGACCCCCTCGGAGGAGCCTCCGTCCATTACTGGGGGCGGATCGCGGAGAAGTACGGGCTTGCCCTCACGGTGGTCCGGGAGACGGTCGATCCCACCTTCGCCTTCATGCCGGTCGACCACGACGGAAAGATCCGCATGGACCCCTCCTCCCCCTATGCCATGGCGGGACTTCTCGGGATGGCCTCCCGATTCGACATCGCCGCCGCCTGCGACACGGACAGCGACCGCCACGGGATCGTCTCTCCCTCTTCCGGGCTCATGAACCCCAACCACTACCTGGCGGTTCTCGTCAGCTACCTCTTCTCCCACCGACCCGGGTGGCCGAAGGCCGCCGGGGTCGGCAAGACCCTAGTTTCAAGCCGGATGATCGACCGTGTGGCGACCTCACTCGACCGAAGGCTCGTGGAGGTCCCCGTGGGGTTCAAGTGGTTCGTCGAAGGCCTTCTCGAAGGATCTCTGGGCTTCGGAGGGGAGGAGAGCGCCGGCGCCTCCTTTTTAAGAAGAGACGGCACCGTCTGGACAACGGACAAGGACGGGATCGTTCCCGCACTGGCGGCGGCAGAGATGACGGCGGTCACGGGCATCGAGCCCGGGCAGGCCTACAGGGAGCTCGAGGAGCGCTTCGGCCCCTTCTTCTACAAAAGAATCGACGCCGTGGCGGACAGCCCCCTGAAAAAAGCCGTGGGAGCTCTGACTCCGGAGGCTCTGTCCGTCGACAGCGTGGCCGGCGACCCCGTCACCCGGGTCCTGACCTCAGCGTTAGGCAACGGGGCTCCCATCGGGGGCCTGAAGGTCGAGACGGAGGGAGGGTGGTTTGCCGTGCGGCCCTCCGGAACGGAGGAGATCGTCAAGATCTATGCCGAAAGCCAGAAAAGCCCCGCCCACCTCGAAGAGATCCTTGCAAAGGCCCGGGAGATCATGGGGGAGGTCGCCCAAAAAGCCCGATAGTCGGCGCTCGACAGACGCTTCGGGCAAAGGGGAGACGTCCGACCTTCCGGGCGAAAGGAAGCCAAGAGGCAAAGGGCAAGCGAAGTGACAGCGAAGGCGTGGACGCCCGACAAGACTCACGTCGAAACCGAACCACGACGTCCTACAAAAACGCCGGAAGGGATTGACTGGCTCGGCAAAATGGTTGACGCACCTCCCTCCCCGGAAACTTCGCGTCCGGTCGAATTCCGCTTCGGTCAGAATCAGCAATGCCTTGCCCTCGCCCGATGCCTTCTATCTATGGCCGTCAACCACCCCGCCGATCCTGATCTCCCATCGAGGCGATGCGCATTCTTTGCAAAACAAAAAATGCCTGCCATAAAGATCTAGACAATCTAGACAGAGGAGGTTCACACGTGTCGACACAGTGGCCGTTGCAGGAAGCGAAAAATCGTTTGAGCGACGTTGTCAAACAGGCTTTGCAGCAGGGTCCGCAGGTGATCACTTTGCGGGGGGAACCTGTCGTGGTCGTCCTGTCGGTCCGGGAATTTCGCACACTGACCGAGCCCAGGGAGTCCCTGTCCACGTTTTTCCGGTCCGGTCCCCTGCATGGAGTGGATCTTGAAATCGAGCGGAATCGGGAGGATTTTGGCCGGGAGATCGTCCTGTGAGTTATCTCGTGGATACTTGCGTGCTTTTCCAACTGCTTCGAAAGAATCCGGAACCGAAAGTGGTCCGCTGGATGGACGAACGCGATCCGATGACGCCTCTCAGCGTGCTGACGTTGGGCGAACTGCAGAAAGGGGTGTCGAAACTGCCGGAGGACGAACGCAAAGAGCAGATCCAGGCATGGATCGACCGGAACCTTCTCGAACGAATTGAAGGTCGCATTCTCCCTGTGGATGCCGAAGTGGCAAGCACATGGGACCGGATAACCGGGGAAGCCGAAAGCCGGGGGAGAAAGCTGCCTGTCATCGACAGCCTGATTGCGGCGACGGCCGTTTCCCGCAACCTGATCGTAGTGACGCGAAATACACACGATCTTAGGGGATGCGGGGCCCAGGTTTTCGATCCGTGGGAATAACCTTCGCCCCCCGACCCCAGAGTTTTCTTCGTAAACGAGATGTCCCATCCCCGCTTGCGCCCGGACCCGTTTCCCGTGCCGAGACATCTCCATTCCGCGTTTTCCCGGGATAATCCTCCCGGCAGATTCTTTGTCCTTTCAGCCGAGATCTCGCCCTTCCGCTCCTTTTCCCTTCCTGTTCCTGCACCCTCGTCCGACAGGTTGCCCCCTTCGCCCATAAGGGCCAAAGGGGCTCCAACCGATCACTCTTTTGAGAGGATCTCCCTCCCAGGAAGGGGGCTCCTAGAACTGCTTCTTGAGCCTGTCGAACCAGCCGGACTTGTTGGTGGACAGGACCCGGGGCTTGCCGCAGGTCTCGGGAGGAGGCCAGTTGACCAGCATCGACCCCATCTGGGAAGCGGTGATGTCGGCCCCGGACTTCTTGAAATACTCCTCCCAGAAAGAGGTCATCTTCCGGGTCCGCTCGATCGAGGGAGAGCGGGTCCCGATGACGTAGACGCAGACGTTCTTGAGGTCGGGGAAGCCGTAGGCCTTCTCGACGCGAGAGAGATCCTTCCGGTCGAAGGTCATGGAGCGGTAACGGAACCGTCCCCGGTCCTCCTGCATGTCGGAGAGAAAGACGGCCACCGGTCGCATCTTGTCGGCAGAGAAGAGCTGCGAAGCCATGCGGGCGGCACCGAAGAGATCGGTATATTTTGACTTTCCTGGCTTGGCAAGTTTTTTCCTAAGCGTCGTCAGAAGAGTCTGACGAACGGCCTCGTCTTTGGCATCGAGCTCCTTGACCTTGGCCTTGTAGTCGAGTTCGTTGTCGGAGAGGCTGTCGAAGGGGGGGCGGGGCGCGAGCGTCCCCTCGGCCATGAACTCCGAAACCAGAGAGTTGTCGTCGGTGATGGGAACCACTCGGAGCCTGTCTCCCTGCCGGAGACCCGGCACGATCCGGTCGAGAAGGGAGCGGCGGTACACATCAAACTGCCGGTCGGTGCTCCCGGTCTCGTCGACAAAGACAAGAATGTCAAGTCCGGGAGCGGGTTCCTCTCCCCACGCCTCCCCCGAACCGGCTCCCCCTCCGAAAAGGGACGCTCCCGGAAGGGCGGGGGCGGCCAGTCCCACGAGGACTCCCAGACCCAGACCCAGAAAAACTCTCCCTCCCCATGACTTCATCTTTCTGTGCGGGATCCCCGGAGTCGTTCCCGGAGCGGATAGCGCCTCTCCCGCCTCTCCTTTCTCTGCTATCGGTTGTCGATCGTGCCTCCCCCGCACTCAGAACCCGGGGCGGGGAAACGGTTCCTGAAGATGGGCCGGGAGAGATCTCCCGGCCTGATATCGCGGCTAGCTTCGCCCTGTAGAAGAATAGGTGATCCGCCCGCGAGACTCAAGCTTGTCCTTTTCAGAGCCCTCCCCGGGAACATGTCCGGTGACGGACTCTGCCGCGTCGGGAAGCCTGAAGTCCGGCCACCAGCGCTTGAGAGTCGGAGACTCGGGATTCCTTGAAAAGGAGGCCGGAGCCACGGTCCCGCCCCGCGAAGCCATGTTGGCCTGCCGGTAGAGGGCAATCTTGGAGGTGACGTCGGAGATGACCCGCTCCGCCTCCCCGCGCCCGGCACGGATGACGGCGTTCGTCTTGGAGATGGAGACCGACAGTCGCTCCCTGAGCTTGCTGCGCTTCTTGTCGAGCCGCACCGTCGCCACATGAAGGGCGTCGAGCTCCGAGTCCTGGTCGTGGGCAAAGAAGCTGACCATGTAGGCGCCCATGAAGATCAGGAGGTTGATGGCGAACATGGCATAGACCATGTTGCCGGAGCCGGAACCCAGCTTGTGCTCGGCATGGAGGGTCACATACATGTTGCGGATAAAGGAAAGAGCCGTCAGGGCGCCGAGCACCGTCGTCGGAGCCAGGGCGATCATGATCGCGGTGGCGATCTTGGGAGGCACGAGGGTCCGGATCTGGAGCCCCAGGAAGACGCCGATGATCGGAAGCGTCAGGGAGAGCGTCATGCTCATCACATAGGTCATGAGCTCGGGCTCGCCGAACATCCGGAAGACCACCACGTTCAGGGGGAACTCGCCGATGGCAAGGAGAAGAACAATCATCCAGTGGACCGTATAGGGAACCGGGATGACCACGTCCCGACCCACGGCATCCTTCCGGTTCCGGTATCGGACGAGGACGTCCTTGAGCCGGTACTGGTTGGACTCGTAGGCGTTGGCCAGATTGCTGGTCTTTCCCTCGAGAGTCGAAAGCTCTGCGGCCGTCTGTGCATAGATCTCGCTGATCTTGGACTCGCCTGCGGCAATGATCGACCTCTCGAAGGGGCCGGCCTCGTAACTGCTTCCGGAGGGAAGTCCTGCCAGCCCGTCTTCATGGCCGGCCTTCCGGATGACTTCATCGTCGGGAAAATTCGCCCGCGACTGGACTTTGTGCTTCATCTCGTTTCTCCTCGATATCGGGAAGACCTGTTCTTCCCGTTTTAGACGCGTCCCGTTCCCTAGTTGATGACGCCGCTGCCTTCAACGGAGTTCCGGCGGTGATGGCTCACAATGGTATTGAGTTCGTCGACCATGAACTGGAGCTTGGTATGGAGGTCGGCCACAGAGTTCACCCACTGGGATTCGCGGGCATGGAAGTTCTGGTAGTCTTCCTTGAACTGGGCGATAAAGCGGTTCATGCGCTCGGACTCCGCCCTCAGGGCATCGCGGTCGGTCAGGAGAATGTCCCACTGCTTCTTCGTCTCGGAAAGGCGGTCCATCACCACCGACGATTTTTCGAGAAGATCGTTGTATTCCTTAACCGCGTTGATAATCTTGTTAATGTCTTTGTCACCCAGCATCGTTCGTCCCCTTTTTACGTTAGGTTCCCTGCGTTTTGTGTTTTCCCGGCCCCCGGCCGGGATCTCCGCTTCAGCGCGTCCTGGGGGAGGTGCGGCCCTCCCCTTCCGAAGGCCGGGTGCCTTCCGTCCGGCCCTTGCCGAAGAACCCCTCAAGCACGACGAGGATCTCCGCGTGGATCGAACGGTGCTCCCGGGTGGCCTGCTCCTTGATGATTTGGTATAGCGCTTCATTCATGCGCAGCGTCATCCGTTTCATGATGTCATTTTAACACTATTTTGGTGCATGTCAAACATATTTATAAGTATTTATTTTAAAACAATAAAATAACATTTTAAAAATTTTAATTATTATTTTTAAAGAAGAAAAAACACATTTTTTTGAAATCAGCAGGCCAGATCTGGCGACCCCGTCCTCGACCATTATAAAAAAGGACGGAAAAGGATTGTCGTGACGAACGTCACCGGAGCTCCGTCCAAAAACGTCCTGCGACGCGAGCCTACCGGGATGAGCGCACGAGGGGTCCCCGATAGCCTATTCGAGGACGCGGCCGAAACGGATTCAGAGGCTCTCCGAGAGGCGATCCTTGAGGGCCGAGACCCGGGCGGGGGCAGATTTCACCATGCCAAGCAGGCTCTCGCGGGAGGCCCAGACGGCGAGGCTCTTCCTGGCCCGGGTCGCGGCGGTATAGAGCAGACGACGCGTCAGAAGGGGATGCGACTCTCCCCCCAAAAGCAGAAGGACCCGGTCGAACTCGGAGCCCTGGCTCTTGTGGACGGTCATGACGAAGGCCGTCTCCCAGAGAGGAGCCATCCGCAGGGGGAAGAGCCGGAGATCCTCCTTGCCCTCTTTCCCCCCGGCAAAGATCAGGCGCTCTCCCGAAAACACCCCGAGATCCCCGTTCATGAGGCCGGTGTCGTAGCTGTTTTTGACCACCATTGCCGGAGTATAGGCCGGGGCATGCACGGATCCTCGCCCCAGGCGGCGGGAGAAGAGCCGCTCCGCATGGCGGTTCGCCCGGAGCGCCCCGAATGGCCCGTCCCGGAAGGGGGAAAGCGCCATGAAGGAGCCCAGGTGCCGCAGGGCCTCCCGGTCGGAGGAGGCCGAGACGAGAGGGGCAAAACCCTCGAAGAGGACCTCCTCCGGCCACCCGGAGGAGACGGGGTGCAAGACAAGCTCCGGAGCGCCCCGCTCGAAGAGGCGAAGGGCGCCCTCTCCGTCCCCCTCCGCCACCGCCCGGGAGAACTCCTGCAGAAGACCGGCCTCATGCTGCCGGTAGTTGCGCGTGAGGACGGCAAGCCCCCCTGCCCCCTCCGGCCCTCCGGAGGAGAGGGCCGAACAGAGATCTCCCATGATCGCGCCGGCCCCCACGGGGGAGAGCTGGTCCCGGTCCCCCACCAGGACAAGGCGCGCCCGGGGGGAGAGCGCGGAGAGGAGGGTCTCCATGAGGAGCAGATCCACCATCGACAGCTCGTCGACCAGCACCAGATCCCAGGGAAGAAAGTCTCCCTCCCGGCGCGCCACCCCCCGCACTCCCGCCCCCAGGAGGCGATGGAGGGTCATGGAGGGAACGGCAAGGTCGGCGGGCAGCACCTCCGAGAGGGCCTCCGCCATGCGGGAAGCCGCCTTCCCCGTGGGGGCGGCCGTCACCGCCCGGAGACCGGGATCGAGCCTTTGGAACAGAAGAAGGATCCGGGCAGCCGTCCAGGTCTTTCCCGTCCCCGGACCTCCCGTCACGACGAGGAGCCTGTGGCGAAGCGCCCTCTCGGCCGCCATTCGGGACTCTCCCGCTTCTCCCGGCTCCCCGGGGAAGATTTCGGCGAGGAGCTCCCGGACCCGGGGAGACTCGACCTCCCCGTCTTGAAGCGCCTCAAGGCGCTCCGAGAGGGCCCCGGCCACCCGGAGCTCGGCCTGCCAGTAGCGATAGAGATAGAGCCCCTCCCGGTCGAGGATGAGCGGGGCGGGAAGGGTCGGACTCCCCACCACAGGAAAAAGCCCCGAGAGGATCCCTCCCCACTCCCGGCGGGGAGGGATCTCCGGAGGGAGCGGAAGGCCGGGGAAGGGCTCCCCCGCCCCGGCGAGATCGAGAAGGCTGTGCCCCTCCCGGGTGGCCGAGGAGGCAAGCGCCGCCCCGATGGCCAGGAGATCGGCCGAAAGGGGGTCGAGGGGGGGCAGGAGCCGCAGAAGGGTCCCTGCCAGTGCCCGGTCGACGAAGGCGAGGCGCTCGCGGGAGATCGCCTCGAGGATCCATCGGGAGGCGGCCTCCGAAACCCCCGGAAGACGACGGTCGGCGTTCATCGCCCCTCCCCGAAAAAGAGGGCGGAGAGCCCCTCGACCGTCTCCCGGTCGGGCCGGAGGAGATGGACCCCGCCGCCGGCGGGGCTCGCCCCCCGGACGAAGAAAAAGAGAGCCCCGCCAAAGTGAGTGTCGTAGTCGTACCCCGGATGGGAAAAGGCCAGGAGGCGGTGGACGGCGAGGGTGTAGAGGAGCCCCTGGAGGTCGTAGCGGTGGTGGGCCATGGCCCGGGCGAGACCCTCCGGAGCATAGGGATCGGCGCCGGAGGCTCCGGGAAGCCTGTTGGTCTTGTAGTCGAGCAGGTAGCTCCTTCCCTCGTGGCGGAAGAGAAGGTCCACGAAGCCCCGGAGATACCCCCGGACCGGATCGAAGGCGAGACGGGGCCCCTCCGGCAGGAGAAGGGGCAGGAGATCCCGGGCGGCGACCCCCGAGACCGGAAGAAGGAACTCCCGCTCCACCGCCCGGGAAAGGGAGAGGATCCGGCCAAATCTGAGCCATCCGGAAGGCTCCCCGGGAGCCGGAAAGAGACCGGCGTCGAGGGTTTGGTGCATGAGCGGGAGAAGCGCCTCCCGGAAGGAGTCGGTCCGCTCGCGCAGCTCTCCGGCCATCTCGGCGATCCCCCGCTCGAGGGCGGCGGAAGGATCGGGCGGAAGCCCCCCCCGCGGCTCCTCTCCGAGCAGGATCTCGAAGGTCCGGTGGAAGAGCGATCCGAAAAGAGGCCCGCCCGGAAGGGTGTCCTCGGCCATCCTCTCCGATCCGGGATCGTCGTCGGATCGACCTCCCCCGGCCACCGGCTCCTCCGGCGAACGGGCCAGCGAGGCGGCGAGAAGGGAGCTGAAGCTCTCGACCCTCCGGGAAGGGGGCAGCGGGCGGGGAAGGGTCCTTGCCGGAAGAAGGGTCAAACCCTCCGACTCCGGGAGCGAGACTCTCTCCCGGCTCACTCCCGGGGGAAGCCAGGCGAAGAGATCGGGACGGGCCTCCACCATCTTCTCAAAGGCCTCCTGATAAAACTCCACCGCCTCATTCCCCCGGATCTTCTCCCCGGGAGGCCGACCCCAGAGCCTGGCCAGCGCCGACTGTTTGAGCTTGCGGGCGGGGACCATGACAACGGTCCGGTGGATCGCCCGCGTCAGTGCCACATAGAGAAGGCGCATATCCTCGGCCTCGGTCTCAGACCCAACCTCGGCCTCGGCCTCGACCTCGTCCTCCTCCCCCTCAGGCTCGTCCTCCTTGCCTTCGGGGAGCCCCAGGGGGAGGATCACCACCGGGAACTCCAGCCCCTTGGCCTTGTGGATGGTCAGGATCCTCACTCGCCCGTCGAGGGTGTCGAGGCGGGGCGCGGTCTCGTCGTCCCCCTTCTTCGCCTTTTCCCGGCGGGCCTCAAGGTAGCGGTCGACCGCAAGGGCCATGGGAGGCCGGTCCCGGTCGAACCCCTCGACGACCTCGAGCAGGTGGAGAAGGTCGGTAAGCCGGCGGCGGCCGGAGCGGCCCGGTCCCGACGCCAGAAGACGGGCGAAGATCCCCGAGTCGAGGCAGAGGCGCCGCAAGGCCCCCATCGCCCCCAGCCGGAACCAGTCCTCCGCCGTCCGGAAAAACGGGTCGATCCGGGCATTCCAGAGATCGGCCGAGGCGTCGAGGCGAACGAGCTCCGTAGCCGTGGCCCCGAAGAGGGGGGAGGAAAGGACAAGGCGCATCTGCCGGCGATCGCCCGGATCGAGAAGGGCCAGAAGAAGCATCTCGAGGTCGAAGGCCAGATCGGTCTCCAGAACGCTCCCCCCGGCATAGGAGACGGCGGGGATCCCCTCCTCCTCGAGCGCCACGAGAATCTGTTTTGCATGGCTGTTTGTCCGGACGAGAATGCAGATGTCGTCGGGCCGGAGTCGGGCATTGCAAAGGAGAACCTCCCCTCCCATCAGACGGCGGATCTCGTCGGCACACCGGCCGATGAAGCATGCGGAACTCGACCTCTCCTTCTTCTCTTCCGTGGCAAAGAGAACCGGAGGGAGCAGTGCCCCCTCCGGAGAGGCGTGGTCGATAAAGTCGGAGGGGCCGCTATGGCTTGCAACGACCGGCTCGAACGGGATCTCCCCCCCGGAGAGGAAGGGGTCGGAGGAGAGGGAGAAGAGAGCGTTTGTCGCCTCGACGTGGAGACAGTCGGAGCGGAAGTTCACGCCCAGCGTGCACAGCCCCTCCCCATCCTTTGCCCGGACGGCCAGCCTGGCCTCCACATAGGCCCGGAGATCGGCCCCCCGGAACCGGTAGATCGACTGCTTGGGGTCGCCCACGAAGACGAGGCTCGCCCCCTCCGTCGGCCCCGGAGTAAAGAGGTCGTAGATCCGTCCGAAGATGGCGAACTGGGCAAAGTCGGTATCCTGGAACTCGTCGACGAAGGCCACGGGGAAGCGCTCCCGGAGAAGGCGGGCAAGACGGCCGCTTTCGTCTCGCGCGAGGGCGGCCACGACCCGTCCGATCATGTCGTCGAAGGTCTCCACCCCCTGCCTCTCGCGGCTTTGGACGGCCGTGGTCGCAAGCTCGGTCAAGAGCTCCCGCCGGAAGTGTCCGCGCAGGGACCGGGAGAGAGTGCCGGCCGCCTTGAGAAGGTCCAGAAGGGGGAGGAGCTCTTTGGGCCGGTCGGGGATATCGGTGCACTGCCGCTCGAGAAGCTCGAGGAGAGGGGCGTCCTGGGGACCGTGTCCTGCAGGGGGCGAGGGGAAAGGAGAGAACAGCTCCGCGATCCTCTCCCGCATGAAACTGCGCTGCTTGCGCTCCTCGGCGAGCGGCAGCTTCTTCTTTCCTTCCCCGGGGAGTCCGGAGAGCCAACGGGCGCCAGCGGCCAGTATCTCCCCCGGCTCCCGGCAGAGCCAGGCCGACCGGGCAGAAATGAAGCTCTCCCGGCTCTCTTCGAGCAGGATCCCCTCGGGCTCCGGAGGGATCTCCCGGTGGAGCTCTCCCGGCCGAACCAGCCGGGAAAGATCCTCCGGCCCGTTCGGGAAGAGCCCTGCCACCTGCCAGACGATGCGGGGCTCTTCCCGGTAGACATTCCTGCGCCAGACGTCTCTGACCGCTCTCTTGAGAAAGCTCTTGCCGTCGGTCTCGAGCTCGAGCGAGAACGGCGCCTCGAACTCGAAGGCGTACTCCCGGAGGATCCTTCGGCAGAAGGAGTGGATCGTCGCAACGGGGGCCCGGTCGAAGTCGAAGAGTGCCGCCGAGAGAGCCCTCTCGTGGGCGGCGCTCACCCCGTTCAGGAGAAGGGCCTCCTCAGATGTGACAAGCCCTCCCCGGGCCTTCTCCCGGGCCCGGGAGAGGAGGGTGCGAAGACGCCCGCGAAGCTCTGCGGTGGCGGCTTCCGTAAAGGTCACGACAAGGATCCGCTCGACCGGGTGTCCCGCGAGGATCGCCGAGAGGTAGAGGCGCGTCAGGGCGAAGGTCTTGCCGGTCCCGGCGGAGGCCTCGATCATGGTCACCCCCGGTCGGAGACCGGACAGGAGAGGAGAATCGCTCACGGCTCCTCCTTCCCGAGGCGGATCTCTCCCCGTGCGCGGAGGAGGGGAAGGAGAAGCACCACCGACCAGCGGACAAACTCCCGCTCCCGGGGAAGGGGCCGGCCGAAAAAGAGCCGGCGGCTCCAGAACGAAGGGTAGACCCTTGGATCCCGATAGGCGGCATCCGAGGGGGCAAAAGGGGTAATCTCCCGATCCCAGGACTTTGTCGCGGCGGCCAGGGCGATTTCTTCGGCATTCCCCTCGGGAGACTTTCCTTTTCTGGCCTTGACCAGAGCCTCGACGTAGGCCAGGGAGATCTCGGGGTCGAAGGCCAGAGGTCTCTCCTGCGCAATGAGAAAGGCCCGCACGAAGGACTCCAGCCGGTCGACGCCCCCGGCCGGCCAGAACCAGAAGACCTCGGGGGTGGCCTCGCCCCCCTTCTGACGCTTTCCCCGGCCCGCGAGGAGGGTCCCCCCATAGTTTGGGCGAGAGCGGCTTGCCACGAGGTGGAGCAGGTAGGCGCCGACAAAATGCGAGGCGTAGAGTTTTTTGGGCCAGCGATCGAGGACTAGGGACTCCGTGCCGTCGGCCTTCATCCGAAGCCCCTCGAGGAGGCCCGCGATCCGCACCCCTTTCACGGTCAGGGCGACCTCGGCCGTGGTCGCCCTCCCCCCCGGCACGAGATCTACCGTCCGGTCCAGCCTCTCATGGTGTTGCCGAAGCCGTCTCTTGGCCACCTCCTCCTGCAGGGGTCCAAGCGGCGGCCAGGGGAGCCCGCCGCTCTCGATCCCCTGGCCCGCTCCCAGGGAAAGAAGCTCCCGCATGTCGGCGGTGAAGGGCTCGTCCTCGGGCAGGAGGATCTCCCGGCGCTGCGAGGGAAGTCCCGTGCGGCGCAGGAGGAAGAACCGGGCCGGGTTCTCGAAGAAGGACTCCATCTCCCGAAGGCGGATCCCCTCGGGGGAAAGGGACGGAGGAGGAAGACGGACAGAAGGCTCCCAGAAGACCGGCGAGGGGGCAAGGACTCCGCCCTCCCCCTCCTCCCCGAGGACCGCCCGCCACCTCCCCGAGAAGCTGTGGAGCCGGGGATCTCCGGTGGCACTGAAGTGGGCGGACGAGAGGGGGTCGACCGGGGCGTCGAGGGTGATCTGCTCGAGAATCTCCCCTCCCTCCTCCGTCCGAAACCCTTCGCCGATCACATCAAAAAGCTCCTTCAGGAGAACGGAGGGATCCCGCCGTGCCCCGTCCCGGCTCTCCCGCCCGAGGTAGCTCATCCAGAGGGCGTCCCGGGCCGACAGGAGGGCCTCGAGAAAGAGCGTCCTGTCGTCCTCCCGCTGAGAGCGGTCGCCGGGACAGGGGCGGGCGGCCAGCCAGTCGAAGGAGGGCGGGTGGGAAATCCGGGGGAACTCGCCGTCGTTGAGCCCCAAGAGACAGACCACCCGGAAGGGGAGAGAGCGCAGGGGGACCATGCGCCCGAAGGTCACCCCTCCCGAGAGGAAGCGGTCCCGCCCGGTGGCTGAGCCGGCCGATCTGGCGATATGGCGGCCGACGAGCGACGAGGAGATCTCCTCATGATAGTCCGCCCGCGCAAAATCCGCGGCAAGCTTCTCGGGAAGCCCGAAGATAAGGGCGATGGCGGGATCCTTGTCCCGGGGATCGAAGAAGGCATCGAGGGTCCTTTGGAGGAGATCCGGCCACTCGGAGGCCGGATGGGGGGAGTTCATCCGCTCCACATGCCGGTCGACCACCCAGAGAAAGCGGGCGAGCCCTCCTGCCGCCTCCCCCGCCACATCCTCGGCCATCGCCACAGGAGTCATCGGAAGAGCCCCGGGGAACGCGCCCGGCCCGCAGGCGTATCCCAGGAGAAGCCGGTCGAGCCCCCAGAAGAAGGAATGGGTGGTGACGGAAGGGGCCAGCTCCCGGCGGTCCCCCTCGTCTCTCCCCCACCGAAAACCCGCCAGGGAGAGGATCTCCCGCAGACGCTCCGGCCGGATCCCCGCAAGCTCGAATCGGGAGGCGACGGAGGGAACAGAGAGGAGGCGGAGAAGGTGGAGGACGGTGATCCGCTCCTCCGGAAGGGCGAGAAGGAGCAGGAGGGCCTGAAAGGCCGGAGAGGAGTCGGTCTCCCGGCGGTCGGAGACGACGAAGGGGATCCGGGGATCCCCCCCGGACTCCGGCCTCCCCGAGCCTCCGGCTCCTTCGGGGGCTCCTCCCCCCGGAGAAAAACCCGGAGAAAAAACGGAGCGGACGATACCGGCATAGGGCGCGATGTCGGGGGCCAGAACTACGACATCCTCCGGGCAAAGGGAGGGATCCCGGGAGAAAAGGTCGAGGAGGCGATCCCGGAGCATCTCGACCTCTCTCACCCGACTGGTGGCGGCGACGATCTCCACCGAGCGGTCGGAGGGGACCACGGGGTGTTTTTCGATCCTCCCCGCCCGGACCTCCGCCCCCCGGTCGAAGAGGGTCAGGATATCGTTCTGGAGATGTCCGAGGAGGGTCTCGGGGCTCTCCCCGTAGAAGAGCCCCTTCCCCTCGGGAATCTCGGCGAGGCTGTCGTGGATCGTCCGGAACTCCCCGCCCCATGAGGAGAGAAGGGGGGCTCCGACGGAGAGGGCGGACCGCTCGTTTTCGGGGGCCCGCTCCCGGACCCGTGAACGAACGATGTCGCCCCAGTACTCTCTCGAGGGGTTCAGGAAGAACAGGCTGACCTCGCACCCGTCGCGCTCGCCCAGGGTCCGGAAGAAGCGAAGGTCGACGGGGGCCATCCCGGTGAGGCCGAAGAGAGCCAGGGAGGAGGGAAGGAGCCCCGGGGGAAGAGGATCCTCCCCGGAGAGGAAACGGAGCATCATCCTCGCGCGGTGGAGGGGGCGATCGGGACCCGCCAGAGCCCGCCACAGGATGGCCTGCCAGGAGTCCGGGCCGTCCGGATCGTCAAAGCGGCCGGCTTGCTTCTCCTCCCAGGCCAGAAGAAGCTCCGGACGGTAGATCATCGAGCGGTCGTAGAGATCGGCCAGGAGGGCGGCAAGGTCGTAGCGCCGGAGCTCTCCCGACCCGCGACCCGCAAAGCGGGCGACCACGTCAAAGGCCGGAGCGGAGAGGAGGGAAGGAAGGAGGGCGTCGATCCGGAGAAGGAGCGTCTCCCGATCGAAGTGGAGCCCTCCCGCCCGGGGGCCGTGGAGGCGGTCGAAGAAGTCCCGGATGAAGCGCCCCGCCAGGGGAAGGTCGAGGGAGGCCGAGACGCCGGTCTTTCGGGCCAGGTAAAAGGAGAGCCAGCGACCGGTCACGGGGTTCTGGGGGATCACGGTGCGGGAAAGAAGCGGGTCGAGCTCCCCGAGAGAGGCCTCCGCCTCCAGTGTGGCGATAAAGGCCTCCGCAAGAATCTCCATCCTGTGGCTTTCGAAAAGACGGATCACCCTCCCCCCTCCCCCCTCGACACATTCCCGACCGCCCCATCATACCCCAAAACGGAGGGATCCCGGGAGAGGGCAAAAAAAACCGGCAGAAGCCAAAGCCTCTGCCGGGCGAAAAAACTGTTCTGATCCATGTCTTGAATGGATCCGGGAAGGTCCGGAGGGGAGAAAACAATGAGCTCTCGCTCAGAAGCCCCGGGAGTTCGTCTTCATCTTTTTGATGAGCCGTCCGAGCTCGAGGATCTTGGGGGCGGAGAGGTCGCGGACGGTGATGTCGGCCTCCTCGTCTCCGGCATAGGAGCAGAGGGCGATGGTGGTGCAGGCGGTTCCGCCCCGGATGATCTTGAGGGCGATGTTCGAGTAGTGGCAGTGGACCCCCACAAAAAGACAGACATCGATCTTGTTGTGCCAGATCGTGAGATTGGGGTGGTTCGGATTGATCTCCGTCTCGGGGTCGATCTTGGGATACTTCGGCCGGTAGTCGGGCATCGGGATGATCTTGATATTGTTCCCCTCGGCCACCGAGAGAACGGCGTCCGCCACGCGTCGCGACTCCTCGGAGAACTCCCAGAGAACCATGGGCCCGGGAAAGAAGGTCGGAACCTTGGCATTGGCCAGGGCTCTGGCCGAGGACTCGAGGACCTCCTCCTCCGGGACGGAGGTGCCGTGGAGGTTGCCGTATCCGGACGGGGGAAGGGTGACGCCGATGGCTGTTGCCGCCGGAGGAAGAAGGCCTGCCGGCCCGGGGGAAAGACGCAGGGTGGACATGGGGGAGAACTCCTTGATATAGGGTCAGTACGCGAGAGTGGAGATCAGGCGTCGACGGTAAACCATTCGGTGCCCGAAACGACTCCTCCGAGCAGGATCACGGGAAAGTCGAGCGGGTATTCACGGCTTTCCGAAAGCGGACGATACCGGTCCGGCCGAGAAGCGGAGCGGGCAAAGAAGAGCCCCTCCGGCCCCGAAAGCAGAAGAAACGGACGGCAGGCGGCACTTTCCTGCGCGGAGACCCTGACAAAGAACTCTTCGGGAATCGCCCGGTGGAGCTCCTCGGGAAGCCGGGGCCTGCCGTCCTCGTCGACCCAGACGCGAAAGACGTGACCTTCCGTCGACGAAAGTGCCCCGCGAAGCTCCTGTTCTTTGTTCTTCATCCGGACCCTCCGGGAAAGGAACGTTATTCCGAACATCAGATTCGTTCGAAGTGGTTTTGCTTATTTTTCGAGCCGCTTGGCCAGGCGAAGGACCGTCTGCGGCGTCAGGTCCCGGATGGTCAGGTGGGCCTCGTCGTCGCCCGCATAGGAGCAGAGGGCCACGGTGAAGCAATCGGTCCCGCCCCGGATGATCTTGAGCGCAATGTTGGCATAGTGGCAGTGAACGCCCACGAAGAGACAGAGGTCGATCTTGTTGTGCCAGATCGTGAGGTTGGGATGGCTCGGATTGATCTCCGTCTCGGCGTTGATCTTGGGGTACTTCGGCCGGTAGTCCGCCATGGGGATAAGCGTCATGCCCGAGACCACCGAAAGCCTCTTGACCGCCGCCGCCATCTGGGCCGAGTCGGGCGTCTTCTTCCACAGGACGAGCGGTCCGGGGAAGATCGTGGGATTTCTGGCAAGACGGATCCTTTGCGCCAGATCGGAAAGAGCCTCCTCCTCGGAGACGGTATCGCCCAAAAGGAGGGCGTGGCCGGGGTCGGGAAGAACCAGCCCGCGGGAGGTCACGGACAACGTCATAAAGGACCGGTCGTCCGGAGCTAACAACGCCTTGGCCATGAAAACTCCTTGCACGGTGAGTGCGAAAAAGAGGACTGACAAAAAATAACGTTCACGGTTGTTCATAATAACGAACAACCCGGAAAGGAGTCAAGAGGGAAAAATCTTCGACAATAGAAGAGAATAAGAGCGCTATCAGGGGGAGCACAAAAAAAGACAAGATACGGAAGGAAGAGAAAACAACATAATAACGGACACTTTAATCAAACAAAAAAACGGGAAGAGCGGAGAGCCCTTCCCGTTTGGCCCCTTGGGCCGCCCGGAGCCGATGCCCCGGGGAGCCGGAAAAAAAACTATGGGGTCTTTTCGAGATGGCCACCGAAGGCGTGGCGCATGGCCGAGAGGATCTTGTCGCCAAAGTCGGCATGGCCCTGGGAGGTAAACCGGGCAAAGAGGGCGGTCGCCAGAACCGGGGCCGGAACGCCTTCCTCGATAGCCGCCGCCACCGTCCAGCGCCCTTCGCCGGAGTCCGAAACCCGCCCGTGGAAGGCGGACAGGGCAGGATCCTTCGCCAGCTCCGAAGCGGAAAGATCCAGAAGCCAGGAAGCGACGACCGAACCCCGCCGCCAGAGCTCGGAGATATCGTCGAGCGGCATGTCGTAGACGAAGTGCTCGGGGTGGCGGAGCGGGGCGGTCTCGGCGTCGACCGCGTGGGAGGCCTGCCCGATCCCGGCGTTCTTCAAGATATTGAACCCCTCGGCATAGGCCGCCATGAGCCCGTACTCGATCCCGTTGTGGACCATCTTCACGAAGTGGCCGGCTCCGGCAGGGCCGCAGTGGAGATATCCCTCCTCGGCGGTGCTCTTTTGCTTTTTTCCGGCACGCTCGGGCGTGGGGGGAGCCGCAGCGCGGCCAGGGGCCAGCGTCCGGAAGATCGGATCCATGTGGGCCACAATCTCTTTCTCGCCGCCGATCATCTGGCAGTAGCCCCTCTCAAGGCCCCAGACCCCGCCGCTCGTTCCGACGTCGACATAGTGGATCTTCTTCTGCTCGAGCTCCTTCGCCCGACGAATGTCGTCGTGGTAGAAGGAGTTGCCCCCGTCGACGAGAATGTCTCCCGGTGACAGGAGGGGCACGATGCGGGAGATCGTCTCGTCCGTCGCGGCCGCCGGGATCATGAGCCAGACGATCCTCGGCGCGGCGAGCCGGGAGATGAAGTCGGGGAGGGTCGTGGTGGCGAGGGCCCCCGTCTCCTTCGCGAGCGCCTCGCTCGTGGCCGCAGTCCGGTTATAGAGGACGATCTCGTGTCCTCCCTTGGCCAGCCGCCGTACCATGTTGGCCCCCATGCGTCCGAGTCCGATCATTCCCATGCGCATTGTCCGTCCTCCTGTCCGTGGTGTAATGATGCCGCTTTTATTTTCGATGCCTCGCTCTACCCTAGCAAATGGCAGGGGAAACGGCAATCGCAAATGGAGATCGGGAATCTCGGGGAGGATCTTCGATCCCGCTCGGAGAGAGCTTTCGGGGAAAGAATTAAGAGAAAGACACCCCACGCTCCTTTCAAAAAACTCGTCGACTCAGGAGATTCCTGTCAGGGGCAGTGTGCGGGCCTCCTTGTCCCGGACAGCCCCGCAAAATCAGCGATCCCCTATCCTTTGGCCCAGGACGCCTGTCCCGGCCCAAACGTTTACCGCCCATTTCATGAAGATCCAGTGAAAGAAGGAGGCGGGGGCTTGCTCCGGAGACCCCCTTCCCATTTTTGGTGCCTCAGGAACCAGTTTCCCCGGAGCTGTTACCTGGGGTGACACTTTAAATGAGGGGTTTTTACAGCTTCTTCAAGAAATCTTCCCCGGCACGGGGATTGCTTCCCTCCAGAACAAAGAGAGATTTCACCCTCAGGAGGTCCCATGACACAAAATGCCGGAACAAGCCGCTTTCCATTTGCCTTCTTCTCCATGGACAGGCCCCTTTTCCTCCTGCTTTGCGGACAGTTCATCTCCCAGACCGGCGAGAATCTCTATCGGATCGCCCTTTTGTGGTTCGTGGCCCAGTCCTCCCGCCACGTGACCGACATGGTCGTGGTGGGGGTCCTGCAGACCTTGCCCCCCCTTCTCTTCGGAGGGCCAGGCGGGGTTCTCCTCGACCGCTACGACAAGAGAAGGATCATGATCGGAGTGGACATTCTCCGGGGGCTCCTCGTTCTTTTCATCCCGATTCTTGCCGGACTCCACCTCCTCACGCACACCGTCCTCTTTCTTCTAGTCTTCCTGATCTCGGCCCTCAGCGGTCTCTTCGGCCCGGCGCTCTCCTCCGTTCTCCCCCTCATCGTCCCCCGGGAGAGGCTCCTTCGAGGCAATGCCCTCCTTCAGACGACCGGCCAGGCAGGCCTTCTGATCGGGCCTGTCGTCGCCGGGATCCTTGCCGTCGTCTGGAGCGCCTCGGGAGAGATGCTGGCCACCGGGATCACCTTTCTTGCCTCGGCGTTCTTTCTCGTTTCTATCCGCATAAAACGGGAGACACCGCAGAGTTTCGCTGTCGCTCCCTCCACCCGCCCTGGCCGACAGGGAATGATCGAAGAAATCGCAGAGGGGGTCCGATTCGTTTTTGCCCCTCCCCGCAAGCTTCTTTCCGCCTTTCTCTTCATGACCCTCTTCGGACTTGTGACGGGACCGCTCAACATCATGCTGCTTGTCCTCTCCCGCCACGTTCTCTCCCGGGGGGCAGAGGGATTCGGAGATCTGACCGGGGCCTTCGGCGCGGGGATGCTTCTCTCGACCCTTCTCCTGACCGTCTACACCCCCAGAAACGCCCTCTCCTTCGTCGTCGGAGGATACGCCCTGGCCGGCATCCTCTTCATCGCCGTCGGCGAGACCCACTCCTTCTCCCTCGACCTGCTCCTTTTTCTCTTCTGGGGCGCCGCCGTCAATGTGATCAGCCCCCTCTCCCAGACCATGATCCAGCACATGACCCCGCCAAGACTTTTGGCCCGGGTCCTGACCGTCATGAGCGTGGGCTTCCTGCTGGGCATTCTTGCCGGAATTCTCCTCTTTCCCCCTCTCACATCCCTCATCGGGACGCGAGAGGTCTTCTCCCTCATGGGAAGCCTCCTTCTCACCCCCGTTCTCTTTTTTGGGGCCAGATCCCTGAGGAGGCGCTGGAGCCCCCCCGCAGAGATCCCCCTTTCGACCTCTCAAATCCGACAACGAAGAGTCGCTCCCATGACTCTCCCCGACACTGGAGACCGCCCATGAAAGACTCCCCAAAAACTCCGGGCTCCCGCCAAAAAATCGCCACCGCCCAGGGGGTCTCCTCCCTCTACCGCCACCTTTTCGGGGACGGGCGGATCCTCGTGGCCACCCACCGGGAACCCGTCGTCTGGGTCGAACGATCGGGGGAGGAGGCCAAAAAACCCGTATCCGGGGGAGGACGACTTCGCTACCCCGCCGGTGGCGTAAGCCAGTCTCTTCACCGGCTTCTTCTCCAGACGGGAGGGGACTGGGTCGCCCTTCGCTCCTCTTTGGGCCCCGATCCTCTGACCGTCCGACTTCCGGAGCAGCCGGCCTCCTACGATCTCCACAGGATCACGCTTTCCGACGAGCGAGTTTCAAGCGGCTACCAGAGGTTCGCCAACGACCTCCTCTGGCCCCTCTTTCATGAAGAGCCCGGCCGGGTCCTCTCCGTGGAGGGAGACTTCGACAACTACAGGAGAGTCAACGCCCTCTTTGCCGACCGCATGTCGACCCTCCTGCAACACCAGCACAACGGATTCGTCTTCATCCACGACTACCAGCTGGCCCTCGTCGCACAGCGCCTCAGGCCCCGGATCTCCTCCCCTGTCCCGCCCCTCGCCTTCTTCTGGCACATTCCCTGGCCCCGGCCGGTCTTTCTCGAGGCGATTCCCGAAAGGGCCGAACTCGTCCGGGGACTCCTCGAACACGACCTCCTGGGCTTCCAGACCCCCCTCTACCGGGACCGCTTCCTCGAAGCGGCCGGAGAGATTTTGGGCAAGGAGGTCCGCATTCGCCGCAACACCGTGATCTGGGGGGAGCGCCGCATCCATGTGGGCGACTACCCCATCGGGGTGGATCCCGGACGCTTCGAATCCCTCGCTCAGAGCCCCGAGGGTCCCCTTCTCGCCAGAAGCTTTCTTCGCAAGGCGGGGATGGATCCCGAGGCGCCCTTTCTCATTGCCGTAGACCGCATGGATTACACCAAGGGCTTCCTCAAGCGGATGGAGATCATCGACCGTCTTTTCACGCGCTACCCGGAGCACATCGGATCGCTGCGTCTTCTCCAGATCGCGCCGCCCACCCGGACCACCCACGCCCCCTACCGGAACTACCAGGCCAAGGTTCGCGAGGCCATCGAAAAGACCAATGCCCGCTGGGCCCAGGGGGGGCTGCCCCCCATCGTCACCATCGACGAGACGGTCGACCACCGGACCCTGGCCCCGCTCTACCGGCTTGCCGCCGGGGCCCTGGTCACATCGACAAACGACGGGATGAACCTGGTCGCAAAGGAGTATCTGGCCTCCCAGAAGGAGGCCGGAGGAACCCTCTTTTTGAGCCGCCACGCCGGGGCCGCCCACGGATTGCGCGACGCGGTCCTCATCGATCCTTACGATCCGGAGGGGGCGGCGGAGATCCTCCATCGCACCCTGGGCGAGCCCCTTGCCATCCGCGCCGGAAGAAACCGGATCCTGCGAGAGGAGATCTCTCGCCACAACATCTACGAATGGATGGAGTCGATCTTGACCGAGGTGCACGACACGAAGGAGAGGGCGTAGTATTAAGGAGTGAGCGGGGGGTGAATGAACAAAAAAAGGGGCCCGAAGGCCCCTTTCATGACGTGTTTGCTGTCTCCGAGGAAGACTATCCGCCGGTGCAGACGCCTTCGGGGATCAGGGAGAGGTTCTTGTCTGTGATATCCTTCAGAACTTGGGAGAACTTGGCCTGGTCGAAGTGCTTGTACTTGAGCTCGCCGCCCAGGTTGGAGGCGATCATCGGAAGCATCTTGAGGGAGTTCCGGCGCGAACACTCCCAGTTGGGCTTCGAGTATCGGACAAGAGCCCAGGCCCGGTAGAGGGTCCGCTGATCGGCGGGAACCCGGTTGGGGTGCTTGGCCTGGTACTCGATCCAGTAGTACTGATACTCCTCGCCGCCGACGAGCCATCCCTGGGAGGTCTGCCGGATCTGGGTCTTCGTCTGGTCCTCGATGCGCATCATGGTTTGCGTATTGGCGTTAAGCCGTCTCTTGACCTTGTTCCCCACCAGGTTCCAGTTCTGGTCCCCGATCCGGTCCGAGGCCTTTCTCTGGGCCCGGATAAAGGCGTCGTGCTTTGCCCCCTGGAGCGAGTTCTCCTGCGGCGAGCTCGCCACAAACCACGTGGAACTCCGGTTTCCCTTCTTGTCGTTCCACATCCCGATGCCGTTGATCCATTCGGGCGTCTTCGAATCGGACTCTGCAACGGGCTTGTACCCCTCGGGACCCTTGGGAAGCGAGGGGAGAGAGGAACATCCTGAGAGTGCGAGGGACGCCCCTGCGAGAGCTCCAGCCAGAGCGAATGCCATTTTCTTCATCGAAACTCCTTTCATGTTATGCCCCCTGGGGGGCCTTTGCTCCGGATGAGAACCCTTCCGGAGCCTGCTCGTCAAACGAATCCAAAGCCCCTATGAAACGGAGATTCGTCCTGTCTACTGCTGCGGCCGCAGGGTCACGGTAGGAAGTCGGGTGACCTGTCCGGGCCGGACAAGGCCTCCGATGCACTTTTCATAAAACCCCTGAGAACTAAAACAGAATGTATAGTTGACAGATCTCATCTTCTGAAGAGTCACCGGATTGCCGTTCGCATCGATCCCCATCGTCGCAATCCGAGCCACCGGAAGATCGTAGAAAAAGGGCGTCTGGCCGAGAGAAGCGTTTAAGAGATGGCTCAGGGAGTTGGTAAAGGGATTCATGTTATTAATTCTGACGCTCGCGCCGCGAGGAAGCGAGGAAAAGATCACGCGGCCATGGTCCGGAGCGAGGCCGGCTCTCAAGGAGGGCGGCGATAATGGCGTCTGGGAAGAAGGCGCTGAGGAAAGGACCGGCGACGACACGCCTCCCCCTCCGCCGGTCCCGAAATCGTCGCAGTGGTGGCCGGAGAGGGAGGCTCCTGCGGCCGTTGCCGCAGCAGACGATCCCATGTCGGAGGGGAAGGCCACGAACTGGGGGTCTTTCGGATCGAGAAAGAGCCGGCTTCTGAGAGCGGAAAGAAGCGGCCCGACTCCGCGGTCCGCCACCTGGCGCACGGCCAGAAGTTCGCCCTGGCTCGGCGTCAGAGCCGCCACCTTGTGCTCGGCCACGCGGGATCCCCAGATGGTCCCGTCAGGGGCGGCCATCGACAGTCCGTAGTGGAGAATGTAGTAGCTGTATCGACGAGAAAAGCCCGCCTCCATCGGCCGGGCGCTCACCGTTCCCCCGATCACGATCTGACCTCCGGAAGGAACCACGAGAAGGCCCATGCGGGTCACCGCATCGGTAATCGCCCCGGCCACATGGCGAACAAAACGGTCGGTGCCGCCGCAGCCGTTCCGGAGGGAGACGCTCACCGTCATGTGCTTCGACAGAAGGGTTTCGAGACGGGAGTAGTCGCGCTCGACGTTGTAGGCGTCCGAAGGGGTTCCGCCGGTCACGACCGCCCTCTCCCGATCGAAAAAGGCGGCCCTTTCCTTGGATCGGATCAGACCGGCCAGATCATGGATCTGCCGCATCCGGTCCGAGGTTCCGGAGAGATCGGAGTTCAAGCCGTCGATCGTGGCGCGCAGGTTGCCGATCCGTCCCGAGAGATAGCGGGCAAGATCCGACCGCTTGACCCCGACGACGGCCACATAGGATCCCTGGCTTGAAACGAAGCGGCCCCGGATGTTCCTAAGACCGTAAAGCTTGGCGTGGGTCTTGACGGCTAAAGTATCCTTGACGTTTCTCGAAACAGTCATCCCGCTTCTGTTTGAACTCTGTTCGTACTGCGATTTGATATTGGAGTCGAGCTGGGTGGCGATATTGCGTGCCGCATCCTTCTGGGCCCGGCCAAGCGTTGATCCGTAGCCGATCGCCGTCATGTAATCCTTCTGGGAGTAGCCGTCGACATGGCCGTCCTTCCACCATTTGCCTCCGGCGTGGGCCTCTCCGGCGGGAAAGAGAAGGCCGGTCGAGATGAATACCGACCCCAGTGACAGGACGAGCGTGTTGCGGGTCCATTTTATCAATTGACGCATGCAGGACACCTCCGGAATGCAGGGGTCATTGGGCCGACGGGGAGGCCGACGGAGAAGACGACTGATGGATCATCTTGTCGAGAAGGGCGCGGACACCGGGGTCGGAAGCGTTCCGGCGAGCGCCTTCGAGCGACTTCCGGAGAAGGCTGTCGTAAATATCCTTCCGGATAGCCACAAGAACGTAGTACTTGTAGAAGGAATACGGAGCCTGATCCGCCTGGTCCTTTTCCCAGAATTTCTGCCAGAAGTAGTCTTCGACGCGAGCTCCCGAGATGCGCGCGCTGGCCTCGTTCTTGACGAGCGAGGTCACGCGCCGCCTCACGCTCATGTCCATGCCTGAACCTGTCGCATCCATGTTGCGGGAGCTCGCCTCCTGATAGAGAGACTTCGCCCGCTCGCCGATCCGTTCCGCAATCGACCGGACGGCGTTCTCGTAGGCATCGGTCCGCCCCGACTCCTGGTCGGGCTCCTTGGAGGTCGTTCCGACAAAATACTCGTGTTCCGGATGCTTCTTCTGCCAGTGGCCAAGGGCGTCGATCCAGACCGGACGACTCGTCGAGGAGCGGGCTTCGAGGTGGGGGACCCCCAGCCCCCCGGGGGGCGTCGATAGGCTCGAACAGCCGGAAAGCGCCACCAAGGCGGAAAGAGAAAAGAGCGTTGCGGAAAGTGCCGGAAGACGGAAAGAGACAGGATGCGAGCGCACATGGATTGCCATGAAGACCACCTTTCGCAAAAGCGAGGGGAACCGGACGTCTTCGAGCCGGCAGGAAATTCCTGCAGAGTCAATTGCTATAGAATCTATCCGAAAAGAGGAAATATTTCAAACAGGAGTTCTAAAAAAACAGAATAAAATCCTGTCATTTCAGCTTTTTCCGATTTTCCCCGAAGAGGGAGGGGGATGACAGAGGAGGTTGGGAGTGGGAAAGGAGCGGGGGCGGGAGTCGAAAAAATTGATCTCCCGAAGAGGGTCTTCGCTGATGTTTAAGACCACGCGAACGAGGACGCCCGTCCGATCATCGTAGTCGAAGCGAGCCTCGGGCAGGAGATCCCGAAGCTCCGTCAGAATCCGGTTGATCTCGTTGAGCCTGAAGGGAGTCTTTTTCGCCATGGGAGTCCCCCACATTCGCGAGCCCAAAGGACAATCGTCAGAGGAGCCACGGGGGGCGGTCCGGACGCGGGGAGAAGAAGGCCCGGCGCCCTTTTCAGGCACCCCCTTGCCATCGGAAGAGACGTCCAATTGGTCAAGTGATCCCGTGGTTCTCGCCTTAGAGTACACCAGATTAAAATTTTGTCAATCAATTAAAAATTATTGTTTTGAAGAAGCACGCAAAAACCGATCAAAGATACAGAAAACGATAAAAACATGAAGAAGCGATCCATCAGTGGGGACGTGCTCTCCCGTTGGGATCTTGCCAAACCCCTCGCGAACTCGCGGGGGAAGATCGGGATCTTTGACTCGGGATCCAATTCGTGTAGACTCTGAGGACAGGATTCTTAGAACCTAAAGATGGGGTCACCCGCAGAAGATTTTTAATCTTTGGAGTTGTCGCCTCGTGAACTCATTGCCCCCTGACAACCCTTCTTCTCACGAACTTCCCCCCAATGAGCTTCTTGCCTCCTTCGGAGTGTCCCTCTTCGAAAACCTCTCCCTGCCTCTTTGCCTCACGGGAGAGTCGGGAGAGATCCTTTTTGCCAATCCCGCCTTCGAGAGCCTCCTGGCCAAGCCCGGGGACAGGATTTCCGGCCAGCCCCTCTCGAACTTCGACACGCGGACGGATCATCCCGGAGAGAACGGATTGGCTCTCTTCCGGCGCTTCGACGGCTCGCTCATCCCTAAGGAAGTGAAGATCTCCCGGCTCCGAGGAGAGGACCGCTCCCTGACACTTCTCTCCCTCTTTCCGTCCCCGCAGTCGCTGGCCGCAGGGGGGCTTCCCCCGATTCTCGAATCCTCGGCCGCCGGGGTCCTGATCCTCGGAGCGGACCACTCGATCAAAAAAAGCAACGCCGCCTTCTCCAAAATGGCGGGATACGCCGCAGACGAGATCGCAGGACTCTCCGCCAGCCTCCTCGTCGATGCCGGGGACTCCCTTCACCGCTTCGACCGGCTCGTTCATGAGGTCGTAAAGAATTCGAACACTTCCGGCACCTTCCGGATCCGGAAGAAGAATGGGGAGACTCTTTTTGTGCAGGCCGTCGGAGCCCTTCTTTCCCCCGAACGGGGAGAGGCTCCCGACATCCTTCTCATCGCCTTCGACATTACAAACATCTACGCCTCCCATAGAAAAATCGAACGCCAGCTCTCCCACGACCCCCTGACGCGTCTTCCCAACCGAGCGGGCTTCGACCAGGCGGTCGCCGGGGCGATTGCCCGCGCCCGCCGCAAGGGGACGATCTTTGCCGTCTGCACCCTCGACATCGACGACTTCCGTCCCGTCAACGAAACGCTTGGCACGGAGGCCGGGGACGGCATTCTCGAAGAATTCGCAAGGCGCCTCTCCTCCCAGCTCCGGCAGAGCGACTTTCTCGCCCGACTCTCCGGAGACGAGTTCGGTCTTTTGATCGAGGACCTTTCTCTCGACAAAACCGTCTCCCAGCTCTCGCTCGTTCTCGACCGGCTCCACCGGGCCGTCGAATCCCCCTTCACCGTCCCCAAGGGCACGGTCGTGAGCCTCGGGATGAGCATGGGGATCGCCCTCTATCCCTCGAGCGGAGAGGAGGGAGAGAGCCTCTTCAGGGAGGCGGAGGCGGCCCTCTACCAGGCAAAGTCCAACAAGACCTCCCGGCTCCAGTGGTGGGCCTTGGGATCCTTTATTCCCGCCACCCCGGCGCTGGAAGCCTCCTTCGACGCCTACGGACCCGAGAGCCGGGAGATTTTGACCCGCCACCAGGAGCACATCCGGAAGGTCATTCTCGAGTTCATCGAAACCTTCATGATCCAGGGAAACGAGGACCCCGATACGCGACGGATCCTCTCGGCCCAGGACGAAGAGGGGCTCCAGAAGATCGCCCAGGCCCAGTCGGCGCATCTGGCCTTTCTCTTCGCTCCGGAAAGAACCCGGGAAGAACTCGTCGGGAGGGCGCGCAGGGTCGGAGAGATTCATACCCTAAACGGCGTCGACGGCGCCATGCTGGCCCAGACCATGGCGACCTACCGCCGCCTGCTCTCCGAACACCTGAGCCAGACATTTCTGACGGCCCGGGACCGCTACCGGCTTCTCCTGTCCAACGAGGTCAGGCTCCAGGACGACCTTCAGGAGGAGCTCAGAGCCTCCACCGAGACCATGTCGCGCTACTTTTCCGTTCTTTCTGCTCCCCTGCCGGAGCAGTGCGCCCTCTGGACCGATGTCCGGGAGAAGGAGATCGCCCTGATCGGCGACCTTCCCGGGATCTTGTGCGTTTTTCTCATGCGCCTCGACAGCCAGGGTCAGTTCATCGTGGAGAACAGTGCCGGTCCCCGGGGGCGCGAAGGGGCCTCCATCATGCAGGACAAAGCCTATGCGGCTCTTGCCGACCCGAACGATCCCCGGGGCCAGGGGCTGATCGGCCACGCATGGAGAAGCCGGGAGGTCCAGCGGACCACGAACTACCGAAGCGACGATCGCCTCCGCATGTGGCAGGAGGTCGTCCGCCCCCTCGGAATCCGTTCGGGGATCTCGATTCCCATCCTCGACCCCGAAGGGGGCGCCCAGGCGGTTCTCTCCCTTTACGGAGCCTACCCCAACCAGTTCGACTCCCACTGGGTCGTCCAGTTTTCCCGAGGGCTCACCCAGCGTTGGGAACGCCTCTGGGCCCTTTCCCGGGCCCCGATGGCGGCCATTCCCGAGACCCGGGCCAGGGAGTACCGACAGGAGCTTTTCTCCGGTGGGCTTTCGATGTATATGCAGCCGGTGGTGAACCTCTCCACCGGCAAGGTCGTGAAGGTCGAGGCACTGGCCCGGCTCATTCGCCCCGGGGGAGAGGTCGTGGCTCCGGGACTCTTTCTCCCCTCGCTGGGAGACGCCGAGCTCGACCGCCTCTTTCGGGAGGGCCTCGACCAGGCTCTCGGGTGGGTCTCCCGCTGGCGGGCCGAGGGTCTCTCTCTCGACGTCTCCCTCAACCTTCCGCCGGGGACCCTCAGGGATCCGAACTGCCCGGCATGGATCGAGGAGGCTCTCTCCCGACACCAGGTCGAGCCGGCCTGCCTGACGCTCGAGCTCCTCGAAAACAGCGAGATCGATCCGAAGACGATGGACCAGGCCATCGAGCGTCTCGTCTCCCTGGGCGTCAAGCTCGCCATGGACGATCTGGGCTCGGGATTTAGCTCCCTCCAGAGGCTCGTGACCCTTCCCTTCGACAACATCAAGGTGGACCAGGGACTTCTGCGCCGCATCCGCACCGCCCCCCTCCACACGCTCAGCATGATCGGAACGATCGTGCGCATGGGTCAGGACTTCGAGCGCGACGTCGTCGTGGAAGGACTCGAAGACAAGGCGATGGTGGAAGCGGCGGCCATTCTGGGGGCCCCCTTCGGACAGGGGTATGCCCTGGCGCGACCCATGCCGGCGACGGCCGTCCCCGAGTGGCTCCGGGGCTTTACCCTCCCCTTCACCCCCGGAGAGATCACCACCGCCCTGGGAGGCCTTTCCTACCACCGATGGACCCATATGACGGGAGGGGATCTCCGTCTTCCCGACATCGAGAACTGCCCTCTTTCCCGCCTCTTTTCGCGCATGGGGGCCGAAGGGGAGGAAGGGGCCCGGATCCACGCCAGGGTCCACTTATCGGAGCCGGGAGATCCCTCCAAGAAGCATCTGACCCAATGGCTGGTGGAGCAGATCCGGAAGGAGCAGGAGGAGATCGTCAAAAAGGCCGGAAAGGACCGCCGGTGACGACCGGAGGGCTCCCTCCCGCAATCGCCTTCTACGACAGGGAGGCCGAAAGCCTCTCCGCCCGTTACGACTCCCTCGACTTCGACCGTCTCCACGGAATCCTTCTTCCCTTCCTTCCCCGCCAGGGGCGCGCCCTCGATGTGGGGGCGGGATCGGGCCGGGACGCCCGGGCCCTGGCCGAAAGAGGCCTCGATGTGGTCGCGGTCGAACCCTCCGAAGGGATGCGCAGACTCGCCGCAAGACACGCCTCCGCCGCCTCCGTCCTCTGGATCGACGATACCCTGCCGGAGCTCTCTGGCCTTCCACCCGTGCCCCCTTTCTTCGATCTGATCCTCCTCTCCGCCGTCTGGATGCACATTCCGGCCGCCGACCGGCCCCGGGCGCTCTCCCGCCTCTCAAACCTTTTGGCACCGGGAGGCCATCTCTTCCTGACCTTCCGGAACGTCAAGGAGGAGCCTCTCCGGGGCATGCATCCGGTCGATCCCCGAGAGACGCTCCTTGAGGCCCGCAAAAACGGCCTTTCGCTTCTCGTCTCGAACACCTCGGGGGATGGCC
The DNA here is from genome assembly GCA_021801345.1 of Nitrospirota bacterium. Classification (GTDB taxonomy): domain Bacteria; phylum Nitrospirota; class Leptospirillia; order Leptospirillales; family Leptospirillaceae; genus UBA4572. The sequence goes on from JAJYYA010000067.1 coordinate 61,493, forward strand.
TCGGCCGCTCCGACCTTGTGTGGACGGCGCTTCTCTTCCGAAAGTCCGCCCCCGCAAAAAGAGAGGAGACGCACCCTTGACAGTCGCCCCCCGCCTTTTGGTACAATCACCCCCGGACGAAATGTCCACTTACCCAGTTTACGTTGGAGCCCCGGTTAGGGGCTCTTTCTATTTTCGGAGGGGCGGACGTTCCTCCGGAGACCTCCCCCGCCGACCCCGCACGCTCACGCTTCTTTCTCTGCCGGACTCTTCTCTTTTGAAAACCGACTCTTTGCTTCTCCCGGGGAAGATCTCCCGTGGGCACTACTCCTTTGCCCCTCCCGGCCCCATAGGCGCCGGCACTCTCTTCTCCGGGCGTTCACGCCACTCTTCGAAAGGATTCCATGGATACCCTTAAAACAGTCGTCTTCATCGATGGGCAAAACTTCAAGAACGACCTCCAGAAGTTCCGGTTCAAGGCCACCGGACAAAACCTTCCCGAGTACCGGCTCGACGAGAAGCATTTTCTCTGGGAGAGTTTTTTCCAGAACGCCATCGACATCCTCTCCCGACGCACGCGCACTCCCCATCGGCTGGTGCGGGTCTACTGGTACAACACCCAGGCCACAACACCCTTTCACCGCAACGAACGGGCCATCCCGGAGATCCTTGCCGAATACGGGGAGCGATTTCCCGATCTGAACGCGGCCCATATCGACGCGCTGGCCCAGCGCTGGCATCGTCACCAGAGAGAGATTCTCGCCCGGGCCAAGGAGGAGGTCTTCGACGCCATCCAGAAGCGGACCTCCTTTCTCGAGTTCAAATACGTGGGTCAACTGGTCCTGCGCCCCTACAAGGTCCGCGAGATCCAGCGAGACAGGGAGGGGGGGATCCTCTACCAGGGGACCGTCGAAGGAGAAAAAGGCGTCGACATCGGGATCACCATCGACATGATCGCCAAGATGCCCCATTACGATGCCGCCGTCCTGATCTCGGGAGACACCGACTTTATCCCCCTGATCCAGTATCTGAAGGACCAGCTCAAACTCGTCTACTCTCTCTCTCTCTCCCGGGGGGACCGGAGTCAGATGCAGCTTTTCTCCCCCCAGATCAAGAACGCGGTCGACTACTTCCATCCCGTCTTTGAAAAGGATCTTTTGGGCACCTACCTCGACCGGAAGTCCGGAGTTCCCCCGATCATTCTCCAGGAGGTCGACCGGAGACTCTCGGAACTCTCCGGGGAGAGGGCGCAGGAAGAGAGTCGCCCCGAAAGGGATCCGGGCGCGGCGGGCGAAGAGTTCTGATCCGGGAAACGAGAAACGGCCGAAAAGAGAAAAACAGGAGGAGGCGACGGGGAGCCCGGGAAACGATTCACAAGAGTGGCGGAACGGCTTTGGGCGAAAGGCGACGGGAAGGGGGGAGAGAAGCGGAATCTTTAATCAGTTCGGAGATGACTACACCCTGTCCCAAATCGGAGAGATTCGGTCAGCATGAGGGAAAAAGTGATGGCCTAGAAGAATCCGTCCGGGACGGATTTTCAGCTAAGGATCCGGACGTCCTCCGAAAAAGCGGCACAGCCCGCATTTTTCCGTTCTTCGTCACTAGATCGAGGGAGGATTCTTCCGGTAGAGTTCGCGTCCGTCGGTGTCGAGGACGATCGAAAGAACCTTGACCGACCCCAGAAGAGAGATATAGGGCTTGCCGCTTGAGGTCCGTCCGGCATCCACGTCCTGGGGCGAGATCCAGAGGTTGACGTGCACCGGAAGTCCGCATCCGGTGCAGGGAGCCTGCCCGATAATCTCCGAGACCCCGGACTGGGGATAGGGAAAGGAGAAAAAGATTCCCCGGGGAGAGATCGCCGCAGGAAGGGGCCAGTCCCGGAGAAGCACCTGGGCATCGCAGAAGGCGCATTCGAGGCGGGCGGCCACCCCGATCTGCTTCGAGGGAAAGAGACCGGGACTTCCGGAGGGTCCGGGAAGGCGGACGGGCAGGATCCCGGTGAGAAAGAACCTGTCATGGCGCGAGTCGTACCGGACGAGCGTCGCCGAAAGGGAGACCTTGAATCGGGAAAGGGTCCCGACGAGCTTCAGATCGGAATCGATCCGCTCCCGGAACTTCTTCCGGAAGGCCGGATCCGCATTGGCCTTCTCCCGGGTCCGAAGAGGGTAGGCCAAAGAGAGAAGATCCGTGTCCATGGGAATCTGTGGATGACGGCCGTAGAACATGAGATAGATGGCGTAGGGGGAAGCCTCGGGATCTTTCCCCACAAGCTCGGGAAGCAGCTCCGCCTCGTTTTGCTTCTTTATGAGCTGCACCTCCTTGCGGTTCTGGAAGTACCAGCTGATCGTCCCGAACATGAGAAGCATGAGAAGAAGACTCGCCACGGCCGGAAGCCAGAGGTTTTTAGGTGAGCGCGCGGACTTTGTCCGGGACTCGGGAAGGGAGGCGGCAAGAACCGACCGGGCCGCCTCGATCGCCTCCTCCTGCGCCTTCGCAAGCTCGGCAGGAACGACGGAGAGCTTCTCCCGGATCTGGGAGACCTTCCGTTCGAGAAGGCGCTGGTTCTGAAGGATGGAGAGATCCTCAAATCCTCCGACCGGAAAGCGAAGCCTCCGCTCCGGCATCCCCGCATCCGGAACAACAAGACCCAAAAGCTTTGCCACTCGCGCCGCATCCTCCGCGGAGACGACGCCGGGGGGCATTTTCGCGAGGATTTCCGGGATCCTCGACACGCACGTCACCACATAGCTGTGGTCGCGGTTGGCCGGCTCGTGGATCGAGATCGTCCCGCTTTCGGCCAGACCGTCGAGGTTCGCGTCGTCGGGAAAGACAATCATGCCGGTGAGGAAAAAGGGAACCTTCCTGTCCCGAAGGAAGGAGGCCAGAGGACCGATGCGGTTCTTGATCTGGGTCAGGGGGTTTGAATGTCCCGATCCCGGAACCTGAATATGCTCGCGCCCGACCTGCCAGGCGGCGTTGAGCGTTCCTGTCACCGCTCCCGAGACATTCTTGCATTCGACGACGAAGAATCCCCGGTCAGTCGCCAGAAAACCGTCGATCTCCTTCTGCCCGACCGGCGTATAGATATTCCTCTCATAAAAGAAAACCGAAACCCCCGCATCGACGAAAGGATCCCGGAAGTCGGAGCTGTCGTGTCCGAGTTCGACCGTCTGGAGACCGGTCAGGCAAAACTGCCGGACGTCCTCCTCGAAGCGCTCGGAGGCAGGGAGAGACTTGAGAGAGGCCAAGAGATACCCCATATAAGAAAAAAGATGCCCCCACAACGTGGGGAGTGCGAAAGACGCGCCAGTAAGATCGGGATCGTCCCGAAGACTCGATAACAGGGAGAAAGGATATCACATTCCCGAGGTCTTCGGGTACTTCTTCCTGACATTAACGAGGGAGTCCATCCCCATCGCATTGTGCCAATATCCGTGGATTTCGGGCGGAACGAGGAGATTGGTGACCGTCTGCGCCAGGGGAATCGCCACAATGCCTTCCCGAAGAAGAAGGGTCTGGGCCTGGTCGTACAGGACGGCTTTCGTCCGGGAATCGGCCTGCATCGCCCGGTCGAGAAGCCGGTCGAAGGCCGGATCGGACCAGCCGGTCCGGTTGTTTCCGGAGCCGCTTCTCATGAGGGAGAGAAAGGTCATCGCGTCGGGATAGTCGGCGATCCAGCCCGACTGGTAAAGGGCCGGCGTATGGGAGTCGAGCCCCGCCAGAAAGGCCTTCCACTCCAGGGAGCGAAGCGCGATCGTGATTCCCAGAACCTCCTTGAGGTTCTGCTGGACGTAGGAGGCCAGGATCCGGCTCTGGGTTCCCTCGGGAAAGACCAGCGTCACCCGGGGAAAGCCTTTCCCCCTGGGATAGCCCGCCTTCGCCAGCTCCCTGCGCGCTTCGGCGGGATCGTAGGAATAGGCGGCGGCGGGATCGTAGCCCGGAAGCCCCCGGGGAATGAAGGAGGAGAGGGAGGGAAGCGCCGAGAGAAATATCTTCTCGAGACGGATTCGGTCCACGGCCAGGGCAAAAGCCCGGCGCACATGGAGATTGTCGAAGGGGGGACGGGCAAGATTCATGCTGTAGTAAAGGGTGGAGAGTTGGGGAATGCGGCGAAGCATGGGGCTTGAGAGGTATTTTTTGATGTAGAAGGACGGGATCCCTTCAATGTCGAGGCGATGCTGCTCAAAGAGGGTCAACTGGGTGACCGGCTCGGGAATGACCAGAAAGACGATCCGGGAGATAGCGTTCGGATGCCGGGGGTCCGGCGCCTTTCGGACCAGCTCGAGATAGGCATCGTGGTTCCAGGCCGAAAGAGCAAAGGGACCATTGCCCACGAGTCGCCCCGGATCGGTCCAGTGGTCGGGATCCTTTGAAATAAGATCGAGCCGTATCGGGTCGGTAATGGCGTTTGTCAAAAGGGCGGGAAAGGTCCGCATCGGATGGGCTAACGTGATCTCAAGAGTGTGAGTGCCGAGGGCTCGGACTCCGACGGAGGAGGAGGGACACTGTCCTTCGCTAAAGCAGCGGGCATTCTTGATGTCGTAGAGGTAGTAGGCGTAGGGAGAGGCGGTTTGGGGTGAAAGAAGACGCAAGAATGAGTCTCGATAGTGGGCCGCAAGGACCGGAACCCCGTCGCCCCACCGGGCCTCGGGCCGAATATGAAAGAGAAAGACCTGCCCGGAGGAATCGACGCTCCAGCGGTCGGCATCGGCAGGAATGACCGCCTGATGACGGTCGAAACGGGTCAGCCCCTGCATGAGAGTGTTGATGACCTCGAAGGAGTTCCCGTCGGTGGCCTTGTTCCAGTCGAGGGTCGCCGGATCGTCGGGAAGGGCCAGCACAAGGTCATGGGAGTTCGATCGGGAGAGGGGATGGAAACGGGGAGAACAGGAGAGAAGGGCCACCGCAAGAAGCGAGAGGGCCAGAGTGCGCAGATGAGACACGATAGGCGTCCTTCCCCTGCGGTCCAATGCAATCCAGTGTTAAAAAAAACCCCTCGGAAGGAGCGACCGAGGGGGAGAAAAAAGAGAGGAAGAGAGAGGAACAAGAAGGAAAAAAAGAGTCCGGCAGCGACCGACTTTCCCACACCCTCGCGGGTGCAGTATCATGGG
>JAJYYA010000038.1 GCA_021801345.1 Nitrospirota bacterium
GCATGAAGGTGCTGGGCGGTCGTATGTCGAGGGAAGGGTGCCCCCTTCCTCTCGGGATTATATCCCAGGGGAATGGGCAATAAAAGGCATTTTTCCGAGCGAGGGGACCGGGAGTGGGTGCTTTTTAAAGTTGGATTAAGGCACAGTCGTTCTGATTAAGGCGAGGAGGTGCGATCTGAGCGGACCATCAGGGGCGAGCGCCTCCGCCTTTTGAAAGTCCCGGCGGGCTTTTTTCGAACGTCCCAGACGCTCGTTCAAAAGTCCCATGTTGGCCAGAACGAGAGGATTGTCGGGGTGACGAGCGAGCGCTTCGTGAAGAAAGATCGAGGCTTCGGCAAGATGGCCGGTCTCGATATCGATCCGACCCATCAGGGTCCGGAAGCCTTCCGGCCATCTTTTTCCGGAAACGAGGGGATGCAATATGTGTCGCGCGGCTTCAGTCGCCCCCCGAGTGAGCTCAATTTTTGCGAGGTTTTGGGTGATCGCTGCCTCGGAAGGATAGAGGCGGTGGGCTTGGGAGAGAATCCTGAACGCCGCTTCCGTATTCTTTCTGCGGGTTTGGATGAGGGCCATCTGGTTTAGCGCGAAGGGAGAGGGGCCGAAGCGGGCGACAAGGAGGCTTGTAAGACGATAGGCCAACTCAAGATGCCCGTCCTTGAGGGCTGTCCGGCTTTCGATCTCAAGGTTTGAGAGGTTCCCGGAATAGGTCGTCTGGCAGGCGGCCAACGTAAGGGCAAGTCCCAGGGAGAAGATTCCTCCGGCGAGTGTCTTGCGAATATCCGATGTCATGGGCGACTCCTTTATCCTGAGGACCTGCGTCAACTCCGCAGATCTGAAAGGCCCCTACTCCCCACGATAGCCGAAGGGTCCGTTGTAGTAGACGGTGATGGTCCCCATGGGGGTATAGGTGGACGGGTAGTTGGACTGGTAGACCGGGACGCCCATGGCAAGGCCCCAGGTGACCGAGAAACGATCGGTGTCGGGCCAGGTGATTTCGACTCCCGGGTCAACCCAGAGGAAGCTCCATGGCGGGGCGCTGGCCGGACCAAAGAGGAGACTTTGCCCCATCTGGCTTTCTCCGAAAAACTCCAGCACATACCCCGCTCCCCATCTGTCGCTTAAAACATGCTCGAAGGCCCCGGAAAACCACAGAAGATTTCCGTTGATGACTGTCTGGGGGGCCGGGGTCGTCTGAATTCCATTGTTAAAGGTGAATCCCGTTCCGACCTGGGTGGGGTTTTCGATGATGTCTCCCAGCTGCATGTAGAGCATGAAGGGCTTGAAATGCTTGCGCATGATCAGATAGAGCCCCTCGTTGTAGGTTCCGTCCCCGGTCTGGTCTTCCCCGTAGATCTGGGGGTTGAGATCCAGAAAGTGTCCGGTCGGGAGGGTGAACTGGATTTCGAGGGAAAGAGCGGGCCTGGCGAAAAGATGAAAGGGGTCGGCATCGCTTGTGAGTTGATTTTTGACCCAGACGAGCGTGTCTCCCATGCCGAAGGCATTGACCGTGGTTCCTGCCGGCGCGGTCGGGGCGGTCGCTTCATTTGAAACGAAAGGGAGGGCGATGTCGAACTCCCAGTTCTTGATAAGCCCGATCGAGAGGCGCTGTGTCATGGCAAGGGAGGAGCTTCCCAGTCCCGGGTACAGATAGTCGAACCAGTAAGGTTCATAGAAAAAGGAGCCTACCGGTTCGACTTCGGCCGTTCCGGTGAACATGGGGCCGCTCGTGTTCGGCCCCCAGGAGAGGTAGTGGGGAGCCATCTCGTCGAGGTCGGGAATAAGATCGCCATCAACATCCTGAGGGCCGGGGGAGCTCTCCGCCGCACATAGCGACGCCGGGGCTGTGACCAAGGCCGAAAGCGAAATGGTCGACAGGAGGATCAGGAAAAAGGCTCCCGAAAAAAAACCGTTTCGACTCTTCCTTCCGTTCCCGACACTCGGCTTTCCGGAAGTATCCGGCGTTATCGTGCCCACACAATTCTCCCGATAGATGAGACTTAATATCTATTGATATTGAGTATCGTAACGCGATCTGAGTTTTTCGTCAAGTGTGATTAATGGTAATGAGAGTCATTATCGATATTCGGGTCAGGTTTGTCAAATTTCTCTTTAAAGGTTCCGGAAAGGGAGGCTTTTCGGCCGATCCCTTTCCGGAGAGTGTTTCGTGAGGAGGCTGTCCATCAGTTCCTTAAACCTCTTCAGGGAACAAGGCGCCCCAGGCTTCCTGGGGCGGAAAGGATTTCCTGAAAGACCTTTCCGAAGCCCCGGGCCAAAGAAAGGAGTCGTCTCATCCAAGTTTTCGGTGTTTTTCGCATGGTTCCTCCGCAGAGACATCTCCTGCATTTTGGCCAAAAGAAGGCGTCATGCGCTCTTTGGCGCACACAGGGGAAATCTCTCTTTGTTAAAGTGATCGTTTGTGGTTTCGAAGGCTCGATCCAAACGGAGGAAAAGGAGGCGAAAAACTTAGGAGGGAATCGGGAAGTTGGATGTGATCTTCCGGAAATCTGTCATGAATCTGCGGTGACTTTTCCCTCCTTTCCCGTCCGTTTAGGACTTGGTCCGTCGTCCATGGGAACTCCTTAAATGTATTGTGGCCATTGCCGCTCCCAAGGAAAAGCCCCCTGGCAAACGACCTGTCTTAGGGATTGGGCAATCGGGAACACTGACACCTCTTGCCGACATCTTTTTCAACTTATGCTCTTTTTATCTCTCTGTCAATCCCATCTTTTACTTGAGATTCGGCGGTCCGAATAAACCAGGGAGGCTTGCCCTGCAGTTTTTGGGGCAGAAATGGGAAACTCGCCCTGATGGATTCTATCGGGGACAAACAAAAGAATCTCTTCGAGACTCTCTCGGAACTTTTGTTTGCTCCAGAGGCGCCGGACGACTTACAATAAATTGACATGGCCCATGTCTGCCTGCCTTCCCCAACACTTCCGGAGGATTTTGAATGAGTACTTCTGCCCTTCCAACCCTTGCCCCGGAGAGTCTTCCTGCCGACCCCCTCGTGATCGGCGGGAGATCCTTCCGATCGCGTCTTTGGATCGGGACCGGAAAGTATCCCTCCTTCGAGGTCACACGAAAGGTGATCCTCGAATCTGGGGCGGATGTTGTGACCGTCGCCGTGCGTCGGGTCAATATTCTCAAAAAGGACGAGCCGAACCTTCTCGACTATCTTCCTCCCTCGGAGTTTACGATTCTTCCCAATACGGCCGGCTGCTATACGGTGGAAGAGGCGTTAAGGTATGCGCGCCTGGCCCGGGAATCCGGGATCTCCCCCCTTGTGAAGCTTGAGGTCATCGGAGATCCCAAGACCCTTTACCCCGATGTCACGGGACTTGTCGAGGCGGCACGGATTCTTGTTGCAGAGGGGTCTGTCGTTTTCCCCTATACGAGCGACGATCCGGTTATTGCCAAAAAGCTCGTCGACGTCGGATGTGTCGCCGTGATGCCATTGGCCGCCCCCATCGGTTCGGGACTGGGCATTCGGAACCCCGCCAGTATCCGCATCATCATGGAGTCCGTCTCCGTCCCCGTGATCGTCGATGCCGGGGTGGGATGCGCCTCCGACGCGGCCATCGCCATGGAGCTTGGTGTGGACGGGATTCTCATGAACACCGCAGTGGCCGAGGCGAAGAATCCCCTTCTCATGGCCCGGGCCATGAGAAATGCCGTCTTAGCCGGTCGAGACTCCTTCCTGGCCGGTCGGATGCCGCGCAGGCTCTATGCCAGTGCCTCAAGCCCCCTCGACGGGATGCTGGGGGCCTGATGGAGAGTCGTCGTGCCGAGATTCTTGGGCCTCTTCTCTACGTCACTCCGGAGGAGGTGCCTGTGAGAGATCTTGTGAGGAGGGCGATCGAGTCGGCGCGCGGGGGGGTGACCGGGGTGGTTCTGCGAAGAAAGGCCGCGACTTCGTGGGAGTTTTCGGAACTTGTCAGGAGCTTTCGCGACAATGTTCCCCGGGGACTTCCCTGGCTCGTCAACCGGCGATTGGACTTTGCTCTTGCCGGGGGGGCTGCGGGACTTCACCTTCCCGAGGCTCATCCTCCGATTCCCAGGATCCGGCCACATCTTCCCGATGCCTTTCTTTTGGGCGCCTCGGTCCACTCTCTTTCTGCGGCAGAGGAGGCCGTTCGGGAGGGGGCCGACTACCTGATTGCCGGACCGGTCTTCGACACTCCCTCCAAACGTCCTTTCGGACCTCCCATCGGGGTGTCCTTGCTCGAAAAGATTGTCGCTTCTGTCTCCGTCCCGGTCTTCGCCATTGGGGGGATTGGACCACAAGAGGCGCCGAAGGTCCGACAGGCTGGAGCTTTCGGCATGGCCGTGATGGGAGCGCTTTCCTTTGCCCCCGACCCGGTGGCGTCCGCCTTCGCCCTGAGGAAGGCCTGGGCTCGTGGCTAGAGGGAGAGAATCTGTGAGAGGACGACGTGTCGGCGCGCTCGTTTTTGTGCTCCTTCTTTTCGGGAGTATGCCCTCGTCGGTTTTTGCCGCCGCCCCGGCTCTTTCCCTCCCCCAGGGGGGGGTGCTCCTCGTGCTCTTTCCCTGGAGGTCGTCGATCCGTGAGGTCGATCTCGGCGAGACGACGGGGCAGGTTTACCCCTGGATCCTTGAGAACCCCACCGAAGGGGAGGGGCGGTTTCGGGCCGTTCTTGTGGGGGTGGACTTTTCCCATCCTGCCGGTTCGCTTAATCTAAGGCTTGTTGGGTCTGATCGGACCCAAGTTGAACCTCTTTCGGTGACAAAGCGCTCATTCCAGGTCTCCCGTCTCTCCGTGGCGCGATCCTTCGTGACCCCTCCGGCCTCCTTTCTCCGCCGTCTTGCCCGTGAAAGGGCGGTGATCCTGAAGGCGCTTGCCGCGCCGGATGCCCCCCTGAAATTTCATAAGCCGTTTGTCCTGCCCCTTTCCGGGCGGGTGACCCATGATTTCGGGGCCTACCGCTACCTGAACGGCCGTCCCATGGCCCGCCATTCGGGAGAGGACATCGACGCTCCGAAAGGGACCCCGGTCCATGCGACCAACGACGGCGTTGTGCGGCTTGCCGGGCGTTTCTACTACGACGGGAACATGGTGATCGTCGATCATGGGGGAGGGCTTCTCACCGAGTATCTTCATATGTCGGACATGGCGGTCCGGGCCGGAGACCGGGTCGTACGGGGGGAGGTGATCGGCCACGTGGGACAGACCGGGCGCGTCACCGGCCCCGTCCTTCACTACGGGGCAGTTTTGAGGGGCGCCCACATCAACCCCATGCTTTTGACCGGCCTCGTCCGACAGGCGGTTCATCTCCCCGACCTCGGCCCCGGGAGGGGAACGGCTGCGGAAGCTCGGAGGGAGGGCGGAAAGCGGTGAACAGATTCCCGCTTTCCATCGCCGGTCTCGACCCTTCCGGTGGAGCCGGGCTTTTTCAGGACCTCCGTGTTTTTTCGGCCCTGGGGCTTTCCGGCTGGGGTGTTCCCACGGCCCTGACCATCCAGAGTCTTCGGGGGGTGCGGGGCGCCTCTCCCGTGGACTCTGCGCTTTTTTCCGCCATGCTCGCTGCCTTGTCCGACGGGGGGAGACCGTCTTCAATCAAGATCGGGCTCATGCCCGCATCGCTCGTCGGCCCCCTCTCGGACTATCTTGACGGCCTTTCCGGAGAGGTGTTTCGCATTCTCGACCCGGTCTTTCTCTACGGCACAGGAGGCTCCCTCCACTCCCCCCAGGACTATCGGGAGATGGCGCGGGTCCTCTTCCCCAGGGTCGACCTCGTCACCCCCAACATTCCCGAGGCCCAGGAGCTTACCGGGGCCATTCTGGAAAGGACGCCGGAGGATCTCGTCTTCATGGCCCGTCGCCTGCGTGACCAGTTCGGAGCCCGCGCGGTTCTTCTCAAGGGAGGACATCAGGCGGGGGAGGGGGAGCGCACCGACCTTCTCTTGACCGCCTCCGGTGAGCGTCTTTTTTGCCATCCCTTCCTCAGGCTTCCCGGGATCCACGGGGGGGGGTGCACCCTTTCCTCGCTTGTGGCCGGCCTTTTGGCGCGAGGGAATGTCTCTCTTGAGGCGGCCGTCTTCGAGGCTCTCTCTCATTACCAGAAACTTCTCTCCAAGGTCACGGGAGAGGAACGCTCCGTCCTCGACCCGGACCTGCTTCGAAGATCTTTTTCCGACCCTGATGTTTCCTCCTGACCCCTTATGTTCTGCCGGCCCCTCACGTTTTCGACGTCTTCTCTGATATAATGCCATCTTGACGGGTCCGGGTGCCGGGCCTCTCCAGGCGTCCGTTCGTTTTTGAGAGAGTCGAAATTTTTTTGAAAGGAAATCCATGGGGTTCACTGTTTCTGTCCGGAGAAGCTTTGCCGCTTCCCATATGATTCCCGGGTATCCCGGGCTCTGTGCGCGGCTCCATGGCCATAACTGGACTGTTGAGGCGGCCTTCCGGACAAATGAGCTCGACTCCCTCGGCATGGCAGTCGACTTTCACGAAATCGAGCGTCTTCTCGATCCCCTTCTCCGGGAGGTCGACCATACCCATCTCAACGACCATCCATTCTTCGCCGAGAGGACGACGACCGCCGAAAATATTGCCCTTTTCTTCTACCGAGGCCTTGTCCGCTCGCTTGCGGACTCCCCCCGTCCGGGACCCTCGGTGGACCGGGTTTCGGTGGGAGAGATGGACGGTTATGTCGCCACCTACGGGGAGCCCTGATGGGGGGAGAGGAGACGCTTCTCCGCGTCGAAGATCTCACCGTGGCTCTCGAGACGCGCGAAGGTACGATCGAGCCCGTCAAGGAGGTCTCGTTTTCCGTGGAGCGGGGGGAGGCGGTGGGTCTGGTCGGGGAGTCCGGATCGGGGAAGACCCTTACGGGGCTCTCCCTCCTGGGACTCTTTCCTCCGGGGGCCAAACCTCCAGAGGGACGGATCCTCTTTGAGGGATCCGATCTCCTCTCCCTTTCCCCGTCCCGGCTTCGGGAGATCCGGGGCCAGAAGATCTCCATGGTTTTTCAGGAGCCCCAGAGTGCACTCAATCCCGTACTGACAGTTTTCACCCAGATGGAGGAGATCTATAAAAGCCATACATCTCTTCCCTCCTCTGACGTCCGGGAAAGGATCCTCGGGAGACTGCGCGAGGCCGGACTCCCCGACCCCCTGACGGTGAGCCGTTCCTATCCCCACCAGCTCTCAGGGGGGATGCGCCAGCGGGTCATGATCGCCATGGCCCTAGCCCTTGACCCCCTTCTTGTGATCGCCGACGAGCCGACGACGGCTCTCGACCCCACCGTGGCGCTCCAGATTTTGGCACTCCTTTCGCGCATCCGGAAGAGCTCCGGACAGAGTCTCCTCTTCATCTCGCACGACCTGTCCCATGTCCGTCGGGTGTCGGATCGGGTCCTCCTCATGTACGCAGGACGGATCGTCGAGGAGGCCAACTCTGCGATTTTCTTTTCTGCAGGGCCCCGACACCCCTATGGTCGGGCCCTTTTGGCCTCCCGCCCCGAGGGCGCGACGCTGACCCGGAAGGACGGGCCCCTTTCCGCGATCGGAGGACAGGTCCCTCCCCTGTGGGATCTTCCCCCGGGGTGCGCCTTCGCTCCCCGGTGCGAACGGGCCGACGATCTTTGCCGTTTCACGCGCCCCTCCTGGCAGACCAAAGGAGAGGGCCGGGTCTTTTGCCACCACCCCGTCGATACTCCCATGGGAGCTCCTGTCCATGCAGCCTGACCCGACCTCCCCCCTTCTTTCGTCCGAAGGGCTCGTCCGGGAGTTCGAGCTGCCGGGCGGAGGCCTTTTTTCCCGGAAGAAGAGTCTCCGGGCGGTCTCGGATGTCTCCTTTTTTATCGGGAGAAGAGAGGTTCTGGGGCTTGTGGGCGAGTCCGGTTCTGGCAAGACAACGATCGGGCGCCTGGTGATGCGGCTTCTGCCTCCGACCCGGGGACGGATCCTTTTCGATGGCATCGACCTGACGAACCTTTCGGGGGGCGCTCTCCGGAGCCACCGTCGGCGCTTTCAGATGGTCTTCCAGGATCCTTACGCCTCCCTCAATCCCCGCATGCGGGTACGCGAGATCGTGGAGGAGCCTCTGATCGTTCACGGAATCGGATCCGGAAAAGCCGAACGACGGGAACGGGTCGCACACCTCCTTGAGCGGGTGGGGCTTTCTTCGCGTGACATGGAACGCCTTCCCCGGGAGTTCTCTGGCGGGGGGCGCCAGAGGATCGGAATTGCCCGGGCGATCGCCTGTGGTCCGGATCTTTTGGTGGCGGACGAGCCGATCGCCTCGTTGGACCTTTCGATGGGGGCCCAGATCATCAACCTCTTCTCCTCCCTGGTCGAGAGCGAAGGGATGAGCCTCCTTTTCATCTCCCATGACATTCCGGTGGTAAGGTATCTCTCTGACCGCGTGGTGGTCCTCTATCGGGGATCGGTCGTGGAGAGCGGACCGACGGGGCAGGTCTTCGCCTCACCGCGCCACCCCTACACCCGTCTGCTCACTGAGGGAAGCCTTCCGTCCGAACCCGTCGCTTCCGGAGAGATCCCTTCCCGACACTCTCCACCGGACTCCGTAGGCTCCCAAGAGGCGGGGCTCTGCGCCTTTCTTCCGCGGTGCGGCGACTCCCTTCCGGAATGCCGGACCTCCCCGCCGATTCGCTATTCGGACGGGAAGGGAGGCCGGGAGGCCCTTTGCCACCTTCTTCGGGGGGAGTCCGACTGGCTCCCCCTCCACCCCTCAAGCCAAGGAAGTCCCTCCGATGTCCCAATCGCTGCATCCCGTTGAACGGGCTCTACTCAGACCGTTTCTTCTCAGCTCCGACAGGGAAGCCTTTCTCCCGGTCGACGAGATCGGCCGTCTCTCGGGACTCTCTTCCGCCCAGGTCCAGATGGGTCTCGAATGGGTCAAGTCCAAGGGCTTCGTCGAGGAACGCGTGGACCGGGAAGAGACCCTCCTGCGCCCCACCGATATGGGGCTTTCCGCGCTTTCGGAGGGTCTCCCCGAAGAGCGGATCCTGAGTGCGCTCTCGTCCGGACCACGCGCGATGAACGATCTGAGGGCACTCTTTCCCGACCCTTCCGTCGCCTCGAAGGCTGTGGGGGCCCTCAAGGAGAGCGGAAGCATCAAGATCGTCGAGGGGGGACAGGTCATCCGCTCGGGGGAGGCCCCCCCGGGGATCCGCATTCTTCGGAAGATTCTCGAAGCCTCGGCGCAAGAGCCTGTCATTTTTGAAAGTCTTCCGAAAGAGGAGCAGGAGGTCCTCTCCCTGTACCAGCATCGCCGGGGCAAGGAAAAGGGTCTTGTCCGCTCCGATCTCCGCTCCTTTCGCTCCTACCGGCTCTCGCCGTCCTTTTCCCTCACTCTCTCCGACCTCGACGGGGCGGAGGAGCTTCTCGGCAACGTGACACCCGAGATGCTCCAGAACAAAAGCTGGGAAGGGGGGACCTTCCGTCCCTTTTCCGTGGGATCGGAGGCTCCCCGCCCCCAGACCGGCTCCCTCCACCCCTATCGGGAGTTCCTCGACGAGGTGCGTGACCACCTCGTCCGTCTGGGATTTGCCGAGATGACCGGCAGTCTTGTCGAGCCCGAGTTCTGGAATATGGACGCCCTCTTCATCCCCCAGACCCATCCGGCTCGCAACATTCACGACATCTACCTCATCTCCGAGCCGAAAAAAGCCTCCGACACCCGGGACTGGCCGCTCGATCGCGTGGCCAGAACGCATGAGGGCCGCGACTCTCCGGCCCCGACCCGGGGCTGGCGCCAGGGCTTCGACGCGGATCAGGCCAAACGGCTCCTGATGAGAAGCCAGGGGACGGCGCTCTCCTCCCGGACGCTTGCGAACAAGCCCTCCGTTCCGGGAAAGTACTTCGCCATCGCCCGCTGTTTTCGCCACGACCAGGTCGATGCCACCCATGCCGTGGACTTTTTTCAGGCCGAGGGGATCGTCCTCGAGGAAGATGCGAGCTTCCGGACCCTCCTGGGTCTTCTTGCCCTTCTGGCTCGGGAGATTGCGGGGGTCGACCGGGTCCACTACAAGCCGGCCTATTTCCCGTTTACCGAGCCGTCCGTCGAGCTCCACGCCCACCATCGGGATCTGGGGTGGATGGAGCTTGGCGGGGCGGGACTCTTTCGCCCTGAGGTGACGCGACCCTTGGGGGTCGATGTTCCCGTCATCGCCTGGGGGATGGGGATCGACCGCATGGCCATGTTCCGGCTGGGGCTCTCCGATATCCGTGATCTTTTCACGGGGGATCTCTCGGTTCTGGCGGGCATGAACCGCTCTGAGGAGCGCGCCTCCACCTGGCAAAGGATCTGAGTCTCTCTCCGACCTTGTCTCACACGACGAAAGGATCACCGTGCCGACTCTTGAAGGACATCTCGACGACCTCAACCGCCTGCTCGACAGACCTCTGGCTCCCGGGGAGATGAATCGGGCCCTCGACTTGGTGAAGGGCGAGTGGAAGCACTACGATCCGGCGACCCGCCGCTTCAAGATCGAGCTCAACGACACCAACCGCCCCGATCTCTGGAGTGTGGAGGGGATTGCCCGCCAGCTCCGCGGCGGACGCCCTCTGCCGGGACATCCCTACGACTTTCTTGAAAAGGCGGCGCTCCGGGAGGCGGGGCGCCCCCCCGAGATCTCGATCGACCCGAAGCTGTCTGCCATCCGTCCCTTCATGGGAGGATTCCGGGCGACGGGCGGAGTGCTGGGAGAGGAGGGGCTGGCACAACTCATCGGGACGCAGGAGCGTCTCTCGGAGCTCTTCGGGCGAAAGCGCCGGGACCTTGCAATCGGGGTCTACCCCCTCGAAGGGATGGTTTTTCCCCTGGCCTACCGGACGGCCGATCCGGACCGGACCCGATTCTTCCCTCTGGGGGGATCGGCTGTCCTTTCTCTTCGGGAGATCGTGTCGACCCATCCCAAGGGGTTGGCCTATGGCTCCCTTGTCTCGGATCATCTCCTCTGGCCGATTCTCGAAGATGCCCGGGGAGAGATTCTCTCCTTTCCTCCGGTCATCAACTCGCAGACCTCCGGAGCCGTCGGAGCCAACGATACCGCTCTTTTCGTGGAGGCCACGGGAGGCGATCCCCAGAGAATCCTCCTCGTTTTGGCCATTCTAGCGGCCAACCTCTCCGACCGGGGCTTTTCCGTCGAGCCGCTTCTCTCTGCCGGTGCCTTCGGAGAGATCCTGGCCCCCGTTCCTGAGAAGACGACGGTATCCGTTCCCTTCGGCACCCCTGCGAGGGTCATGGGGATGGAGGAGGATCCCCGGGACTTCATAGAGGTTCTTCTAAACTTCGGGTATCCGGCGATCTCCCGCTCCGGGAAGCCGGAAACGGGGCAGGGGGGGCAACCGGGAACCGGGAGCTACGAGGTGCTGCAACCCTTCTACCGCGACGATCTTCTGGGCGCGGTGGACGTGGTCGAGGACTATCTCGTGGCCCGGGGCTTCGACACCTTTGCCCCCGTCATGCCCCGTGCCTTTACACCGGGACAGGCCGCTCCCCGGCTCAAAATCGAGAACCGTCTCCGGAGGGCCTTCCTTGCGATGGGATTTACCGAGCTGCTCTCCAATATCCTCACCGGAGAGCCCCTCGTCACCACCCGACTCGGGAGAGAGGCAGACGGACTTGTCCGGATCGACAATCCGGCTTCCCTGCAATATGCCGTCGTTCGTCCGACCCTTCTTGCGGGTCTTCTTAGCGCCGAGTCGCGGTCGAGCCGCCATCCCTACCCCCACCGGATCTTCGAGATAGGCGAGGCCATGGACCTTTGCGAGGGGCCTCCGGGAGGTGCGAGGCGCCTTAGGGACCGATTTCTTGCTGCCGCTCTCGTTGCTCATCCCCAGGCGGGGATCTCCGAGGTGCAGGGGATCCTCGACGCCCTCTTCGAGCGGATGGACCGGAAATTTTCCGTCTCGGGGGAGGATCTTTCCCCCTACATTCCGGGCCGGTGCGGGGTCTACAAAAACCTCCGGGGAGAGACGGTCGCAACAGTAGGTGAGGTTCATCCCGCCACCCTCGATCTCTGGGGAATTCGCATGCCGGCCGTCGCCTTTGAGCTCGACGTGGAGGCCTTGACCGCCCGGGACTCCTCGCAGGACTCGGGGGCTTGAGAAAAAAAGATGGCTTCCCGAGAAGCTCCGCGATCCGGACAGGGTGACTCTCCGGAACACTCCGAAAGACAGGGCTCGGGAACGCCTCCCCTGCGGGAGGTCGCCCGAAGCTATTTTCTCGCGCGATGGGTCGACGTTCTGGTCGTCGGGACCCTCCTCGTGGCCGGGGCGGCGCTCGCCTCCTTCGAGCTGACCCGATTTAAAGAGGCCAAGGCGCAGGTCGCAGAGGAGGCCCGGAGGACAGGGCTCGAGGTGGCGGGACGTTTTTCCGACACGCTCTCCCGGCGTTTCCTGGACCTGGGCTTCATTGCCGCGTCCTTTACCGGGCGCTCCTCGACGATGCCTGGCCGGATGTTCAGACAGGAGGTCCGGGTCTACCTCGCTCTTCATCCGGCACTGGTCGACTTCGAAGTGCGAAAGGGCGAGGCGGGGCCAATCCTGTGGTCGACCCGGGCGGGAGGAGGTCCCCCGCTTCGCCCGGGAGGGACAAGGACGCAAGCGGACATTCCCCTCCTCTCAAACCCGACGCTTCTTCTCGGTTCGCCCTACGCCTCCTCCCGCATCGGCGCCTGGCTTCTTCCCCTCGGCATCCTTATCCCCTCCTCCCCCCTCTACGTTCGTACCCATGTCCGGCTCGACACGCTCCTTCCCGCACCCGTTCAGTCTCCCTTCCGCGTCCGGATGGGAGACAGCCGGAAACGTCCGGCTCCTTCGGCTTCCCTTGGGCAGGGCTCTTCCTCCCTAAGAGTTTCCGTTCCCTCCTATCCCTTTTTTTTCGAGGTCTCCTGGCCGGAGAAGACCTCCTTCCTCCGCTACCGGAGATCTGCCGACTTCCGTTGGATCCTGGAGTTCGGAGGACTCCTGCTTCTTTCGCTCATGGGGGGAGGGATCAGGATCCTGTCGCGCCGTCAGGGAAAGATCCTTCAACGATTCGCCGAGCTCTCCGCGCTCGATTTTGCGGTCTTCGAGGAGGCAGGGGCGCTGGGGCTCGTGATCGGGGAGGACGGCCGGATTCTCCGGATGAACCGGTCGGCCCGGGAGTTCACCGGCCTCCCCCCGGAGGCTCTCCCCGCCACGCCCTATTATTGGGAAAGGTTTATTCCGGAGGAGGAGGTTCCGGAGGTCCACGCTCTTTTCGAGCGCCTCAAAACGTCGGCGTCGTCCGGGGAGTACGAGAACCATTGGGTCCGTCCGTCGGGGGAGCGCCGGCTCTTCCGCTGGATTCTCACGGTGATCGGCGAGGCAGGCGATCGCACTGTCGTCAAGATGGGGCTCGACATTACCGAACGCGAACGGCTGGCCGGACTTCTTCGGGAAAAAAACGACAGGCTGGAAGAGCTTCTGTCCTACAACATTCTCCGGGGGAAGCTTGCGGAGGCCGTTGCCGCCGCCTCCGGAGAAGGCGCTCTTCTCGAGTCCTTCTGCGCCCTCTCGATGGAGGTTCCGGGGGTGGTCCTGGCCTGGGTGGGGATGCCCGACGAGGTGACGGGGGTGTTCTCCGTCCTGGCCGCCTCCGGGGCGACCGGCTATCTCGAAGGGGTCCGTATCTCGGCTCGGGAGGAGGACCCCGCCGGCCGGGGAGTGTCGGGCCGGGCCTGGAGGGCGGGGCAGTCCGCTTTCAACGACTCCTTCGACAAAAGCCCTTCGATGCAGCCCTGGAGGGAGCGGGCGAAGTCGTTTGGGATCGCGGCGAGCGCGACCGTTCCCATCCGGAAGGGGGGTCGGCTCTATGCCCTTCTCACCGTCTATCTCGACCACGAGGAGGTGTTTTCCCTGGAGCTTCGGTCGATCCTCGAGGCGATCGGGGCGAGCCTCTCCTCCGGTCTTGACCGGATCGGTCTCATGGAGCGGGAGAGGGAGGCCCGGGCGTTAAGCGAGGCGCTCATTTCCAATGCCGCCGCGGGGGTCGACCTCGTGCGCTATCCTGAGCGCGTGGTGGTGGAGGCCAACGAAGCCTTTCTCAGGATCTTCGGCTTTTCTTCGAAGGACGAGATCGTCGGTCAATCGGTGCGGAGGCTCTACTTCGACGACGAGGGATGGGCCCTTGTGGGATCGATCGCCTCCCGGGCCCTGGCGGAAGGGTCGGCCGTCGCCCGGAACGTCTCCTTCCGGAGGCGCTCCGACGGGAAGAAGATGTGGGCCGATGTCGCGGCCCACAAGGTTCCCGGCGAGACCCACGACCTCCTGGTCTGGACGGTGGTGGACGTGACGGACAATCACCGGCTCGAGCTTGAGGTGGAGCGGACTTCGCGTTTTCGGAACCTTCTGGCCCAGGTTGGCCGGAGGATGGGGGAGATGCGGGAGGAGGAGGGACTCCTGCAGGAGCTTTGCGAGATGTCCGTCAAGTACGGGGAGGTCGATCTTGCCTGGGCGGGGGTGCCCGACAAGGACGGCCGGGTCCACTTTGTGGGGGGAGCCGGCGAGACCGGCTATCTCGACGGGCTCTCGATTACGATCGACGAGAGATCTCCCGCAGGAGACGGCCCGGCCGGGCGGACGTGGCGCTCCCGTGAGCCCTCCTTCAACATCGACCTGGCCCTGGTCCTTGCCGGGAGATCCAATGCGGATCGGGCGGCCGGCTTCGGCTTCCGGAGCCTGGCAATTCTTCCGATCCTCCGGGGGGGAAGCCCCTGGGGGCTCCTGACCTTCTATATGAAGGAGGAGGAAGGTTTCGACGCCTCGCTTCAGGCCCTTCTCCGGGAGATGGCGCGGATGATCTCCGGGGGGCTCGACCGCCTCGACGAGGAGCGACGGCTGCGGATCCTCTCGAGCGCGATCGCCTCCGTGGGCGAGGGGGTGGCAATCAGCGACCCGGAGGGGCGGGTGCTCTTTGTAAACGGGGCCTTTACTGCCATCACAGGCTATTCCTTTGACGAGATGTTGGAGAACAACTGCCGGATCCTCCAGGGGGAGGAGACCGACCCCGGGACGGTGGAGGCGATCCGGGCGGCGATCCGGAGCGGGTCGTCCTTCCAGGGCCAGATCAAAAACTACAAAAAGGACGGGAGCCCTTTTTGGAACATGCTCTCGATCTCTCCGGTGCGCGACGAGAGCGGGAGGCTCGTCGAGTTTGTGGGAGTCCAGCGGGACGTCAGCGAGGTCGTGGCGATCTCGCGAAGGCTTGAGCACGAATCTCTTCACGACCGTCTGACCGGCCTTCCCAACAGGAGGTCTCTCGACCATGCCTTCGAGATGGCCTTTGGACGGTCAATGCGTTACCGATGGCCGCTTGCGGTCGTGATGATCGATCTCGACGGCTTCAAGCCGGTCAACGACTCCTTTGGACATGAGGTCGGGGACCGTCTTCTCGTCGCGATGGGAGAGCGCCTGGTCGGGGTGCTCCGGAAGACCGACTTTCTCGCGCGCCTCGGCGGAGACGAGTTCGTTCTCCTGGTCGAAAACTATGCTGGGACGACTGAGCTTCTGGATGTTCTCCGACGGGTCGAGGAGGCGGCGACCGGGGAGTTCCGACTTCCGGGAGGGGAGACGCTACGGGTCGGGATTTCGATGGGGGTGGCGACGACCTCCGGGGGAAACCCCGAGAGCCAGGAAAGCCCCGACGCGCTCCTGCGGCTGGCCGACTTGGCTCTGTACGAGAGCAAGGCCCACAAGGCTGACCGTGAGGTTCCCTGGGTGCTCTACGGGGAGGGGGTGAGGGTCCGCAAGAACGAGGCGCAGAGTCTTCTCGCGGAAGGCGCTCTCGAAGTCTCCTACCAGCCGATCCTGAGCGTGGCGACGCAGACGATCGTGGGGGTCGAGGCTCTGGCCAGACTCAGAAGGGGCGACGGGAGCCTTCTTCTTCCGGGAGAGTTTCTTGGGGAGATGTCCTCGGACGACCTCTTTGAGCTCTCCCGGCAAGTGATCGAACGGGTCCTAGATGAGATGCCCAGGCTCTCTGAAGCCGCTCCCGAGCTCTGGGTCTCGGTCAACATCGACCCCGGGTCGGTCTCGGAGAAGGGCGTTGGTATCTTGAGAGGGATGCTCGAGGGGGCGAAGATGTCACCGTCTCGGCTCTTCCTCGAAATTCTGGAGGCCCGGGAGTTCGGCGAGACGAAGGACGCGCTCGGGCTCCTTTATCGGCTGAAAGCTCTGGGCATCCGGCTCGCCATGGACGATGTCGGAAGCGCCTACTCCTCGCTTTTGCGGCTCAAGGAGCTCCCCGTCGACAAGGTGAAGCTCGACCAGGGGTTCATCCGCACGATCGACCAGAATCCCCGGGACCTTCATTTTGTGGGGGCGGTCCAGGAACTCGTGAGCCGGATGGGGTTGGCCCTCGTCGTGGAGGGGGTGGAGTCGGAGAGCGTCCGGGATGCCATGGAGGCCATGGGGATCGACCTTCTCCAGGGATACGCCATCTCCGTTCCCGTCCCCCTCGAAGGCATCCGGAGCTTTTTGCAAGGCTTTCCCCGGGAGCCTCACCCGTACCCCCGGACCCTCTTCGGGCTTTATGCCATTGCGTTGTCGCTCCATGGCCGGATGAGCCGCAGCGTCAGGCAGAGCCCCTCCCTCTTCGACCCAAGGCTCCTCGCGGATGTTTCGAACTGCCCGGTGGAGGAGGCGATCGAGAGGGTGGGGATCGGGCGTGATTCGGAGATCGAGAGCCGTCACGAGGAGTATCACAGGCAGATGGCCGCCTTCGTCCGCTCCATTAAACACTACGGGCGCGTCACGGAGGTGGTTGACCGCGCGTTTGCACTGGCGGGGGAGGCGATGCTTGACGCCATCCTCGCGGAGTACCGGAAGAAAAGCGGAGCCTTTCCGTCCGGGACCGGTGGGGGCTCCCGACTCGGGGACTAGATCTGGAAGTAGGCGGTCGTGCGATTTTTCCCGGCTTGCTTCGACTGGTACATCGCCTTGTCGGCGCGCTCTACCGTCTGCTGCCATTTCTGGCCGGGTTTGTGCACGTCTATGCCGATCGAGACGGTCACGGTTCCGATCGTCTTGTTGTCCTTCGATGAGAGAAGGGCGATCCGTTCGACGTTCTGGCGAATGTTCTCGGCGACGATATGGGCCTTGTCGATAGGCGTGGACGGCAGGACGACGACGAACTCCTCCCCCCCATACCGGGCCACGATGTCCTCTCCCCGCGTCTTCCCCTTCAAAACCTGAGCAACGGCCTGAAGGATGCGGTCTCCCACCGAATGTCCGTGGTCATCGTTGATCTTCTTGAAGTTGTCGATGTCGATGAAGAGGACGGAGCACACTCCTGGACGGGACTCCTGGGCCTTGAGGCACTCGGTGATCCTCCGGTCGAAGCCGCGGCGGTTGATGACTCCCGTCAGCGGGTCGACGGACGACTCCTGCGCCGCCGCGCTCAGTTCGTTTTTGAGACTTTCGATCTCCTTCTGGCTCGTTCGGAGCTGGGTTTCGAGGGCATCGCTCGTTTCAAGCAGCTTTCTTGTCTCGCCGGCAAGGCGGGCGATGACGGTTTGAAGAAGTGCCGTATCCACGACCTCGGCTGTTTTGAGGGCGTTGTGCTGGGAGAGAATTCCGAAGCGGGCCTTTTGGGTATTTTCGACGGTCGTGTTTGCCGACCGGGACATCCGCTCGAGAATGGCAAGTATCTCATCGGTCAGGAGCTTTCTGGATTCGAGTGCGGGAAGGGCCTGTTCCGGGACGATAAACCCGTAATAGGCATTTTCGACGAGCGCGTCCGTCAGGGGGCCGGCGGCAAGGGCCTCGTCCACGGCCTTTTTGAGGGAGTCGTTAACGCCGGAGATATATTCGTAAACGACGGTGTAGTGGATCGGGGTGAAGGAGAGGCTCCACTCGGTCATTTTTCTGAGGACAAGCCTCAGAATTTCGGCACTTTCTTCCTTTGTTTCCGGGTAACGGCCCATGATCGGTTCGACTCCAGTCGGGAGACAGTTGCCTTCCATTTGTGGGGGAGAATGGCCCCAGATATTGTCGGCCAGAGAGGGGAATGAAGTCAAAAAAAAAGGGCGCAAAGGCGCCCTTTTTTATGTTCGGGGATTCTCAGACGGCGGACTTGACCTTTTGGAGAAGGTCGGAGAAGACGGCCGGCTGATTGAGAGCCAGATCGGCAAGAATCTTGCGGTCGAGCCCGATGCCGAGCTTCTTGAGCCCGGAGATCAGACGGCTGTAGCTGATTCCCTGAGGCCGGCAGGCGGCGTTTATCCGCTGGATCCAGAGCCTCCGGAACTGACGTTTGTTGGCCTTTCGGTCGCGATAGGCGTAGGTGAGGCCTTTTTCGACCGTATGGCGGGCCGAGCGGTAGAGGCGGGAACGACCGCCCCAGTATCCCTTGGCCAGATCGAGTATCTTCTTTCTGCGGGCCCGAGTCTGCGGGCCGCCCTTGACGCGTGGCATGGTTCTTCCTCCTTGTGGTCCTCTTATGGCGCGCTATGACATCCTTTTGACGGGAGGATCAGCCGTTTAAGTTGGCAAGGACCTTCTTTGCCTGGCCCTTTTCGAGGATGCCCGTCGAAAGAGAGCGAGTCCGCTTCGACGACTTCCCAGTCATCAGGTGACGCTTTCCCGACTGGTGGAACTTGACTTTTCCTGTTCCCGTGATGGAAAAGCGCTTTTTGGCTGCGCGCTTTGTCTTTAATGCCCGTCCTGTGGCCACCGTACACTCTCCGATGTTAATGATGATAAGGTCGGCTCGAAAATCGCAATTTTTTAATTATATCGAAAAAAAACTCAGACAGCAATCCTTCTTTTCGGGTCGCTGTCAGTCCGAGGATTGAGGCGGATCTTCCTGGAAAACGTCTCCGTCCTCTTTCCCCGACGGGCGGGGAGGATTGGCTGGAGCCAGGACCATCGTCATGTTTGATCCCTCCATCTTGGGAGGAGCCTCCACGATGGCCTTGGCCCCCAGGGAGGAGATCATCTTCTTGAGAAGTTCGGCCCCGACTTCGTAGCGGACCATCTCGCGTCCCCGAAAGACCAGCGATACCTTGGCCTTGTTCCCTTCCTCGAGAAAACGCTCGACATAGTGGATCTTGATTCCCAGATCATGCTCGTTGATGTGGGGACGAAACTTGAGTTCCTTCACCTGTCCTGTCCGTTGGTGCTGCTTCATGGAGTGGAGCTTCTTGCTCTGCTCGTACTGGAATTTTCCGAAGTCCATGAGCTTGCACACGGGGGGTTTGGCGTTGGGAGAGACCTCGACGAGGTCATAGCCGGTTTCCTCGGCCTTCTTGATTGCCACATTGGTGGGGACGATTCCGACCTGTTCCCCGTCGGCCCCGATGAGACGGACTTCCTTTGTCTTGATCTCGTGGTTGATGCGCGTCTTCTGGTTAATCAGAAACCCCCTTTGAGTGAGTTGTGCGACCGGATTCGAGTCCGGAGGCCGTGTTCAATGAAAGGCCGGAGCGAATCTCTTCCGCCACAGATGTCAGGGCCTCCTTCCAGGGAAGGGCCCCTCCGGCCTGTCCGTCGCGGTTTCTTACGGAAACCGTTTGTTCCTCCGCTTCGCGATCTCCCATGATCCACATCTGGGGGATTTTCATCATTTGGGCCTCCCGGATCTTGGCCCCTATCTTTTCGTTCCGGAAGTCGGTGAAGACGCGAATTCCTGCATTCTGGAGCTCGGAAGCGAGTGTCGTCGCATAGGGGATGTGCCGATCGGCGATCGTAAGGAGCGCGACCTGTTCGGGCGCAAGCCAGAGAGGAAAGGCCCCCTTGAAGTGTTCGACGAGAATGCCGAAGAAGCGCTCGACCGACCCGAGAAGGGCCCGGTGGATCATGATGGGGCGGACGGCGTTTCCGGAGGAGTCGCGGTAGGTAATGTCGAACTTCTCGGGAAGATTGAAGTCGACCTGAATGGTCGAAAGCTGCCAGGTTCGTCCGAGAACATCGTGAAACTTCATGTCGATCTTGGGGCCGTAAAAGACGCCTTCGCCCGGATCGATCTCGTAAGGGATCCCGGCGGTCTTCAGAGCCTCCTCGAGCGCGCCTGTGGCCAGAGCCCAGTTCTCGTCGCTGCCGACCGACCCCTCGGGGCGGGTGGAGAGGTAGACCGAGCGGTTCGTGAAGCCGAAAGGGGAGAGCATCTCGTCGACGAGCGTCAGAACCTTGCCGATCTCGGAGGCAATGTCCTCTGGCCGGCAAAAGATGTGGGCGTCGTCTTGTGTAAATCCCCGCACTCTCAGGAGGCCGTGAAGTGTTCCTGAACGTTCGTACCGGTAGACCGTTCCGAGTTCGGCCAGACGAACGGGAAGGTCCCGATAGCTCCGGACGGACTCCTTGAAGATCAGGATGTGGAAGGGGCAGTTCATCGGCTTGAGCTCGAACTCGGAACCTTCGATCTCCATGGGGGAGAACATGCTGTCCCGGTAAAAATCCCAGTGGCCCGACTGTTTCCAGAGGTCGAGGCGGGCGATATGCGGGGTGTAGACGTACTGGTATCCGTGCCGGTCGTGGCGGGTCTTCCAGATCTCCTCGATGACGCGGCGGACCTTTGCGCCCCTCGGGAGCCAGAGAACCATTCCGGCCCCATTTTCGTCGAGGGTCCGGAAAAAGCCCTGTTCCTTGCCGATCTTTCTGTGGTCTCTCTGTCGGATCTCTTCGAGTCGTTCGAGATAGGCGTCGAGTTCCTTCTGTGTATGGAAGGCCGTTCCATAGATCCGCTGGAGGGAGGGATTTGTTTCGATTCCTTTCCAGTAGGCGCCTGACGAGGACAGAAGTTTGACGGCTCCGATCATTGCCGTATCCGGCAGGTGGGGGCCCCGGCAGAGGTCGGTGAACTCTCCTTGATCATAGACGGTGATCTCGGCATCCGACGGGATGGAATGAAGAATCTCGAGCTTGAATGGCTCTCCCGATTTCTCAAAGAGATCGCGAGCCTGCTCGCGGGAGAGGGGACGGCGCACGATAGGGGCTCCGGCGGAAATAATTTTCCGCATTTCCTCTTCGATCTTTTCGAGATCCTGAGGCGAAAAGGGACGGTCAAAGCGGAAGTCGTAATAGAAGCCTTCCTCTGTGGCGGGGCCGATGCCTACCTGAGCGGAAGGAAAAAGGCGTTTCACTGCCTGGGCAAGAACATGGGCGGCACTGTGCCGAAGAGCTACAAGGTCACCATGGGAGCCGACGGGCTCCCGCTTGTCAGAGTTCAAGGGATCCTTTCCTGTTTGGTCTTTCGGGCAAGATGATCACAGCGTCTTCGAAAAGTCTCCTGATTTAAATGATAGATGAGAAGAAGAAGGAAGACAATGGCCCCGGGTTTGAGGCGGGAGGGAAGAGGAGCGGGCTTCCTCTCCCCCCTCCTCGGGAGGCTTTACAAATCATGAAAAAAAAACTATAAATTGGTTTCAGATTTCCCCGACAATATCTCTTCTATAGATAAGAAGTCTCCAGAGGCTCTCCCATACTCCGGGTAGCCTGCGGCACGAGAGTTTGCTTTGCCGCTGCGACCTGTCCGGGGCGGTATGTTTGTCCGTCCGAAGGCTGTAAGTCTTCCGGAAGTCTTGTGACGCGGGGGTTCCCGCCCAACAGAAAAGGACTGTCTTGAAAAGAGAAGGTCAGGGATCTCTTCCGCCGGATGCGGCACAGAAAGTTCTTTTTTCCTTCCTGCTCTTTTTCTTGGTACTGATCTCTTTTGGGGGGCTTCGGCCCGAGGCGGCCTGTGCCGACCCCTTCCGCGACTTTATCATCTACCCCTACGAAACGCCCGAACAGGGTGAGATCAGCCTTGGGACCTGGCAGACGGTCCTTCTTCCCAACAAGACGGCCGAGTCGGTCTACGGCGCAAATATCCGGAATGCCGACCTCCTCTTCTCGACCTATGTCGTCGAGTTCGGTGTCACGGACTGGTGGACGCTGGGGACCTATGTGGACTTTATTGCCGGAGGGGGGCAGACCTACTCCTACCTTCAGACGCGCGCCATCACCACCCGGCTTCGTCTCCCTCGCATTCCCGATTTTATCGATCCGGCCGTCCAGATCGAGTACTGGGCTCCGGGTGGAGGGACTGGCATGCAGTCCTTCCTCGATATCATCCTGATCGCGGAGAAGAAGGTCGACCGCTTTATTTTCGATGTCAACGGAAGCTTCATGTTTGCCACAGATGGCTCCGAACCCAACTATCCCCCGGAGTTCTCCTACTCGGCAGGACTTTACTATCTTCTTGCCGACAATGTGAACGCAGGGATCGAAGCCTTCGGGGAGGATGGGTCCATCAACAATATGGGGCCTCTCGGCGGGCCTCCGTCACAGTATCTCGCGATGCAGCAGCAGTTCATCTTCCAGAGCTGGAACTTTGCCATCGGAGACCACATCGACTGGAATATCGGCGTGGGAACGGGCTTGACGCCGGTAAGTTCCCCCTTTGCCGTCAAGACGATCTTCGAGTACCACTTCAAGCCCTTTGACTTTGGGGAAAAGGAAGGCGAGAAGTACAAGGAGGAGCAAAACGTTCACTAGAGCCAGTCTCCGGGGCGCTTGCGGAGCCCCGGAGATTGGGTTATTCTGACTCCCATGAGCTTGCGCAAAGGGTCCCGTCAAAATGATTGTCCCGATATGATCTCAAAAATGGCTTGCCCTTCGTCTTTCTTTGCCACCGCCTCTGTATGGAGCCTGCTGACACTCTTGATTTTCGGTGGATGTCAGAAGCCGCAGGCCGCTAGCATCCCAGCAATAACTCTTCCCCCGGGAACCCCCTTTCTCCTCGAACAGCCTCCCGTGCCGGCACCTTCTGCCAGCGGCGAGCCCTATGTTGGCGTTCTCTCGGGGATTGCCACAAGTGGCGGAGCCCTTGTGGTCTCCGGGTATCAGGGAACACTCCTGAGACGTAAGGGATCGGGGGGGCCGTGGGTACGCCTTGACGTTCCGGGAGGGCGGGATCTCTACGGAGTTGTCCAGGCTCCCGGTGGAACACTCTGGGCTTACGGGGACAGAGGGATCCTCCTTCGCTCTTCCGACCGGGGAGCGCACTGGTCGACGGTTACGCTTCCCTCTGCTCCCCGATTTCTCTCGGCGGCCTCTTTTCCTGACGCTCGGACGGGATTCATCGCCGGGGCGTCAGGGGCCCTCTATCGGACAACCGATGGGGGGGACCACTGGGCTCCTGTCTCTCTTCCGACAAAGAAAAATCTGTACGCGGTGGTTTTTCTCGACCCAATGCACGGTCTTGTCGCGGGCTGGCACCAGACCCTTCTTCGGACTTCCGACGGGGGGAGTTCCTGGCAGCCGGTCGAGATCTCCATCCAGAAGGTGACCCGGCAAAAGCCCTCGTACAATGCATTTTGGTTCGATGGACATCGGCTTCTTCTCGCCGGCGACCACGGGCTTCTTTTCTCTTCGGATGACGGCGGGGGGAAGTTCGTCTCCATCGAGACCGGAACCCTTCGAGATCTTTATGGCGTCTGTCAGACAGCCGCGGGACGCGTGGCCGTCGCAGGGGAGGCGGGGACATTTCTTCTCATGACACCCCGTGCGGGAGGGCAGTGGACGGTCTCCTCGCCGCTGGGGGCTTTTCACGCGGCCGACTTTCTAGGGATCTCCTGCGGAAGCACCCATGTCCGTCTTGTGGGGTCGAAAAACGCTGTCGTCCTTCCTTCGAACCAATAGTCGCAGAAATCCCTTCCCCGATCTTCCTCTGGATTTTTCGGAGGGCTTGCCCGCTCATGTCTATCCGGAGGTCCCATGGCTCTCTTTAAGATTTACCATCATACGCGGACCGGAATTGCGCGTTTTAATACGACGGTGCTCCGAAAGGTGGTGGGCCTTGGCGCCCTCTACTCGACCGGGTATGGTGACGTCGGCTCCTCCATCTACTACGCTCTCGGGATCACAACGATCTACGCCGGGGGGGCGGCCTTTCTTGCCATTGGGGTCGCGGGCCTCTTTTTCATCGCCACAGTCCTCTCCTATGCAGAGCTCTCCAGCGCCATCCCCGAGGGGGGAGGCTCGTCCCTTTTTGCGCGAAGGGCCTTCGGGGACGGTTGGGCTTTCTTTACGGGCTGGGCCCTTCTTCTTGACTATATTCTGACGCTGGCGATCAGCGCCTTCTCGGTCGGTCCCTATCTCGGCTATTTTTTTCCGATATTCAAGACAAACCCCCAGATCAATGTGACCTTTACGGGGCTTCTGATCCTTTCCCTGGTGATCCTGAACATCGTCGGTCTCAAGGAGTCTTCCTGGTTCAGCCTCATGCTGGCCGGATTCGACGTGATCACCCAGGTCTCCCTCATGACCATGGGGGTTTTCTTTCTCTTCAATGCCCATACCATTTGGACTCAGTTTACGCTCGGAACAGCTCCCACCTGGCACAACTTTCTCTATGGCATTTCGATCGCCATGGTGGCCTATACCGGGATCGAAGCGATCAGTCAGATGGCAGGAGAGGCAAAAAATGCGGAGAAGCTGGTCCCCCGTGCCATGTTCATGACCATGGGGACGACCATTCTTCTCTACTCGGGAATCTCTCTGGTGGCCCTGTCGGCGATGAAGCCGGAGATCCTGTCGACGACCTGGGTCAATGACCCTATCGCCGGAATCGCCAATGCCATGCCGGTGGTGGGACATTTTCTCGCCCCCTGGGTGGCCATCCTCGGTGCGACGATCCTGACTGTGGCCGCCAATGCGGGGCTGATCGGCGTCTCTCGTCTCGCCTACTCGATGTCGAACAATCTTCTCATTTCTCCGGTTTTCCACAAGACGAGCGCCAAGTACAAGACGCCGATGATCTCGATCGGAATCTTCGGCACCCTCGCCGCCCTTATCGTGGCCTTTTTTCCCTACCTCGACATTCTTGCCGACCTTTACAACTATGGGGCGATGCTCTCTTTTTCCATGACTCATCTGGCTCTTATATTTCTCAGGAAAAAGGAGCCGGACCTTCCCCGCCCCTTCCGTGTGCCCCTGTCCATCCACATCTCGGGCTGGGAGATCCCTCTTCCGACAGTTTTTGGCTTTTTGGGGACCTTCGGCGTCTTTCTGATGGTTCTTCTCTTCCACAAATATGGCCGGGTCTTCGGAACGATCTGGATGGCCGTCGGGATTGCTTACTATCTTTGGTTTCGGCGTAAGGAGTCCCTTCCGGTCATGGATCGGGTCACGATTACGGAAGTCGCCAACGACATGCCTGAAGCCAAGCCGCACAGGCATATTCTCGTCGCGACCTCTCCGACGAGGCCCTCCCCGATGATCAGGGATGTTCTCAAGGTTGCCAAGGCCGACAACGCCAAAGTGACGGTCATCTCCGTTCTTGAAATTCCTCTGGCGCTTCCCCTCGATGCTCCTTTAGTCGAGGAGGAGGTTGTCGCCCGGCATACGCTGGATCTTTGTCAGGCGATCGGGATGGAGGAGGATGTTCTCGTCGATACGATTCTTGCAAGGGGACGGGCGATCGGTCCGGTGCTCAACATGCAGATCCGGCGGCTTGGAGCCGATACGGTGGTGTTGAACGATACGGGAAGCTCCCTGGCGGCGGCCGTCCTGGGAGCGATTCGGAGATCCGCCAACACGGTCATGATCTGGACATTTCAGATCTACTCCGGTGCCGGTCTTTCTCCCACACCGCGTTCTCGGATCTCAGGGGAGACGCCGATCATTAGCACGACACCCAGCGGGGGGCACTCGGAAGAGGCGGGAAGGGCCTCGGCTCCCAAATAATCCCAAAACGGCATCGGGTCAGGGATGCCGCCCGACATCTGCGTATTTGAAAGGTGAATGAATGAAGGAGGAGGCCGTTTTTCTTACTTTTTGAGGCGTTGGCAGGAGTCGCAGATCCCGTAAATCTCGAGACGGTGCGAAACGATCGTAAAGTGATTTTCCTGGGCGGCCGCCGCCTGAAGCTGCTCGATCACGGGCTGGTCGAATTCGACAACCTTGCCGCACTCGATACAGATGAGATGGTCGTGGTGCTTTGCCGGTCTGGCCTCGTACCTGCTGAATTCGTCGTTGAACCGGTGTTCTTCCACGAGGCCCTTTTCCTTGAGGGCGTGAAGAGTCCGGTAGATGGTGGCAAGACCGATGCGGGGGGTCTTCGACCGGACAAGGCCGTAAATTTCTTCGGCGCTCAGGTGTCCCTTCGACTCGATCAATGTCTGAAAGACACGAAGGCGCTGCTGAGTAGGATGGATCCCCGAGGAGCGGAGATTCTCGGCGAGCTTCTGTGGCATGCCCGGGTCGGGGAGGGTCTTCTTCGATCTCTTTCGGGAAAGCGGAGTTGTTATTTTTTTGTGGGTGGCGCGCTCTCCCTGTGGCTTCTTCGAAGAAGGACTGTTGGGAGAAACGGATTGTTTGCCTGAATCCATCGGTCTATGCCCTCGTTAAATTGCACAAGTCCCTTTGATCGGTCGGAAAACGTGAGAGATCTTTCGTCCAAATGTTCCGAAAACGGATTAAGGAGTAGGCGGCTCCTAATTTTTGTTTGGCTATGATTCCCGAATCGTTCTTCGACCGAACGCGCTGGGGATTTCGAAGGCCCTTCACTGAAAAGAAAATAAGAAGTGCATTGCTTTTGAATCCTTTCTGCCCGGCTCTCCTGTTAATCCGGAAAGCCAAGCGGAAAGAATCTCAACACGAAGGGAAGCATAGCCTTTTGTTTTGTTAATGTTGTCAATATTGGCATAGTCCTGACGCTGGTTCAAGCGGAGATATTGAGAGCGTGGATTTGTTTAATGGAAGCGCGCAAGCGTGCGGGGATCCTTGGGCTTGGGCGGTGACTCCGTAAATGTCCTTCCTGGAACGGACGGAGAGAGGCCGTTTCTTAAGGATGATGGCGGGACGGACGAGACTCTCTCCGTCTTTGAACCATCCAAGAACGATTCTGATGTCCGAACGGCTGGAGAATCTCTTTTTCCCCCGACCAAAGCGTGAGCCCTTCGTCCTCCGGAAAGAATCTGAGTCTGAATGAATCGAGTGAATTTTTTGCATCCGGCATTTTTTTTATGCTAAGATTCTTCTTTGCGATTTTACAGAAACAGGCACATTCGAATGTTGTCTGGGTGACCGGAGGGGCTTTGTGGGATCGGGACTTTCCCGGTCGGGACTAAGTCGCCGTTTCGGGTGCTGAAACAGAAAATCTTTCACAAAAGAGGGGGATTTCATGGCAGACAACTTTGCCGTGATTCGGACGGGTGGCAAGATGTATCGGGTGTCCCCGGGGCAAGTACTCGTCGTCGAGCGGATTGAGGAAGAGGGAGCGATCGTTTTTCGCGAGGTCCTGATGGTGTCGGACGAAAACGGGGTCGCTTATGCCACTGCCGAAAAGCCGCTTTCCGTCGAGGTCCGTGGTCGGATCGTCCGCCAGGAAAAGGATCCGAAGATCATCGTTTTCAAAAAGAAGCGTCGGAAGAACTATCGGCGGAAAAAGGGACATCGTCAACTTGTCTCCCGCATCGAAATCGAATCGATCGTCAAGACCGCATAGTCCCCAAGAGGACTGCAAGGGCCTCTTGCCAGGACCATTCAGCCTTTTTTTAAGATAAGGAGCCTTAGCATGGCACATAAAAAAGGGGTCGGTTCGACCCGAAACGGCCGTGATTCTGAATCGAAACGCTTGGGCGTCAAGCGCCATGACGGACAGTTTGTCCTGGCCGGCAACATTCTTGTCCGTCAGAGAGGAACACAGTTCTATCCTGGGGACAACGTCGGGATGGGGCGTGACCATACTCTTTTTGCAATGCAGACTGGAGTGGTGCGCTTTTCCCGATATGGCAGGGATGCCAAGAAGATCAGTGTCGTTTTGGATGCTGCCCCGGCACCGGAGTCCGTCAAGGCCTGAGAATCTCCTCCCGCTTCACGGGAGGGGCGGTCGTTCACCGTTCCGGAGGCGTTATGTCCCAGTTTGTCGATGAGGTGACCCTTCGCGTTGCCTCGGGTAAAGGCGGGGACGGTTCAGCCTCCTTCCGTCGGGAGAAGTTTGTTCCCCGGGGAGGTCCTGACGGAGGGGATGGAGGTAACGGGGGGTCGATCCTTCTTTTGGGGACCCCAGACCGCTCGACGCTGCTCGATTTCAAGCACCGTCCCAGGGTCGTTGCCACCCCCGGCGAGAACGGCCGCGGGAAGAAACAGCACGGAAAAAGCGGCGAGAATCTTGTCCTCAAGATTCCCCTTGGAACACAGGTCTACGATGCCGACACGGGTCTCCTTCTGGCCGACATTATTTCAGAGGGGCAGGTCTTCGTGGCGGCTCAAGGCGGACGGGGAGGCCGGGGCAATGTTCATTTTGCTACGGCAACCCGACAGTCCCCTGACTTTGCCGAGCCCGGAAAGCCCGCAGAAGAGGTTCACCTTCGACTTGAGCTTAAGGTCATGGCCAAGGTGGGACTCTTGGGCTTCCCGAATGCCGGGAAATCCACCTTTCTCGGCCGCGTCACACGCGCCCACCCGCGTATCGGCTCCTATCCTTTTACGACCCTTCATCCTCATCTGGGGGTTGTTTCCCGGGGAACCTTTCCTAACAACAGAGAGTATGTCATCGCTGATCTTCCCGGGTTGATCGAGGGGGCGCACGAAGGGAAGGGTCTCGGAGACAGGTTCCTTCGTCATGTCGAGAGGACGCAGGTTCTTTTGCATTTTATCGACGTGAGCTATGAGGGACCCGCCGATCCGGAGGAGTCCTACCGCGTCATCAGAAACGAACTGGCGCTTTACGACCCCCGGCTTCTTGAAAAACCGGAACAGGTTGCGGCGACAAAGATCGACTCGGCTGATCCGGAGCGTGTGGACGCCTTTCGCCGCTTCTGTGAACGAACGGGACGGACTCCTTATCTTCTCTCCTCCCAGACGGGAGAGGGAGTCACGGAAATTCTGAACGCCCTCGATCCCCTCCTCGAAGAAGAGCTCCTCTCCGCGCAGGGAGAATTGGGCCAACACGGTCTCTGATGACGGAGTTCTGCCGGGAGAGACGTGGCGAGATTCGACGCAGGCTCAAGGTCCTTGTCGTCAAAGTCGGCAGCAATATTCTGACCGCAGCCGACGGCGGCCTCTCCTCCCGGGCATTTTCTCGCATCGCTCGGCAGATCCGAGAGCTTCGGGAAAATGGGGTTCGGGTGGTTCTCGTCTCCTCCGGAGCGATCGCGGCCGGTCGAGAAAGAATCGGTCTCGGCCGCAAACCCCTTTCTTTGGCGCAGAAACAGGCAGCGGCTTCCGCCGGGCAGACAGCGCTTATGGGACAATGGGAAAAGGCCTTCCGTCGGCATGACATGACCGTGGCGCAGATTCTTTTGACCCCCGCCGATATTGTGGACCGCGAGCGGTTTACCAATCTCGAGCGAACCGTTGAAACATTGCTCTCCCTGGGGATTCTCCCCATTGTCAATGAAAACGACGCGGTGGCAACCTTCGAAATCCGTTTTGGGGACAACGACCGTCTTTCCGCCTATGTCGCCGGCCTTGTCAGGGCCCAATGCCTCCTGCTTCTTTCCGATGTCGCCTATCTTTATACCTCCGATCCCCGGGTTGACCCCTCGGCCCGACCCCTTCCCTGCGTCAGCCGGATCGACAGCCGGATTGAGCGGATGGCGGGTCTTTCCCGAAGCGGGCTCGGGACCGGCGGGATGTCCTCAAAGGTGGGAACGGCTCTCTGGGCAAACGGCTGGGGGCTTCCCGTCGGCGTCCTTAAGGGGGATCTGACCCGGGGGATCGTCCGGTTCTTCGAAGGGCGCACCGGAACCCTTTTCGATACCCCCCGCCCGCTCCCTTCAAACCGGAAGATCTGGATCGGCCATTTCTCCCGTCCCCGAGGAGATCTCTATCTCGATGCCGGAGCGGTTATTGCCATCCGGACGGGACGAACCAGCCTTCTTGGAGCCGGAGTGACCCATGCGAGCGGAGAGTTTGCCGCCGGCGAAACGGTCTCACTCCGGGACTCCTCCGGGGAGGAAATTGCCCGAGGGATCGTTCGCAAGGGGGTCCGGGAGATCGCTCCGAAGGGTGAGGGACTTCTGGTTCATCTAAACGACCTCGTCCTGTCCGATTCCTCCCTCCATGAGTAAGGAGTCTCTACTATGTCCTACGACCGTTCAGCGCTGTCATCGATACTCGCAAGGACCCGGGAAGCATGCCGTTCCTATGCTGTTCTGACCTCGAAAAAGAAAAATGAGGCTCTGGCCAATGTTGCGCGCCAACTTCAGGAGATGCGGCCACTGATCCTCGAGGCCAACCGCGCCGATACTGAGGCGGCACTGAAAGCGGGGCTTTCCCCGGCGATGTGCGACCGCCTTCTTCTCACCGAAAACCGTTTTGAGTCTATGCTCAAAGGGCTTCTTGAAGTCTCCAACCTTCCCGATCCCGTAGGGACCGCCGTCTCTCGCTGGGAAAACCCTGACGGACTCATTATCGAGAAGATCAGAGTCCCCATCGGTCTTGTGGGGGTTGTCTACGAGGCACGCCCTAACGTGACCATCGAGGTGGCCTCCCTTTGTTTCAAGGCGGGCAACGGGGCAGTCCTGAAGGGGGGAAAGGAGGCCATGCGAAGCAATGAGGTGCTCTTTAGGGCAATCTGGGAGGGTCTTGCCCAGGCCAACGTCAACCCCGAGGGGGTGGCCTTCCTCCCCTGGTCCGACCGGAAGGTTGTGGCGGACCTCGTCAGTGACACCACCCTCGATGTGGTGATCCCCCGGGGCGGTCAGTCACTGATGGAAACGGTAGTGGCTCATGCCAGGGTTCCTGTCCTTCGCCACGATCAGGGAATCTGCCATGTCTACGTCTCGGCGTCGGCCCCTTTTCTGATGGCGCGGGATATTGTTCTCGACGCCAAGACAAACAGGCCCTCGACCTGTAATTCCATGGAGACGCTTCTTGTCCACGAGGCCCAGGCGGAGACTTTCGCCCGCCCCTTTCTGCACCTCCTCCGGGAGAGGGGTGTCACGGTTTACGGCTGCCCCCGTACTCGCCAGATCGATTCTTCGGTCGCTCCGGCAACGCCCGAGAGTTACCGGATGGAGTATTTGGCTCTGACCATGAATATGCGGATCGTTTCGACCTTCGACGAAGCCCTTGACCACATCGCTCGCTACAGTTCGGGGCATACCGAGGCGATCGTGACCTCCGACGTCGAAGAGTCGGAGCGCTTCTTTCGCGAGGTGGACTCCTCCTGCGTGATGGTCAACGCCTCTACGAGGCTCCATGACGGCGGAGTCTTTGGGCTGGGGGCAGAGGTCGGGATCTCCACCACCCGGGTTCATGCCAGGGGAACGATGGGCCTCCCTGAACTCACCACGACGAAATACATGGTGCGCGGCCATGGTCATCTCCGGGGGCAATAAAGGCGGGCAGCGTCCATCGGCCGCCCTCTTTGGCGGGGCATTCAACCCCCTCCATAACGGCCATATCGCTTTGGCCGGAGAGATTGAGAAGCGCCTCTCGATCTCAGAGGTTATTTTTCTTCCAACGGGACAGCCCCCTCACAAGAAAAGTCCTGAGGTTTCCTGCGCAGAGCGAAGTCACATGGTCGATTTGGCCATTGCCGGAAGGCCCGGATGGCGGACAATGGATATTGAGTGCCGTCTTCCGGGCCCCTCTCTCACGGCACGTACACTCGAAAGTCTTTCGATCGATCCACCGCCATTCTTCGTAATGGGGGAGGATGCCTTTGCGGACTTTATGGAGTGGGGGGGGCCCGGGATCATCCTCGCCCGGAGCCATCTCGTCATCGTCAACCGACCGGGATCGGCCTCTCCGAAGGCGCGGCGGACTCTCCTCACAATCCTTCGGGAGGCCGGGTCCTCTCTTGGAGAGGGGGACATTCCCGATCTGCGGGAGCTGAGAGGAAAGGGGGTTGTCGAATGGGTCGCAGCTCTTCCTGCCTTTAAAACAACGGTTCGCCTTGTGACCATCGATACGGTGGAGGTCTCCTCGACCGGGCTTCGGGCGGCGATTGCTTCGGGAGAGCCCCAAAGCTGG
Organism: Nitrospirota bacterium; assembly: GCA_021801345.1. Lineage (GTDB taxonomy): Bacteria > Nitrospirota > Leptospirillia > Leptospirillales > Leptospirillaceae > UBA4572. Next base: position 31,915 of record JAJYYA010000038.1, read on the forward strand.
GGCCATCTCTTGCCTGAGGCAGTAAAGTCCTATATTGTTGAAAAGGGGTTATATCGAAAGCCCGACTTCCGGCCAGCCCTCCCTACCTGATCAGGATTTTTGAGAGGCATTCCCTGTTTTTTCGGGAGCGGACCCTGTGCATGGTACACTGTATCTGTCAACATCAACATTGTCCCCATTTTTCCAAGGAGTCCTATCGTGGTGTCAGCCCTGGACCGGAAGGTCCGGAAGGAAGAAAAGCCGGAGTCGCTCGCCCGGGCAATGCGTCTTGCCAGCGTGCTTCTGGAGAAGAAGATCGGGGATGTATGGGTCGTGGATGTGGCGGGTTTTTGCGGATATGCCGACTGCCTTGTTCTGGGCGATGCCGAAAACGAGCGCCACATGCAGGCGGCTCTCGATGGACTCGACTTGGCCGTCTCCGTCCCGGGAACGGGCTTTGTCCCGGAGAGGGGAGGGCGGTGGACCCTTCTCGACTTGGGAGATGTGGTCATCGACCTCTTCCTGCCTGGAACACGGGGGCTGTACCGTCTCGAGGACCTTTATTCCGAAGCGACGATCTACGCTTTCGACGAGTCGGGAAAAAACCGGAGGATTCTTCCGGCGGAACGCCTTTCCCTTTACTCGGAAAAGGACCTTGAAATGCGTGGAGCAGGGATTCTTTCCCCATGACCCGCATCCTTCTCCTCGTCATGCTGGTTCTGGCCGTGGCCCTCGTGAAGCTCGCCGAGTGGAACGACCAGAAGGTCTCCTTCCAGATCCTCCCTCATCGTGTTCTGACTCTTCCTCAGATGACCCTCATCGTTCTGGCCTTTTCCCTGGGAGCGGCACTCGTCTTTCTTATCCACGGTCTCTCGGACCTTCTGGGCTGGATCAAGACGCTTCGGGAAAGCCGGGAGGAAAAACGGTCCGAAAAAGCCCAGGCTCTCTGGAAGAGAACCTGGACGGAGATCAATCGTTCCCACATGCCCCAGGCCCTCTCCATCCTCGAGCGTCTGGTGGCCCTTTTCCCTGACCACCGCGAGGCCCTCCTTCTTTACGGAGATCTGAAGAGAGCTTCGGGCGATACCGTCGGTGCCATCCGGATTCACCGCCGGGCGCGTGTCTTTGATGAGGAGGATGTCCGACTCATTCTGGCCCTGGCGGCCGACTACGAGGCTGCCGCCCGCTTTGAAGATGCCCTGGCTCTGTTTCGGGAGTACTTCAAGAAGGAAGGCCGAAACCGTGAAGTGCTTGAGGAGTACAGACGGCTTCTCATCCGAGGAGAGCGCTGGGAGGAGGCTCTTTCGGTGCAGACGGCACTGGCCCGCTCCTTTGAGAAGGGAGAGCGCCGGGATCGGGAGGTGTCGCTTCTCGTGGGGTTGCGCTTTGAGGTCGGCTCCCTGCTCCATCGCCAGGGAAATACTGAAGGAGCCCGCCGGGCCTTTCGGGGAGCGCTCAAGATAGATCCTTCCTTTACGCCCGCCCGACTGGGGCTTGCTGAAGCCCAGATTGTCGAAGGGCGGGAAAAGGAGGGAATCGAAAACCTCCAGGAGGGGTGGGGGAGGACATCGGAGACGCTCTATCTCGTTCGGTTGGAAGAGTTCTATCTCGAAAAGGGAAATCCCGATGCGATCCTCACACTCTACGCCAAGGCTCTGGATCGACGACCGGGAAACGTCGCGCTGACCTTTCACAAGGCCCGCGTCTTCAACCGTCTTGGGATGGAGGAGGAGTCACTCTCGCTGCTCGAGGCCATTGAGGGAGAAGCCGTCTGGGGAGGAGAGTTTTATCGCCTGATGGGAGAAATCTACGAGAGACGGCGGCAAATGGAGCCAGCTCTCGAGTGCTTCAGGAGGATCCTTTCCCTCGACCTCCCCTACGATCTGCCATACGGGTGCAAGAACTGCCACACATTTCTTCCGGAGTGGGGGGGGCGGTGCCCGACATGCGGTCAGTGGAACACGATCATCCGGACCGATGGTCAGGTTCTGCCCGGGACAGCGACTCCGGCCGTTCTCCCAGGATCCCACTCCCTTCCTCTCCGGACCGCCTACCAGGAGTATTTCGCCGGCCCCGGCATTTCGTGACGAAAAAAAGCCGACGACCTTGACGATCCTGACAGGACTCTTCTCCCGGCTTTGTCTCTCCTGTGAAGCGCCGTCCGGTTCTGTAGGTCTTTGTCCTTCCTGCGCAGAGGATCCCTCGTGGAAGAGCCCGGTGCGAGCAACCGGGCGCGGAGGGCTTCCCGCGCACTCTCTCTTCCCTGACCAGGGGCCCCCCGGACGGCTCTTTCGGAAGGCAAAATTTTCCGGAAATCGCCGTGCACTCGATATTCTGTTGGATCGTGGCGATCTTGCGCGACTCCTTCCCGTCGACGCCTCGCTTCTCCTTCCGGTTCCCCCGCAACGGGGCCGCCTTCTCCGCCGGGATCTTTCCGTGCCGGATATCCTGACCGCTCGACTGTCGGAGAAAGGGATCCCCTTCTCCTTCCGGGGGCTCGTGAGGACGGGGTCTGATTCCCAGCGCGGCCGATCAAGGGAATCGAGGAGGGATGCTTTTTTTTCCCCGCGATTCCGGGTCGATCTCCGCAAGGTATCGGAATGGCCCAGACGCGGAGTGGTGGTTGTCGACGATCTTCTTGTTACGGGATGGACCGCCCGTTCACTCGCTTGGCTTCTTTCGGAGGCGGGCATCGAGGTGACGGCGATCGCGACACTCCTTTTTCGTCCGCTGTCGCAAGAGGATCTCAGGCGAGTCCGCGGCTCCTGACGAGACGTTGGAGAAACAAATCCGCGGCGGGAGAAAGCTTTTTCTGAGGGACAAAAATCCAGAGGTTCCGTACCGGAGCAAAGCCTTCGACCGGGACGGTCCGGATCCGATCGGCCTCTTCGGGTTTGAGGCAAAGCGAGGAGATGAAAGCAAGGCCTGCGCCGAGGGCGACAAGCTCTTTGATGGCTTCGGGGTTGTCGACGGTCATGACGACATCGAAATAGTCGGGAGGAAGGCCCTTTTCCAGGAGCTCCCGCTCGATGACCTGCCGGGTTCCCGAGCCGGTCTCACGCCCGATGAAGGGAAGTTTCTGGAGAAGCGAGAGGCTCAATGAGCCCGTCTCCGGAGCGAGCGGGTGGGCGGCAGAATCGATCAGGACAAGATGGTCGTGGTCGAAAAAGGTTCGGTCGAGCGAGAGGCCCTGGGTCTTTGTCGGCTCCCCCTCGATAAGTCCCAGGTCGATTTCTGAGGCCTTGAGGTCGTGGAGAATCTGGTGGGTGTTCTGGACTGCAAGGCTTGTCGTGATCCGGGGATGGTCTTTTCTGAATCCGGCAAGCAATCGGGGAAGAAGATAGGTCCCGATCGTCATGGAGGCGCCGAGTCGAAGATGCCCCTGAGGAGTCTTTCCCAGCGGGAGGACAGCCTCTCTGGCCTCTTCCATTTGAAGAGTGATGGAACGGGCCATCGGCAGAAGCTTTCTTCCGGCCTCGGTCAGAAGGATCTTCTTTCCTGTCCGCTCAAAGAGGGGAACTCCAAGATCCTTCTCGAGAGACTTGACCTGGAGGCTGATGGCGGGTTGCGTCAGGAAAAGGGCCTCTCCCGCCTGGGTAAAGCTTTGATGTTCCGCAACCTTGAGAAAGACCTTCAGTTGGTCGTTTGTCATCCTGTCTCCGAAGGGAAAGCGTCTTCGTCTGTCGAGGTCCGGGAGCGCGCAACCTTTTAGGTCCAGACCCGGCAGAAGCGGGTATCTCCTCCAATGCGCCGCAGATTATCTCGTCAACGACCCCTCGCCTTTCGGAAGGAGCTTGCGATTCAAGCGTTAAATTCAGACCGCAATAGGCGTATTGACGGACGCCCTTGAAGCAATATTGATGGCCGCGTTATGGTCGGCATTCAGGGAGAACCCGCACTGGACGCAATGAAATTCGGATTGGGATTTCCGGTTCTTCCTGTCGAGGTGTCCGCAACAGGAGCATTGCCGGGACGTGTTTCGCGGATCGACAAAGAGGACCGGAACCCCGGACATCATGGCCTTGTAGAGGATAAAGGACCGAAGCTGTCCGAAGGCCCATTTTCCGAATCGTTCCCGCTGACTATGCATAACCGTGATCCCGTCCCGGATTCCCTTGAGGTCTTCAAGGACAATCGCCCGACAGGTGCCTTTTGCCTTGGAAACGATGCGTTTGGAGATCACATGGTTCGTGTCTTTTTTAAATCGCGCCTCACGTCCCGAGACCTTTTTGAGGCGTCTTTTGGCCGACTTCGTTCCTTTCTTCTGAAGCCGGGCTTTGTGGGCGGTGGATCGCTCCCGGACCTTGTCCACCGTTTCTCCGGAAAAGGATTCTCCTTCGGAATCCGTGGACAAATTGACGATCCCCCTATCGATGCCGAGAGATCCTTTGGGTTTGAACGGGGGATCGTCCGGCAGATCGATGACGAGATTCAGAAAGAACTTTCCCTTGGAATAGGTCAGATCGGCCTGTCCAAGCATCTTGTTTTTGTCGAGCGGGGCGTAATGTCCGAACACGAGAGGAACCTTGATCCGTCCCCCTATCGTGGCGAGAGAGGCATGGGACAGATCCTTGAACGAAAGCGTCCGCCTGTCGTATTCCATCGCCGAGTGGTCCCGGAAAAAATGTCGCTTTTTCCTGTCGGCCTTGTAGCTGTCGGAGACCTTGGCGATCGCCCGGATCATCGATTGGGAGGGAAGAGAGGGAAAAACGTCCCGGCCTTCCTTGTACAGAAGGTAATGGAGATCGTAGGCATTGAAGACCTTGGCCTCAAATGCCTTTTCGGAGATCCAGTCGCACGCCTTATTGAACAATTCCATTGTCCCAAGCAGTGTCTTGGCCTGTTCATCCGTCGTTATCAGTTTGACTTTCAATGTGATCTTCATGCAGGCTATTCTAGTTCATATTTGTTCCTACTTTCAATGGCCAAAAGATTAAGGAGGGCGCATTCCTCCCCGTCCTGAAGGACGAGGTTTCCAATGGTCGCAGAGGATGAAAAAAATCCTCAAGACAAAAGAGCGTACCGTCGGAAGGCCCAAGGCACCGGACGCGGGATCGCCCTCGAGGATCTCTCGGGGATCCGGGACCGCGCCGGGAAACGGTTTGGAAAGGCCCAAAGGGCGAGATTCGGCTCCTGGTCGTTTCGGCAACTCCGGTCTTTTATCGTCTACAAGGCGATCATGGCCGGAGTCGAGGGGCGGGTCGTCGACCCGAGAAACACGTCCCGGGAGTGCTCCGAGTGCCACCACGTGGTCAAGACGAACCGGAAGACACAAGCCCGGTTCGTCTGCGGAAATTGCGAACACGAAGAAAACGCAGATACGAATGCGTCGAAGAACATGGCTTCAATGGCGCCGGTCAATGCGCCTAGAGTCTCGCGCAGTACAGGCCGCCCAGCGGCCTAGCAGGGACAAGCTCCGCCGTTCACTGCGGGGTGGTTGACTCTTTTTTTGTCGTCGGCTCTCCTGTCTTTTTCGCCGGAGAGTGGTCGAATCGGATCGGGGTTCCCCGGACGCTGGTGCAGGTCAGAGTATAGACGTTGTAGAGAGGAAAGAAGTTGTAGAGGGATGTCGATGTGGCGACATGAACCAGGCCGTCGGCGTGAAGGGAGGGGTTTTTCTTGAAGGCGTCCTTCATGGCGGATTCGAGGTCGGAGTCGCCCCAGGGAATAATTCCGAGAATAAAATGTCGGCATGCCCGGCCTTCGATCTGGGGACCGACCCTGTGAAAAAGGTGGGAGTCGTGAGGGCCCAGGTCGGTTTCGGTCTCGCTGTCGGAGAGAAGCCCCAGAGAGCCGGTCGATGTGCATCCGGCAAAGATCAGAAGAAGGGCAAAGGCGGAAGTCAGGGCGGTGATCCGGGTTCTTTTCATGGGAAGAGCTCCTAAGGTTTTGAAATTTGGGACTGTGGGCCCGGGCTGCAGATCGCGGGAAACCGCCTCATTGCCCAAGCCGTGATCCGGCCAGCAAGACTTTGTCAAACCCTCTTGTCCGAGTGAGTTCCGCTAAAGACGGTCTGGCGAAGGCTTGTCCTTTTCGGTCCGGCTACTTGGCGTGTCCTTTCGTTCTGTGCTTGAGGGTTTGTCCGGTAGCCGAAACGTCAGACTGCGGGCCTCTTGTTTCGTGAAAAAAAGCCGTTGCGACAGGAGGACCGGCAATGGATGAGTGGGTGGTTGCCTTGTAGGCGTAGGGCGTGTATCCGCCGCCACAGCAGCAGGTGCATTCGGGGACGTATGCGGGACCGTAGGTCCCTCCCCCTCCCCCGCAGGCTCCGAGGGTGAGGGGAAGGAGAAGAAAGAGAATCCTCTTGCAGGACAATCGCTGAGTCTGGACGGATGGCGTCATGGGGGCTCCTGATCATTGAGGGGATTCCTGTCAAAATCTGCTGGGAGTCCTAAAAATATAAAAGTTATTTAAGTATTTTGTGTTAATAGATATTTCACATATTACCATTCTTTCTTTTGAAAGTTCAACTCGAAAGAAAGTTCCGGCATGCGACTCCCCGGACTCTTGTCCCGTCAGACACTTTATTGATCTTAAGGGCCATCCGGGAGTAGAATAAGGGAAAATAAGGGGAGATTTTGCTCGGCAATGGCGGCTGGTCTTGAGGAAATCCAAACCGACTTGTCGGCGTGCTCCCTCCGATCTTTCCGTGTCCATACCCTGCCCCCAACGGGGCGAAAGGAGTCTTGATGCAACCGTTGCTTTCGAACGGCCCCATCGTCGACAGTCGACGTTCGGCGGCCTCACTCAACCGCTTTATGATGAAGGTCTATGGGCTGCTCTCCCTGATGTTCCTGTTTTCAGGGATCGGTGCGCTCTGGGGAATGAGTACGGGGCTCCGGGTCGTCGGACCCCACCCCATCATTCTTGCCATCGCCATGTTCGGGACGCTTTTCCTTTTGATGGCCGTCCAGAAGGTTCCCGGAATCAATGTTCTGGTGATGTCCTTCTTCGCCGCCCTCATGGGAGCCTCGCTCGGCCCCATCCTTTTCGCTCTTCTCCGTTCTCCGGGCGGGGCAGCGATTCTCTCCGACGCGCTCTTTCTCACGATGGCGATCTTTCTTGGCCTGACCTTCTACGCCATCGTTTCTGGCCGGAGCTTCTCCTTCATGGGAAGCTTTCTCTTCACCGGCCTCATCATCGTAGTCATCCTCTCGGTCATCCAGATCTTCTTTCACCCGCCCCTGTTCCAGGCAGTGGTCTCAGGGATCGCGTCGCTTCTTTTTTCGGGACTGATCCTTTTCGACACCGGCCGGATCCTCGAGTCGACCGAGGATGAGTTGACCCCCGTAATGGCGGTCGTTTCGCTCTACCTCGACGTCTTCAACCTTTTTGTGAGTCTTCTCCGTCTTCTGGAGATTTTTAAGGGCGAGGAATAGTCTCGCCCTTTCTCACTTTTCCGCGACAAGGAGCTCCTCATGCTTAAGGAAAGCCGCTGGATCTTTATGGACGACAGGATGGTGCCGTGGCAAGAGGCCAACGTGCATGTCCTGACCCATTCTCTCCACTATGGAATGGCGGTTTTCGAGGGGATACGTGCCTACAAGGGGAGCGATGGAACCCACATCTTCCGGCTCGAAGAGCACACCGAACGTCTTCTTAATTCAGCGCGGGTCATGCAGATGGGAGGGGACTTTACTCTCAAGGGAGTCATGGATGCCACCTGTCGCGTGGTGGTCGAGAACGGCCTCGATTCGTGCTATATCCGGCCGATCATCTACATCGGCTATGGGGACATGGGAATCTATGCCAAAAAAAATCCTGTCCGTCTGTCGATTGCGGCATGGGAGTGGGGAACCTATCTGGGAGAGGAGGGGCTCTCCCGGGGGATTCGCGCCAAGGTAAGCTCCTATACTCGGTTTGGAACCAACAATTTTCTTGCGCGCGCCAAGGTGTCGGCGCACTACGTCAACTCCCAGCTGGCCAAGTGGGAGGTCAAGGGCGCAGGGTACGATGAGGCGATTCTGCTCGACAGCGATGGCATGGTGGCGGAGGGGCCCGGGGAGAATATCTTTATTGTCCGCAAGGGAGTGTTGAAGACGCCGCCGCTTCGCTCGGTCCTTGACGGGATCACGCGCCACAGCGTCATGACCCTCGCCCGGGAGGAAGGACTCTCCGTTTCGGAGGAGGCACTGACGCGCGATGACCTCTATCTGGCCGACGAAGCCTTCTTTACGGGGACGGCCGCCGAGCTGACGCCCATTCGGGAGATTGACGATCGCCCGATCGGCTCAGGAAGACCGGGTCCGGTCACGCTGGCCCTACAGAAGATCTTCTTCGATATTGCCCGCGGGAACGTGGCACGCCATCTGGAATGGCGGACAACGGTCTCTCCGGCCCCTGTCTGATAGTCTTTTCTCCCGCCCTCCCGGGCGGGTTCTTATTTCGGGACTCTCGACGAAAGGATCTCCGCCACGGCTGCCATAAAAAAGAGCAAAGGCAGGCCGTCCCCTCCCCCATGGGCGGGCGACCTTCCGGAGCGCACCCTTTTTCTCATGGACGGGTTCGGCTATATCTTTCGCGCCTACTATAGTCGGGTCAGCTTTGTGACCCGAGAGGGGATCGCGACAGGCGCCTTTACCGTCTTCGGGAACATGTTGCTCTCACTACTCGGGACCTTTCGCCCGCGCTATCTGGCGGTCATCTTCGAAAGCCGCACGGGAAACGTCCGTTCGGAAATCCTGCCTGAAATCAAGGCCAACAGAACCCCTCCTCCCGAGGATCTCGTAAGCCAGATTCCCCTGATCGAATCCCTTATTTCGGGTCTTGGCATCCCGGTTCTTTCAACCGACGGCTATGAGGCGGACGACACGATCGCCGCCCTTTCCCGGGGGTGGCTTGCCCAAGATCCCGCGGCCCGGGTTCTTGTCATGTCGGGAGACAAGGATCTTCTGGCACTCGTCTCCGACCGTCTGGGCGTCTACGATCCCATGACCCAGAAGCTCTATGGTCCGGCCGAGGTCCGGGAAAAATGGGGGGTGGACCCCGATCAGATCTCCGATCTTCTGGCCCTGACGGGGGACGGGGTGGACAATATTGGCGGCGTTCCGGGAATCGGCCCGAAAACGGCGGCGACTCTGCTTGCCGGGGGGCTTCATATTGAGGATCTGGTGACACGCATCGAGTCGGTGCAACCGGAAAAGCTTCGCCCAAAGATCCTGGAGCACCGGGATCTGATCCTCCGGAACAAGAGCGTGACCGTTCTTCACGACAGGATCGGAGTCGATGCCCGTCCTGAGGCCCTGGCGCTGGGGACACCCCGTCTTGCCGAGCTCAGAACGCTTGCGCGGCGTCTTGAGGCGGCGACGCTTCTCTCGAGAATCGAGGCTCTGGCCCAAAATGGAGAGAGCGAAGAGTCCTCTGAAGGAGGGGGACGGGAGGGATCGGAAGGGGTTTTTCTTCCTGCCCTGCCGGGTGTCGTCTCCGATCCCGTGGCCGGAGACGGTCTCTGGGACGGGACCGCATGGAAGCCCCTCCCCTCGGGCGATCTCTGTCGTGCTCTTTCGGAGGTGGAGTGGAAGGACCAAAACTACTGGACCACAAGCCTCACATCCCTTTTGAGAGCCTGCTCTTCCGTTTCCACAGACTCCTTCGTCCTGCCCTCCTTCGACATGGAGCTCGCCGGATACCTCGTCGATCCTGGCCGCCGGGACTACAGGCTCTCCGATCTCCGCGGGCAGTTTTTTCTCTCCGACCCTCTTTGCGAAGGACGATCCTCTCTCCCCCAGATCGAGGGCCTGCTTCGACGGCTCGAGGAGGAGGTGGAAAGGTTGGGGGTGGGGGAGCTTCTCCGGACGGTCGAGATCCCGGTCGCACGCATCCTCGTCGATATGGAGAAGGCGGGAATCCCGGTCGATCTCGGGCGGATCGCCAGGGCCAAAGAGACGATCGAGGAGAAGATCAGAGAGCTCGAATCGGAGATTACCCGGGAGGCGGGCCAGAGCTTTTCGATCCTCTCTCCCAAACAGGTCGGGGAGATCCTCTACGGAAAGCTGGGGCTGCCCCCTCCCCGTCGGACCGGAAAGGGAACGGGAGCCCCCTCTACCGACGAGGAGGCGCTCGAAGCGCTCGCCCCGCTCCACCCCCTTCCTCGACTCATTCTCTCCTTTCGTCAGCTCCGAAAGTTTTTATCGACCTACCTTCTTCCGATGGAGGAGGGGAGGGAGGCCGATGGGCGTCTGCACGGACAGTTTAACCAGACGGTGGCTGCGACCGGCCGGCTTTCCTCTTCCCGCCCCAACTTGCAGAACATTCCTGCCAGGACCGAACTTGGCCGGCTCGTCCGGAGATGTTTTGTGGCGAATCCCGGGTCGCTCTTAATGTCAGCCGACTACTCCCAGGTCGAGCTCCGTCTTTTGGCACACCTCTCACAAGATCCTTTTCTTCTCGACGCCTTTACCCGGGGGGACGATATTCACGCGCGAACCGCGGCACTCCTCTTTGGAGAGCCGGTCACCGCCGAGTCGCGTCGCCGGGCCAAGACGATCAACTTCGGGATCCTCTACGGAATGTCCGCCTTCAGTCTCTCCCAGGATCTGGGGGTCGAGCAGTCTACGGCTCAGGAGATTATCGACCGGTATTTTTCCGTTGTGGCGGGTGTTCGGCCCTATTTCGAAAGGGTCCGGGAGGAGGCGAAGAGGACGGGACGGATCCGGACCATTCTCGGGCGAATCCGTCCTATTCCCGAGATCCGGGCCGAAAACAGAAATCTTCGGGAGTATGGGGAGAGAATGGCGGTCAACTCGGTTTTGCAGGGGTCGGCCGCCGATCTCGTCAAGAAGGCGATGGTCGACCTTGTTCGGAGACTTTCCTCATCGGTTGCCCGATCCCGCCTACTCCTCCAGGTCCACGACGAACTGTTGCTCGAAGTTCCGGAAAATGAGGCCGAACAGATCGCAGCCCTCGTCAGGGAGACGATGGAAGAGGCGATCCGGATATCGGTTCCCCTGCCTGTTTCGATCGGACGGGGAACCGACTGGGTTGAGGCTCATCCGGTTTGACTACTTTAATAAGGAGACCCCTCTAAATGAATACCCGTCCCATTCTCGACAATATGAACCTCCCCCTCCTCGGGATGGCGCTGGCAACACTTCTTCTGGCCTTCCTGTTTGCGGCATTCGGAACGGCCTATGTTCTTCGTCGGGCCCGGGAGACGGTCCAGGAACCCAAAATACGATTCTGGGCCAAGGCCGGTTGGGCGGCATTCGGCATCTATGCCCTTCTTTATATGGGCTATTTTTACAAGAAGGCCCAGCCCGTGGTGATCGCCTACCCCTTTACGGCCGGAGACAAGGCGCTGGCCTCAGGCGACTACCGGGGAGCGCTCGACGACTACAAAAAGGTCATTGCGGCCTATCCGAATCTTGGAATGGCGCACTACAAGCTCGGGATGCTTCTTCGGGTCGTCAAGCAGGTCGATGGCTCCATCCATGAACTCAAGGAGGCGATCCGGCTCGATCCGAACCTGGCTCCCGCCTACTTCGCGCTCGGTTCGATTCTCTGGACGCAGGGGACGGCAATGGACGCGGAGCCCTACTTCGAGAAAGGGTTGACGATCGAACCCAAAACGCCTCAGCGCGCCTTTTTTCAGGAAATCATCGACCGGGCAAAAAAGGAGCGGGCGGGTCTCGTGAAGCCCGGATCGTCAGGACGCCCTCATCTTTCCCCCGGGGCTCCGGGGGGAATGCCCCCCCCAGCGGCCTCCCAGCCCGGAGGGGCCCCCTAAGATGCCGGCAAGAACCCGCATAACGCTTCTGATGTTTGCTCTCCCGGGGCTCCTAGACGAATACTGGCTCGGGAACCGGTTTCTGGACCTTCCTCCGTCCCTTCGCCATCCGGCGCTTCTGGTCGTGGAGCTCCCCATGCTCGCCCTTCTGGCTCTTCTGGTGGCCTGGAGCGTGACATCGCGGAGGATGACGGAGAGGGGAGCTCTGGGGCTCTTTGCCGCCGCCCTTCTTATGGGGGGAGGCGGACTCCTTCGCCTTCTTCTCGTCCTTGCCGCGCCCGAGGACGATCCTCTCCTCAAGCCCCACCTCTTCGAGGTAGGAGGGCTGGTCTTTGCGGCGATGATGGTGGGGATCGAAGGACAGGCGGCGCGCCGTTACTTTGAAAAGCTGCGACAGGCTCGGGAAGGGGGCAGGGGGACCTCCCGGTGACGCTCCTGGGGCTTACCGGGGGGATCGCCTCGGGGAAGTCCTTTGTGGGACGCCGTCTGGCCGCGCGAGGCATCCCGGTCATCGATGCCGACAACTTGGCGCGGGAGGCCGTGAAACCAGGGTCGGAAGGTTTTGCCGAGGTGGCTCGACAATTTCCCGAGGTGATCCGAAACGGGGAGATCGATCGCCAGATGCTCGGGAGGATTGTCTTTGCCGATCAAACGAGGCTCTCCGAGCTCGAGGGGATCGTCCATCCACGGGTTAGGGAGTTTTTTCTTCGGGAAAAGGCCTGCCACGGAAGCGCGCCTCTTGTCGTCTACGAGGTCCCGCTTCTCTTCGAGCGAGGGATAGACTCCGACATGGACAGGGTCCTCGTAGTGGATGTGCCGGAGTCTCTCCAGCTCGAACGGCTCTTGAATCGGGCGGGCATGACGGCCGAGGAGGCCCGGCGGAGGATATCTGCCCAGATGGGACGAAAGGAACGGCTGTCCCGGGCGGATGTGATCATTTCGGGTGCGCTGTCCGAAGAGGAAACAGACAGGGCGCTTTCCCGGATTCTTTTGGAGATCCTTTCCACCCACGCCACACCCCAGAAGGAGGATCATTTATGAAGGATGTAAGAAAGGCGGTCTTTCCCCTGGCGGGACACGGGACCCGTTTTCTGCCGATGACCAAGGCCTCCCCCAAGGAGATGCTCCCCCTCGTCGACAAGCCGGTTGTCCAATATGCGGTCGAGGAGGCTGTCGCCTCCGGCATCGGGCAGATCGTCATGGTCACAGGTCGGGGCAAGCGGGCCATCGAGGATCACTTCGACATCTCCTACGAACTTGAGGATATCCTCAGGGAAAAAGGAAAGACAGCACTGCTCGAGGCCGTCCGCAGGATCTCCTTCATGGCCGAGGTGGTCTATACCCGACAGAAGGAGTCCCTGGGGCTGGGACATGCGGTGCTTTGCGCAAGGAATCTTGTTGGGGAGGAGCCGTTTGCGGTCTCTCTGGCCGACGAGGTGATCGATGGTCCCGACCCGGCTCTTGCCCAGCTTCTCAAGGTGGCCCGGGAGTTTGATGCTCCGGTGATCGGTGTGCAGGAGGTTCCCGAAGGGGAGGTCTCCCATTACGGGATCATTCGGGGGGAACGCGTCAGGGAAGGACTCTTTCTTGTCGAATCCCTCGTGGAAAAGCCCCGGCCGGAGGTTGCCCCGAGCCGCTGGGCCGTGATCGGCCGTTACATTCTTCCGCCGGAGATCTTCCCTATCCTGGAAAACCAAAGTCCAGGCGTGGGGGGGGAGATTCAGCTGACCGATGCTCTCGTGACCCTAGCCTCCCGCCGCCCCCTGTATGCCGTCAAGATCGACGGGCGGAGATACGACACGGGGGACAAGGCGGGCTTCTTGCGGGCGACCGTCCAGTTCGGACTCAAAAATCCGGAACTTGGGCCCGCCTTCCGTCGCTTTCTTCGGGAGGTGCTCGACCATCCTGAGGAAGGTCTTCGGGGGTGAGGGAGCACGACCTGATCGCAGAGCTTCGGGAGATTGTCGGGGCACCCCAGGACATCCTCTCCGGCGGGGGGGTCCGGGTGGGGATCGGAGATGATTGTGCGCTTCTTTCCCTTCCCGAGGGAGTCGATCTTCTCGTGACGACCGACAGCCAGCGAGAAGGCGTTCATTTTCGCCGAGACTGGTTCGATCCAGTCGCGATCGGCCGTCGGCTGGTCACCGTCAACGTGAGCGACGTGGCATCGAAGGGGGGCTCTCCCGCCTGGGCGGTCGTTGCCGCAGGGCTCCCCGCCGGAATGGATCCGGAGTTTCTCAAGGGTGTCTACCGAGGGATTTCGGAGGCCTCCCGACGCTATGGAATCACAATTGTCGGTGGAGACATCTCCCGCGATCCGGGAGGCCTGAGTCTTGTGATGACGCTTATGGGAACCACCCCTCGGGGGACCTTTGTCGGAAGGGGAGGTCTCTCTCCGGGAGATGCCGTCTATCTCCTGGGGCGTCCCGGACGGTCTCGTGCCGGCTACCTCTCCTTGGCAAAAAAGATCGCGACCAGTCCTCTTGAAACGGCCCGGGAGGCGTTTCGGGAGCCCCGGGCCCTTCTCGGAGAAGGCAAACTTCTGGTCCGCCGTCCGGAGGTGTGCGCCATGACGGATACGTCCGACGGGCTTGAGCGCTCGCTTACGGAGATGGGAAGGGCTTCGGGAGTTGCGATTGTGGTGGAGGAGATTCCTGTTTCCGCGGAGATTGAGCTCTGGGCCTCATTTCTTGGCGAAAATCCCGGTGATCTCGTCTGGCAGGGGGGAGAGGACTACGATCTTGTCGTGGGGGTGTCCGAAAGGGAGGAGAAGGCCTTTGTCAGCTGGGCCCGGGAAGAGCTTTTACGAGACTCTCCCGAGGGGCTGTTCCGGATCGGCCATGCGGTCTCCGAAAAAGAGGCGGTGCTGAATTTCGCAAAAGGGCTTGAAAGGTTGGCAGACGGGAGGGGGGGATTTGAGCATACCATCTGAGGAAAAAAAGGAGCCTTTCCTCGAAAAGGGCGGACCCGGGTGGTGGAAAACGAAGGTTCTTCCCCTTTTCGTCGGGTCGCATGACCCGGCTCGGGACTCCCTTTCCTTTGCCGTGGGCGTTGCGTGTGCCTTCCTTCCCCCCTTCGGATTTCATTCGCTCCTTGTGGCCGGAATCGCCTACCTCTTCCGTCTCTCCCTTCCGATCGGCCTTTTGGGATCCTGGACGAACAACCCCTGGACCTTCGTCCCGGTCTTTCTTCCCGCCTATTTCGCCGAGGTGAGAATCGGGGAACGGCTCCTTGGCGTAACGGCGCCCATTCCAACCCTGTCCGTCCTGTCGAAGTTGCCTGAGAGCGTCCTCCTCTCCCAGATCAAACAGGTTCTTGTCCCGTTCTTTCTCGGCTCGGCCGTCGTGGCGGTTTGCGCCTTCCTTCTGACCTTTCCGACAGCCTACGGCGCCATTCTCTGGCTCAAACGTCCCCGCTGATCATTTTTTCACGAAATCGAGCCGGACAGAACGGCTTTGGGAATGGCATAGCGCGCTCTTTTTCCGGCAGGAGGAAAAAAGCCTGGTCTTTCGGTCTCCCCAGGAGAGAGCCCGAATCTTTTTGGCCGGAACTCCGCGGAAAATAAGGTACCTTTTGACGGAGAGAGCTCGCCACAGTCCGAGTTTTTTGTTGTAGGCTTCAGATCCCAGCGGATCGGTCGAGCCATGAAGAAGGATCCAGCGGAAGGGCTCCTCCTTTGCCCGTGCGGCGAATCGATCGATGACGACCTTGTCCCAGTAAGAGAGGCGGGCGCTGTTGAAGGAGAAGTAAACGGTTTTCTGAAGCGAATGACCGGACATTTTTGCTGGGGACGACGCGACCGGCGGAACCTTCGGACGGCTCGCGGGTTGCAATAGCGGACGGCTTGCAAGTGGGTGCGGCGGCACCTCTGTGTAGATGCGGTGCTCCGTCTCCCTCCCCGGTTCATGAACAGTCGGCCACTGGGCTCCGGTTCCGTTTCCATTTACGGAAACGCCCGGGAACCCGCGGTCTACGGTGGGACCGGGGGCCATCGAGGGGGGAGGAGGGGGAGTTGCGCATCCGGCAAGTGCCAGGGAAAGGACTCCCCCGAAGCCGAAAGAGGCAAGACGCTGCAGGCTGAAAACCGTCGTTATTTTTGAGGCGATTCTGTGGGTCACGAAAGACTCCTTCCCTTTGGCGCTGCGATCTTCCCATGGCGGGTTTCGATGGGCTTTCCGGCAACTATACCACGATTAAAAAAAAAGAGACAAAAAAAGCGGGCTCCCAAAGGAGCCCGCCTTTCTTTGTTTCGGTGAAGAAAAGATTACATGGTGATTTTCATGAAGTGGGCCACTCGGTTCTTCGACCAGCAGGACTCGTTGTGGTCGGAGCAGACGGAGTAGTTGGGGATCTCCCGCTTGCCGTAGGAGACGATCTTGATCCGCTTGGCGGAGACGCCGAGCCGGATGAGATAGATCCGGGCCGCCTTGGCGCGCTTCTGTCCGAGGACGATATTGTAGGCATCGGTCCCGCGCTCGTCGGCATGGCCGGCGATCACGACCTTGACGCTCGGATGGGCCTTGAGGATCGAGGCATCCTTCTTGAGGATCCCGCGGTCTTCGGAAGAAAGAATCGCCTTGTCGAATCCGAACTGGATATCCTTCTTGAGAGGATCCATCTCGGAGGCCGCCTGGGCAGCGGCTGTTGCGGCACTGTTGTCGGTAGCGGGCGCTGCTGCGGGGGTGGTTGTGGAAGAGGTTTCGGTTCCGCTTCCGTTGGCTCCGCCGGAAGAGGCGCAACCTGCCAGGCCAAGAACGCCAGCAACAACCAGGGCCAGAACAGCTTTCGATTGACCGAATTTCATGAGGAGCTCCTTCTTGTCGTTTGACGGTCGCCTTTGCGACCTGTCTTTTTATGTTTTACAGGCGAACGCAACGTTCTGCCCGGAATTTCTCAAAACCTTCTAGCGGATGTGGATCGCCGTCACTACGAGGCTGCCATGAAACCGATGGTAGTTCACGGAGACCTTTTGCCCGGCCTGAAGCGCGCTCATTCCGACCTTCTTCTTGCCCTTGAAAATGGCTGTCTTGGAGGTGATGTCCCCACCGAAGACAAACTCGTTCTTCTTCCCTGCGTTCTTGACGACAACGAGGGTCATGGGCTGTGCGTTCATGTCGATGTCGCGGATCGTGCCAGCCAGTCCGGCAAAGCCTTTCCGGGCCACGTGAGCGTGCTTCTTCACGGCCTTCTTCTTCGCCACCTTCTTGGCCGAGGCTTTCTTGGCAGGAGCGGCCGCCTTGGCCGGAGTGGAATCGGCGGCAAGCGCCGAGACGGAAGCGAGCGGAGACAGTGTCAGGCCCATTGCCGCAAGCAGCATAAGACCCAGAAATCCTTTTGTGAATCCTTTCATCAAATCCTCCTTTGAAACGAAACATGGTGTGTTGTCGATCGCGGCCATGTCAGGTTTCTTCATGGTCGCCCCGACAGAATGGGTGACAGTGTCGTCCGATAGCTCTCCCCCGGGGCCTCCTTCGTTTCCTGCCTCGTTTTTTTCCGCCGTCTTGCCCGTTATCGTCCCCCCTATGGATGACAGTGCCAGACGGGTCTCGGCCTGTTGTCTGCAGGGAACCAGGAGGAGCGGCAGGTCGCGCCTTGTGCGTCTCCGATAAGCAAACTTCTTAATTATATGAAAGTTTTTTCTCGGTGACAAGTCTCTTGAAATGAAAAAATCAGAAAAATGAAAACGAGTTGCTTCTGAAGGTCTGCTTTTGCATGAAGTCGGGATGGATGATTGGATATTTGTTTAAAATTAGAAGAACATATCAATTAGTTAACGATTGATGAAGTCAGGAATTTGACGTCTTGTGATTCCTTGGGGAGGCTTCTATCATCGAACCATTCCCATTCTCATGGGATGGGTTTCAAGATTTTTGGACTGTTCGAGGCGATGTTCTTTCCTTACTGCCTGATTCCAAAGGACAAGGTGTTTTTTCGATCGCGTTTTCGTTCGAATCTCCCCGGTCCTCGCGAGGTATGGAGGCATCACGATGGATGCGAAAGAACCGAAAGCCGACCCTTCCTTCCCCTGTCCTCCCTCCTTTTTCTACGAAGAGTCCGATCAGAGTCTCTTTATTCTCGATGCGACAGGGATTCTCGTCTCTGCAAACCCGTCCTTTCTTCGCGAGACCGGGTATGCGCCGGAGGAGATTGTCGGCACGTCCTTTCGCCTGTGGTGCGAGCCCGGCTCGGGGAGACTTCCGGCCTGCGGAGAAAAAAGCGTTTGGGAAGGTACGTGTAAAAGGGCCGACGGGTCGACCTTATATTCGGAAATCGTTCTCTCCGGCCGATTGGCCGGAGAGAGGGAAATCGTGGTCGGCCTTCTTCTCGACCGTTCGGGGAGAAAGAAACAGGAAGAGGAGGCCGTTCGTCTCGTCACGCTCAACCGTCTGCTTGCCACATCGGCGGTCTACATGTCTGAAGAGCACTCCGAGGACGAGCTGTTTTCTGCCCTGTGTGCCCATCTCGAAAAAATCGGGGGATTTCCTCTCGTTTGGGCCGGACGTCCTGATCGGGAGGGGACCTTCACTCCGCTGGCCTTCTCCGGACTCTGGGAGAAAATCCGTCCGCTCCGCTTCTCGTCAAGGGAGGATCGTCCGGGAGGGCGCTCTCTTGCCGGACGGGTCTTCCGCACGGGGGCGCCCGTTTTTGTCGCCGATCTCCCGTCTTACGCAAGGGAATCGGGAGAAGCGGAATGGATCGAGGCGATCGCCGCTTCGGGCTTTCGCACGGGATCTTTTCTCCCTGTTTTTCGGGGAGGACAGCCTTATGCAGTCGTCTGTCTTTATTCCTTTTCCCCCGCATCCCTCTGCCCGCTTCTTGAAGAGATTCTCCTGACTCTTGTTCAGACCCTCTCGCGGGTCCTCGACAGGATCGACATGCGGTCCCGTGAGCGCGAAGGGGATCTTCTGAGAACGATACTTTTCGAGCATTCCCCTTCCGGGATCGGAATGGTGCAGGGAGAGCGCATCGTATACGCCAACCCTGTCCTTGCAGAGATTTTCGGCTATCCCGATCCCGGCGCGATGAAAGGTCTCCCGCTTCGGACTCTTTGGGAGAGCCCGGGGGAGGATCGCAGGATCGAAGAGGCCCTGTCCGGGACAAATCTTTCCCGACGGAGTCATTTTGTGCCGGAGATCCACGGGAAGCGTCTGGACGGGAGCCTTCTTGTTCTCGACGTCTCCGTTGCCTCGGTCAGACTCGATCGCGAGTTGACGGTCGTCCTGACGGCAAACGATGTCACCGAGCGTGTCAGGCAGTCTCGTAAAAGGGCGCGGATCCTTCATCTGGGGGGCGTGCTTTTCGACCTTCGCCGGGAGATAGAGCAGGCGGGAGAGGAGGGAACCCTACTCCAGTCCCTGTGCAACAGTCTCGTTTGGGAGGGGGGATTTGATACGGCGGCCTTCTGGTCTCGGGGGATGGAACGCTTTCTCTGTCTTTCCGAGGTCAGGGTCGACCGGGTCGACGGCGAGGGGGAATACCATGTGCCCTCTCTGGAGGAAAAGATTCCCGAGGGCCTGCTCGAGGCGATTCGAAGAAGCTGCGAGGAAGGGGTCCCCTTTTTTGGAAAGGCAGAGCCGGCATCAAAGGGGGGCGCTCCAGAGGGAGGGGGATCCGGGGAGGATGCGTGTGGGGGAGGGCTCTTCCTGGAGTCTGTGTCATCGGCCCGAATGGAAGCGGAGCTGGCGCTTCTTCCTGTGCCGAGAGGAGGGCGGGCCTGGGCTGTGCTCGTTCTGACCTCCCCGGGAGCGGACACCTGGGAGCCGGAGGTGCGGGAGATCCTCTCCGGAATGATCGAAAGCCTCTCGCTGGCGCTCGACCGGAGAGACCTCCGGCGCTCGGAACGCGAGATCGGATCTCTCCAGAGAGCCATCCTGGAACATTCGCAGTCGGGCATCATTATGGCTGCCGGACGGGAGATCACCTATGTCAATCCCCGCCTCGTGAAAATTTTTGGTTACGATGGACCCGAAGAGCTTCTGGGGAAAAATTCCCGGATTCTCTACCGCACGCAGGAGGAGTACGAGCGGGTTGGGGCGCTTCTTTTTCCAAAGATTTACGAAGGGATACCGGTCTTCGTCCAGGATATCGCCGCCATCAGAAAGGATGGATCCCCCCTGTGGATAGATCTCTACGATGTCATGGCGGATGTGGAGGGAAGACCGACCGTCATTGCCACCTTGACCGACGTGACCGATCGCCACAATGAGGAGCTCCGGCTGACGATGGTCGCCCGCTTCAGGGGGCTTCTGGCCGAGGTCAGAAAGATTGCGGCCGTCGGAGAAGAGTCGGACATGCTTCGCGATGTCCTTTCGCATGTGGAGAAGGAAGGAGGATTCGACTTCGTGGGACTCCTTCGTCCGGACGGACGGGGAGGATTTTCTTGCGAGGAGGGGGAATGGCCTTCCGAACTCCTTGACACACTTGCCCCGGAAAAGTTGTCCTCCTTTTTGCAGTCCGTCGAAGGGGGCCGTGCCTGGTGGGGGCCGGAGGAGGCCAAAGGGGAGAAGACTTCCCCGTCCTTTGCCGCCCTCCCCCTCCTGCGGAGAGGACGCGTCTGGGGGATTCTTTTTCTCTCGAAAAAGGATCCGACGGTCATTTCTCCCGATATCCGGGAGATTTTGGAGGAGATCGGGAGAACTCTCTCCTACCAGCTCGATCGCCGGGACGCCGAGGCCCGGGAGAGAGAGCTTTCATCCCTGACTTCGGCGATCATGGGAAATGCCCGTGTGGGCTTCGTCCTGATCGATCTCTCGAGCCGCACGCTCCTGCACGTCAACGGCCACCATCTCGAAGAGCTCGGGTATGGTGCAGACTTTCCGATTGAGGGAAAGCCGGCCGGTTTGTTGCTGGCCGACGAGGAGGAGGTTCGCCACGTAAACGAGGCGGTGGCCCTGGCGCAAAAAGAGGGGCGGGAATGGGTCAGTCTTGTCAACGTCCGGCTTCGCCATCGGGAGGGGGCGGTCATTCTTTTCGACCTCTTTGGCCATTGGCTCGAGCATGGGGGATCTTCGCGCTTTCTCTGGACTGCCGTCAACGCCACAGAGAGAAACCGTCTTCAGATGCGCATCGAGCATGAGGCCACCCACGACAGCCTCACGGGGCTTCCCAACAGGCGGGCGCTCGAACATCATCTCGGGATGGCGGTCGCCCGAGCCAGACGGTCGGGAGGAACCCTTATGCTGGGGCTTCTCGACCTCGACGACTTCAAGCCGGTGAACGATCTTTATGGTCATGAGGCGGGGGATTGTCTTCTTCGGGAGTTCTCCGGACGGGCTCGGAGACTCTTGCGCGAATCGGACTTTCTCTGCCGCCTTGGAGGAGACGAGTTCGTTGTGGTTTTGGAGATTTTCGAGAAAGATTCCGAAAGAATGTGGCGCGAAGTCTGTGTTGCGATGGACCGCCTCCATCAGGCGGTGGAAAGTCCCTTCGAGGTCATGCCTGGGCGTTTTGCCCGGGTATGGATGACGATGGGAGTGGCCCTTACCCCCGAAGGGGGAGAGAGCCCGGACGCCCTTCTTCGAGAGGCCGATCATGTTTTGTATGCACTCAAGGCGGAAAAAGGAAGGCGAAGCCGCTGGTGGGGGAGGGGAAAGGATATCGGAGAGGGGACGATCGCCAAAAACAGTACGGAAGAGAGATTCTCAGAGTTCGGGGGACCTGCCGGGGAGCTTCTCGAACGAATGGCGCCCCTTGTTAGGGAGGTAACCCGCCTCTTTGTCGAGAGGTTTTACGAGGATCTCGGCTTGGAGCCCGCGGCCCGGAGAATCCTCGATCGGCTCGACAGCGCAGACATGGAATCTCTCAAGCTCTCCCAGGGGGGCCATCTCTCCTTTCTGCTGTCGCCCGGGACGACGGCGGAGGAGATTCGGAAAAGGGCAGGGCACCTCGGGGAGATCCACGCGCTCTATGGGGTCGACCTCTCCGTTTTGCTCTTTGCCAAGACGCTGTATGGAAAGATCTTTACCTCGGCGCTGGGGGAGTCTCATCTTTCCGGGCTCGACCGGACCCGTCTCCAGATGATTCTCGAGGAGAGGCTTGGTCTTGATATCCGCCACCAGGCCGAGGCGGGGGCGCGCATTCAGAGGGCTTACAGCGAGATTCTCTTGCGCCCTGTCTCTCGTTTTGAGTCCGCACCTCTTGTCGGAGAGGAGGAGCTTCGCGCCCTGGCGGCTCTCCCGGGAATGACCGGGGCGGCCCTTGTCGTTTTCGGACGGACGGGGAAGGGGACGATTAATGCTTCTCCGGACTCCTTTGAGGGAGTCGTCCGAATGTGTGGGGATCTGCTTGAGACGGCCATGGAGCGCCGCTCTCTCCAGATTGGGAAGTGTCCTGGAGGTGAAGAAGGGAAAGCGACACCCCTCTCTCTTGCCGCGCTTCCCATTTTGGGTCCGGGGCTCAGCCGGCCAGCGGCTCGCGTCCAGCCCCTTCCTGCAACTCTTGTGCTGGGTGGGGTCTATCCTCGACAGTTCAAGTCGGACTGGCTCCGGCACTTCCTGCAGGGTCTCGCATGGCGCTGGGGGGTCCTCCTCGAAGGTGCTCCGGAGGGGTCGTTTTCTTTCGATGGGGACGGATAGGCCAAAAAAGAAGAGTCTGTCGACGATCTCGTCCGGTCGGGATCGTTTTTTGAGGGTCTCTTCCGGTTTTGAGTCTGGGTCTTTTCGGCCTGCCCCCGGACGCTTGCAGGGTCGTTTCCCTATGAACCGGAGAGGCTCTGTGATAGGATGGTTCCCGAGAATATGGGGCCAACCGTTTGTTGGGTTCTTCCGGAGACTGTCCGGAAATCTGCCGAGTTTGAAAAGAGGGTGTTGTGCCTGAAAAAAAGAGACGACGACGGAGACGGTCCGGTGGGTCCGGGGCGTCCGGGAGTGAACCTGCGGTGACGGAGGCTCCTCCAGACTCTCCCTTGGCATGGCGAGAACGCATCTTGAAGGCGTTGGAGGATTCTTCCGAAAATATTCTGTCGCTCGAAACCCTTCTCAGGCGTCTTCTCTCGAAAAAAGACCGGAACCATCGACCCGATGCCGAGGCGGCACTCGACCTTCTGATCGCCTCCCGCGAGGTGGTGCGTCTTCCCGACACGCGTCTGGCTCTCCCCGCACGACTCCCCTCTCTGACGGGGCGCCTTGATGCCAACAGGGACGGATACGGGTTTGTGATCGATCCCGAAGGCAAGAAGGATGTCTTTGTGCCGGCCCATGCGCTCTCGGGAGCGATCGATGGCGACACTGTCGTGTGCCATGTGGCGGGGGAGGATGCCAAGGGCCGTCGCGAGGGGGTCGTCCTGCAGGTTCTGGCCCATGGTCGGACAACCTTCCCCGGATTGCTTCTTTCGACGTCCGAGGGATGGTTCGTCAAGCCGAAGGATGCCCGGATCCGCACCCTGTTCCGGGTGGAGGATCCCCCGTCGGATCTAGTCGCCGACAACATCGTGATCCTGGCGGTGACCGTCTATCCTTCCGGACCTTCCGGGCCTTCCGGGCCTTCCGGGCCCTCCGGTTCGGGAGAAGGATCGGGCCCTTCGGGCCGGATCCTTTCCGTTCTCGGAGCAGACGGGGATCCGGCGATCGATACCGATCTTGTCATTGCCTCTTTCGGGTTCCCCACCGCCTTCCCCTCAGAGGTGGAGGCCGAGGCCCATCTTCGGGCAGAGACCGTTCCCATTCTCCCCGACGCCGAACGGCGGGATTTCCGGGCACTTGAGATTGTGACCATCGATGGAGATAGCGCAAAAGACTTCGACGATGCGATCTCTTTCGAGGAGGAGGCCGACGGGTCGGTGACGCTCGGGATTCATATCGCCGACGTCTCCGCCTATGTTCTTCCCGGTTCGGCCCTTGACCGGGAGGGATTCTCCCGGGCGACGAGCGTCTATTTCCCCGATCGGGTGCTCCCCATGTTCCCCGAGGTCCTCTCGAACGGGGTCCTCTCTTTAAACCCCGATACGGACAGGCTGGCCCGCTCCGTGACGGCACGGATCGACTCCTCCGGGAAGATCCTCTCCTGGACCCTCGACCGTTCCGTGATCCAAAGCCGCAAGCGCATGACCTACTCGGAGGTCCACCGGGCCCTGACCGGCGACCCTTCGGAAGAGTACCGTTCCTTCGTTCCCCGCCTCCTCGGGATGTGGCGGGTGGCGTCTCTTCTCAGAAAAAGAAGAATGGCCCGGGGAAGTCTCGACTTCGACCTTCCCGAACCGGAGATCGTCCTCGATCTTCGCGGCGAGCCGGTCGATATCCTGCGATCTCCCCGCTACCTTTCCCACCAGCTGATCGAGGAGTTCATGCTCCTTGCGAACACCCTCGTGGCGACCCGTCTCAAGGAGCGGCTCGGCATGGCCCTGTTCCGGGCCCACGAGACCCCTTCTCCGGAGCGGATCGAGAATCTTTACTCCTTCCTGGCCTCACTGGGACTTCCCTTTACGAGGCCGGAGACGGTGACTCCGAAGGATCTCTCCCGGATCCTCGAGGAGACCAAGGGCTCTCCCCTCGAACATCCGGTTCACTACTCGGTTCTCAGGTCCCTGAAGCAGGCCCGGTACGATCCGGCTCCCTTGGGCCACTTCGGGCTCGCCTTTCCCGACTATACTCATTTTACCTCGCCCATCCGGCGCTACCCGGATCTGATCGTCCACCGCCTCCTCGATCTTGCCTCGCCGGGGGCCATGGAAAAGCTCCTTCCGGCCAGTCTCTCGGCGGTGGCCCAGCACTGTTCCGAGCGGGAGAGAAAGTCGACCGAGGCCGAGCGTATGGCCATCGACTACAAGAAGGTCCGATTCATCTCGCGCCATCTCGGAGAAAGCTTCGATGGACGGATTACGGGCGTGGCCTCGTTCGGTCTCTTTGTCGAGCTCACTCCGTTTTTTGTGGAGGGACTGATTCCGATTCATCAACTGGGCAAGGACTATTACGAATACAGGGACGACAGGCACCAGATCAAGGGAGCCCGGAGCGGGCGGACATTCTCTGTGGGGGATGCCGTTCGTGTAACGGTGGCCAAGGTGGACTTCCAGAGGCTGAGGTGCGACTTTGTCCTCGAGGAGGAGGCCGGGAATCTTTCGGAAGAGAGTCGGTCCCCTTCAGGTCGGCGTCGTTCCGGCCGAAGAGGGAGATAGGGAGACCCCCCGCTCTCCCCGAAACGGATTCAATTGCCCTGAAGGGGGGACTGGGCCGCCTTGATCTCGTTCGCTGCCGTCGTCAGGTCGGCGGAGGACTTGTCGAACATGTTCTTGGCCCAAACGGGGTTCCCGATCCTCTGGTACTCTTGGGCCGAGGAGATGCGGGTTCCTGCGGCTTCGATAAACTTCTTGGCCGCAAGAATATGGTTCTGGAGATCGACCTCTTTTTTGGCCTCCTTTTCAAGTCCCTGGGCGGAGGAGCGGTAGTTGTAGGCCGCGTTCTGGTGCTGCCCAATGGTCGAGTTAAACCCTGCGCAGGCCGAAAGCGCCAGGAAGGATCCGGACAGGACGAAAATGAGGCCGTGCCTTGTGCCCTTTTGGAGTGAGAGGGTCTGACCGGTCGCGGTGTTTTTCGGTGAAGGGGAAGAGAGTGACGCATTTTCGATGGGCATCGGAAAAGGCCTCCGCGGCGTAGTGAAACAGGTTTTCCTTGTCGGCATCCGACGAGGAGAGTGAAGGGCGCCTCCTCCAAATAAAGGAGCGTGCCGGGAGCAGACAGGATACTGCAAGCAATCATGACAGAACATATGATATTTAACATATCGGCAGGTGCGGGTTCAAGCCAAACGTCTCGGAGGAGGTCGTTTTTCGGAAGGATTGCGGGGGGAGCACTTCTCGCGATTTTGGCCGGGTGTTCCTCCCTTTCTCATCCGGGAACGATTATCAGGGATCCGGCGGTCCTTTATCGAAGCTCGATGATGGCGGCCTCGGCCTTCCGTCCTCTGGTTCTGACACCCGTCGAATGTACCTCCCGCTATCTCGATGTCAGGGGAGAGAGGCTCGGGGGGCACCGCAAGGGAGGCGGTTCCTTGCGGATACGGATCCAGAAGAACTGGGCGAACGGGAAGAATCTGTCGGCGACAGGGCCGGTGGTCCTTCCTCTTGGCGCGCGGATTTCCGAGTTTAAAAACGGGTCCTGGGTGGATCACCAGGTTCGGGGCTTCGTCGAGTTCCGCGACCTGTCAACGTGCCGGATTCGTCGTGCGGCCTTTGTCGCCTCCGACGACTCCTCGGTGCTCGAGCCCGCCCTCTGGATCCTCAATGTGGCTCCCCCGCCTAGGGACTTCTGGGTCCCCCGCATCGTCCTCCTCAATGCCTACAGGACGGTCGTCAACGAGACGCTCTCCATCGTGGGGCCGGTCCCCTATAAAACGCCCCGCCGTCTTTTCTATCCCGTCTCGCTCGTGAACGGCGTGCCCCAGAGAAAGGACCTTCTTCGGGGCGTGACCCCTCCGAGCCTGCGCGGGAAGATCGACTCGACTCTCTGGTTGAAAGAAAAGGATCAGGAATTTAAAATAAAGGGGGAGGGAGAGACGGGGCTCTTCGTCCTTCGCTCCCGCCACACGGTCGGGGCGGGAATCTATCTTCCCTACCCGGATCCTTTTTACTTCTATCCGGCGAACTCGTACCGGGTGGTCCTGGCAGGAAGCCTTCTCGTCGATGGCCCCTTTGCCTTCGAGGGAAGGGTGGTCTTTGACCGGGAGGCTCGGACCGCCTCTGTCTCGGGCCGAATCAACGAGGCGGGCTCTCTGGTTTCGGACTTTCAGGTGGAGGTTCCGTTTGTGAAGGGGGTCCGCTCCCGCTTCGGCGTGCCTGGAGAGGTCGACTTCTCCTTTTCCTTCAACAAGAGGCGGATCGATCTTGTGATGTTTCCGGATCCCAACCGCCGGACGATGTGGCTCGGATCGGTGAACCAGAACCTTCTGGGCATGGCCGATCCGGGCTGAGAGAACCGGGTCGCCCCTCATCTTTTAGCTTCTGCGCCTCTCCCCAACCCCTCTGGAGCCTTTCCATGGATGACGAAAAGACAAAAAACGAGCCGTCCGTCTCTTCCGGTCCGGAGTCCGAGGCTTCCTCCATCGAGTTTACTCCGAAGAGGGCGAAAATCCTGGGGATATTCTTCCGGATTTTTACCATTCTCGAGTTTGGCTTTCTGGGATTCATCATCTACGACCTGTTCCGGAAGTATATCGTCACAGGCAATCTGGACTGGTGGAAAAAGTGAGAATTCCGTGAAGGCTCCTGCCGAACGCTCGCCTTTTTTTTTGCAAGGTAGCGGGCATCCCCTGTCTCCCGTTCCCTTTCTCCTGTGTCTGGTTCTTCTTCTGGGGGGCACCGGATGCGAGATCTTCAATCCGCCGACCTTTACCAGCCGACAGCTGGCCGGTGTCGACCTTACCGTGGACTACCCTCAGGTGCTGTCGGGCTCCCGAAGTCTTGCGGGGGAGAAGGTGGTGGTGGGGGGGGAGGTCGTCCACCTCGAAAACCATACGACCCGGGCCTATGTCGAGATCGCTCCTTCTCCCCTCGACAGGATCCTGCGCCCGGAAGCCCCGGATGCTTCGGCGGGGCTCATCTTGCTGGTCTTCCCTTACCCGGTCGATCCCTCGGCCCTTCGTGACGGGGTCCGGATTACCGTGGTCGGAAAAGTTCGCCGCATGAAGCGGCCTGCCGTGACAATGGGAGGCCGCACCGTCCGTCTTGTGACCCTCGACGTGGCGGACCTTCACACCTGGGTTCCCCCGACACAGCTTGTGGGAGGATCTCCCTACCCCGTCATGACCCCGGGCTTTACCGGTCCCTACCAGACCCCCTGATCCACGTCAAAACTCCTGACAGACTTTCTTCCACCGAATCCGGACGGAGGGCGGCCAACTCCGCCGCCGTGTGCGTTCCGGTGGAAAGAAGGACGACAGGGCACCCGGCTCTCCGTCCCGCTTCGAGATCGAAGGGGGAGTCCCCCACGAAAAGGATGCGGGACGGGGGGACATTCATTCGTTCCGCCGCAGCCAGGAGCATCTCCGGTGAAGGCTTGAGGGCGTAGCCGTCGTGCTCTCCGATGCAGAGAGAGAGAAGGGACTCCCACTTGAAATGGCGAATCAGGGCCCGGGCCGAGCTCCCCAGCTTGTTGGTGACGACCCCCTGGGGCAGGCCCAGGTTTTTGATCTCGGAAAGAATCTCGTCCGCATAGGGCATGGGATGGGTCGTCTCGAGGTAGATAGACTCGTAGTGGGTCCGAAAGATCGCCGTGCCCCGCGCGACCTCTTGGGAGGGAAGAAGTTGCGCCACCGACTCTTCAAGGCCGCCGCCCACCAGCTGAAGCGACTCCTCCGGACTGAGTTGTCGGGAGAGTCCGAAATGGCGAAGCATGGCATTGAAGGACTCGCGAATGGGATGGAAGGAGTCGGCAAGGGTGCCGTCGAGGTCGTAGAGGAGGGCCTGGAAAGATCCGCGAAAGGGTGTCATGAGAGAAAGATCCAGGGAAAAAGGCGCCAAAGAGGAAAAGGCTCGGGCAATAGCGAGAGGATCCAAAGAGGCGAGTTGGTGGTCCCAACGGGGTTCGAACCCGTGTTTCCGGCGTGAGAGGCCAGCGTCCTAGGCCACTAGACGATGGGACCCAATCGGTCTTGGAACGATCTCGAGGGAGAGATTATAGCCCAACCCGACTTTAAAAGAAACTGTTTTTTGAAATCAGGAGAACGATGCCGGAATCACCTGCCAAAAGACGATTCCGGCGGGGTGCCGATTCGAGGGGCTTAAAGGTCCTGGGGGGACTCCTTCCGGATCTTTTCGGCGATCCATGATTTGAGATTTTCCCGGAAGAGGGGGCGGCTTTCGGGGTCGAGATGGATCCCCTCATGCCAGAGAAGCGGCAGGGATCCGGGGCCGGCCCGGGCTGTCAGATAGGCGTGAAGGGGGCAATCGGCCGGCTCTCCTAGCGGGCGGGTTCCACGGGAGTCGTTCTTCCACAGATAGGCCAGGGCTCCCGAGGCGCTCTTGATGACAGGCTCTCCTGCCGGAATCCGAAAACGGTCGATAAAGGCAGGGATCTCGTCGGAAGGCATGGGACGGGCCAGGGCAAAGCCTTGTCCGTAGCGGGCTCCGAGGATTCTGGCCACATCGACGAGGTCGGGGTGGCCCAACCCTTCGATGACGACATGGTGGTTGAAGTCCCGTCCAAGTTCGACGATGGCGCCGACCAGGGCGATGGTCTCGAGGGGAGAGGAGAAGAAGCGGAAGAGAAGCCCCTGGTCCACCTTGATCGTGTCGAAGGGGACGGAGGCCAGTCTTTCGAGGGTGCTGTACCCCGAGCCCAGGTCGTCGATGGAAAGCTTGACCCCCTCGGCGAGGATGCGGCGGATTCCCTCCGTCTGGGTCCGGGGATCCATGTACTGGTTTTCGAGGAGCTCGAGGGTCAGGCGGGAGGGGGCGATCCCATGGCGTTCGAGGGGCTCCCGGACCCACCGCGAACAGCGGTCGTCGGCCAGAACATGGGGAGGGAGGTTGAGAGAGAGCGTCAGAAAGAGCCCCTGGCTGTCCCAGCGCGAAAGTTTCTCGGCGGCCATTTCAAGACCCTCCCGGAAGAGCCAGATCAGGTCGCTCTCGCCCAGAAGG
This sequence comes from Nitrospirota bacterium, assembly GCA_021801345.1. Classification (GTDB taxonomy): domain Bacteria; phylum Nitrospirota; class Leptospirillia; order Leptospirillales; family Leptospirillaceae; genus UBA4572. The sequence goes on from JAJYYA010000038.1 coordinate 61,188, forward strand.
GGAAGGAAGGCTCCCGGAGAGAGGACCTTTCCGTCCGGGCGTTCGAGCCGTGCCAGCGCCTCGACGCGGGTGGCCGTCCCGCTTTCGAAGTCGACCACCGGCTGAAAGTAAATCCTGAGGCCCCCCTCGAGAAGATTTCGCCTGAGCTGGCGCGAGGACTCCTCTTCAAGTGTCCGTGAGGAGATGAGGGAACGACTACAAAGTTCGTTCCAGCGCCGGGAGAGATTCTTGATGAATCGTCCCGCCCAGGCCGAGTCGAACTGGTTCGGCCAGGCGCCGGCCAGAAACAGAATGGCCGAGGGCCGGCCTGTCGTATCGTTGACGGGCAAAAAGAGGGAGGAGCACCATTTCTCCGGATGAGTCCGGTCTTTTGGCGACGGGTTCTCGCAGTGCAGGAAGATCGGGCGATTTTCGTTCCAGGCGGAGGTCAGTGCCCTGAGAAGTTGGGGGTCCTCCCAGGGGAAGGCGATGTGCGAGGCGGCTTCGGCGACAAAGCCACCCTGGCGGTCGGGGCGCAGAAAGAGCACCCCCGTCATGCCGGGGAGCTCTTCGAGTGCGGAGATCTCCCGGGAGAGAATGTCGGGCCAGGGAGTCGCCGAAGAGGCGGCGGAGGTGGTCAGGCAGTCCGAATAGCGCTCTACTGTCTTCCCGTAGGCTTCGACCTGCCGGCGGATGTCCTCGTCGAGGCGGCTCTCGAAGAGGAGAAGGAGGCGGAGCCGGTCGGAGACCGAGAGAGGGGCCTTCGCGATCTTTTCGAAAAAGATAGTGCTGTAGAGGGTCTTGGCCGAGAGGATCAGCGGCACCGGAACGCCTACCAGGGCGTGGATTGCCCCGAGGTTGGAGGAGACCTCGAGAATCTCTTCGTTTCTGGTGTCGGGGGAGAGAAGAAGTCGAAGATGGCGCGTCTGGGAGTCGACGAGTCTGTCCCTTCTTTCAGGGGAGAGGCGCTCGAGAATCGTGCGCGCCTGGGGATCGGCGGCCAGACGGTCGTAGAAGATCCCGGCAAACTGCCGGGTGACCTCGTCGAAAAGGGGCTGAAAGCGCTCGAGAAGGGAGAGGGCCTGGGGACCGTAAATATCGAATGTCTCCTCTCTTTCCGGAGCGACCGGCTCTTCCCGGGCGATGGTCCACCAGCGGTTTCGTGCGCCTTTTTCCTCCTTCGACCGATACATCGCAAGGTCGGCCTTCCGAAGGAGGACGTCCGGCGTCTCGCCGTCGGCGGGAAAGAGTGCGACCCCCATCGACATGCCGATGGTCGCCTGTCGGTCGGGGGCGATCCCGAAAGGAGCCTCCACCGCCTGGTGCAGGCGGGCGATGGCGGTGCCGAGGGCGGACTCGAGGGCCGCCGGGCTCTCTCCGTCGAGGGACTCGAAGACGACGACAAACTCGTCTCCCGCCAGCCGCCCGAAGAAGTCGGTCTCCCGGGTGAGGGCCCGGCCCCGGGCGGCGAATTCCCGGAGAAGCCGGTCCCCGCTCTCGTGTCCCCAGGTGTCGTTGACCGGCTTGAAGTCGTCGAGGTCGATGAAGCCTACGGCCAGGGGGCGGCCGGTCCGCTTTGCCCGGGCCAGTGCCGTGTTCAAATGGATGTCCAGGGCGTTCCGGTTCGGAAGTCCCGTCAGTTTGTCGTGAAGAGACGCGCGCTCGAACCGCTTCGAGGCTTCGACGATCTCCGTCACGTCCCGGTGGATGCCGACGAACTCCCGGATCGCGTTCGAGCCGTCGACGATGGGGTTGATGGTGAGAAGGTCCCAGAAGGTCGAGCCGTCCTTTTTGTAGAACAGAAGTGTGTTCTGGAAGGGCGTCCCGGTCCGGAAGGTCTCCTCGATGCGGCCGAGCGCCGCCGGGTCGGTCTCGGGTCCGGCGAGAAGATAGGGCGAGACCCCCACGAGTTCTTCCCGGGTCCTTCCCAGGAGGCGTTCCATTGCGGCGTTGGCGTAAAGGATCGTCATGTCCGTGCTGACGACGAGGACCCCCTCCCCGACCGAGGCGAGGGCGCTGACGAGCCGTTTCTGTTCGGCCATGCGGTCGAGCCGGTCGAGCCCTTCGGAGAGGCTTCGCCCCAGCTCGCGAAGGATTTGCGAGAGATCCTCGTCAAAGGCATCGGTCTGCCGGTCGAGAAAGGAGAGGATCGCAAAGGGCGCTCCTCCTCTCGTCACCGGAACCGAGGCGGTCGTGCGTATTCCGTTCTCTATGACAGTCTTCTCCCAGGATGAGGGAATTTCCTTTTCTCCGGGATCGGACAGGGTGTTGATATGGATCTCTCCGCTTCTCCAGGCCTCTCCCGCCGCACCCCGGCCTTCGGGGCGGGAGGGGTCGACCGAAAGCCTCAACCCGTCGATCCAGGAGGTCTGCCCGGAGCTGTGGCCGATCGAAAACCACCCCTCGGGATCGGGGCGTCCGATCCAGGCGATCTCGGCGATCCCCTTCTCCGTCGTCAGTCGGCAGACGCCGTCGAGAAGCTCGTTTTCGTCTTTGGCCGAGGCGGCAAGGCGTCGAAACTCGGCCAGAAGACGGGTGAACAGGGAGAGTCGGGCGAGCCGCCTCTCCTGGTTGTGGCGGACGGTGACGTCGGTGATGGTGAAGATCACCGTCCGGTCGTCTCCCAGATCGAGAGTCGAACCGTAAATATCGACCCAGAGGAGGGATCCGTCCTTTTTTCTGGCGCGGACGTCGGGAACAAAAACGCCCTCGGTCTCCAGAATCCTGGGATAGAAGAGTGCGCCCACCCGCAGATACTCCTCTTGCGAATCATACAAATAACTGGCGTCGCGTCCCGTCATCTCCCGGGCATCGTATCCGAAGAGGCGCACAAGCTGGTCGTTGACCATGATGATGCTCCGGTCGCGGGCCATCATGATGCCCGAACTCGTCTTTCCGAAAAGGGCGCGGATGATGGCGGCCGACTCTCTCTCCCGGCTCTCGAGGTCGAGGCGGTCGAGGGCCCTCGAGAGCGCCCGGGCGATCTCGGTCAGGATCTCGAAAAGGTCGGGGTCGCAAAGGTCCAATCGCGCGTCGAAAAGAGAGAGAACGCCAAAGATTGCGCCTTTGCGAAAGACGGGAAGGGAGGCCATGCTCCGGATGCCTGCAGAGAAAAGGTCTTCCTCGAGAGGGAAGAACTCCGCATCTTCCGGAAGATCGCCCGCAAAAAGAGGGGTTCCCTGCCGCCAGACCGTTCCTTTTAAAGACTGTCCTTCGGGAAGATCCTCCCGGATCGAGGCGGACTGGCCCGAACGGACGGAGCTGTCGCCGGAGAATGCCAGCGCCTCGAGCCAGCCGTTTGCGTCTGGGCGCGAGATCTCCGCCGCCACAAGGTTGGCCCGCCCCGTGCAGATGTCGCAAAAGCTCCGGAGAAGGGACTCTTCGTCTGCGGCCTCGGCGATCAGGGCGTTGACATGGGCCAGAAGATGGTTGTAATTGGCCAGGCGACCGAGCCTGTCCGTCTGGTCGTGGCGAAGCTGGGCCTCCTGCAGGGAGATGACCACGAAGTCGAGGGGGCCTTCGCGAACGAGGGTGGCCGAGGTGTCGACCCAGAGGGGGGTGCCATCTTTTTTTCTGGCCCGGATATCGGTATAGCGGACCGTTTTCTCCCGGAAGATCCGGGAGTAGAGATCCCGTCCCGTGGCAACGAACTCCTCGGGGTCGTAATACAAAAGGCCGATCGACTTGTTCTCGAGCTCCTCGGGCCGGTCGTACCCCAGCATCTGGAGAAGGCGGCGGTTGGTGTTCTGGATGATCCGCTCCTTCAAGACGACGACTCCGGAGAGGGAGTTGTCGAGGAGGGCTCTCTGAAGGGAGTTTACCTCCTGGGAGCGGCGTTCGAGATCGAGGCGGTCAAGTGTCTTCGAAAGAGTTTTGGAAAGCCCGGACAGGGCCGCCGACAGGCCGGAGGAGAGGCTCTCCGGGTCGGGACTTCCAAAGAGAAGGACGGCGAAGACCGGCCCGTTTTTGGTGACGGGAACCCCGAGAAGGTGTCGGAGTCCTCTTCCGGACAAGAGCTCCTCCCAGGGCGAGGGTCGGCTGTCGGCCAGGAGAAGGGAAATCGTTTGGGCTGAGGCAAGCACCTGGGCCGGAAGGGAGGAGCCGTCCAGAGGAAGTCTCGACTCGAGGGAGGAAATCTCCGGGTCTTCCGGCGTGGATCCCGACCCGGCGACCGAGACAAATCCGCCCTTCCGGGCCGGAGTCAGAATCCGGACAAAGGGAAGGGGGAGAGTTTCTGAAAAAAGCGCGAGAAGCTTTTCAAGGAGAGCTGCCTCATCGGGGACGATCGCCATCAGTTCGTTTGCGCGGATCAGGAGATCGTTCTGGGAGGCGAGCCGGTCGACCTTTGCCATGGCGGCGCGCCGAAGGGAGATCTCCCGGACCGATCCCAGAGAAAGAATGGGGCCCGCCAAGCGTTCGGGGGAGAGCCTGACCTCGACTTCGACGGGGGAGCCGTCCTGTCGGATCCACCGGGATTCCGAGGTTCCGGTCTCGGTCCCGGGAGACGGGAGAGGGCACAAACGACTGAGACGTTTTCTGAATTCCGGGCTCTTGAGGCTTTCGGCATCGATGCCCAGAAAGTCGAGGAAGGCCTTGTTCGCATAAACGAAGAGGCCTTCCCGGTCGAGCGCAAAGAGGGGGGAGGGAACGTCGTCCATTTCCCGGAGTCGGGTCTCGTCGTTCGGGAAATCTGTGGTCACGGAGTCTCCTGGTGATCTGCCGGTCGACGCGCAGAGGGGTGCCTTGCGAAATCCGAAAAGGGGTTCTTGCTTTTCCGCCTCCGATTAAGGGCGCGAACCCCCGAAGTTGTCCCTTTGACGTCCTCCCCTCGCCTTCCGGAAGGGGATTCCAAAAGCCTTTGGCTTCTGGCGGTTCGAGTTCTCAGCCTGCCGCCGATTTTGCGGCAGCAGTAGGCTTTACCTCGTTCGGGGCCGCGTCATTCGGCCCGCCCTTCGAAGCCTCAAGAATCAAAGGGCTGAAGCGTCCAGTTCCGTAGTCCCGGAATTCTGGGCCGCTTGTCCGTCCGCGTGGGCCTTGCGCCCACAGCGGGTGCAGCTGACATACTAGGTGCCTTTCCTGGATTTCCAAAGCGTGAGGGAACCGGCTTTGGCTTCCCCGGACAGAAGTTTTTCCAGTGTCCCGACGTGGCATGCGGCGCGGATCTCAAGGGGAACGCGGTTTGGCGTCCCCCGAATCAGGTTGAAGGAAACGGTGCCATGTGGACCATGTGTTTCCGACTTTGTGGAGACCCCCGTTTCGGTTGTTGGTTTCCAGGGGGAGAGACCGAAACGTTTTGGCTCTCCTGGACGCATGGACGTTTCGGATCGTTTGGTCGACCCAGCCGGCCC
>JAJYYA010000034.1 GCA_021801345.1 Nitrospirota bacterium
CCGACCGATCTCCCGGACTTGATGGACGGGTGGACTCAATTTGCCAACCGGATTCTGACCTCCTCCTCCGCAGAGGACACGCTGGCCAAGGTGGCTGCGGTCTCCTACGGCTTTGTTTTTCTCCATCCTTATATGGATGGAAACGGTCGTCTCCATCGAGCGCTCATTCACCAGTTGCTGTCCGTCAAGGGGATCACCCCCGACGGTCTCCTCCTTCCCGTCTCCGCCGTCATGCTTTTGAAGAAAAAAGACTACATGCACTCCCTTGAGGCTTTCTCTGCCCCGCTGAGAAAACTCGTTCCTGCGGATCCAGGAAATCCTTCTTGGTCCCCCCCGGAAAACGACCCCCTTTATTTTCGCTATTTCGATGCGACCCCCCAGGCGAGGTTTCTTGAGGACGCAATTCTGGAATCCGCCCAAAAAACTCTCCCCGAAGAGCTTCACTTCCTGAGAGTAAGAGACCGGATCCGGGAGAGGTTCACCCTCGCCTGCGATTGGCCCAACAATGGAAGCATGGAACTTTTCCTCGATCTCTTGACCCAAGGGAATGGAAAACTCTCAAAAAATAAAAGAAAAGTATTCAAGGAGCTTTCCGACGACCTCCTATGGGAGCTTGAAGAACTTTTTTCGGAAGAATGGGAGACTCCCCCCGGGCAGGGGTGATCCAGGAAAGCGGGCAGAAGTCGACGACAAAGCAGGTTAATCTTGTCTTCCGGGGAACGGGTCAGACGATCCGCTCCCACTCTCCCTTATCGCCCAAGAGGTGGACCGGGAGGTCGGGAAGAAGTGCGGCAAGAGTCCGGGGGTTCAACCGGCCGGCCATGTCCGCGACTTTGGGTCTCGGACAAAGAAGAAGGGCTTCCGGAGGATATCCCTCCAGAAAGAGAACCCTGACGGCCGAGAGTGTCGCCGAGAGCGTTCCGAGATGGGGGTGGGAGACGAGGAGGACTCGGACGGGAAGCGCCAGCGCCCGGGCCAGAGAGAGAATGCCGCTTCCGTCCTCGAAAAAGGGAGAGAGAACCCCGCCCGAGCCCTCAACAACGACCCTTTTCCCGGCGAGAGCCTCGGTCCGGACGCGAAAGGCCAAGGCCTCCCGGTCGACCGTCCGCCCTTCGAGCCGGGCGGCGGTCATCGGATCGAGCGGCGCCCGGAAGGAGGCCCCCTCCCAGACCGAAGAGCTCAAGGCTCCCGCCTTCAGGTATCGGGAGAGATCCCGCTCCTCCTGCGCCCCCGGCCTTTTCCCTCCACGGCTCTCCCCGATCGGTGCCACCCCGGTCTGGACGGCCTTGACAAAGAGGCGGTCCGGCCCGGCGCTTTCCCTGACGATCGACTCCATGACGAGGGTCTTGCCCACGCCGGTGTCGGTGGCAAGGACAAAGAGAACGGAGGGGAGATTTCCGTCCTCCGGGCTCTCAGGGGGAAAAAAATTCACGGACAGCATCGATCACCCTCGCCTGCTCCTCCTCCCGAAGTTCGGGAAAGACCGGAAGAGAGAGCACCTCCCGGGAGAGCCCCTCGGAGACGGCCAGGGGACCATGAATGGTCGGGTTGCCGGAAAAGGCCTTCTGCCGGTGAAGCGGAATCGGATAGTAGACCTCCGACCCGATGGCACGATCGGTCAATGCTCCCCTCAAGCGATCCCTCACCCCCTCCCCCTCGACACGGAGCGTATACTGGTGAAAGACGTGTTCGAAGAGCGATCCTGCGCGCTCATCCGACCCCTCCGGGGTCCTCAGACCCGCGATCCCTTCAAAAGCCCTGTTGTAGGCCTGGGCAATCTCCCGGCGACGCCGTGTCCAGAGGGCAAGCCTGGGAAGCTTGACGGAGAGGACTCGCGCCTGAAGAGCGTCGATGCGCGCATTTGTGCCCATCTCTTCGTGCTCGTAGCGTCGGCGGCTACCGTGGACACGGAGGCGGAGGAGGTGCTCGAAAATGGCGGAATCGTGTGTCGTGACCATCCCGGCATCTCCGGCCCCGCCCAGGTTCTTGGTGGGGAAAAAAGAATAGGCGACGGCCTGGCTGTAGGCTCCCGGGGGAAGCCCCCGAAAAGTTGCGCCGACGGACTGGCAGGCGTCCTCGACGACGAAGAGGCCGTGGTGTTTCGCCACCCGTGAAAGAGACTCCATATCGACCATGCGCCCGTAGAGATGGACCGGGAGAATCCCGGAGACCGGGATCTCCCCGCGTCGAGTCCGACGACCTCCGTGGGCATCGACCATTGTCTCCGTGGAAAGAAAGCCTTCGACGATTTCTGGGGTCAGAAGAAAGCTCTCCTTCTCTACATCGACGAAGATCGGAACCCCGCCGGCGAGGACAACGGCGCTCGCCGAAGCAAAGAAGGTGAAGGAGGGGACAAGAACCCCTCCTCCGGGACGAAGCCCCGAGGCCAGAAGCGCCAGGACAAGGGCCTCCGTTCCGGAGGACACCCCCACCGCCCGTCCGACTCCCAGTGTCTTCGAAAAGGCCTCCTCGAAAGACGCGACCGGCTCTCCCAAAATGAACTGCTGGGCGCGAAAAAGAGGGACGACCGCCTGAAGAACCTCCTCTTCCATGGAGGCGAACTGGCGAGTCAGGTCGAAGAAGGGAACGGGGGAGAGTGTCACGGAAGGTCCTTTGCGACAGGTTGGATGAGATGCGGCAAAACGGAGGCGTTCGAGGCCCCCGTTTGGGGAGCCGGAAGATGCGAAGGATGCTGTCGGCGGCGGCGGGAGGCCGGGGAGACCGTCCGGGGAGGAATACGGAGGAGCGTCCCGGCCGGGATGTCGTTCGGATTTTTGACCAGAGAGCGGTTGGCGCGCTCAAGAAGTCGCCAGTAGCGCGGGGAGCCGTAGACCGTGGCCTTTGCGGCGATCGACTGAAGGGTGTCTCCCGCATGGACCCGGTAGAGGGTCAGGGATCCCGACTCCGGGTGCAGACGTCCATAGAGGCGGACGGAGGAGCGAAGGTCTCCGATGAACGACGGGTCCTCCCGTCCATACCAGACGAGATAGCGGAGAACCCTCCGGTGGTGAAGCGGATGGATCATGATCCCCTCCCGCATGTGCTCCCGGGAGCGAGAGAGGAGGAGGGCGGCAAGGCGGCTTTCGGAGGAGGTCTCCTTGCCGGAGTCCTTCCCGAAAAGAATCGACCGGAGAAGGCTTATCCGGGCTTCCGGGAGAGAGGTCTTCGCAAGCGATCGCGACAGATGGCGTTCGATGCGGCCCATATGGTCGAGAACCGTCGGATCCTGGGGCATGGACTCGAGCGCCTGGGATTCTTCCCGGATGGCCTTCATGAAGTGGCCCTGGCGGTCGTAGAGCCAGCCCAGGCTGTCCCGGTAGGCTCCGTTCTTCGGGTCGTTCGTCAAGGCCCGAAGGATCATATACCGCGCCCCGACAAGATCCCCCTTCATCAGGACCTCGGTATAGGCCAGATAGTTCAGGGCGTCGGCAAAGCTGTGGTCGAGGGCGATCGAACGATGAAGGAGGTCCAGCACCTTGGGAAGATAGCGGGCATGGTCCCACTGGTCGTAAAGGATCGCCTCATTGAAGAGAAGAATGGGGTTTTTGGGGGAGAGCCGCCTTGCCCTCCTGATCTCGTGAAGGGCCTGGGGATACCGCTTTTCGTCCATCCGCGCCAGGGCGATCGAGAAGGGGATCTCCCAGCGTTCGGGGGAGAGGCTCTCCGCCTCCTCAAGATAGACAAGGGCTTTTTTGCTGTTGTCGAGACGCCGATAGAGATCTCCCAGAAGATAGGATCCCTCGTAGAGGTTCGGAAAGCGGTGGATCATCAGATGGTAGGTGGTGATCGCCCGAGTAAAGTGCAGGGACTTTTCGTAGACCGAACCAAGAAAGGAGAGCAGACGGGGATCCTCGGGATGGGTCGAAAGGATCTCTTCGATCTGCCGGATCGCCTCATCGTAGCGGCTCTCCTGGACGAGAAGGGAGGAGAGGATGAGCGGAAGACGGTTGTTGCGCGGGTGCTCGTAGATGGCCCGCTTGAGAAGGCTGACCGCCTCCGGATAGAGGCCCAGGGAAAAGTAGGTCTTGAGAAGCTTGACCTCGAGGTCGATGCGCCCGACGGCCTCCAGTCCGAGAAGCTTCTCGTAGGGACCCCGGGCCGACTTCCAGTCCCCCTCCTTCGAGTAAAGATCCCCGAGAGCTCCCAGGGCGGGAGCGAAGCGTGGATTGCGGGAAAGGGCCAGCCTGTAGAGGCTGACAGCCTTCCCGAGCCTTCCGTTTCGCTCCTCCTGGAATCCCAGGTAAAAGGGCAGGTAGTCCGAGCTTCCGGAGCGTCTCACCCCCTCTTCAAGGATCATTCGGCTCTTCTCGGGCTCCCCCTCCTTGGCGTAGACGTCGGAAAGGGCGATATAGGCCTCGTCCTTCAGGGGATCGAGCCTGAGCACATGCTTTTTGTAGACGGAGACGATCTTCCTGAGAATCGGGGTTCGCTTCTCCGGAGAGGACTCCCGGGAGGCCGCTATCTGGAGGACCGTTCCCAGAGTCAGCCAGGGGGCCAGCCGAGCCGGGTGGGCCCGGGCCACCTTGCGGGCCTGGCTCTCCGCTCCCTCGAGATCCCCGGTCTTGAGGAGGATGCGAACCTTCATGAGCCCGAGATAGACCGATGCGGGGCGGTAGGCCAAGGCCTTTTCCACCTCGTCCTTGGCGAGATAGGGATTGTCGAGGGTCATGGCCACATCCGCAGAAATCTCGTGGTAGTAAGCTTGCCACGGATAGGGCGGGTCCGGGCGGCCAGACCTTCCGAGAGGGATCCTCGTCTCCTGCCGGACGGACGATTGCGGCCTTGAGAGCGCTCCGGAAGAGCCCCCAGGACGGACGGATGATTTCACGCTCTGGCAGGAGGCGAGCAGGGAAGCCGACAGGATGAGACAAGCGGCGCAAAGCCGTGCAGGGAGAGACATCAAAACCTCACTTTGATGGTGCGAAAGAGGGTCTCCCCGACTTTCTCGTGGTATGGACCTATCTCTTCAGACAGTCCAGACTGTTCCGTACATCATGGCAGATGCGGCGCGACCGGACCTCGCGCATATCCTGGCCGAGAACCGCCCCGGGAACGTAATTGAAGACCGTCCCGGGAACGATCTCCTTGGCCGAGACCGTCGAAGAGGCATAGGCCAAGGAGACGAGCCGGGGGGAAGAGGCGAGCAGGCCGGCGAGAGAGCCGGGCCAGCGCACCTCGACCGAGGCCACGGAAAAACCCGTCCCCATGTCGCAGCGGGCATGGACAGTCCCGCCGCGGCAGTCGAGAAAAGGGATCGACTTTTTCACCGGGAACCGCATCCCCGGGGAAATCCTGAGAAAGACCCCCTCCCGTGCGCCGAGCTCAAAGAGGTAGGTCTCGCGCCCGGAGCTTCCCGAGAGGCGATACCGGAGTGCCATGGAGGGCTCCGAGGAACTCGTCCAGAAGCCCCGGGCCCCCTCCCACTCCCCGTACCCCGGAAGAAGGGTCAGTGAGGCGTTTCGGGCATCGTGGAGACGGAGGTGGACCCCTCCCAGCGACCTTCCCGGGGCTCCCGGCACCGACAGGATCCGTCCCGGCCGAAAGCCGAGCCTCTGGCGGCAGCCTTCGGCCGGCAGAAGATATAGGAGAAGAAAGGCATTCAGGTTGACCATCCGCTCGACTTCCCCCTGTCCTCACACCGATGGAACCGGAAGATACGCTCGATGCATTCTACCACAATGGGACGCCTCCCCCGAATCCCCTGAGTCATCCTCTTGCTTCCTCCGATCACTAGGACTTTCTGACGATCTGGCCGCGGTAGCGGGAGAGAAAGAGATTGATTTTGATCCGGTCGATAAAGGGAAGCGGAAGGATGCGCCGCCAGGCAAGAAGAACCAGAGGGTCTTGATATTTTGCCGTGACAAGAAGAACGCCATAGCCAAGCTTTTGTTGCTGGAGAAAGCCTTCCGCAGAGGCGTCGTCGCTTGCGATCTGGTGGAGGGTCCGGACGCCGTCGGGGGTCAGTCGCGCCGGATCGTAGAAGAGAACGATATTCCCCCGATGGATCACGTTGACGAGCGTGCAGGGGGAGAGAGACGCCTCAGGCAAGTCGTTCTTTGCGATATACGTGTCGGTCATGGGGCCGGAACTGGGAGGCCGGGAGTTGTACCGAAAAGTCGTGCAGTAGGACGGGTCCCCCTTGAGAGCATGTCCCTGGGAGGGATAGCGCAGAATCCCCGAACGAATCGGGGAAAAGGGCTGGTTGCTGCCCCCGCCGAAGGCGCCCATCATCGGCATGAAGGGCGTTGTGGGGGTAGTCTGACCGGAGTTGTCGGCACGGGCTGGAACGACTCCCTTGAAAAAAAGACAGAGAAGAGGTACCAATAAAAGAGCGGTGCGATAACAAACGCCTTTTTCCTTCGGGATGTTCCCCGCAACACATCGCCTTGCGAATGCGGAAAAGCTCCTGAAAGAAAAAGACCCAACCAAGGAGATCCTCATCACTTCCTCCCGTTCTTTTTCAAAAGCGTTTCTTGGACTCGCTCTTCTCGTTGCCATGATCCTGTCGCTCTCCGCACAGCCGGAGAAGGCGTCGGCCGATGTCTTCCCGGACCTCTTCGGTGAGTATATACCGGGACCGGTCGACGGTGCCAATGCCCCCTACTCTTTCGGGCAAGGCTGGGGAGCCGGAGTTGACTGGAACACCTTCGTTACCTCGGCGTTCTTCGTCCGGGGAGGGGTCCAGATGGCAAACTTTCTTGCCCCCGGGGTCTTCCTCCTCCCGGTGACCGTGGGCGGAGGGTACCGGCTGACGAAAGGCTCCCCCGGCGACCTCTATCTCGTGGCGGATCTGGGGGTCGCCCCTGCCTTCTATCCGGGAGGGTCCTCAACCTCCTCCTACTACGATGCCGGGATCGGCTACTCCTTTACGGCCGTCTTCGCCGAGTTCAAGGTCGCGGTTCTTCCGGGAACGAACTACGGAAACGGCACCTTTCTCTACTTTCCGCTGACCGTCGGAGTTCACCTCTAAGATCTCCCTCTCTCCCCTTTCCGGTCCCCCCTTCTCAGGGGAGAACCGGAAGAGGGTCAGGAATCCGGAAGAAGAGGGATCAAAGGACTTCCTTCCTCACTCCGAGTCTCCCTCCAAACTCGCCCCAATCTCTAAGATCCAAAAACATTCCCGTCGACTCCTCCGGGAGGACGGATCTGACTTTTCCAATTATCGATTCTCCTCTCCTCGACACTCCAAACGCGTCCGACCCACGGGGTATGAAGCAATCAGACAAGAGCGAATATTTCCGCATGAATCGGCATAGAAGGCGATCGAGATTCTCCCCTGCCACACCACTCGCCATGCAAATCCGAACCGAACGGTTAAAAAAACGGAGAACTCATGAGGTCCGGAGCACACCCAAGCGGTCGAAACAGAACACAGCGAGAACACAATTGAGACGCACTGGATGGGGGGGCCAGCCGCGTCAACTCCAGCATCTCCCTTATCGGCCTCGATGTGGAAAAAAGAGTTTGAATGTTGAAAACGCTTTGATATCAAGCATAATGAAGAGATGGATGTCGTATTTTTGAAGGGGAAAAAAATGTCTGAAGCCACGCTCAGGGAAAGGATCGAAAAGCGGATCGGGCGCTCGAAGTCCAACGTTTTTCTTCGAAATGACTTCAGCGATCTCGGCGAGTACGACCAGGTGGGGCGCGTTCTCCGGAAACTTGTCCGGGAAGGGGTCTTGGTGAGGGCCGGTTATGGTGTTTACGTCAAGACAAAGCCTTCCGTTCTATCCGGAAAACCGATTCCTGCAGTTACATTGATGGAAATTGGAATGGAAACGATGAAAAAACTCGGAATCGTTGCCGAAGCAGGAAGGTCTCTGCGTCGGTACAATGAGAGAGTGTCTACGCAGATTCCTATGAAAACCGTAATCAGCGTCAAAGGATCGCGCATTATGAGAAAGCTTGGTTTCGGGTCAAAAATGATCAGATATGAACGATGAGGAAACTTGACCCAATCACCCTTGAAAGAATCGAAGCACTGATCGGGGAGCAGAACATAGATCTGCCTCCTTATGCTCTCGAAAAGGATTTTCATGTTTTCGAGGCGATCAAGGCCGTCTCTTCCCTCGTCGATTCGTCGGACTTTCGCCTGGTCTTTTGCGGAGGAACATGTCTTGAAAAGGCTCACGGGTCCTCGGGAGGATGTCGGAGGACGTGGACTTCAAGGTCGTTCCGACGGAGTCCTGCCAGGGATTGAGCAAAAGCGCCCTCCGGAAAAAACTGGGAAACTTGGCGATCACAGTGGTGGACCGCCTGTCAGAGTCGGGATTCGGGAAAGACCATGTCTTTCGAAGAAGCCGCGACGACAACCGGTATTCGATGCTGACCGTAGCCTACCAGTCAGGATTCGAGCGTCCGGGGGCCTTTCGCCCGGAACTTCTGATCGAACTCAACTGCACATCATTGGCACGCCCTTCTACCCCAATGAACGTGGGACGACTTTTCGACAGACTTGCAGAGGGCGAGTATCTCGATCCGATCATCCTTCCCTGCATTTCCCTTGACGAAGCCTATGTGGAAAAGCTGGTGTCTTCTCCTCGGCGCCTGGCCATGGATCTTTCGAGACACGGAGGAACTCTGTCCGATCGCTGGGACGACACGCTTGTCCGCCACCTTTACGACGTGCATCGCATTCGCACTCTTCGTCCGGAGGCCGTACAGGATGACGCAATGCTTAAAGGGATCTTTGATCGAGTCGTCGCCAAAGATGCCGGAGACTTTGCCTCCCAACATCCGGAGTTCCGGGAAAACTATCGAAACGAGATCGCCCGGGCCATGGAGACGGCCAGAACCCTTCCAGTCATTCGGGATCAGTACGAAGCGTTCGTCTCCGACATGGTCTATCTTCGGGACGAAGATCTTCCCTCATTCGACCAAGCGATCGAGCAGTTTTCCGAAGCGCTTGAGATTGGGGTGCTCGTTCGTGCCGACGATAACTTGCCCGACTCTTCTCGGAGCCCTTTCGGCTAAGCCTTAGACGAATCCGACGGCGCAAGACACCCTCCTCCTCAGATCGACTATGCCCGGTCGTTTTTTGCGTCCGGGAAGATCCCATCACCGTGGGCGAAGATTGAAATCTTATTGACAAGCGGGATTGATGAGGAATAGACTCAATGATGCACGTAGAAAGCGAGGCGTTTATGCAGAATGCACAAACGTTCCTTGTCGAGTGCGAAGTTTGTGACAGGATCGCCACAATCGCTTCCAGCAAGACTCCGGGCATCTACATCTGCTCTTCCTGCTGGGACGATCTCAGGAATCAGTCGCACCACTCTTCGAAGGAACACAGTCCCGTATCCGGCCACCCCGAACGAATCTAGTTCCCGGTGGACCCGGATCCCTCCGGGATCTGATTTCCTCCCCCCTGAACCTGCCCCACCATCGCCTCAGGAATCTGAACCTCCTCAAAAAAACGCTCTTTCTCTTTTTTTGCATTCAAAACGACAATATCGAACCGAACCAGAAGCGGTAGTGAATGCGTCTGGACGGAGTTCCATCGATCGGTCCAGAGCATTCCGTCGAAGTACCGGATCCGGAAAGACCAGATCCGCGTGAGAAGACGCTCGGGAAGGACCGCCTGGACCCCGTAGGATAAAAGATTGGTGTTCTGCTCGTGGACAAGGGTAAAAAGCCGGGATGCGGGATCCTTGAAGAGGATGTACTCGAGCCCCTCGAGATGGGAGATGGGGGCGCCCTGGCTCAGGCGGGTCTGCGCCAGTGTCGTAAAGAGGAGGGTATCGGTATCGCGCCCATGGGTCCTGTTCGGGAAGCCCATGAAGAGCGTGAGGGGATCGTTCTGATTCAGGTAGGCGGAGAGGGTCTCGTTTCGAAGGAGGTAGCGGAGAGTTTCCATTTTGCGCTCGAATCGAGTCTTCGAGGAGACATGCGCGATCGTCATGTCGGTTGTACGGATGGCCTCGAAGAGAAGCCCCATGATGATCGCCAGGATCCCGAAGGCCACCAGAACCTCGAGCAGTGTGAAGCCCGCGTCGGAGGGAGGGCTCTGCCTCTTTTCAGAGGGACTAGGGAATGTTCGAGACATAGGTCACCAGGGAAAAGGAATGGGCCGTTTTGCCCCGGCCGTGCGTGACCGTCAGGCGCACCTGACGGATGACCGGAAGAGGCGCGGGAGAAACCTCCTCGAGCCAACGGTAATCCCTGTAGGGCTTCTTGAATCTTCCTGAAAGCGTCCCCGGAGGAAGAAATCCCTGGGCGACGACTTCGGCAAGCTTCATGTTGGCAAGATCGACGAGCCTGAGGGTCTCCTCTGTCTGATCGACCATCCGGACGGTCTGTGCACGGATCGCAAGGAGAGAGAGAACGGCAACGGCAAAGATAAAGAGCGCGACCATGACCTCGATGAGCGTAAAGCCCCGGTCAGGGATCGAAGACTCTTCTTTCCTACTCATCGCGTCCCTCCAGAGTCGGAATTTCTCCGCTGGGAGGACCGTAGAAGGGGGGCGTTTGCTCCCGGTCCCGATCTCCCGCGAGGACCTCGATCCGGCCGGTGATTCCATGGACGATCAGGGTCATGCGCTTCTCGCCATCTCCGACGATAACGGTGGTCGGCTCGACCGACCCGGTCGGAAAGAACTGAGTGAAGGTCTTCCCGTCGGTGACCTTCCCCTGGTGCAATACACGAACCCGAAGGATCCGAAGCGGCGAGGAGAGGCGAAAGGGGTGGACGCCGGTTGTTTCGAAAGAGGTCAGATCCCCTGAGGGAGCAAGAATCGAAGCGGCGATACCCCCCCTCTCGAGATCGTAGTCCAGCCGGAGCATCCGCTGTCTTGAGATCGCCTCCCACTGAAGGGTCCTGATCTCGCCCGCAAGCCGGCCCGCCAGGGCAGGAAGACGCCCCCCGTGGTGCAGGGAGAGCTTTGGAAGGACCAGTAGCGCCACAAGAGAGACGAGGAAAAGAACAACCATGATTTCAAGCAGGGTAAACCCTGAACTTCCGGTTCTTGCTCGTCCCATCGTCCACCCGTTGCGTTACGAAACAAAGAAAAAAAAAGGAGGACCCTTTCGGGGTCCTCCTAGGAATCGGGGTATCATAAGAGTATGTATAATGACTTTTGATCCTTGCCGTTCTTTTCAGATCCTTAAGGTCCCTTTGACTACCTCATTGACTAAAAACGCCACAGGAACATCAGTCTTACACTCTCTCAAGCCGACCTAGTCCTTGGTGACGTTGGCCGCCTGAGGTCCCTTGGGTCCCTGCGTGATTTCGAACTCGACCGCCTGACCTTCGTCAAGAGTCTTGAATCCCTGGGTCTGGATCGCGGAGTAGTGGACGAAAATGTCCTCACCGTTCTCCTGGGAGATGAACCCGTAGCCCTTGTTGGCGTTAAACCACTTGACCTTGCCTTTTGCCATGCGAATACCTCCGGTTGAAGCCATAGAATGAAAGGGACGAACCGTGGAGTATGGCCTCTGTCATCTTCGATAAAATCGAAAAACGACATCAAGGCTCCCATCTAAAACCCCACGTTCGATATTTTAGAGGATGTTTTCTTTATTGTCAAGAGAAATTTCGAGGAAATCTCCGGGCTCGCCCCCGGGCAGCAATACGTCCCGGGGGGCTGATCCTAAGAGATCACTCTGGAGTCGACAATCCTTAGCGGACAGGGATCATGATGTGGTCTCCCACATGGAGAGTCCGGCGGGGGGAGATGTGGTTCAGCGCGAGGATCTGGCGAACAGAGGTTCGGTAGTGGTGCGCCAGGCGGGAAAGGGAGTCTCCGGGACGGACGCGGTGGTCGAGCCACCCTCCTGCCCCATTGTGTGAGGGACGCGTATTCCTGGCCAAGGTTTTTAAGGATGAGTGCCCGGAGCCAGAACCTCTCGTCGGGATCACGAGCTTCTGGTGAAGCTTGAGGCGTCTTGAATCGAGGCGGTTGGCCGTCACAAGATCGGCAACCGAAACATGGAAGCGATGGCCGATCGACCAGAGGGAATCTCCCGACTCGACCCTGTAGACCGGAACATCGGGATTGACCCCGCTCACAGGAATGGCGGCAAGTCGGGTCGCAAGATCGGAGGGAAGGCTCGCCGGGACATTGACCGTGACATCCTTGAGCTTAGGCGGCGTCGCCCAGCGGATAAACTGGGGATTGTAGGAAAGAAATTCCGGAACGCTCATGTTCATCGCCTGGGAAAGGCGCCGGATCTCGACCGAATGATGAAGCACCTCCTGTCGAAGCGTAACTGGAGTGCGATAGGAGAGATCGGTAAAACCATATTTTTCAGGATTCTTTGCGATCGTCATGGCCGCAATAAACTTGGGGACGTAGTTCCGGGTCTCCCGGGAAAAGGCCTGTGTCTGACGAATCTTCCAGTAGTTCTTGGTCCCGGTCCGGGCAACCGCATTGGCGACCCGTCCCTCTCCGGCATTATAGGCCGCCAAAGCCAGCGCCCATGAGTTGAACTCGTCGTGCAAATCCTTCAGGTAAAGGGCCGCTGATCGGGTCGCAAGGACGGGATCCCGGCGCTGATCGATCCACCAGTTGACCCTGAGTCCATACTTGACGCCCGTTCCCCGCATGAACTGCCATAGTCCCGCAGCCCCGGAATGGGAATAGGCCCGGGCACTGAAGCCGCTCTCGATAAGCGAGAGATAGGCCAGATCCTCCGGGAGACCCGCCTCCCGGAAGGTCTCCCGGATGGAGGGAAGGAAGGCCCGGGAGCGCTCCAGCCACTTCTTGAACTGCCGATGTTCGGCATACTGAAAAAAATCGATATAAAGCTGGATACTTGGATCGTCGGGAACGTTTGCAAAGAGCTCGTTTTGTGCCGGGGGAGCCGCGGGGATCTCTGTTACCTTTGGCGGGACAGGCTTCGAGGCAGAAACCTTCGCCGAAGAGGCGGTCTGCCCCAAGAAAAAGATCCGGGAGAGAAGCGGGCGAGAGTCCTTTTTGGCGGAAGCCGTCTGCGAGGGCAAGGGGCTCGTGCCTCCGGAGCCGGTGGCACAGGAGGAGAAAAGAAGCATCGCGGCCGCTCCCATGGCGAGGAGACCTCTTCTTTGCCGGATCCCCATACTGTGCACTCCCTCCTTCAGCCAATCTGGCCAGATCCCCGTTCCCGATCGAGACCGTTCCATTTCCTGACTCGACGGATTCTTTTCCGGGGGCTACCCATCCTCACCCAACCGGGCTCAATGGGGCATCCCGATCCGTCTCGATAAGGACGGGAAGCCATTTTCGCACTTTCCGAAAAGAATCTTACACAAAAAACCAGAGAATATCAAGAAAAAAAATGATCTTCCATCCTCCCTTCGCCAACCATGGCAACGCTCTTTCTCCTTTATTTTTCCAAAAATAAAATTCTTGCAGCGCATGCAAGCCGGTACCACCGGGCCTGGCAGGATCCAGCGGGAGGCCGAACTGGCAGCACGAGTCTCCCGGCCCAGGGCGCACTGAAAGGGAGACGGATTTTTTGAGTAAAGCCGGGTCCCTCCGGGGGTTGACGTCTCGAGCGCTGACCAAACGTCTGGACAAAAGATTCTTATAAAGGCGCCACACCCTTCGGCCTTGTTTTTAGATCTCCGGCGGACTATAGTCGTCACGTGAGTGGTTGCCGTAGCGCTACTTTTTGGGCCTGTCCGAAACAACCGGACAGGCCCGAAAAAAGGGAAAAAAGAACAGATTGAACCGCCCAAGCCTCGTGTGCCGGCGCAAGGGTCGGCCCGCGGTGATGCGCACACCCTATACCCGAGCCTTTTGGGAGCCTTGTGACACCACCTTCTTTGCCTGAAAAAGATCCCTCTCTTCCCGAGGCCCTAGATGCCCATCCGCTGACGCAGGGCCTTTCAACCGAACAAAAAGAACGGGTTTCTTCATTCTCGAGGATCCGACGGTATCGCGTCGGCCAGCGCATCGTCGAAGCCCAGGACAAGGGTTCGGAGCTCTTTCTTCTTTTGTCCGGATCGGTCAAGGTTGCGGCCGAAGACTTCGCCGGGCGGGAGATCACCCTTGCCGTGCTCTATCCCAAGGACTTTTTCGGAGAGGTCTCCCTGTGGGATAATAAAGGAAGGACGGCGGCCATCGAGACGCTCGAGCCGTCACTGGTCGTCGCCATTTCGGGACCTCCCCTTCTTGATCTCATGCGGGAGTTCCCAGAGATCGCCTTCAGACTCCTCTCGACCCTCTCGACGCGTCTTCGGGAGACCGATGCCAAGCTCATGAATATGGCTTACGGGGACGCCTACCAGAAGATTGCGAGAGCTCTCATCGAGATCTATGAAAAGGAAGGGGCCTCGGAGAACGGTCTTCCCTATATTCGGGACAGATTCACCCGGCAGGAGCTTGCCTCCCTTGCGGGAGTCACCCGAGAAACAGTCTCCCGCTCCCTGGGAGCCTTTGTCTTAGCCGGAGTCATCCGGCTCGAGAAAGAGCGTATCGTCCTTCTGAGCCTGGACAGGCTCAAAAAGGAAGGACAGGTTCCGTGAGCCTGCCCCGTCTGAAAAAGACACACCACACTGCTCCCATTTAAGGAGAACTAATGACCGGACAAAGCGGAACGGGATCTTGGAACGCCATGGACTACATCGTGATCGGAGGAGTCCTCCTCGCCTTCGTCATCGGCGGGACGGCCATGATCCGGGCGATCATGGCGGCAAACAAGATCAACCCGAAGTAATGGCGCTGACTTAGAAGGAGTGCGCTGCGTGTCTTTTTAAAGAACGACTTCCTGCCGTTGTCCCGATTGAGACCGAGGAAAGGACGGCAAAGAGGCGAAGTCGCTCCTATCGAAAAGTCTCTCCGAGAACGGATCCACCGAGAGAGTCCGACGGACGATCTTTTGATGGTTCTTGGGACGGGCGTCTGGGGGGCTTTTTTCCCCCTTCCTCACGACAAGCGGTCTATCTGCGGGGGAGATGCCAGGAGGGAAGGGAGAGAGCCTCGCGATAGAGACGAATGTAGTCCTTCGCCCTCCCCTTCCAGCTCGAATCGACCCCCATCGCCGAAAGTCGCATCTCTCGCATCCTTTTCGGGGTCATCAGAAGATCCCGGGCGCGAACGATCCCCTCCAGAATCCCCTCTTCCGACAAACTTTTGAGCCAGAGCCCCGTACGGTCTGGAAGGACCGTGTCCCGGAGCCCCCCTGTGGGGTTGACGATCGGCAGGGTTCCGTAGCGCATCGCATACATCTGGGTGAGACCGCAGGGCTCGTAGACGGAAGGGACGAAAAGAAAGTCGCAGGCTGCAATGATCCGGTGGGAAAGCCCTTCGTCGAAGCCCGTCTTGAGATGGACCCGTCCGGGATAGCGCGCTGCCACATCCCGCCAGAGGGCCTCGAGTTCCGGATCCCCCGACCCAAGCACCACCCACTCCCCGATCGGATTCTTGCGATAGCCCTCCGAAAGAAGCCCCCGGGCCAGGATGCCCAACCCTTTTTGGGAAGCCATCCGGGAGACGACGCCGAAGAGAGGGCCGGACCCCGATACTCCCCACGCCGACTTCATCTCCAGCTTGAGTCGCTCCTTGGCATCAAGGGAGTCCGGAGAGAAGGTCACGGGCAGATGGGGGTCTGTCCCTGGATTCCACTCCTCCTCGTCGATGCCGTTTAAAAGACCCACGAAGCGCTTTCCCCGGTGGCGAAGCGCACCCGAGAGGCCAAAACCTTCGGGCTCGGACAATACCTCGTCTCGATAGGAGGGGCTGACCGTCGTCACGAAGTCGGCAAACTGGATCCCTCCCTTGAGAAGGGAGAGTTGCCCGTGAAACTCGAGAGCATCGAAATGGTTGTATGCGGAGGGGAGGCCGGTCATGCGCCACTCGGAAAGGGGATAGACCCCCTGGTAGGCCATGTTGTGAACCGACAGGACGGTCCGGAGAGAACGTGAGTGATCCTCCCCCCAAAGAAGAGGGAGCAGGGGAACGGAGAGTGCCGCCTGCCAATCATTGGCATGAAGGATCCGGGGAGAAAATCCCAGGATTTTCGGAAGGGCGAGAAGGCCGTAGCTCCAGAGAGAAAAGCGCAGGAGGTTGTCGGGGTACTCCCCCCCCCCTTCGCCGTAGAGCCCGGGGCGGTCGAAGAGGCCGTTCGGATC
>JAJYYA010000055.1 GCA_021801345.1 Nitrospirota bacterium
AAGTGCTCTGGAAGGGGCTCCAGGCTCTCGAGAGGATTGCCGAGTTTTGGGAAATTCTTGAACGGATGCGCCGGGCCGGTCCCACATCTCCGGTGCCCAAGCGTCGGAGATATGGGTAAAGGTCAGGATTCAGGAGGGTCGTCAGGAGGGCCGTCAGGAAAGTATCGAGAAGCTCCTGCGAAGGAAGATCCTGACCCCCTCCGAAATCGCTTCCGTCCTGGAGGTCGATCTCGCCTGGGTTCTTGAAATCCAGGCGTCCCTGAACAAAACCTCTCGAGCGGGGGCCGGAAAGTTCGGAACGCCTTCATGCCGGAGGCATTCTCTCATCCTGTAGGCTCCGGGTCTTCGCCACCGGAAGCTTTCATCTGATTTTGAAAATGAATTCCCCCCGCCCTTTTAGTCAGTCCCGTTGGATCGGGGAATTCTCCCGTGTTCCAAAGCTCCCGGGCCGTAGGCCCGATGCCGGATGAGGCTCTTCAACAGAGGCCCGGATGACGTCTTCTCTTTCGACTCGGGGTAATGGCCCGTTCGGAAATGATTTCGATAGATTCTGTTTTCAATAGGGCTTATTTTCGAAAATGGGAAAGCGGTAATATTAAGCTCATTTCTAGACGGGCCCTTAGATGCGGAAGGTGTCGCCCGGCGCTCCTTCGGGAGCTCCGGCTTCGGGCGCGGATCTTTTTCCGGGACTCCCCTCGTTCGATCTTCCGCCCTGGAGAAAGGGAATTCATTGACCCTTGGGGCGCCCGGCCGTATAATCGGGTCATGATGACTCCCCCTCCGCTCTCCGACGCCTCTTCCGTCGGCATCGTCGTGATCGGCCATGGTAGCCCCATGGAGGACGGCAATCGACACTTCCGCGAGACCTTCCGGAAGCTTGTGGCCTGCCTGCCGGGCGACTTTGTCGTCCGCGAGGCCTTCCTCGAGCATGCGGAGCCCTCTGTTCCGGAGGTGCTCTCAGAGATCTCCGGAACTTGCCAAACCATCCTGCTCTTTCCCTTTCTTCTCTTCGATGCCGGACATTCGAAGGGGGATGTCTGGGGATTCATGAAGGAGCTCGGGGAGAGCCATCCGGAGGTTCGGGTCGTCCGGGAGTGGGCGATCGGCACCGATCAGGCTCCGATCGCGGTCCTTCAGGAGATCCTGCCCCCCCCCGATCCCGGGATCCGGGACCTTGTCGTCGTCGTGGGCCGCGGGAGCCTCGACCCTGCCGCCAATGCCTCCCTTTACTACCAGGGACGACGTCTCTGGGAGCGCCGTGGCGGCTCTGAGTTTCGTTACGCCTTTATCGGCGTCACCGAACCCCGATTCCTGCCCTTTCTCGACACCCTCGATCTCTCGGCCACCGACCGCCTGCTGGTGGTGCCCTACTTTCTCTTCGAAGGGGTCCTGATGGAGAGGATCCGGAAGGCCACAGAGGCCTTTGCCCAAAAACACGCCCTTCCCCGGGGGGCCGTTGTGACGCCCCCCTTCGGAGACCATCCGATTCTTCTGTCGGCCATCGCAAATCGGCTCGTCCGCCTGGCGAAGAACCGTCATACCGTCGTTCCCCGGTGGGTTCCCCTGGACCCTCCCGCTCTCTCAACTCTTTAACGGAAGGCCCCTCATGGTGAAGGCCAGACCCCCCGTCAAAAACGATCTCTTCCTCAGGGCCTGCCGCCGCGAACGGCTCGATCGTCCCCCGATCTGGATCATGCGCCAGGCCGGACGCTATATGCCCGAGTATCAGGAGATCCGGAAGAAGACCTCCTTTCTCGGGCTCTGCAAGACGCCGGAGCTTGCCGCCCAGGCGACCCTTCTTCCGATCGACCTTTTGGGGCTCGATGCCGCGATCCTTTTTTCGGACATCCTGATCCCCGTGGAGGCGATGGGGCTCGACCTCGAGTTTACAGAGCACAAGGGGCCGAGGTTTTCCAATCCCGTCCGGACCGATGCCGATATCGAACGGCTCTCGGTTCCGGACGCACGAACGGCGACCGGGTTCGTCGGGGATGCGGTCCGCCTCATCAACACCCGTCTCGACGGGCGGGTTCCGCTTCTGGGATTTTCGGGATCGCCCTTTACGCTTGCGACCTACATGGTCGAGGGGGAGACCTCGAAGGAGTTCACGAAGGTCAAGCGCCTGATCTTCGGGAACCCCAAAGGCTACCGCGCTCTCATGGAGAAGGTGACGAAGACGGTGATCGACTATCTCGAGATGCAGGTCGAGGCAGGAATCCACGCCTACCAGCTCTTCGACACCTGGGCGGGATCCCTCTGCGCCGAGCACTACCGGGAGTATGCCCTCCCCTACACGCAGGAGGTGGTCCGGGCCCTCTCCCGCCACAAGATCCCCTCGATCCTTTACGTGAACGGCACGGCGGCCCTCCTTGAGCTCATGGATCAGGCCGGCACCGACGTCCTCTCCATCGACTGGCGCCTCCCCCTCGAGAGGGCGATCCCCCGGATCCATCCGGAGAAGGCGGTCCAGGGCAATCTCGATCCGGTCGTTCTGCTCACCACGGAGGAGGCCCTGTCGCGCGAGGTGCGCCGGGTCATGGCCGGGGTGGGGGACCGGCCGGGATACATCTTCAATCTGGGCCACGGCATCCTCCCGGAGACCCCCATGGAGATGGCCCGGGCCCTTGTCCGGATGGTCCAGAAGGGCCAGTAGGGCCAAAAGGGGAAGGGCATGTGCCCCCCACCTGTCGTTGGCGTGTTATCCCTGTGTTCGATAGCCCTGTGCCTGCCGATTCACTCGGCTTTCGGACGACTCTGAAAGGTTTCATAGTATGATCGAGAATGTGGATCTCTCTCTTTTGAAAAAATACGACCGCCCGGGACCCCGCTATACGAGCTATCCCACCGCCCCGGTCTGGACCGAGGAGTTCGGGGAGGAGGAGGCCCGGGAGGCTCTCGCGGAGTCGAACCGCCGGGGTGCGCCCCTCTCCCTCTACTTTCATATTCCGTTTTGCGAGTCCCTCTGCTACTTCTGCGGGTGCAGCACGATCATCACCCGGGACAAGTCCCGGGCGGAGGAGTACAACGACTATCTCGCCCGGGAGATGGGGATCCTCTCCTCGGTCGTCGACCGCTCCCGCCGGGTCATCCAGCTCCACCTCGGGGGCGGGACCCCCTCCTCCCTGACCCCCTTCCAGACCCGGCGCCTCTTCGAGACCATCGACAGAAACTTCGACGTCGACTACGCAAAAGGCGAGATCTCGGTCGAGATCGACCCCCGGTTCGCGAGCGATGCCTATCTCGAGGCCCTTCGCGAGGTGGGAGTCAACCGCATCAGCATGGGGGTCCAGGACTTCGACCCCAAGGTCCAGGAGGCGGTCCACCGGGTCCAGCCCGAGGCGGTGACAAAGCGGGTGGCCGAGCGCTGCCGGTCTCTGGGCTTCCACAGCCTCAACGTCGATCTCATCTACGGTCTTCCCTACCAGACGGTCGAGAGCTTCTCCCGCACCCTCGACGAGGTGATCCGGCTCTCGCCCGAGCGCATTGCCGTCTTCAACTACGCCCACGTGCCCTGGCTGAAGAAGCACATGGTCCTGATCCGGGAGGAGACCCTGCCTCCCCCCGACGTCAAGTTCGCCCTTATCCGACTCATCGGGGAGAAGCTCGGCTCCGCCGGCTACCGCTTCATCGGGATGGACCACTTCGCGCGGCCCGACGACGAACTGTCCCTGGCCCAGACGGACAAGACGCTCTACAGGAACTTCCAGGGGTATACCACCAAGAAGAATGCCGAGCTTCTGGGGGTCGGCGTCACGGCCATCAGCATGCTCGACCGGGCCTACTTCCAGAACGCCCGGGCCCTTCCCGACTACGCCGCCCGGATTCTCTCCGGACGTCTCGGGACCTTCCGGGGCTTTCGGCTGAGCGCCGATGACCGGATGCGGCGGGAGATCATCTCCCGGATCATGTGCGACCTCGAGATCGACCGGGCGAAGGTGCTGGCCCCCTTCGGGGAGTCCTTCGACCGCACCTTCGCCTCCGAGATCGCGATCCTCGAGGGCTTTGTCTCGGACGGTCTCCTCGAAATCACCCCCGAGAGGATCCGGATCACCGACCTCGGACGGATCTTTCTCCGGAACATCGCCATGGTCTTCGACGGCTACCTCAAGGAGGCGCCCCGGGGACCGCTCTTCTCCCGCACCCTGTAGGCTCCTCCGGGGTCGCCCTTTTCTCGGTACACCCGGTAGACCCCGCGGGTAGACCCATGCTCCTCCGCTTTTGACGGGGGGGCCTTCCTGTCGTCATAGCCAATCCCCGGAAGGGAGACTGGCCGGATCGTTTCCCTGTGTCGAGTGGGGACTTGCGCCCCTCTCAAACGGGGGCTGTCCGTCACGATCAGAGCGTCTTCCAGAACTCTTTCTGTCTTGTCCCCTCCTTTAGCGCCGATTCCATCGCTTCGACCGGAGCTCCTTGTCCCGTCCAGAGCTCAAATGAGAGGGCCCCCTGCAGGAGCAGCATCCCCAGCCCGTTCTGGCAGGGGAGTCGAAAGGGGGCTCCCGCCTCGAGAAAGGGCGTCCTTCCCGCAAGAAGAGCCGATCCCGGCCGGTGCGACGCATAGGAGAGGTCGTAGAGGATCGCGCCGTCGAGGAGCATCTCTGCAAGCGGGGGGAAGGGGTGGGCCGATCCCGTGTAGGCGGAGAGAGAGAGGGTGTTGACAAAAAGGGAGGGGGAGGCGCGAGGGAGCTCCGTGCGCCACTCCGGATCGTCGAGCGCTGCGGCCTGCACCCGGATCTTTCCGGTGGGGAGCAAGCCAAGAAGATCTTCCCCCCGCTTTTTTGTGCGATTGACGATGAGGATCCTCTCTGCGCCGAGCTTTGGAAGAGCCCAGAGCACGGCCTTAGCCGAGCCGCCGGCTCCGAAGATGACAACGGAGGAGGGGGTTGAGAGGCCGTTGGCCGCGAGGAATCGTTCCATTGCTCCAAGAAATCCCGGGCCGTCGGTATTCTCCCCGGTCAGGCGACCGTCCCTTGCGATCACGGTATTGACCGCCCCGATCTCCCGAGCCGTGGGGGAGAGGTCGTCGAGAAGGGGGAGGATCGCCTCCTTGTGGGGGATGGTCACGTTGAAGCCCGAGGCTTTTAGCGTGCGGAGCGCCTCGACGCCCCGGGAGAGGTCCTCGGGGGGGATGTCGAAGGGGAGATAGGCGGCGTCGATGCCGGCATTGTCGAGGGCGGCCTGCTGGAAGCGGGGAGAGAGGGAGTGACCGACGGGGTGGCCGATGATGGCGTAGAGACTGCGCACGAAGAACTCCAGTCGAGGGGCATTGAAAAGGGTTCGTAAAAAAAAATTTGCCGGAGCGGCTCTTGCCCGATTGTCCCCTTCCGGCTCGACTCCTGCGAAAGCCCCCCACCGGGCGGTTTCCGGACGAGGGAGTCTAAAACGGTACTGGCAATCCTGACAACATGGAGATTGTCCACGAAACAGGGATCCCGGGAAGAACCTCCCGTACGGCCTCCTGTCAGGTCGCCAGATATCGATTGCCATGCACCGTATCCGCCTCCTGGCGGGAAGATCCGAAAGATGCCGGACAACGGAGGTCTTGTTCCGGTCGAAAACCTGCGAAATGGTGAGGGAGCCGACTTCCGTCTCTTCGGCCCACAGGCTGAAGGGGGAATGAAAGGAGGTTCATTTAAGCCACGTCTTTAGACGGCTTGTCTTCAACCCCTTGTCGTCCTCGTAAAAGAGAGGCTCACTGAACGTCCGTCCGCAGGGCTTGTACCGGAAGCGCCGGGGTTCGTTGGTCCTTCCGACCCGTTTCCCGAAGAGGGGGAGAGGACGGATCCCTTGTCCCCGGCGGCCAAAGCCGACTCGGGACCCTGACACGCAAGGGACGCATCGGCGGGAGGGAGAGGGTCTCGGCCTGGACCGGACAGTCCCCGTTTGCATCATCGACTCGGGGAACACGGGTGGAGAAAAGAGTGAGAGTGTCCCTACCGCTCAAAACGGATCGAATGAACGATCGACTCCCTCCATATAGTTTTCCTGCTCGGAAAGAATGCGATCGCCACGCACAGACAATGCCTTTGCCAGGATATCCCGCGCATTGTCTATAAGGTGTTTGTGTTCCAGTCGTTTGAGAAACGATGCGGTCGAATAGACGATCACTCGATCCGGGAGTCTGAGTAAAAAATTGGTTTTTGTGATGTCCGCATCTTCGAAGAGAAGGATGCCTATCTTGTCGTTCGACTTTGCAAGTTCACGGGAAAGAATTTCGGAGGCGGATGCCTCCCCGCGCGACCGGCTTCGTGTTTTGGGGTTTGTCTTGAGGAGAACTTCGAACTCGTCAAAGATTTCCGTTGTGCCAACATAAACTTTTTCCGGTTCGTTTTTGCGAATCCAATCCAGAATTTCTTGTGCGCCCGGCTTGTCGAGATGACGGGTCACCTCAAATCTCACCATGTCCGGGATGATCACGCGCAATCCCGGTAAAAGCAATGTGTCAAGTGCTCCTGCCACGGAAAGAGTCACCAGTGGGCCGGCATCTGTGACTATGATGGTCGCTTTCGGGGGCTCAGGACTCCCTGAATTCATCAGAAAACCTCATTTGCCAGTTTTTTCTGGGCTTCGGTCCATTTCGGTTCAATGGTCGGGTAAGGAAGATTCCTTTTTCCAAGGCCTTCCAGGATGTCCCCCCACCACCATTCCTCGCCTGTTGCCTCCTCAAATTCCAGGCGATTGATTTTTCCTGCAGAGAATTGGCGAAAGTACCCGTCAAGCAGGCTCTCCTCGTTAGCGGAATGGCGAAGGGCCTGTTTTCGTCGAGTCATCACGGTCTCCTGTTTCCCAAAAAGTCACCAATATCGAAACCCTTTCCTGACCAGAATGGCGAAGGTATTTCAGTCGGAATGTATAGGCTAAGTTTATAGAGCCAATGACAAAAGGTCAATCATCGAGTTGAGGAGTGCATGAAAGGACAAAAGCGGTCGAGAAAGGGAAAATCGATCGCAAAATTCAGAGTGCCGTAGAAAGGAAATTTTGCCGGAGCGGCTCTTGCCCGATTGTCCCCTTCCGGCTCGACTCAGGGTGCCACCGGGGGGAGTCCGGCGTCAAGGGGAGTCAGGCGAACAGCCGCGCGGAGCAAGGTGGACTCGTTATCGCAGTTGCGCAGGCTAAAGTCGCGACGAGCGGACCGCGGGGGATACCGGCTCTATGGGGGCAGACTTAAAAAGAGGCGAGGGAGAAAGTGGGGCAAAAAGGCTCGGGACGGCACAGGACCGTCCCGAGAGGCAAAAAGAGCGAAGAGTCTTCCTACTTGAGCCAGCGGGAGGCTTCGGCGCGGTAGGTCTTCTCCGCCTTGTGGACCGCGTCGGCGTAGGTTGCAGAGGCGTTTTTGAGCGATTCGGTGTAGTCCCGGAGGGCGGCGGCCATCGCTCCCTCGTGGATCGCGCGGGCCTTGGCGATGGCCAGAGCGAAGTTCCGGGCGGCGCCCTTGATCTTGTCCTTGATATGGGCGTCGAAGTGGGGGCTCTGGGCCACCTCTTCCTTGACGGTATTGATCCGGAGAGTCACCTCGTTATTGGCTCTCTGGGTCGCGTTGTCGTAGGTGGCGTCGGCCTTGGCCTTGGCGGCGTCAAACTTTTTGCGGGCATCCGCCATGAGCTTGTGGTAGAGGGCCGCGGAGCGGGTCACGACGCGGTCGTAGTGCGAGACGGCACCGGTCACGCCGGAGGTCTCCCCCTGGGCTAGAGCCGGAAACGATGTCGCAAGGGTGAGCGTTCCCGAAAGAAGAAAAATGGCAAGAAGGGAAGTCCTTCGGCCAAAACGACCGGAAGAGCCAAGACGAAGGGAGCGGAGAGCCGGAAGATGTGCGGAGGTATCACGTGTCATGGGCGCCTCGATTCTGTGTGAGTGTCATGATTTGAACGCTCCCATCCTACCACAAACTTTCGGCCGTTTGGGAGGTGGTGGCGTCGGGAAGAATGGGGGAAAAAGTCAGACCTCTTCGGGAGAGCCTATCGGAGGGCAAGGAGGAGGGCACGGGCCTCCAGAAGGCCGGGGAGGCTCTCTCCTTCGGCGATGCCGGCAACGGCCTCTTCGAGCAAGCGGACCTCCGAGGGGGAGACCCTGACGAGGGCGGTCGCCGCCCGGAGCCGGAAGAGGGCGTTTTTGTCCTGCCGGGAGATCTCCACCGCACTCCGGAGGTCCTCGCGGGCCTGGGGGTCTTTTCTGTCTTCCTGGAGGGAGGACTCTCCCCGGAGACGGAACAGGTCGGCGCGGACGAGGGAGGCGCCCGTTTGGCTCTCCAGGGGGAGCGCCTGAGAGACGATCTCCCGGACCGCATCGGGGCGGCCGGCGAAGAGTGCCGCCTCCGCCTCGACGGCGAAAAAGACCGGAAGGATCCCCGGAAGAATGCGCGCGATCTTCTCCCGAACCTCCCGGCAAAGGGAGGGATCCTCCTGCTTTTCCCGCGCCCAGCAGGCAAAGATCTCCGCCAGGGCCCCCCATTGAAAGAACCCCCGCTCCCCTGCGAGCTTCCCCAACTCTTCCGCCGCCTGTCGGACCGCCTGCTTTTCCCGGCTGTAAACCCATCCGAAGATCTCCATGACCTTGGCGTGGCACAGGGAGTTTGTCTGACCGATCCGGAGTGCCCGCTCGGAGGCCTGCCCATGCCAGAGTCGGGCCTCCCCGGGATATCCCCGGAGCAGGCGGACAGTGCCCATGTAGGCCAGGGCCGTCACCCCCGCATCCTCCGCATAGGCTCCCAGCGGGGCGCCAAAGGCCCGGTCTCCGATCTGGGGCAGAAGGGAGAGGGCGGCGCGAAGATGGCTCTCTGCCTCCTCAAGCCTTCCGGCGAAGTAGGCGAGGTTCCCCATGGCGTAGCGCGCCCGGAGCCGCTCCTCCTCCGTTCCTTGCGTGTCGGCGAAGGTTCGGATGCGAAGGGCGATCTCCCGTGCGGCCTCCGGCCCCTCGCCTCCGACGATGGAGGCCCGGAGCCCGTTCCATACGGGGAAGGTGGCGCGGGTGATCTCCCCGTCCGAGACGAGCGATTGCGCCTCCCGGTAGATCTTGCGATAGCTGTCGTGAGCGTACCCGTAAAGGACTGCGGCAAGGGGGCCCATGGCGACAAGGATCGGAAGGCGGTCCGAGTCTCCGGGAGGAAGAAGGGAGAGAGCGCTCGAAAGGGCGCTCCAGGCCTCCTGCATCGCTCCGATCGCCAGGGCGCGCTCCGAGGCCTTTCGATAGAAGGCGGCGGCGGCCCGGTTCTCTCCCGCTTGGGCAAGGTGTCGGGCGATGTTTTCCGGAGAGCCTTCGGGAGTGTCCGGAAGGTAGGCCTCCAGCGTGCGGGCGATCTTCTTGTGCAGGGTCGCGGCGGTCTGGGGGGGCAAGGACTCCATGAGGTGTTCCCGGATAAGCGCATGCCGGAACTCGAGCCGTTCCGGCTCCCCGGAGGAGGGGCGAAGGATCCCCCGCTT
Source organism: Nitrospirota bacterium (assembly GCA_021801345.1). Taxonomy (GTDB): domain Bacteria; phylum Nitrospirota; class Leptospirillia; order Leptospirillales; family Leptospirillaceae; genus UBA4572. Next base: position 9,414 of record JAJYYA010000055.1, read on the forward strand.
GAGAAGGACCGGTTCGTGGCGCCTGAGCGCCGCCGCTCCGACAATCCGGCTCAGAACTCTCCGCGAAAACTGCATGCCGAGACAGGCCGCCGTCGCCAGGGTCCGGGCCGCCTCCCCCAACGACTCGACGCGAGCCGAGAGAAAGGATTCGAGGGGGGCGGAGGAGGAAAGCGCGGAGCGCGTGTCTTGCGACGCCTCCGCCCCCTCCCGGACGAGTTCGAGAAGGAAAAAGGGGTTCCCCCCCGATCTCCGGACAAGCGTCCGTTGCTCGACGAGGGGAAGAGGGGTGGAACTGACCCGGGAAAGAAGCTCCCGGGTCATTCGGGGTGAGAGGGAGGAGAGCGGGATGTGCAGATCCGGTTCCGGAAATCTCCCGGAAAGATGCCCAAGATCCCGCGCGGTGAAGAGGAGCATCAGCCGGGGGGCAGGCGAGGTCAGGGCGCTTTTCATCAAAAGAGAGGTTGTGGCGAAGTCGACCCACTGAAGATCCTCGATCGCCAGAATGAGCGGCCCCTGCTGGCTTCTTTTTACGACTAGTTCTGAGACTAGTGACTCAATCTTTTGCCGGATGCGGCCGGGGGAGTCCCGAGACAGGCTCTTCGACCAGGGGCCCTCCCCCTCCAGAAAATGGAGAAAGAGGGAGAGCTCTTCGCGGGTGGTGCGGCCGAGAGCTTTGAGATAGCGTTCCGTCCGGAGAATCACATCGGCCCGGGAGAGGTCGGGCCCGATTTCGAGGAGGGAACGGAAGAGGCGCAGAACCGGGGCCCAGGGGCTCTCCCTGTCCTCGGGGAGGCAGCGGAGCTCCCGGACGACAGTCTCTCCCTTTTCGGCCAGGACCCCGGAGACGAACTCCGAAAGAAAGCGGGATTTCCCGATCCCCGGCTCGCCGGTGATCCAGACGGTCATTTTTCCTCCCTTTCTGATTTGGCGCCAGGCGGCTTCGAGGAGGCGCGCCTCCTTTTTTCTTCCGACAAAGGGGGAGGAGGGAGAAAGGGAGCCGGCGTCGGCGTCACGGAAGGAAAGAGGGATGGCGCGTTTGGGACCGAGGACATGGATTTCGATCGGTCCCCGTCCGTCCGGGGAGGGCCGCGTCAGAATCTCCTCCATCTGGAAGCTGGGAGTGAGGGCGGCAAAGAGGGCAGGGGGGACGGCGATCGTTCCTTGGGGGGCCGTTCCTGCGAGGGCGATGGCGGCGGTCGAGATCTGTCCCGTCAGGTCGGGGTTGCCGTCTCGGACATCTGCCGTCGTCTGGCCTTCGAGGATCCCCATGCGGAGAACAAGGGGCGGCGAGCCCTCCTTGCCGGAGATCATGGCTAAGATCGGGGGGCTTTCGAGGATCTCCCGGGCCGCGAGAGCGGCCTGGCGTGGCGCAAACTCAAGGGCCGCGGGAAAGCCGAAGTATCCCAGGAATCCCGCCAGAGAACGGGGCGGGACCCACCCTCCGTGCCGGAGAACGATCTCCTCTGCCGTCTTTCTCAGGCTCCGGATCCTCGCCAGACTCTCTTCGGGCGAGTGAGAGCCGTCGAGCGAGTAAACAAGGGCGAGGACTACGATCTCCCGCGGCTCTCCGCTAGAGAGAGGCTTGCGTCGCGACCGCGAAGGGGGAGGCGAGCGCTCTTCGGCGTCGAAGCCTTCAATTTGGGGGGCCTCGGAAAGGATCTCCCTGAGGCGTCCGGCGATCCCCTCGTAGAAGAGACGTCTTTCGGCGATCCAGCCTTCGAAGGGGGCCGAGTCGGGCGGGATCTCCACCCCCTCGAGGAAGGGGCCCCGGTAGAGGGCGAGGCGCCCTCTCAGATGATGGGCGCAGGCCGGACACTGGGCCGGCTCGTGGAGGTAGCGGCAGTAGCCCGGGGGGGCCTCGTTCGTGAAGAGGTGGATGTCGAAGGAGGAGTGGAGTCCGCGCGGCGGCAGGAAGCGAAGGGAGCCGGAGCTCTTTTCGAGAAGTGGGCCGAAGCCGCGCGTCTCGAGGGCGTAGAGGGCGCGGGAGAGGGCGGTCGACGCCTCTCTCTCTCCCTGGTCCGGCCAGAAGATCTTTGTGAGCTGGCTCCTCCCGATCATCCCTCCCGAGACGGCAAGATAGACGAAGACGGCCAGAGGCCGGTCGAGAAGCCGACCCTTGGGGATCCTTCCTCCGAGCAAGATCTCGGGAGGCCCCAGAAGGTGGATCCGAAAGTCGGTCGTCAGATGGTTCAGGAGTTTTCTGCGTCTTCTTAGACGCTCGCCCGGAGTCTTTTTATCCATTTCTGATTCGATGCCTCTCCCTTTCTCGGGATTGTCCCCGTTAGGGCCCGTAAGAAAATAAGCTTACCCATTAGTAACGGTAACCCAGTTTGAGTTTTCCAAAAAAAGGACTGGACATTCTCAGATCCCGATGATAAAATCGGGGCATGAAGATAACAGAGAGCCGCAAAAAAGAGATAAAAGCCCGGTACGATCAGATTGAGTGGACGCTGGACGAGCGTATGCGCCGCTTGTGGGCGGCAGCGGAAGCCAAGACGCTTGGCCATGGTGGCATTACAGCCCTGTCCGAGGTTACGGGCCTCTCTCGCATTGTGATTCGCCAAGGGATCAAGGAACTCGAAACGAAGACGTTTCCTGGATCGGAAACGACTGGCTCCCCGAAAAGCGAGACAGGAGGAGAGTCGGAAGTCGCTGAAGAAGATCCGGAAACGAAGTCGCATCCTGCTCCGAAAAAGAGCGGCTCCCGAATCAGAAGGCCGGGAGGCGGCGCGAAGTCTCTGAAGGAGAAGTATCCCGATCTCGTCAAGGATCTTGAATCTTTGGTGGAGCCCGAGGCGCGGGGTGACCCGATGTCGCCTCTTCGGTGGACGACAAAGAGTCTCCGAACGCTGGCGAAAGAGCTCCGCGCCATGGGATACAAGATCAGTCACATGACGGTGGGGACGCTTCTGCACGAATTGCACTACAGCCTTCAGGCCAACCAGAAGGTCCTCGAAGGAAAGGACGACCACCCGGACAGGAACGCGCAGTTCGATTTCATCAACGCCCAGGCGGAGACGGCCATGAAGGCCAGAAACCCCGTTCTTTCCGTCGACACCAAGAAGAAAGAGTGATCGGGAACTACAAGAACGCCGGCCAGACATGGGAACCTCAGGGATGTCCCGTGGAGGTCAGGGATCACGACTTCATGGACGAGGAGAAGGGCAAGGTGCCGCCCTACGGCGTCTACGACATCGGCAAGAACGAGGGCTGGGTGAACGTGGGCACGGACCACGATACCGCGGCCTTTGCGTTGGAGAGCATCCGCCGCTGGTGGCTCATGCGGGGGAAAGAGGTCTACCCGGACTGCACGGAGATCGTCGTGACGGCCGATGGCGGAGGCAGCAACGGATACCGTGCCTGCCTTTGGAAGACGGAGCTTTGTGCGTTGTCCGACGAGATCGGCCGGTCTCTCCGGGTGAGTCCCTTTCCTCCCGGCACCTCGAAATGGAACAAGATCGAGCATCGCCTCTTTTCCAGCATCTCCATGAATTGGAAGGGCATTCCGCTCACCAGCCACGAGGTCGTGGTGAACCTGAGCGCCAATACCAAAAGCGACACAGGCCTTGTCGTCAATGCCGTGCTCGACACCAACAAGTATCCGAAGGGAATCAAGATCACCAAGGAGCAAATGAAAGCCCTTTCAATCGGACGAAATGAATTTCACGTGGAGTGGAACTATGTGATCTCGCCTCGCTCAAACTGACGAAAACGATAATATTAAATTTTACAGGCCCTTAGGCGAAGAGAAATCCTCCTAAAGAGAGAGGAGGCGTGGGGCTCGATCTCCAAAAAGAGGTGTTCGGGCAAGGATGAGGGGCCGCTCTGCCGGATGATTCCTTGTTGACCCAATGAATCTCTTGACATCGATCGGCGGATCCTCATCCTCTCCAAAGTCCGAAAAAGGAGAATCTTCGATGAAGGCATCAACATGGCTCCGTGGCATCAGGTCGGCATGGCTGTTGCGGCCTGAGTGTCGCGCCTGGATCGGAACCTGCGTCCGTCAGGGAACGTTGAGAATGCTGGGAATGCTTGCTTGAAAATCCTTATCTGTTCAAGGATTTGTTCGTCCCCTCTGAAGATTCTCCCTGTAACGCTCAACGCAGATCGTTCGAGCGGGAGATGGATGATGGGAGACTCTTGAAAAAAAGAGCGATCGTCAACTGTCAGATCTCCGATCAAGAAAAAAGGGAGCGCACAGGCGCTGATCTTCTTTCGCCCTCTTTCGAGAATAATGATCTTTTTGTGATCAATCAGGGCTCATCGCCCGGAAGAGGCTCGTCTCGAGGGGAGGCTTCGAGCCAGTTGTCGAACGCTTCCATGTTGGCACGTTCGCGACGTTGCTGGAAGTAGGACTCGGTTTTCAGGGCTGCCACCTTTTCGGCAATGGCCGTCAAAAAAACTGATTGATGGAGACGTGCTCTTCTCCTGCAAGTTTTCTCGCGTAGTCCATCAGAGACTCTGGAAGACGCAGCGCATAGTTGGCCATAATGACCGCTCCTGTCGAAGATTTTTCAGGGAACGCCATCAAGCCGGATCAGCGTTATTCCCTCCAGTGGTAAGCTCCCGACGACCTCGGTGAATTCTCCCTCGGGATCCTGCCAGAAAATAACGTTTTGTGTGGCAAACCAACCCTTGAGAGATTCTACGATGCGATTATGATTCACTTCGGCAACTCCTTGCCAACGTCTGTATCACCCAATCCCTCATCTTTCAACTCTTTCTCAATCTGCTCAATACTCGGCAGGTAGCGTGAAAGATCTTCGGGCAACTCGAGTTGGTATTCTGCAATTCCGATCGGCTGAGTCATTCCACGCAAGGCATATTCAGCGACAATGCGATGCTGTTGTTTGCAGAGCAACAGACCGATCGTTGGTTTGTCCTCCTCGCTTTTTATGTGTTCATCCACCAGGGTAACGTAGAAGTTGAGCTGGCCGGCATGTTCCGGGTTGAATGCTCCGCCTTTGAGCTCTACCACCAGAAACCGGTGCAAACGGTAGTTATAGAACAGCAGATCAATATAAAAATCCTCGTCTCCGATTTCTAGGTGCACCTGTCGACCGGCAAAAGCAAAGCCCTCACCAAACTCCATCAGGAGCTTGGTGACATGACGCGTCATCGCATTCTCAATATCCCGCTCCAGTGCTTCATTTGAAATACCCAGAAAATCGAAGAGATAGGGATCCTTCAGGGTCTGTTGCGCGAGCTCAGAATCCGGTGGCGGCAAACGTTCCTTAAAATTGGTCACCGCATTGCCGGACCGCAGGTGCAAGTGGGTTGAAATATGGTGCCACATCACATTGCGCGACCACCCATGCTCAATGGCTTTAGCGGCATACCATTTCCGTTCTTTACGGGTTTTCAGTTTGGTAAGCAGAAGCAGATTCTGCCCCCAGGGTAATTGTGCAACAGTCTGTTGCACAAATTTCCGATCCGGCCATTCCTCGGCGAAACGCCGCATGTAAAGCAAATTTCGGCGAGAAAAGCCTTTCATATTCGGGAACTCCCCCGTCAAGTCCTTCGCCAACCGGTCAATCACCTTAGTCCCCCAGCCCTGATCCTGCTGACGAGACAAAATGTCGCGTCCGATCTGCCAGTAGAGCAGGACCAGTTCGCGATTGACCGACAGCACGGCCCGTTGCTGAGAGGATCGGATACGTTCTTTGAGATCCATCAGCCAATTCGCGTAATCCTCAGGCAATGCAAGCGGGTCAGTCGTCACTCTCTCCTCCGGTCACAGCCTTTACTTCCGCCATTGACATCCTCTTCCGTTCTTTACGGGTTTTCAGTTTGGTAAGCAGAAGCAGATTCTGCCCCCAGGGTAATTGTGCAACAGTCTGAGACATCACGAAAAATGGGTCTTTTGTGCACACACTCTTTAACCTCTGGCAAGGTCGGGTTTTGTGATCTGAAGGTCTTGGGAAGAGGTGAGCCGCTCTCGCGTCGCGCGCGCCTCGACGATATCGGGAAGCGCAGGATCCGACTCCGGCCCGTCGAGGAGATCGGAGAGGCCCGAAAACAGGTCGAGGGCCTTCTCCCGTTCGCCCTCCTCCATGAGGAGGTTTCCCAGGCTTGTCGCAGCCCGAAGCTCGAGCGCTCTGGCCCCCTGTCTCCGGGCGATATCGAGAGACCGCTCGAAACAGTTCCGCGCTTCTTCTTTCTTTCCCTCCATAAGCTCCGCCTCTCCCTTGAGGCGCCACAGCTCCGCATCGAAGTAATGCGTTCCCGACTTCTCCGAGAAGCGGAGGGCCGAGTCGGCGACGCCTCTCGACCTCCGGGAGTCTCCCAGAAAAAGATAGGCCTCGGAGAGAAGGGAGAGGTACTTGATCTCCGCAATGCGATGGTATTTTCGGGAAAGGCGGAGGCCCCGAAGGATCAGGGAAAGCCCCTTGGAATCGCCCATTTTGACCATGGCCCATCCCCGGTATCCCTGCTCCGGAGAGGACCAGCCCACCGTCTTGAAGCTCTGGATGGACTCCAAGAGCCTGTCGGCAGAAGAGAAAATCCTGTCGGGGAGTCTGAGGTAGCGGAGCAGGACGATGGAGAAAGTGAGAAGGTACCCCTTCTTGAAAGAAAAAGCCGAGGAGTCTTCCTG
>JAJYYA010000048.1 GCA_021801345.1 Nitrospirota bacterium
TTCGACCCCTTCTTCTGCCGTGCCAGTTTCCGCTGGTACCGCCTCCGGGCCCGCTCCTTCTTTTCGGTCCGGATCTTGTGGACCGGAAGAAGATCCATGCGTCGTCCGTCGCTTGCCATGACCGGAACCGCCACGCCCCGGTCGAAGCCCAGAGTTCGGCTCCGGAGTTCCTCTTCCGTAAACAACCGGAGTCCGGCGATCGTGTCCTCCTCTTTGGGTTCCGGAAGACCGTCCTCCGTGGAGAAGGAGACGTACCACTTCCCCGCCTCGACCGAGAGGTGAAGCGAGGCGGGTCGGGTATATGGGGTATGGGCCGTAAAGGCGAGAGCCCCCACCGGGAACTTTCGGGTTCCGAGGAGAAGCTCTTCGGTGTGGGTCTTGTCATTGTATGCGAAAGAGAAGAGTTCGGAGGTGATCCAGACCGACTGTGTTCCGTCCTTTCGCCGAAAGGTCGGTCGTCCGGCCAGGCCGGCAAAGAAGCGATCGTACGCCTGCTTCCATCGGACGGCTCCGTTTCTGAGAATCTGCGAAGGGACCTCCCGAAGCCAGGGAGTCTCCGGTCCGATGAAGCGGGCATATTCCTGGTCGACGGGGACGGGAGTCCCGGAGAGGGCCACGGCCGTTTTCTCGAAGGAACGGTAGTACCGGTCCTCCGAGACCTTGGCGTTGTAGATGAACCGCTGGTGTCCGATCCACTGGAGTAGGATCTGTTCCTGGGCGGGCGTGGGATAGGCGCGAAAGCGGTTGCCAGTCTGCATGGGAAGAGAATACCTCAAGGCAAGGCGGAAATAAAGACTGATCGTCCGCTTGACCCCCTCTTGGCCTACGGCCTAAGAAGGGGAATGCGCGGACAAATGTTCAGAGCGGAGGATGGAAATAACTAGAAGCGGAACACAATGGTCCGCGAAAAATTGCAGAGTCACGAAGCAAAGACCTCGAATTCTGACAGATCACGAGCATAATCGAGACAGGCTGCGATCTGTTCTTCCTTGATCTCCGGAAATTCTTTTTGAATTTCAGGGAAGGATTGGCCCGCAGCAAGATACCCCAGAATCAGGCTGACGGGAATCCTCGTCCCCTCTAATCTCGGCTTTCCGCGCAACACTGTAGGTGTGCTTACAATATGATCTCTCCAGTTCATGGACTTCTCCTTATTTTTTGCTCTTATTGGAAGTTTCTTCCTAAATTCTTTGGTAACGTAGAAATCAGGAGACCTGAGAGAGAAAGTTGAAGGAAATCGCCCTTCGGTATGGGCAGAATGTTCTTGCGAAAACATCTACCACCAACCAAGAGAGGGCGATATGGGAATAACCCCACAGGAAAAAGATCTCACGATCGAGTACGAGTGTCAATTTCGGGTGACGTGCCGAACGTGCAACTCACCACATTGCTGACAGCTTTTACGGTACTGCTTCTGAAGCTACCGGCGGACTTTCGTAAAACAGGCTCTGATCGGATACGGAGAGCTTGTGATGGCAAGGAAGAAGAAGCCATTTGCATGTGAAACCTGCGGGAACAACGAGCGATTCATCTGGAAGACGCGTTGAGGAATGGCGACAAAGCTCCTGACGACCTTTGCCTGGGTGACGATTCGACAAATGCAGGTGCAGTGTTCTTGTTGTGGGCACAAGTTCAACATCACGCGCCCGCTTCTGGGACTTGAGTCATTCCAGCGGATTTTTCCGGAGATCCGGCGCAAACTGGGGCTATTGGGAGCCCTGACAAGCTTTCGCGTGGCAGAGAAGTTCATGTCGACCTTTGGGGCGGCGATCGACAAGATGACGATCTGGCAGTCGGTACAGAAAACGGGGGGAGGAGATCGATTTTGCGCTAGCCCAGGCCACGGGTTTGATGCCTGATCCTCACAAATACAGACAGGGCGGTCAGACCTCCACTTGACTGCGCTACCAACTCATTGTCGAACGGGCCCTTATCCCGAAACAAAGTTTTCCTCATTGGAATCTGCCCGCTCTCCTCCCGTATGATGGGATCAACCACCTGCGCCAAGGAGACCGCCGATGTCCCGTTCGTCCCATTCTTCTTGCTTCATTTTTCTTTTCCTCTCCCTTTTTCTTTTCTCTTTCCCCTCGAACTCTTTTGCGGGAGAGATCGAGATCGAGGGAAAACAGATCGCCCATGGGGGAAACGGCTCTCCGGGAAGCATCGCCTGCATGGAATGCCATCGCCTTCACGGAGGCGGAATGCCCTTGATCGGAAGCCCCCGGATCGCCGGCCAGCCCCGGAGCTATATCGAACACGAGATCCTGGGCGTCCGGGAGGGAACCCGCTATGCTCCCATCATGGCCGGGGTCGTGAGCCACCTGAGCCGTAAGGAGATCCGGGCGGTCGCCTCCTGGTATGCCCATGTCAGGGCCCCCAAGATGCCCGATGTCTCCCCCCCCGACCCAACCCTCGTCCCCCTGGGCAAGAGAATCGCCCAAAAGGGGTTGTGGAAGAAGAACGTGCCCGCCTGCGTCCTCTGCCACGGCCCCGACGGTCGGGGCATTCCCCCGCACTTTCCCTACATCAAGGGACAAAACAAGAGCTATCTTCTCCGGCAGCTTGTCGCATTCGCCTTCCTGAAACGCTCCGACGATCCCCAGGGGCTCATGCGCGGCATCGCCCGACGGCTCTCCCCGAAGGAGCGGCAGGCGGTCGCCGAATACTTTTCGAGCCTCGCCCCTCCTCCGGCCGACGGACTGCCCGACCCGAAACAATAAGGAGCTCCCATGAGATATCCGGCAACCCTTTCCCTTTTTCTCCTTGTCGCCTCCCTGTCCCTGGCCGGGCTTCCCCCGGCCCGGGCGGGCGAGTCTCCCCGCCCGGTCGCCTTCACCCCCCCGCCCGACAGGGAGATCCCGGCCGGACCCTTCGGGGATCTGGTGAGAAAAGGCGAGAAAATCTTCACCCACACGGGAAGGTATGCGGGAAAATATGTCGGCAACGACCTGACCTGCGAGTCCTGCCATCTCGACCGGGGCCGCAAACCTTACGCCGCGCCCCTCTGGGGAGCCTATGTCAGCTACCCGAGATTCCGGAGCAAGAACATGAAGGTGAGCCGGCTTGGAGAGCGCATCCAGGGATGCTTCCGCTTCTCCATGAACGGAACCGCTCCCCCCCTCGAGGGAGACACGATCCGCTCCATCGTCGCCTACAGCTTCTGGATGGCAAAGGGCGCCCCGGTCGGAACCCCGCTTGACGGCACCGGAATGCTCCGGATGGCTCCGCCGGCACACATTCCGGATCCCGCCCGCGGCAAGAAGGTCTACGAGGCTCGATGCGCCCTCTGCCACGGCGCCGACGGACTGGGCACCTTCTCCGGAGGAGAGGTGGGCTTTCCGCCCGTCTGGGGACCCCGCTCCTACAATCGGGGAGCCGGTCTGGCAAAGGTCGCCAAGCTGGCGGGATTCATCAAGATGAACATGCCCCTTTCCAAGGGAGACTCGCTCTCCGACCGCGACGCCTGGGACGTGGCGGCTTACGTCGACTCTCAAAACCGGCCGGCCGACCCGCGGAAAAAATCCTGAGACCCGGGGGGCGACCCCGGAAGACGGGTTTGGCCTCTCCGGGTTGATTTGCCCTCTTTCTCCCGACACGGTATCATTCTCCCATGATCTTCGCGCCGACTAGGAAACCCCTTCTCCTTTCCGGAGGGCCTTCGTGACAGGGACCGCATCCGACGGGACTCCCTCCCTTCCCTTCGACACCACGGGACTCGAGCGCGCTCGTCGTGGGGTCCGGGACAGCTCCTTCTATCGCTCTTTCTCTCTCCTTCCGCCTAAAAGCCGGGACGACCTCTACGACTTCTATGTCTTCTGCCGCCTCGTCGACGACCTCGCCGACGAACCCCGGGAGGACATCGACGTGCGGGCCCACCTCTTGGCATGGGGCGAGGCATTCGCCCACGACTTCGCCCCACCCCGGGGGTGGGAGGAGGCCCCCTTTTTCCTCCGCACCGTCGAGATCGCCCGGCGAAGAAAGATCCCCGCCTCCCTTTACGGCGAGATCGTTCGGGGCATGCAGGAGGATCTCGAGACCGTCCGGATTCCCGACATTCCGGCTCTCGAGCGCTACTGCTTCCGGGCCGCGGGGGCGGTGGGACGCATCTGCATTCCGATCTTCGGGGGGGATCTCGACCGGCTCTCCCCCTATGCCGACCGCCTCGGAGAGGCCTTTCAACTCACCAACATCCTGCGAGACCTCGCACAGGACGCGGCCAAAAACCGCATCTACCTTCCGGCCGACCGCATGGCCCACTTCGGCGTCTCGGAGCAGGATGTGCTGAACGGCCACCTCCACGCCGGGCTGCGGGCCCTTCTCGAAGAGATCTGGGACCGCTCCGAAGCGGACTACATAAAAGCCGGGGAGCTCCTCTCCGATCCCGCCGACCGCAAGACGATGATCGCCGCCCGGGCCATGGAGACGGTCTACCACGCCCTCCACCACAAGATCCGCCGGACAGGCTTCGACGTCTATCGCCGCCGGGTGGCTCTCGGGCCCTTAGAAAAGGCGGGCGTCCTCTTCCGGCTCTGGCGCGACAAAAAGGCCGTCGGCCTGTGAGCGCCCGCCCCAAGGTCTATGTTCTGGGAGGAGGCCTCTCCGGCATCGCCGCCGCCGAGCGCCTCTCCCGGGATCCGGACTCCCCTTTCGACATCGTCCTTCTGGAGGCCCGCCCTCACCTGGGAGGACGCACCGGCTCCTACTTCGACGCCCGGGCGCGAAGGGAGATCGACACCGGCCAGCACCTCTTCCTCTCCTGCTATACGGGGACGCTGGATCTTCTGGACCGGCTCGGCACCCGAAGCGGACTCGTCTTTTTCGACCGTCTTTACATCCCCCTGTGGGATCCAATGCGGGGTCTTAACCCGCTCGACGTCCCCGGAAACAAAAGCCAGATCTCGGCGGCCGGAGGGCTCCTCCAGTACGAAGGCCTCCCCTTCTCCCTTCGGCTCTCCTTCCTCTCGGTCGCCCGGGCGATGCCGAAGAACGACTCCGACGTGGACCATCTTTCCGCCTACGACTTTCTTCGGCGCGCCGGCCAGCCGGAGGAGGTCATCGACCGTTTCTGGGAGCTCGTCATCCTCTCCGCGACCAACCTTCCCTCCCGCACTGTCAGCGCCGCCATTCTCGTCCGGATCCTCAAGGAGTCCCTTCTCGCGGGAGGAGTCGCCTCCCGCCCCGGATACAACGCCGTCCCGCTCACCGAACTCTTCGTCCTGCCCGCCATGCGTCTTTTCCGGGCCCGGGGGGTCGCCGTCCGAACCAAGACCCGAATCATGGCCCTCACGGAGTCCGGCGGACGAGTCCGCTCCCTTTCCACAAGTCAGGGCGAGATCGCGCTCGGCCCCGACGACCGCGTGGTCGTGGCGCTCCCTCCCTGGTCCTTCGAAAAGATCGTCCCGGTCACCTGGCAAGAGACCCCCCTCGTCGACCGCATCAGCCGTCTTGCCTACGCCTCCCCCATTCTCTCGATCCACATTCACTACGACACGCCCGTGCATCTCCCTCTCATCACAGGCTTCCACCGCTCCCCCATTCACTGGCTCTTCAACAAGGACGCCATGGAGCAGCGGCTCATCCCGGAAACCCGCTCCTGGTTCGACTGGTCGGGAGAGGCGGAGGACGATCTTCTTCCCACGCAGCAGGTCAGCGCAACCGTCTCCGGAGCCCATGATCTCCTCGACCGCCCCGATGACGAGCTCGGACGTCTCGTCGGAGAGCACCTCCTCTTGGTAGACCGGAGAAACACCGCGCCTCCCCGGGGGATCGTCGCCGTCAGGGACAGGTTTGCCACGCCGGTGTTGGGAACCGGACAGAGCACGCTCCGACCCGAGGCCCGCACCGCTTTCGAAAACCTCTTCATGGCGGGGGACACTGCAGACACCGGCCTCCCCGCCACCATGGAGAGCGCCGTGCGGGCCGGAGCCGCGGCGGCGGAGGCGATCCTCGCCGGCGTTGCCCTGACCTCTCCCGACAAAGATGCGGCGATCCCCGCATGATCTCCCTCGAAGCCTCCTACCGCCACTGCCAGGAGGTGGTCGCAAGCCACTACGAAAACTTCCCCGTGGCCTCGCTTCTCATGCCGGCCCGGACGCGTCCCGCCATCGCCGCCCTCTACGCCTTCGCCCGGGCGGCCGACGACATGGCCGACGAGGTCGCCGACTGCGAGACCTCCCTCTCCCTTCTTGCAAGCTGGAGAACTCTTCTTCTCGAGGCCCAGCGGGGTCCCGTCGACCATCCCGTCTTCCGGGCTCTTTCCGACGTCATCGCCCGATACGAACTTCCCGTCCTCTGGCTCGACCAGCTGATCTCCGCCTTCGAACGCGACCGGACGGTGGTGCGCCACGAACGCTTCGAGGATCTCCTCTTCTACTCCACCCTCTCGGCGAACCCCGTGGGGCGTCTCCTTTTGTGGATCAACGGATTCCGGGGAGAGGCCCTCTTCGCAAGGTCCGACGCCGTCTGTACCGCCCTCCAGCTCGCGAACTTCTGGCAGGACATCTCAGTGGATCGGCTGAAGGGCCGCATCTATGTCCCCCTTACCGAGATCGCCCTCTGCGGTCTCTCCGAGGAGACCCTCTTCGCCTCCTCCCCCGACCGCGATCTCATCCGCCGCCACCAGCGCCTGAAGGACCGCCTCTACGCCTACACGGCGGGGCTTTTCTCGACCGGGGTACCCCTTCCCCGGGCCGTCGGAGGTCGGATCGGAATCGAGCTTGCCTTAGTCCTCCGGGGGGGGGTGACGATTCTTGAAAAGGGGCGCGATCCCCGGCGCCCGATCATGGAGCGTCCCGTCCTGACGAAGGGGGTCTGGATCCGCTCCCTGTTTCGTTCGCCCTCCGAGGCGACCCTCGAAGGCTCGCTCTCCGGCCTCTCCCACCCCGAGGAGGCTAGGGAGCTTTTTCTTCGGGGACGGGCCGCCTACGGGAAAAAGGCCGGCGACCTCTGATCAAAGCGATCAAAAAACCTGCGCCACGGCATCGTGGAGCCGAGGCCGGAACTCCCGAATCCGGTTGTTGGTCCGGACGGGGTGGACCCGGTTGGTGAGAAGCACGACGATCCGGTCCTTGTTAAGATCGATCCAGACCGAGGTGCCGGCATACCCCAGATGTCCGATGGAGGCCCCGGGGGTCAGGGAAGTCCCGCTCGAGGATCCGGGTGTCGGAGTGTCGAATCCCAGCGCCCACTCAAGCGGATCTTGCCGCCGAACGAACTCCCTCCGGAGATCCTCCGGAAAAAATCCCCCCCCCATCCAGGGGCGGGACAGCTCCCAGACAGCCCGAGCCGACCCGAAAAGCCCCGCATGGCCCGAGACCCCTCCCAGAAGACGCGCATGCTCGTCGTGGACGACTCCGACAAACGGCGTCCCCGTCTCCGGATCGACCTCGGTGGCGGCAAAGCGACTCTCCCGATCCGCCCCTTCGAAGGGCAGAGACGACCCCGGCGAAAGGTAGTCGATCGAGGAAAGGCCAAGGGGGGCGACAAGAAATCTTCGAAAAAGGGCGTCGAGTGGCTCCTTGTGGATCTCTTCCAGCGCCCATCCGAGGAGCATGAAGCCAAAGTCGCTGTAGAGAGAGGCGGAGCCATTCTCACGCTCCGGAGAGAGCGCGAGAATGGCCGAAAGAAGACGCTCCTTTCGCTCCGTGAGCGGAAGGGCAGGATCGATCTCCCGGTAGAGGGGTGCCCAGGAAGGAAGGCCCGAGGAATGCGTCAGGAGCTCCCGGAGGGTCGCATTTCCCCACCGGCTCGACCGGGAAGCCCCGAGGAACTCCCCCAGCGGGGCGTCGAGCGCCATCTTTTTTTCTGCGACGCATTTGAGAACCAAGGCGCCGGTGACGAGAGGCTTGGTCAGCGAGGCCAGGTCGAAGAGGGTCCCGGGAAGGGTATGCGGGGGGGGATCCGGAGGAGGAAGACGGAGGAAGCCTGCCGCCACCTGCCCCAAAATCCGCTCCCGGCTCCCCCAGAGAACGACCCCTCCGGGGAAGACCCCCTCCCGGCACGCCGCCTCCATCATCGCCCCGATCTTTTCCTCTGCCTGCGACATCGCCTTCTCCACTCACTTCCGGGGATTTTCCCGAAACATGCCCCCGCACCCCCACAGGACTCCTCCGGGGACACCCTTAATCTAAGGACGACTCCGACGTGTGGTCGTCCGCTTGGCCCCAAACCTCGATTCGACCTCGTCCGCAGGAATCAGATTACCGGCATCGGCCGAATCCAAAGCCGTTTGCACCTGGCGCCTAAACCATGCGTCATGCACTGCCGCATCCTGCTGCTGCTTCACGAAGTCTCGCAGGAGCTGCGCGCCGCTTCTGCCGCGGGCCTTGCAGCCGTGGAAAACTCTGTTTTCAGTACCTCATCGACCCGAAAAGTAAAGGGAGATTCGCTCAACCCATCACCCCCTTGAGTTATGATTGTCAGAAAATCGTAACACACTGCAAGACAGCGGCTTTTAACAAGACAGAAGAAAAGGCGGGGGCGCGACAAAAGAGCGGATCCCCCAAGTCTCCCGGATGGCTCTGTCTGTTGCCCTCACCCTCGCGCTCTTCATGGCGGGAAGGTGCGCCTCATGCGTCTTCTTGCCTGCCCAGAGGGAAAGAAGGTCTAAAAAAGAACCGAACACCGCGCAAGATCCCTCTCTCGCCTTCCTCCTTCCTGCCCATTTCCGGACCTCCCTCACCTGCGTCTTTTCTATTCGCCTCCCGTCAACTACCCCGCGCCTTTCGGGCGGAGCTCGTCCCTGCTAGGCCGCTGGGCGGCCTGTACTGAGGGCCTTGAAAACAATAAAGTTCTCGGGTCGATTCTGAGATGCATGCATTGGCAAGTTCTCATAGGTTTCTAGCAGATACTTTATTGCATTACAGGCCCTGAGCGAGACTATAGGCGCATTGACCGGCGCCCTTGAAGCCTTCAAGAAACAACGCGTAAGCAATTTTTGAAAGCTTTTTCAATAGATACATAAAAGAGTCCAAAGAGAGAGCCTTGGGACGTTGTTCCTTGACCGCGCCCGGCCGGGCTAAGGTATATTTCGCTAATCAGATAAATTTTATCGATCCCCCTTTACGCCGGTTTTTCTGGGCGTTCGATCCTTTGGCAACTTACGACGCACATAATCCCCGAACAATGGAATGATAAACGCCAGATCTCCGCGGCCAGGACTCCACAGGATTCCTTTCTTGATCAAACGGTCCCGCACAACAGTCATACTTCCAGGTTTTTTTCCAAGAGCTTTGGCAACCTCTCCGGATTTGGCATATGGCTTTGCTTGTTCTGCAACGACCCTCAAGTACTCCTTTTCGCCGTCCGCCAGGCGTTCCAGCCGCATAGGGAAGAAGCTTTTGTCGAGACGCTCCAGTGCCGTCTTTCTTACCAAAGGCATGATTTCTTTTTCGATTTTCTTGTCCGGGGCCAGGTTCCACGCTTGATAACCCCACTCTTGCACAAAATAGGGGTATCCTTTCGTGTCCTTAAAAAGGATATCAAGGGCTTCGTCGGATATTTCAGCTCCTCTTTTTCTAACAGGAGCGGAAATCGCCTGAAATGTCTCCGGACGGGATAACTCGCCGACGTCAAAGAACGTGAAAATTCTTTCGGAGTAGGAAGATGCATCTCCTACCAACTCTGGAAGCATGGGAAGTCCAGCCCCTATGAACGCGAATGGAAGGCCGTTTTGTTGAAGACTGTGGATCGAAAGTGTCAAAGCCTTTAACTCCACTTTGGTTAAAAATTGAAGCTCGTCCGCGAGCAATGCAATCCCCTTGTTTTTATCTTTTGCCGACTGAGCAATTTTGGCCAATAGATCAGGAAGATCGAGTTCAATATTTCCGTTGCTTACCACTTCTGAAGCGTTGCCCTCGTCCAGACCTATCGACAGGTCCCCGTACTTTAAATTCGTGCCACTCAAAAAACTCTTTAGTGTTTTCATTCCCAAAACAATGTTTTCTTTTGCTCCCGCCAAATGGTTGAGATCCAGCAAAATCTTGTGTAGTGGTTTGGCCAGAAGCTTGGCGAGCGACGTATTTCCTGTAGCTTCAATTCGAGCCGCGCAGTACCCGTTTTCTTCTGCGAGAGCACCAAGCTCTTGTAGAAGAACGGTCTTGCCTACGCCGCGCGGCCCGGTCAAGATAATATGTTTTTCCGCGTTGCCGCGTATAACTCGCTTAAACAGGATATTGGCCTCCCCCAGGATCTCCTTCCTGCCAACAAATTCTGGTGGTTTAATCCCTGCGTTTGGAGCGAACGGGTTCTCGATCCTGTCCATACCACTATCTCCTTTTCTGTATTGTTATACATTGTTATATTTATAACAAAGTATAATTTAGCCGTCAAACCTGTTTCAGGTTAAAACCCCGAACTGAACAAACACAGTGATTTGGCGCATTTTCAGACAAAATCGTCACGACCAATCTGAAAATTCTGCGAATGGATACCCATAATAATTCCTGAGAGCACGATTGCTCAGCCGGGCGGAGCCAAGTTTCCAATGTGCCGAGTTCTAGACCGCCCGAAAGTCGACGCATAGGCAGGACCATGAGCCAAAAGCGCCGCCTGAAGCTGACCATAGGAATCCGGCTGGGCAAACGTTCAGGAACAGTTTTGTCGCGCTCGAAACAGGCCGCGACTCTGGAGCAGGCGCGAACGGCCTGCTGGGACGAGAGCGGAAAAGGCTCTCGAAGGGGCTTTTAGGCCAACCGCTGAAGAGCGTGCTTTTGGTAGTTTTGGCCGCAAAGCCTTCCTGAGCCAGCCAATTACAGGCAGCATGAAGGTTCTGGCCGTTTCGGCCCGGAGAAGCTACTGTTCTTCCGTTGGAAGAAGTTTTTTCTGCAAGAAGATCTTCCTGCGTTATATTCACCTTCAGAAGTTGCTTGCAAAAAACACGCGCATTCCTTACCCGGCCTAAAGACACCGGGGCTTCCTGCGCAATAAAGGATCCTGGCGAAGAGGACCTGAGCGCAAACGGGTCACTCGACACAAACGACTTGGCTCTCTTCGTCAGGGTATTGGAATCAACCTTCCGAGGGTCCGTGGATCACGGCGCCTCTCCCCTGTATAATAGACCCAAGGCTCCTCCCTGCGCATCCGGTCGGGAGGACGGTCCGGATCCATTCCCAAACTGATCGGACCCACAAAGACTAAAAGGACTCTGGAGGACCCCCGTGTCGGATATCGTCCGTTTTTTTGAAGACCGTGTCGAAGGCTCTCAGGAGAGCCTCGCAACGGCGCTTGGCGAGGTCGCGCTCTCCTCGGAGGTCGACGATGCCGATCTTTATTTCGAGCATACGACAAGAGAGCACTACAGCCTCGAGGACGGCCTCGTCAAGAAGGCCGGACAGGAGGTCAGCCAGGGTGTGGGCGCCCGGATCGTCTCTGGCGAAAAGACCGGTTTTGCCTTCACCGAGGAGCTTTCTCCCCGCCAGATCGCCCTGGCGCTCGAGTCGGCCCGCCGGATCGCCCGGGGCTCGGGAGGAGGAAGACCTCTTTCGCTCTCCCGACCGGGGCGGCCCGGACTCGATCTTTACCCGACGACCGACCTGGCCCTCGACCGGCCGGTTCCCGAAAAAATCGAGATCCTTGCGACCATCGACCGGCTCTGCCGAACGGAGAGCTCCCGGGTGGTCCAGGTCATGGCCTCCCTCGCCTTCGAGCAGAAGACCCTCCAGATCGTCCGCGCCGACGGCCAGGTCGTCGTCGACCGGATCCCGCTCACCCGACTCAATGTCTCGGTCATCGCCCAAGAGGGCGAGAACCGGCAGACCGGCTCCTACGGCTGGGGTGGCCGGACCGGCTTCTCGGCCATTGCAAGCCCGGAGAATCTTGCCCATGCCTGCCGCGAGGCGGTCCGGATGGCCCTGGTCAACCTCTCGGCCAAACCCTGCCCCTCGGGAACGATGGACGTGGTACTGGGACCCGGCTGGCCCGGCATCCTCCTGCACGAGGCGATCGGCCACGGCCTCGAGGGAGACTTCAACCGAAAGGGCACCTCGGCCTTCTCCGGCCGGATCGGCCAGCGCGTGGCCTCTCCCCTCTGCACCATCGTCGACGACGGAACCCTTCCCGGCCGAAGAGGCTCCCTGAATGTCGACGACGAAGGCACTCCCACCCAGCGGACGGTCCTGATCGAAAACGGCATCCTCAAAGGCTATCTCCAGGACCGGCAGAACGCCCGGCTCATGGGGACCCGCTCGACTGGGAACGGCCGCCGGGAGTCCTACGCCCACCCCGTAATGCCCCGGATGACCAATACCGTCATGCTCCCGGGAGAGACCGATCCGGCGGAGATCCTCGCCTCGCTCGACCGCGGGATCTATGCGGTCAACTTCGGCGGAGGCCAGGTGGACATCACCTCCGGGAAGTTCGTCTTTTCCATGTCGGAGGCCTACTACGTGGAAAAGGGCAAGATCCTTCACCCCGTGAAGGGCGCCACCCTCATCGGCAACGGCCCCGACGTCCTCACCCAGGTTTGCATGGTGGGAACGGACATGTCGCTCGACACAGGAGTCGGCACCTGCGGCAAGGACGGCCAGTCCGTTCCCGTGGGAGTCGGGCTTCCCACGATCCGGGTCGACGGACTTACCGTCGGCGGAACCACCTAGACAGAGACAGGAGACCGATCCCTTGAACACGTCGTCCATCCCCTCGCCCGCTTCTTCCACAGGACTGGCAAAAGGGTCAAAAATCAAGCTAGAAGATGGGGAAGAGGCCGTCCGGTATATCCTCGAGGCAGCCCGGGCGGCCGGAGCCACCTCGGCCGACGCCCTCTACCTCTCGGGGGTCGATGAGACGGTCGGAGTCCGCAAGGGAGAGATCGAAAAGGTTCACGCCGCCCAGAGCCGGGGGATCGGAATCCGGGTCTTCGCCGGACAGCGCCAGTCGAGCGTCGCCACCAGCGACTTCGGGGCAGACCACCTCAAAAGCCTTGTCGAACGGGCGGTGGCCATGGCCCAGCACACTGCGGAGGACCCTTACGCCGGCCTTCCCGACAGGATCCTCCCGCCGGCCATCGACCCCGTCAGGCTCTTTCCGGAGGAGGACCACATCCCCTCCCGAGACGAGCTGATCGAGCGGGCAAAGGCCGCCGAGGCTGCCGCCCTGGGCTTCGACCCCCGCATCACGAACTCCGAAGGGGCCGAGTGCGCCCGCTCCCGCACCCATGTCGTCTTCGGCAACAGCCTGGGATTTCTTCATGGGTACCGGAAGAGCTCCTACACCCTTTCCTGCTCGGTGATCGCCACCTCGAAAGACCAGATGGAGCGGGACTACTGGTATGTGTCGGGCCCCCTCTGGGAGAGTACGGAAAACAGCGAGGAGATCGGCCTTAAGGCCGCCTCCCGGACCGTCTCCCGCCTCGGAGCCCGACGCATCAAGACCGGAACCTACCCCGTGATCTTCGATCCCGAGACCGCCCGGAGCCTGATCGGCCACTTCGCCGGTGCCGTCTCCGGCTCGGCGCTTTACCGCAACGCGACCTATTTGAAGGGCCGGGAAGGGACACCCGTCATGAACCCCTGCATGACCCTCCGGGAGGATCCCTTCCTCAGAGGAGCCCCCGGAAGCCGACCCTTCGACGGGGAGGGTCTCCCCACCCGCAAGAAGACCTTAGTCGACGCGGGCGTTCTCCAGACCTTTCTCTTCGACACCTACTCGGCCCGAAAGCTCGGGCGCCAGTCGACCGCCAACGCGGTCCGCTCGCTCGGCGACGGTCCGGGCGTGGGGATCTCGAACCTCATCGTCGAACCGGGAACGCTCTCGCAGGAGGCGCTTCTCAAGAAGGCCGGGACGGGACTTCTCGTCACCGAGCTTATCGGCTTCGGCGTCAGCACGGTGACCGGAGACTACTCCCGGGGGGCCTTCGGCTACTGGTTCGAAGACGGCGTCATTCTCCATCCCGTCTCGGAGATCACCCTGGCCGGAACGCTCGACGAGATCTACAAGAACATCGTGGACCGGGGCTCCGACCTCGAGATCCGCTCCTCGATCAACTCCCCCTCCCTCCTTGTCGAAGGACTCAGGATCGCCGGGGAGTAAAGAAGGGGAGACGTAAGAAAAGACCGAGGGAAAGGGCCGGGAGGGTTTTTGTGATGGAGGGGAATAGGGAAAGACCGGTGAGGGAAGGGAGGCGGTCCGATGGGTCAGGAAGGACTCTCTCGAGCCAAGAGCCGGAGAGAAACCCGGAAACGAACCTCTCACGGCATTTGTGTGACCCCTTCCCGGAGACGCCCCGCCAACTCCTTCACCCACGGAAGGTCGAGTTCGAGGGTTCGGGAGATCTCTTCCGGACTCATCGTCCCTTTTTCCAGGAGTTTTTTCACGAAGTCCTCCCGAGTCTTCTCAATCCCCAGACCAATCCCCTTCTCAATCCCCAGATCAATCCCCTCCTGACGAATCTTCTCCACGGCTGTCATCGCCGCCTCCTTTCCGAAAAGCGATCCAAAGACCTGTTCGAGTTCAGAACGGGGTTCATCCCGTTTCGGCACACGGAACAGGGCATTCGCTTCGCATCACGCCTTCCGGAGACGCCCCGCCAACTCCGTCACCCACTGCAGGTCGAGATCGAAGGTTCGGGAGATCTCTTCCGGACTCATCGTCCCTTTCTCCAGGAGTTTTTTCACGAAGTCCTCCCGATTCTTCTCAATCCCCAGACCAATCCCCTTCTCAATCCCCAGATCAATCCCCTCCTGACGAATCTTTTCCACGGCTGTCATCGCCGCCTCCTTTCCAAATAGCGATCCGAAGACCTGTTCGAGTTCAGAACGGGGTTCATCCCGTTTCGGCACACAGAACAGGGCATTCGCTTCGCATCACGTCTTCCGGAGTCGCCCCGCCAACTCCGTCACCCACTGCAGGTCCAGATCGAGGGTGCGGGAGATTTCTTCCGGACTCATCGTCCCTTTGTCCAAGAGTTTTTTCACGAAGTCCTCCCGATTCTTCTCAATCCCCAGCCCAATCCCCTTCTCAATCCCCTCCTGACGAACCTTCTCCACGGCTGTCATCGCCGCCTCCTTTCCGAAAAACGATCCAAAGACCTGTTCGAGTTCAGAACGGGGTTCATCCCGTTTCGGCACACGGAACAGGGCATTCGCTTCGCCTCACGCCTTCCGGAGTCGCCCCGCCAGTTCCTTCACCCACAGAAGGTCCAGATCGAGGGTGCGGGAGATTTCTTCCGGACTCATCGTCCCTTTCGCCAGGAGTTTTTTCACGAAGTCCTCCCGATTCTTCTCAATCCCCAGCCCAATTCCCTTCTCAATCCCTAGATCAATTCCCTTCTCAATCCCCTCCTGACGAATCTTCTCCACGGCTGTCATCGCC
>JAJYYA010000039.1 GCA_021801345.1 Nitrospirota bacterium
AAGAAAGGTTTCCGAATGACCTCACTATGGCATAATTATGGCAAAAACTCTTTAATATGGCAAGGAATTTTAAAAGAGTGGCTTAAATATTGGCTGGGGGACTAGGGGTCGAACCTAGATAGACAGAGTCAGAGTCTGCCGTCCTGCCATTAGACGATCCCCCAGTATTTGACACGATACATGGTGACAGGGGGCATTCTAGCAAATTTTTTTTGATCTTGTCGAGAGGGAAGGCTCCTGCGGGAGAAGTCTTTTCTCTTTGCGCTTGAGTTGGTATCGGTCCTGCTTTAGGATAATAGAGCGGTGACATTGTTTGGAATGGGAGGGTCTTTTTTCCCAAAAGTCCAAAGCGAAGAGAACACTCGATACATAAGGAGAGAGAATGCCCCGTCCGGAAAAACACGTATTTATCTGCGTCCAGTCCCGGCCTCCTGGCCACCCGAGGAGCTCGTGTGCTCAGAAGGGCGCCATGGAAGTCTTTCAGTCCATGGCCATGCAGCTTGAGCAAGGGGGACTGTCAAGACGGTTTTCCGTCACTAACACCGGTTGTCTCGGCCCCTGCGACACCGGTCCGAACATGATTGTCTATCCCGATGGGGTTATGTACGGTGGCGTCAAGCCGGAGGATGTTCCCGAGATCATCTCGGAACATCTTGTGGGTGGCAAGCCGGTCGAGCGCCTCAAGGTGCCCGCCATGATCTGGGAGTAAGCCGCCTCACCCTGGGTGCTTTTATAGGCAGGGGGAAGCGATTCCCCCTGCGTTTTTGTGGTTTTTCTGTCGTCTATTTTTCTGCCTTCGGTCCCGTCATCTCTTCGGGGCGAACCCACCTGTCGAAGTCCTCTGCCGTCACATACCCAAGATCGATCCCTGCCTGCTTGAGGGTCTTGTGCTCCTTGTGGGCAATATGGGCGATCTTTGCCGCCTTGTCGTATCCGATGTGGGGAGAGAGTGCGGTAACAAGCATCAGCGATTCCGAGAGGAGCATGCTGATCCGGTCCCGGTTGGGCACAATTCCCTCGACCATATGAGTCGTGAAGGAGAGCATGGCATCTGAGAGCAGTGTCACGGAGCCCAGAAGGTTGTGGATCATGACGGGCTTGAAAACATTCAGCTCGAAGTTCCCCTGGGATCCGGCCACGCCGATGGCGGTGTCGTTCCCCATGACCTGAACGCACACCATGGTCATGGCTTCGCACTGGGTCGGGTTGACCTTCCCCGGCATGATGGAGCTTCCGGGCTCGTTCTCCGGAAGGGAGAGCTCGCCGAGCCCGCAACGGGGTCCGGAGGCTAGCCAGCGGATGTCGTTGGCGATCTTCATCAGGGATGTGGCCAGAGTGCGCAGGGCACCGCTGGCCATGACGATGGCGTCATGGGAGGCAAGGGCGGCAAATTTGTTGGGCGCCGAGACAAAGGGATGCTTCGTTTCTCTGGCGATATGATCTGCGACAACTTCGGCAAAGCGAGGATGGGCGTTAAGCCCCGTTCCTACGGCGGTTCCTCCGATGGCCAGCTCGTAAAGTCCTGGGAGCGTTGACTCGATATAACGGGTAGCCATGTCAAGCTGGGCGACATATCCGGAGAACTCCTGTCCCAGCGTGAGGGGGACAGCGTCCATGAGATGCGTGCGACCGATCTTCACGATCTCCGAAAACTCCCGGGATTTTCTGTCGAGGGCCTCCCTGAGCACCTTGATGGCGTCAAGCAGTCTCCCGCTGATTTCCAGCGCGGCCGCAATATGCATGGCGGTGGGAAAGGTATCGTTCGAGGACTGGCTCTTGTTGACGTCATCGTTGGGGTGGACTGGTTTTTTTGATCCCATCTCCCCTCCGGAAAGTTCGATGGCCCTGTTTCCGATCACTTCGTTGGCATTCATGTTGGTCTGAGTTCCGGAGCCGGTCTGCCAGATCCTCAAGGGAAACTCGCTGTCGAAACGGCCGGCGATGACCTCGTCGGCGGCCCGGATGATGAGGTCGGCCTTTTCCGGGGCAAGCAGTTTCAGGTCGCGATTGGCCATGGCGCAAGCCTTCTTGAGGATACCGAAGGCGCGAACGACCGGAACGGGCATCCGGTCCTGTCCGATGGCAAAGTAAATGAGCGATCGGGCGGTCTGTGCCCCCCAGTAGCGATCGGCCGGGACAGGGATGCTGCCCATGCTGTCCGATTCCATCCGTGTTTTGGTGCCTTGGGTCTTTTCCTGCATGACACGTCCATCCTTTCGATAAAGGGACAGGGGTGGTTTGTTGGATTGACAGGAGTCCGCCGGCCAGTCAACCGGTGGCCTCCTGACATGTTCCGTCTTCTTTGGCAAGGGCCCACGAGGCTCAAAGTAAACGTATGCACTCGTTAAAGAAGAAAGACCCCTCCGAATCGGGAGGGGTTTGGGCCTCGGATTTTTTACTTCCGGGCCCTTGGATTTCATTGCCAAACAGGGTAGAATGGCAGAGTTTTTCTCCTCTTCCGAACACGGGCCGAAGTGGTGGAATGGTAGACACGCTAGGTTCAGGGTCTAGTGGGGGCAACCCCGTGCGGGTTCGAGTCCCGCCTTCGGCACCAATAGATCAGAGGATTTTGTCTCTCTGTCAGTTGCGTATTCTTTCCTATCTATCCCCCCTCGCGCACACTGTTTTCCATTTTTGTTCCTCAAACTGCTCCCGGCGAGAGAAGCTCAGGGAACTCCTCTGCAAATCTTCTCCCGTAACAGTAGAAGTCGGGATTTTCAAGGTGCTCCTTGTTATAGAGAAGGGGGCGCCGATCCCCGATCGAAATCAGTCCCCCTCCCGTCGCCTCCACGATCGCTTGCCCCGCCGCGGTGTCCCACTCCATGGTTGTTCCTGTCCTCGGATAGAAGTCGGCTGATCCGTCTGCGATCCGGCAGAACTTGATGGCGCTACCCACGGCCTTTGCGGAAAAAGGATGTTTTTTATTTAGACGTGAAAGAAGTGTCCCTGGGAGCTCGGAGCCGTGAGAGGCGCTTCCGATCAGAACCCACTCCCTGTCGGAGGGCTCCCGGTCGATGCCTAGGGCCGTGCTCCGGGAGAGGATGGTATGTGCGGGATGTCTGTGAAGAGCCGCCGAGTTCTTTCCATCAAGTGCGAAGGCACCGAACTCCCGTCCCCCGAAATAGATCCGGTCCTCGAGAGGAATATAGATGACTCCGAAGAGGGGGCGAGCTTCGTGGACAAGACCAACGCTGACGCAAAAGTCCCCTGACTTTTTGACGAACTCCCGGGTTCCGTCCAGCGGGTCGGCCGACCAGAAGGTTGTCCAGGCAGCTCTCTCGGTATATCCGATGGCGCGTCCTTCTTCGCTGAGGACCGGAACGGCCAGAATACGGGGGAGTCTTTCAAAAAGGATCTCGTGGGCCCTCTGGTCTGCGAGGGTCAGGGGAGAGAGATCGGACTTTAAGACGACGTCGAAGTCGTGAGAGTAGACGTCAAGAATTCTCTCGCCGGCTTCCCTGACAACTTCGAGGAGATCTCCAAGGGAGGCGGAGAGGCTTTTAAGTATGGTCTGTCTGTCCACGGTTTTCCAATGGGTGGAATGAGGGCCCTGATCGCTCTGCCTGTGCTGTCGAAGCAGGGAGGCTGACCTCTTTATCATACTCCAGATGGCACGGCTCCTGCACGAAGAACAAATTCTCCGGATATGGGGGACTGTCCGTGACCCACGTCACGGGCGGACTGTGACCGTCTTAACATTCTCCCCTCCTTCCCTGTACTATAATGCAAAAGAGTAAACAAACAGTTCTTTTATGTTTAAATCTATCAAGAGCTGCACTGAAAGTCTCGTGGAG
This sequence comes from Nitrospirota bacterium, assembly GCA_021801345.1. GTDB lineage: Bacteria > Nitrospirota > Leptospirillia > Leptospirillales > Leptospirillaceae > UBA4572. Next base: position 3,795 of record JAJYYA010000039.1, read on the forward strand.
AGCGTGTGTTCGGGAGTCAATACAGGGGTTGGGTCCCGTGGTCGGGAAGACGATCTGTCCGGACTGCCCATCGATTTCAGAGATTTATGAGCCAAGGGAGTGTGTCATGAGCGCGCAAGGGAAGAATAAGGGAGTATCGGTTCTTTTTCGGTCCGTTCTTTTCAGTGGGCTTTTCATTGCGGTCTTTTCAGCGAGTCTCACCTCCTGTGGAGGAGGGGGCGGCGGAGGAGGCGGGGGAGGGGCTACGGCCGTAAATGGACAGGCGATCGATGCGCCCATCTCGAACGCGTCGATCACCATCACCTTAAACGCTCCTTTAAACCAGTCCGGCGCCCAGACGCTGGGAAGCGCGACGGCCGACAGCTCCGGGGACTTCACTCTGAATGTCTCCTTTCCAAACAGCAGCGCCCCCGTCTTTGCAAATGCCCAGAGCGGGACGACCTTTCTTTCGAGCTATCTCGGGCCTGCCAATACCCTGTCCTCGCTCTCGAGCCTGTCGACCACCAATGTTCCCAATCTTGCCATAAGCCAGGTCACGACGGCGGCTCTTTCCATCCTTGCCGCGACAAACCAGCTGTCGTCACTGACTCCCGCGGCTTACGCGACCCTTCTTTCGAACAATCGTAGCGACATCATCGCGGCTGCGGCCGGGATCATGGCTGTCGTCGACAGCGGGTGCACGCTTCCCTCGGGAGACGCGGACACCTTCGATATGGCTAAGTCGATGGTGAAGAACAGCTCCGCAGTGTCATCGAGCAATACCACCTCGACTTTGACCTCTGTCTCCACCTCCCTGGGGTCAGGCTGCACGACGACCATCCAGAATCTGCTTCAGGCGATCTCGGCTTCCCAGACATGGGCCCCGCAACTCGATCTTGGCGATATCGTCGACAACACGACATCGGTGGTGGCGGCTGGCACTTATCACATTCAAGGGCTTCTGGCCGATACGGGGATAAGTCAGAACAATCCGGCCTCATCTCCCCAATCCGTTTCTTCTCCTTCCCCCTTCGACGATACGGCCGTCTCCGTCTCCTCCTCCGGGGCGATCACTTCGACCAACGGCGCCGTAAGCGGACAGCTTTACGGGAACTACCTCAACCTGAACGTCACCTCCGGTCAGACGACCTATCAATTTAGCGGAAAGGTGGGGATTCTTCCCTCGACCTTCCTGTCCTCCGGGACGGGGTACAGTCTGAGGACGGCCGGAGCGGCCGGCTCCGGAAATCTGGTCAAGTTCGATGCCGTACTCGTTCCCCAAAATACAACCCCCCTTTGGAGTGGAGTCTCCGGAGCATCGGAGGAGGGAACCTCCTGCGCATCAGGATCCTTCGGCTTCCGGATGCACGGCCTCGGTCCTCTGGTGGGAGGCTATACCTATAGTCTCTGCGGGATCACCGGAAGCACCGTGCCTTATCTTTCCGTCTCGAACGGAGGGAGCGGAGAGGACGACTTCAATACGGCCTCTTCGGTTTCGCTCTCGGGAACGCTCTCCATGGGAGAGCTCGCCTCCTACCCCTTCATCCTGACGGTGTCGTCAGCCGCTCTTGCCAACCAGAGCGGGACGCTCGACTACGTTATGGGGGCGAACGAATTTGTCTACAGCTTCACATCTTCGGGGCAAGGGTACAACACTCCCTTTCTGATGAACGAGAATCCTCTCGACAAGCTCTCCGAAAATACTCAGGGAACCGACCACTGACCACCACGTCCGGGGTCGCTCCTAAAACAGGAAAGGGGACGGAGGCCTGTCGGCTCCGTCCCCTTTTTGCTTTCCGGTTTTTTACCGGTTCCCTTGACGTGCTCCTGGGGCACGCTTTCGGAAAAAATCATGTCTTAGGGCTCGTGGATCTGGAACTGGGCGATTTCGGCGGCGAGGCCGCGGGATCTGCGCGCCGGGAAGTCGACAACGGTCTTCCGCGTCATGGGGCAGGTGCCGGTACGGCATGTGTGCTCGAGGATATGCTCTCGCCACTCCTCCTCGAAATGTTCGATGGAGCTGATCGGGATGTTCGGTGCCGATGTCCCGAGACCGCAGATGGAGGCGGTCCGCATATAGTCGCCGAGGCTCTTCACGAAGTCGAGGTGGGCAAGCTCCCCTTCTCCCATGACAACCTTCTGGAGAACCTCGTGGATGTCCTCCGCCCCGTCGCGACAGGGAGTGCACTGGCCGCAGGATTCATGATGGTAGAAGCCCGACATCCAGTAGGCAAGATCGACCATGCAGACGGAGTCGTCCATGACAATAAGGGAGGCGGCTCCCAGGAAAGCGCCCGCAGCCTTGAGGGTCGGGTAGTCGAGCTGCATGTCCATCTGGACCGGATAGAGCATGCTGCTGGCTGAACCGGCGGGGAGGACGGCTTTGAAGGAGCGTCCTTCGGGAACGCCGCCTCCCAGATCTTCGATCAGGTGGCGGAGGGTCGCCCCCAGAGGAACCTCGTAGAGTCCGGGGTGTCGGATGTTGCCGGAGAGGCAGAAGAGTTTTGTCCCGCAGGAGCGCTCGTCCCCCATGGCCTTGTACCAGGCTCCACCCTCTTTGATAATGCGGGGAATCGCGGCGAAGGTCTCCACGTTGTTGACGTCGGTCGGTTTCTTCCAGAGGCCGATGTCGCTCAGACGGGGAGGCTTGTTGCGGGGGGTTCCCCTCTTTCCCTCGAGGCTGTTCAAAAGGGAGGAGTCTTCTCCGCAGATATAGGCACCGCCGCCCCGGTAGATCCGGATGTCGTAGCTCCATCCGGATCCCAGAATGTCCTTTCCGAGGTATCCCCTCTCCCGGACCTCGGCAAGAGCCTTGAGGAGGATGGCGTAAGAGTGCGGGTACTCTTCCCGGAGATAGATGTATCCGGCATCGGCATCGATGGAGTAGCTCGCGAGGATCATTCCTTCAATGAAAGAGTGCGGGTCGCGCTCCATGATGTAGCGGTCCTTGAATGTGCCGGGTTCCCCCTCGTCGGCGTTGGCGACGACATAGTGGGGTTTGGGGTTTTTCATGACAGCCTGGAGCTTGGGGGCCATCGGAAAGGCCCCGCCCCCGCGGCCGGAAAGTCCCGAACTTTCGATCTCGTGCAGGACTCGGGTCCGATCCTTCGCGGCCATGATTTCCCTGAGGATTGCGTATCCTCCTCCGGATTCGTAGCGCTCGATGGTCAGGGTCTCCTTCGAGACGAGCCCCGTAAAGACGATCGGCTCGTTGGCCAGGGGGGGGCCCATGGGAGCCGCTGGCTGGGGGACCACATCCCCCTCCCGGTATTTTTTGAGGAGTGAGGGAATCTCCTCCGGAGTGACATTATTGTAGATATTTGTGCCGATCACGAGGCTCGGAGCTTCGTGGCACTGTCCGACGCACTGGGCCGGTTTGAGGGAAAAGACTCCGTCCTTTGTCGTTTCGTCAAGTCCGATACCAAGCTCCTTTTGCAGGGCCGAAAGGAGTCCCTTCCCCCCGCAAAAGACGCAGGGGGTCGCAAGGCAGACGCGAATAATATGGCGTCCTTCCTTGTGGAAGGAAAAGTACTGGTAGAAGGTTCCCACCCCGAGAAGGTCCGACTGGGACATGCCGGTCACCTGGCCGATCAGGTCGAGGGCCTCCGGGCTGATATGGTTTTCACGCTCCATGAAGTAGTGGAACATCGGGATGACGGCTTGCCCGGCATTGTCCCATTCTTTCAGGATGGCTTCGAGGTCCTGTCTTGTGCCTTCGGGGCGGGTTGTCATCGATTGTGGCCGGTCTCGCCTCAGGGGGAATCCGGGAGAGTCTGGCCTCCTCCTTTCCAAATGATGTGGGCCAGGGAGTCACAGAAACATAAGGGGAGAAGAGTGCCTCTTTTCTTCTTTCCCTTTGTCTATCATGACGGATTCCGGGAGCAATCTCAATTATGCTGCAGGATCTTTTTCTCTTTGCCTTACCTTCAGTCAAGAGAATTGTCAGTGGCAGGGGATAAACAGGCTCTTTTGAATAACAGGCGTAAAGCAATGGCATCGGGAGAGCTCCCTGCAAAAAGACTTCCCTCTTTCGGAAAAAACACTCATAATAGAGATCTGTGGCTACGGACTGTGGCGGGAGAACTAAAATCTGACCTCAAGGGGATGAGATGCTGCGACCGGTTATGGAGTTCCTGCGCAAGGGAAAAGTCTTTCCGGCTGTCTTCTTGTTTGTTGGATGGGTGATGGGGGGATGCGCCGTCGCGCCGACGGGGCCCTCGGGAAGCCTTGAGAGCTTTCGGGTTCCGCTCCCTCCCGTCCAGTCGAAGACGATTCTTGAGACGATCCAGAAGGACAATCCTTCCTATACAATCCGCGCTCTTCTCAGGCCGGACGGGGAGGGGACCAAGGTCCATCTGACCGTCTATACCCGCCAGAAGGTCCACATGGTCGTCAATGGCTTTCAGGAGCCGGAATCCCACAAGCGGCTTTACCCCGAGTGCAACCACTGGTTCGATCTGACCAGAAGCTTTGATCCAGCCTGTGGTGGCGGCCCATATCTGGGAACGGCCAACCTCGTCTTCGGGGATGGGTTGGCGGTGGGTCTCCTCTTCGACCTCTTTCAGGCGGGCCGGTACCCCTTTGCCTACACCACGACTTCCTTCCCCGACCGGAAGGCGACCGACAGCGTCAAGGAAAAGCTTCTGTCGGCATCGAGGTAGATCAAGAATCGCCTGACCGACGCCTGTCTCACCTTTCCGGCCGGAACATCTTTGGCGTCTTTTTTGGGCAGGACTTCAGGGAGAATCAATTCTCATCGAATCTTTCTCGCTCCAGCTCCCGGCCCTCGTCTCTCCCCCGAAATCACATTTCATAAATGACATGAGATGCCGATCTTCCTTTTCTTTTCCTGGAATTTCCCTCTCGGACACGTCTTTTGGCTTTCCCTCGAGATGACCGCGCTCAAAGGCTTGGAGACGATGTCACCGGCCGGGCTATTTTCCACGAATTCGGAACGGTTGGGCCATTTTGTCAGTGGGGAGAAATTCCGTACCTTTGTCTAAAGGAGTGTGACCATGGATAAGAAAATTGGAGGTTTACTTGAGCGGCTGGCCGAAGTCGAGAGGGAACTCGAGAAGGCCTTGGGAGAGGAGATCGAGAAAAAACAGAAGGACTTCAGGTACAAAATTGAAAGGAAAAAGATTCTCTTCGAAGAGGAAATGGAGCGGGTCAACAGGGGGATCCGTCAGGGGGTGGTCGCCTTTCTCCTGACCACGCCCCTTAAAAGCCTCCTCGTCGCCCCCGTCATCTACTCCCTGTATCTTCCCCTTTTTCTCCTCGATGCGTGGATCGGGCTGTATCAGGCGGCCTGCTTTCGGGCCTACGGCATTCCCGGAGTTCGCCGTGCGGACTATATCGTCCTTGACCGTGGTGGATTAAATTACCTTAACTTTATCGAGCAGTTCAACTGCAACTATTGCGGGTATGCCAATGGCCTCATCGCCTATGCAAGAGAGGTTGCGGCCAGGACGGAGCAATATTTCTGTCCGATCAAGCATGCCAGAAAAATTCTTGGAACCCACGACCGTTACCGACGCTTTTTTGACTTTGGGGACGGAGAGGCCTATCGGAGGGAACTCGATCGCCTCAGGGAGGAACTCCGGAAGCCCTAGCGTTAGCAATCAGGTTTTGAGTCATTCGCCGAGAAGAAGTCCCAGCTCGAACTCCATCATGAAATAGGTGGTGGGTTGCGGCCCCATGCTTCCGTACGTTGTAAATCCTTCTCCGACTTCATTGAGCCACCGGTCTCCATAGGGCATATAGGCGATCTCTGGAAGAACTGTGACCATCGTGGCCACCTTCCCCCCCGTAAGAGGCATGGCCCCGTTGATGTCCGCTTCCATCTGGAGTGCGAGGATCTGCTTGAAGCTCCTTCCGACACTGACCATGAAAAACGGGTTGGCGATGGCTCCGATTCCGGTGGGGAGGGTGTAGCCCGTGATTCCCTGGAGATAGAGCCTGTGGTAGCGGAAGGCCCAGAGAAGTTCGGGGCTCACGGAGTTTCCCTCCCCGGGGAAGTTGCTGAATTGGGGTGTTGGCCAAATATTGGTCTCGACCTCGAAGGAAAGGATGGCCGCCTCTCGCGAGACCTCCGTGCCCGTCTGGTAGGGAACGACACGAAATCCCAGGGTAAGAGGCCCGAGACCGGAGGGTCCTTGACCGAGAGGGTAGGTTGTAAGAAGGACGGGAAAGTCGAGTTCCCCTCCAACCCAGGAATTAAAGGCAAAGTCCATCTCTCCGGAAAGGGTCCACCCGTTTCCCCGGCTCAGATCATCGGCGTTGACCGAGTGGATGTAGAAGGCATTTTCCACCCAGGACTCTTCGATGTTCAGGCTCCGGACTATCCCCCGGTCCAAATCGAGCAATGGTAGGGATGTGGTGTCGGTCGCTGAGAGCACGGGGGTATTCTCTTGCTGGGCGGAGGCGGCGGCCAGGGAGAATCCCAGAAAGGACTGTGCGCAGAGGGAGAGTATGAAAAAGAAAATGAAGGATGCCGGAAATGTTTTCAGGGTACTTCCCTCCTTTTTTTTAAAAATGGAAATGATAATTATTATCAAATATATTGGAGGGATAGTCAAGGCCGGAGGAGGTGAGGGAAATGGCCTGAATATATTTTGAAGAAGACCTGCCCATCAATGTTTCAAGTTTTTTTTGGTCGGACAGTCTTGACCATCTGATCGGATTTGCCCATAATTGAACGCGAGCCGCTAGCTCATTCGGTAGAGCATCGCCCTTTTAAGGCGAGTGTGCTGGGATCGAAGCCCAGGCGGCTCACCAACTTTCTTTCTCGTAAAACTCTGGACCATGGTGGCGTGTTGGTTTGTGTGTTTGATTTCATGTGGTACCTGAAGTATCATGATTGCCGATGCAGAACTGCGTTCTCGAGTTTTCTAAAGACATCGGGACCGGCTTTATTCTTCACCTCCTCGTTCAATCCTTCCTTTTTTCGCCTCTCGCGCCCGTAGCTCAGCCCGGATAGAGCAACAGACTACGAATCTGAAGGTCGCAGGTTCAACTCCTGCCGGGCGCACCATTCTTTCCAATGCCAGAGCCAATTTTCTGAAAAATCCATGTTGCATGATGTCGCCTCTTTTTGCTTCTTTTTTCATCCTCAGCACGGCACCAGCACGGCAAGAATTCTTTCGGAAATCGAGATCCTGAGCCATTCCATAAAAACGGGTAGAATTCAAGAACGGCATGTTGCATCCCGAAATGTTCCATGATAAGATTCGGATCGTCGGGACCATGAGCGAAGGGACCCTGATAAGGCCAAAAGGGCATCACGCGACCCCGTCTTGGCAGGCGGGAGAACAACTTTGCCCAGGATTCACGCTCGAAAATGGCCCCCGACCACAAGAAGATCGACCATCCTGGCCGTTCCGGGCCTGTCGCCCGGTGCCTTTCGGGGTTTCCCCGGAAGGTTCGTAAGAGCGGTTCATAGGAGACCTGCCCATGTCATCCTGCACGGCATTGCCGTGCAGGACATGATGAGGGAGGTCTTCCATGCCGCTCGCCAACGTCGACAAGTCCAACGTCGACCCGGAAGTTTTCAATCTTGCCGGCCCCGCTGCCATCCGCCAGTTTTTCTTCCCCAAACAACGGCTGAAAATCAATGAAATCGCCCCCTTTGTCGGGCTCTGTCGTCCTCAGATTTATCGGCGCGCAAAAGCCGGAAAGCTGGACCTGAGGATTAAATACGACGAAGCCGGAATGCCCTATGTCGTCCTAGAGGACCTCGTCCAGTATCTTTACCCGTCCGATGTCGTCCCCCTTGACTCCCCATCTCCACCGCCACAGCCCTCGCCAAAAAGGGGTCGACCCCGGAAATACGTCACGAATGACGTGATGCAAGGGGGTGGCCGATGACACCCCGCCATGAAGAAGAAGCGGGACAGGTCCGTCCCGTTGAGAGCATCGAGTCAGGAGACGAGTCCAGGATCCCTTTGTCGGACCCTCGGTACGACAAGCTGTTTGAAACACCGCAACTGATTGACGAGGACCATCCGGGGGGGCCGAAATGAGCGGCCTGGCCCAGAAAAAGGAGTGGGAATTTCAACGGGCGATCCGGGAGGCCCGGGAGGCCAAGGAGAAAAAGCCCCGGGAGGAGGGGAGCCAGGCCCTTCTCCTTCCTCCTGCCGCCCCCCCGGCACCCGCCGCGCCTCTCGTCGCGCCCTCAACGGTCCCGGTCCCTGTCCAGGAAGAAGAAAAAGAAAAAGCGGGGCCTCTCCCGAGGAGATCGGAGAGGGCGTTGCAAAAAGCAAAGATGAAGAAGATTTACGGACAACCGACAGGCACGGTCGTGCACGACCGACTCCCGATTTTTGCTCCGACCCGCCGGCCAGAGGAATCTACCTTGACCATCGAAAATTCGTGGGGGACAGGAAAAGTCATCGGTAAAATTGGCCAGAATCACAGGAATCTGCACGACCTCATCATGACAAAGGGGCTCGAATACCGGCAGGGGGCCGAGCGCGAACTCTATGTTTTGGTCGATCCCTATGCCCTCGCCAAGGACCTCCTTCCCAACAGCCAGCCTAACCTGGAGTACCTTTTGTCACTCCTGGAGGACATGCGAAAGGCGCAAGTTACGGTGAATTACCAGCGGAAGGGAGAAAGAAGCCTCGGGGGGATCATTTCTGAAGTGTTCGACAAACACAAAAAAATAAGTGAATTCGAGGGCCCGGGCGGGGTCATCCTGGAACAATATCATTGGATGATAACTATTTCGAGAACTTGGATGCTGCTTTATGACGAGTTTTTGAACGTGCGGAAGTCCAACGCCCTGGAGATTATTCGGGCGATGACCTCAGGCTATTCAATGTCTTTGGCACAATTTATGTTGGACAACAAACACCCATGCGAGTTCACACTCGAATTCGTTCGCAAAACCCTCGGTATCAATGTGTTAGCAAAACATTTCAAGCAGGAGATCGCGAAGGATGCAGAACGCCTGGCGAACCTCGGAATTTCTATCGAGGGTCAGAAAATAAGATATGTTCCAAAAAAAGGCCTCGTGTCATTCTGGAATCCATCAAAAAAACAATGAAGAAGATTGCTTAGATAGATGCCAAACCACGGCGCGAGACCCGAAAAAAAGGTCCTGCCGCTCATCCCCAAAAATCTCCGGTAAATTGATATAAATCGTCGGTAAATTGATATAAACATTTTTTGGGGGGACTGAAAAATGGCTCGCGTTCCGCGCAAAATTTGGACCGGTGCCTTCCGGAGACGGACGAGGCCATTTTATTCAGTATTTTGAAGGCTCTTTTCTGAAGCCTCTAAGATCAAGCACGGACGGCACTTTTTTGATGGCATCACAAAGCGTGTGAGGACAAGGCTTTTCGTAATCCGGTCGGTCCCATTAGTGAGTATTAAGATTTTTTATGTAGGTAAGATCAAATGCTGTAGGGCGTTTTCGTGAACGCTCAGTACTGGAAAGGGTTTTGCTGAAAGCCAGTGAGGACAAGGGTCTTATGTGCCCGGTCGGTCCCATTAGTGATTCGGTCGGTCCCATTAGTGATTTTTTGGGGCCCGGTCGGTCCCATTAGTGATTCGGTCGGTCCCATTAGTGAACCCGTAGATAGTTTTTTAGTTAAAAAAACTATAGCTACCCCCCCTTTGGGGAGGGGGGTAGCTAAAAAACTTTTATGCCCAAAAAACAAAGCCAAAAGAAAAGGCTCGGAGCGAAGCGACCCCGCACCCCCTTCGCTTCGCTCGGGGGGCGTGGTCTCGCTCTATTTCTTACCTTTCCCCATCCCCCCCCCAAGACTCTTCCAGTAACCCTTTGTCACCCCAAAAGAAAAGGCAAGAACCTGCACCGAGGGAAAAGCGGAAAGGCCGGGGTAAGGCATCTACGACACATCCCCCCATCCCCCCATCCCCCCTCTCCCGGCGATGCCGGGAGGATCTGCATCCGATCTGCCCATAATCTCCATAAAAGACAAGGCGGTACAGGGGATCCCCCCCCAGGCCCGGCCCGGAGGCCGCAACCCGGCACGTCACTAGTTACGGATAGCCCCGGCATCGCCGGGAGCGGAGGCCCCCGCCCCCCCCTGCCTCTCCCTCGGCGCCGCGCGGGAGCGCGGGCTTCTCTGGAACTTGGCGGGGCGAAGAGGCGGCGGGAGCCGCCCCGCGAGGCCCGAGGCTATTTTGGCCGGGAGGTTTCCTCTTCGCCCAGGTCCTCCCGGAGTCCCGGCGGGAGGCGGCGATTGTCCTTGACTTCCCGGCTACCGGTGGCGGCAATGATTCCGCTTTTCCCCGATCCCTGAAGGGCCTGTCCATACATGCTTTGTGTTTTTTCCACAGCGTGGCCGAGTGTCATGGCAATCTGGGAGCTGTCGGTTCCGGCGGATTTGATGTCGGACGCGACTTGGTGACGGAAGTTGTAGGCGGATACTACATTTTTGTGTCGCGGCCACAGCCTTCGCGAGATGCGATGCAGGGAAACCCTCACGTATCCGTCATCCTCGCTGATCTCTCCGGGATCGAGGCAGGCGAAGAACATGGCATTCTCCTCATTCCGCTCTATCGTGATTGCCCTCTCGGGCTGGCCATGCCCGTCGTTCGTTTTGCTTCCCTTTATCGTCATTGTAATGCGATCGCCAGTCCGGGAGATCTGAACACCTTTGGACAGCTCACTTGGTCGGCATCCCGATAGTGCCAGTGCCGCGATCGCCCTCTGCATGCGAGGGCTCGCGGCGGAGAAGACTTTCTCTCTCCAGTCATCTGGAAAATGTTTAAGCGTCCGTCGCTTGCCTCTGTTCTCCTTTCTCTCTGTTTCCGGGTCGAAGGTCGCCTTCTTCCCGAATCGGCCCTCCGGCCCCAGCATTTCGAGACATGCCGGTAGGGCGTCAAGCTCGTTTGCCCTTCCAAGTCGATCTCCCGCCCTTTGACAGTCGTCGGCCCTCTTGAGTATGGCTTTTACCTGGCCAGCGATGTTGCGCCTGAAGGCCGCCCGGGCCTGGTACCATGTCCTCTTTCGCGTTGGCTGCGGGTATACGATCCCGTCCGGCGTCCCCTCCTCGTCTCGCGTGTAGTGCCGCTCGATGATCTTCGCGTAGGTCGCCTCCGTCGCGGCAGAGATAGGATGGCCGAGGATGCCATTCATCAGTGTTCTGGCGGTCTTTGTCAGCGCGTTCATCTCGTCGGTTGTCATCGCTTCCTCCACGGGGTTGCTGTGACTTCCTCCCTCTCCGTCCGTTTGCCTCCCCCGGCCAGCGGGGGAAGCGCACGGACGGAGAGGTCGTCAGTGGGGGGAGGGTGCTACGCACAGACACCTCCCCCGCATTGTCGTAACATGTAAAGAATGTTACGACAATGCGGAAATGAGGTCAAGCATGCTTGTGTTACGATAATCTCGATAGAGGGGGGGCGAATCATGATGCGTTTCCGTGCGACCATCCCGATAGAGGGGTGGGGGGGCGAATCATGATGCGTTTCCGTGCGACCATCCCGATAGAGGGGTGGGGGG
>JAJYYA010000020.1 GCA_021801345.1 Nitrospirota bacterium
TAGAATCAAAGAAAGGAGAAATGATGACATTCGACACCTTGGCCGTGGCCACAGAACTCAAAGACGCCGGTTTTCCTCCAGAGCAGGCGGGAGCCTTGGCTCGCGCCTGGAGCCATGTCGCCTCGGGAGACATCTCCACCAAGTCGGATCTGATCGGAACAGAATCCCGTCTGGAAAAGAAGATCGATGCCGTCAGATCCGACCTGGAAAAGAAGATCGACGCCGTCCACTCCGACAATGTTCTGTTGAAGTGGATGATTGGATTTTCTCTTGGTCTCTCCCTCCTCATTCTTGGAAAACTCTTCGCCGTCCACTACTGATCCTTTTTCAATCATGACCTATCCGTCACTTGCACTTGTCGCAGGATCCCGCCCTGTGTCTCTCACCTCCAGATTTCCTTCTTCTTCTTTTCATGCAAGCATTGCAACCATACCCCGAAGACAACCATTTTAAGAACACTGACGCCATATTGCATCGGACTTTCGGCACATAAGAATTGAGGAGAGAAGACGGGCCCCCAAGACGTGGCCGTCAGAGCCCATTAGAGGCTCCGAGGTCAATCGGGGAGATTTACACACCCTTCCCCCTTCCATCCCCCCCCCAGCCCCCCGTCATCCCCCTACACAACTGTCTTCGATACGACACATTCGTCTCTCCGCTTCCGGAACCGCCAAGACCCTCCTGACAATATCTCCTTAAAAAATAGCATCTTATCTTCGTGGCACGACTCTTGCTTTTTCAGGCATATCAAAAATGGGCTCCCCGGCCGACGAAGGTCGGGGGCGCCTGGGAAGTCCGACAGATCCCTGTTTTTTCCCGAACACCCCCCTATTCCCCGTCAAATGCAAAGGAGCGTGTTGCCCGCCTGCGGGCAATCCCTGTCATGGCCCAGCTGCGTTTTGTCCCTATATCGATTCCCCGGGAAGCCCCCCCGAAGGCGAGCTTCCGCGCGACGGAGCTTTGGGTCTCTCTCTTCGACCTGTGCTTTTTGCTCCCCGTCGTCTGGCTGATGGCCGGAACCGAACGGGGAGCAGGAACCCATGCGGTCGGTCGGGACCTCCTCACCCTCGGCATCGCCTGGCTTTTGTCGGCATTTCTCTTTCGGACCCCCCTTCCCCTCCAGCCCCTCAAGGTCTGGGCCTTCCTTTTCCTGATTCTGCGCCCCACGCCCCAGGTCGTCTCCCTTTCGGCCATCCTCCTGGGGATCCTGCTTTTCGCGGCCGGACAGTCGGGGTTTTCGCGGCGCATGGGAGAACGTCTGGACGACGCCTCCTTCGAACGTATCCGCCGGTGGGTGGGACTCTATGTTCGGGGAGTCGCCCTCCTCTCCTTCGCGGCGGTCGCCTTCCGCGCCCTGTCCGCACTGCCGGCGGGCAGTCTCCTACCAGGCTTTCTGAGGGATCCGCTCGCCCTCGGCCCCGGAACGCTGTTATCGGTCCTTCTTCTGGTACTCCCGCAACTTCCGGTCACGCTGGCAAACGGGGTCCTTGCCACGGTCCGGGAGCGCAGGTCGAGCGGCGCTCTCTCTCTGGCAGGGGAGAGGCGCCTGAATGACACCTCCCTCTCCTGCTGGCTCGGGCTGGCCGACCTTCTTTGCGGCCTTCTGGGGGTGCTCCCCTTCTGCCACGGCTCGGGCGGTCTCTGGGCCTATCGACGCCACAATGTCAAAAGTCTCCTTCCCTCTTTCCTCTCCTCCGGTCTCCTCATCCTTTTGGGCTTCTGCCTCCTTTCGACATCGCTCCCCCTTCCCGGCCCCTTACTCCCGGGACTCTTCCTCGCCGGCTTTCTGATAGTCGAAAGCCGCCTCAAAAAAAGAGCGCCGCGTCCCGCATGCGGAAGCCTTCCCGGATCCTCTCCGACGAACCCGATCGAAATCTGGATTCTCTCGGGAGGACTCCTCTCGTCGGCGATCGTTCTGGGGGGGATCCCCTTAGTCCTCCTCCTTCTCGTGGGGATCAGGACCGCGATGGCCGCCTCGCCCGGCCCGGAGCCCGTTCCTCTCGCCTTCTCCCCCGAAAAGAGCCTTGCGCGTCTTGATCTTTCCCTCCCGAACCCCCCGGCCCTATTGCCCCTGTCTCCCGGGAACTCCGGCATTATCGAAAAATCGGGGAAAGCGTCCTCCTATGTCTGCCTCGATCCCGGAAGACGCTTGAAAAAAGCCGGGAAGGAATCCGCTGGGGAGGAGCTTACGAACCTTCCCGCCCCCCTTGCCCGACGGCCGCGGGGGGACAAAGGCTCCCTTTTCCTTTTTGCCGCTCTCCTCGTTCTCTTCCGCATTGTCTTCTCCGGGCCAATTCGCCACGAATTCCCCGACTCCTCTCTTCCGCGTCCCGACGGGGGATTCTCGCCTCTCTTTCCCGCCCGCGCTCCCTGACAGCATTCTGTTTTTTAGGGTCTTTGATGTGTTCTCGAATCATTTCGGGAGCATGCCTTAAAAACTTCTGTCGAGGAGCGTCCGATGATTGCCCGCACAGTGATGACAACAGGCAGGATTTGCCTTTTTTTATCTTTTCTCTTATCTTTTCTCCCTTCCGGTGCGATTGCGGCGGAGACTCTCTCCTCTCCCCCCTCGGGGGCCGGTACCACCCCGCCCTCGGCCCAGGATTCCTCCGGTCTTTCGTGGAACGGTCCCGAGGCCCTGGCCGCCTACCGAAAGATCTGGAACCCCCTTTCCGCCGGACCGGAACTCATCCCCATGGCCGATACCGCTCCTCCCGGCGAGTTCTACATCCGCCCCTTCTTTTACGGCCAGTTCGTCCAGGGAGAATACACGAGCGGGGGTGGGGTCCAGTCCCTTCCGGGCGGCTTCTACGAAACCCAGCTCCTTTCTTTGGCCGAAATCGGCGTCGGCCTCACCGACAATACCCAGTTCACGATCTTTCCCTCCATGGCCTCCGTCTGGTCCTCATACGGCGGCGCCTTCACGGACGGAAGCGGCATGTCCGACCTGACGATGGAACTTAAATACCGTTTCTATGTCCAGCATCCGGACAAAAAGGTCCCCTCCATGGCCTTTGCCCTGCATGTGACGCTCCCGACCTCCGACTGGACGAACGCTCCCGTCGTTAAGGGGGGGCTCCCTCCCCTTGCCCGGATCCCCTCGACCCATTACGGGGCCCCGGCGATCACCCCGGCCCTCCTGACCCGGTATATTGCAAAGCCATACCGCTTCTATGCCGACTTTTTCTACACCTACGACCTTCCCAACAACGGGACCCTCGCGGGGACTCCGGGCAAGCCAATGATCCAGTACGGCGACATCGCCCAGTATCGCTTGGGGGTGGAGGACATCGCAGACGACAGGACCGGAACCGGATACATTCTCGAGTTCGTCGGCATGTCGGGCCTCCCCTTCTCGATGGACGGCCTTCCCGTCAACGGCATCCCGGTCACGGCGAGCGGCCTCCATGTCGGGGCCTTCAACATCTGGGGTCTCCAGACCACCTTCGAGCGCAACATCACAAAGAACCTCATCTTCTCTGCCGGAGTCCTTCTTCCTGTCGCCGGAACGAACCAATACCAGTCGATCAGCCCCAACATGTCCCTTTACTGGTACTGGGGACCCGGCGGAGGGGATGTTGTCGCCCGGTAGCACTCATCAAATCCCAGGGGGATTTTTCCCAAGCCCCTGGCACACGCCCCCCGGGAGGGGGGAGGCCCCTCCCCCCTCCACTTTTGTCCACTTATGGTCGGATTCCTGTCCGCAAATCGACACAGTCCGACAGGCCCACCTTCGGGAGGGATAATTTAAATATTTACAAAATATTGATTTTAATAATTGGCACGATGATTGCTTTAACTTTGGCGACGGAGATTCCCGGGAATGCCGAGGCAGGCGTCCGGAACAGATCGCCGAAAGTGAGATTGCCGAGGAAACAGTGGGATGTGCCGGTGCAGCAGCGAGCCGGCAAGGCGCCGAAGCCGAGTGAAGCAAGACTTCATTCGGCTTTTTTCATTTGGGCTATTTCCATAGGAAAATGCCCGGACAACAAGGAGGAAGTTATGCGTCAAATTGCATTCTACGGAAAAGGCGGAATCGGAAAGTCCACCACCTCCCAGAACACCCTTGCCGCTCTTTCCGAGATGGGCAAGAAGATCCTGATCGTCGGTTGCGACCCCAAGGCCGACTCCACCCGCCTCATTCTCCACGCCAAGGCCCAGAACACGGTTCTCTCCCTGGCGGCCGAGGCCGGAACGGTCGAGGACCTCGAGATCGAGGATGTGATGAAGACCGGGTTCAACGACATCCGCTGCGTCGAATCGGGCGGACCGGAACCGGGGGTGGGTTGCGCCGGCCGAGGCGTGATCACCTCGATCAACTTCCTCGAAGAAAACGGCGCCTACGACGGCGTCGACTACGTCTCCTACGACGTGCTCGGCGACGTGGTCTGCGGGGGATTCGCCATGCCCATCCGCGAGAACAAGGCCCAGGAGATCTACATTGTGACCTCCGGCGAGATGATGGCCATGTACGCCGCCAACAACATCGCCAAGGGGATTCTCAAGTACGCCAATTCCGGCGGGGTGCGCCTGGGAGGTCTCGTCTGCAACGAACGTCAGACCGACCGCGAATACGACCTGATCGAAGCCTTGGCCAAGCGCCTCAACACCCAGCTGATCCACTTTGTTCCGAGGAACAACGTCGTCCAGCATGCCGAGCTTCGCCGCATGACCGTTCTCGAGTTCGCCCCCGACTCCGACCAGGCCAACGAGTACCGCCAGCTGGCACGGAAGGTCGACGCCAACGCGGGCAAGGGAACGATCCCGACCCCCATCACCATGGACGAGCTCGAGGACCTGCTCATGGAGTTCGGCGTCATGAAGACGATCGACGAGTCCTTAGTCGGCAAGAAGGCTGCAGAAGCCGTCGCCTGATCCTTCCGCAACGCCCCGCACACCGACGGAGGAGGCTCCTCCTCCGTCTTCTCCCTGTCCCGGCCCCCCGGAACGGGGAACCACAGACGTTCCTTCATCCAGACCGGAGGGTTCCATCATGAGCAGCAATATCGAGGAAGCCAAAAAGATTATCGCGGAAGTTCTGGAGGTCTACCCGGAAAAAGCCCGAAAGAAACGGGAGAAGCACCTGGGAGTCTTCGAGGACGGCAAGGCGGACTGCGGCGTCAAGTCGAACATCAAGACCATCCCGGGGGTCATGACGATCCGCGGATGCGCCTACGCAGGATCCAAGGGCGTGGTCTGGGGCCCGATCAAGGACATGATCCACATAAGCCACGGTCCCGTGGGCTGCGGCCAGTACTCCTGGGCCGCCCGCAGGAACTACTACATCGGAACCACCGGCGTGGACTCCTTCGGGACCATGCAGTTCACCTCCGACTTCCAGGAGAAGGACATCGTCTTCGGCGGGGACAAGAAGCTCGAAAAGATCATGGACGAGATCGAGGAGCTTTTCCCTTTGAACAAGGGGATCACCGTCCAGTCGGAGTGCCCCATCGGGCTGATCGGGGACGACATCGAGGCCGTCTCAAAGAAAAAGAGCAAGGAGTTCGGAGGCAAGACCATCGTTCCGGTCCGCTGCGAAGGGTTCCGGGGGGTGAGCCAGTCCCTGGGACACCATATCGCAAACGACACCATCCGGGACTGGGTCTTCGACAAGCAGACGGAGAAGAAGACCGACGGCACCCCGTACGATGTCGCGATCATCGGCGACTACAACATCGGAGGCGACGCCTGGTCCTCCCGGATCCTCCTCGAGGAGATGGGGCTTCGCGTCGTGGCCCAGTGGTCGGGGGACGGAACGATCGAGGAGCTCGCCAACACGCCGAGCGTCAAGCTCAACATCCTACACTGCTACCGGTCGATGAACTACATCTCCCGGCACATGGAGGAGAAATACGGGATTCCCTGGGTGGAGTACAACTTCTTCGGCCCCTCCAAGATCGCCGAGTCGCTGAGAAAGATCGCCGGCTTCTTCGACGAGACCATCAAGGAGAACGCCGAGAAGGTCATCGCCAAGTACGAGGCTCTGACCCGGGCGACCCTCGAAAAGTTCCGCCCGCGGCTTTTAGGCAAGACCGTCATGCTCTTCGTCGGGGGACTCCGTCCCCGCCACGTCATCGGGGCTTACGAGGACCTGGGGATGAACGTGATCGGAACCGGGTACGAGTTCGGCCACAACGACGACTACCAGCGGACCACCCATTACGTCAAGGACGGCACGATCATCTACGACGACGTGACCGGCTACGAGTTCGAAAAGTTCGTCGAGGCGCTCAAACCCGACCTGGTGGCCTCCGGAATCAAGGAAAAATACGTCTTCCAGAAGATGGGCTACCCCTTCCGGCAGATGCACTCCTGGGACTACTCCGGCCCCTATCACGGGTACGACGGCTTCGCGATCTTCGCCCGCGACATGGACATGGCGATCAACAACCCCGTGTGGCAGATGGCCAAGTCCCCATTCTGACAGACCGGCAAAAACCGGACCGGGTCGGGTCTCCCCCGCCCCGGTTCCCCTTTCGAGGATACAACGATGAGCCAGAACCCCAAGCACGTTCTCGACCACTTCAATCTGTTCCGCGAGCCGGAATATGTGGAGATGTTCGAAAACAAGAAGAAAAACTTCGAGAACCCCCATCCCCAGGAGAAGGTCTCCGAGATCATCGAGTGGACGAAGACCCAGGAGTACCGGGATCTCAACTTCAGGCGCGAAGCCCTGACCGTCAACCCTGCCAAGGCCTGCCAGCCGCTCGGAGCGGTCTTCGCGGCGCTGGGATTCGAAGAGACCCTGCCCTTCGTCCACGGCTCCCAGGGATGCGTGGCCTATTACAGAAGCCATCTCTCCCGGCATTTCAAGGAGCCCACCTCCTGCGTCTCCTCCTCTATGACGGAAGATGCGGCGGTCTTCGGCGGACTCAACAACATGATCGACGGACTGGCCAACGCCTATGCCATGTACAAGCCCAAGATGATCGCCGTCTCCACCACCTGCATGGCCGAGGTGATCGGGGACGACTTGAACGCCTTCATCAAGAACGCCAAGGAGAAGGGGTCGGTCCCCCAGGAGTTCGACGTTCCCTTCGCCCACACCCCGGCCTTCGTCGGCTCCCATATCACGGGCTACGACAATGCCCTCAAGGGGATCATGGAGCATTTCTGGGCGGGACGCGAGCGCTCCGCCAACGAAACGGTCAACGTCGTGATGGGATTCGACGGCTACAGCGTCGGCAACATCCGCGAGCTCAAGAGGATCTTCAAAGAGCTGGGAATCGACGCCATCGTCCTCTCCGATGTCAGCGACGTCTTCGATACGCCCACCGACGGAACCTTCCGGATGTACATGGGCGGAACCCGGCTTTCCGACATAAAGAAGGCGCTGGACTCGAAGGCGACGGTCTCCCTCCAGGAATACAACACGCAGAAGTCTCTGGAATATGCCGCTCACCTTGGGCAGAAGACCCTGACCTTCAACTATCCCGTCGGAGTCCGGGCGACCGATCGCTTCCTCTCGGAGCTTTCCCGGCTGACCGGAAAGGCGGTTCCCGAGTCCCTGAAGCTCGAGCGGGGACGTCTCGTCGATGCCGTGGCCGACTCGACCTCCCATATCCACGGGAAGAAGTTCGCCCTCTACGGCGACCCGGACCAGATGATGGGGCTTTCCGAATTTCTGATGGAGCTTGGAGCCGAACCGGTCCACGTTCTGTCCACCAACGGAGGCAAGGACTGGGAGGAGAAGATGAACGCCCTCTTCGCAAGCTCTCCCTTCGGCGCCGGGTGCCACGCCTGGCCTGGAAAGGACCTGTGGCACATGCGGAGCCTCCTCTTTACGGAGCCCGTGGACTTTCTGATCGGGAACACCTACGGGAAGTATCTCGAGAGAGATACCGGAACCCCGCTGATCCGGATCGGCTTTCCGATCTTCGACCGCCATCACCACCACCGGTATCCGACGGTGGGCTACCAGGGAGCGATGAACGTCCTGGTGAAGATCCTCGACAAGATCTTCGACGAGATGGACAAGAACACGAACGCCGTAGCCAAGACCGACTACAGCTACGACATTATCCGCTAGCCGGAGGGTCATTCGGGAAAGGGGGAGAGGATCGTCCTCTCCCCTCCATTCCGGGGAGGGTGCCTTGATCGGCCAGAAGATTTTGGAAGTTTTTAGCGAAGCGGCCTGCGAACACAACCAGGCCAAGTCCGAGAAGGACAGAAAAAAAGGGTGCACAAAGGTGGCCACCCCGGGAGCCGCGGCCGGAGGCTGCGCCTTCGACGGAGCCAAGATCGCCCTTTCGCCCATCGTCGACGCAGTCCACCTCGTTCACGGACCGATCGCCTGCGAAGGGAACTCCTGGGACAACCGCTCGGCCCTGTCCTCGGGATCCCGCCTCTATCGCACGGCCTTCACCACGGACATGAGCGAGATGGACATCGTCTACGGCGGGGAGAAGCACCTCTTCAAGGCCATAAGACAAATCAGGGAGCGCACCAATCCGCCGGCCATCTTTCTCTACCAGACCTGCGTTCCCGCGATCATCGGGGACGATATCGAGTCGGTGGCGAAGGCGGCCTCGGAGACGTTCGGTCTTCCAGTCATTCCGGTGAACGCCCCGGGGTTTGCCGGAGGAAAGAACCTCGGCAACAAGCTCGCCGGCGAGGCCCTTCTCGACTATGTGATCGGGACAGAGGAGCCGGAGAGCACGACATCGACCGACCTCAACATCATCGGCGAATACAACCTCTCGGGAGAGCTCTGGCAGGTGAAGCCGCTTCTCGAGCGCCTGGGAGTCCGGGTCTCGGCCTGCATAAGCGGCGACGCCCGTTACCGCGAGGTGGCCTCGTCCCACCGGGCCCGGGCCGCGATGCTCGTCTGCAGCAAGGCGATGATCAATGTCGCCCGGAAGATGGAGGAGCGGTACGGGATCCCCTGGTTCGAGGGCTCCTTTTACGGGATCTCCGACATGAGCGCCTCCCTCCGGAACATCGCGCGTCTCCTGGTGGAACGGGGAGCCCCGGCCGATCTCATCGAAAGGACCGAGAGTCTGATCGCCACCGAGGAGAAGGAGGCCTGGGCTGCGATCGAACCCTTCCGCCCCGGACTTTCCGGCAAGCGGGCCCTCCTCATCACCGGAGGGGTCAAGAGCTGGTCGGTGGTCTCGGCCCTCATGGAGGCCGGCCTCGTGGTCGTGGGCACCAGCGTGAAGAAGTCCACGGAAAAGGACAGGGAACGGATCGCGGAGCTTATGGGCGAGGATGCCCACATAATCGACACGATGACGCCCCGGGAAATGTACCGGATGCTCCGGGACGCAGAGGCGGACATTCTCATGGCCGGCGGACGCTCCCAGTTCGTGGCCTTGAAGGCGAAGGTCCCCTTTCTCGATGTGAACCAGGAACGCCGGTTTGCCTATGCGGGGTACAAGGGGATGGTGACGATGGTCTCGGAGATTCACCGGACCCTCACGAACCCGATCTTCCGGACACTTCGGGATCCGGCTCCCTGGGATCCCGGATGCCGGATCACCCCGCTGGTCTAGGGAAGGAGGAAAGCTTGAAGGGAGCGGCTCAGGAAGACGCAGGGAACCCCCCTTCCTTGCCGGAGCACGTTGGGGAGACGCACTCCTTGCCGGAGCACGTTTCGGTCAACCCGCTCAAGATGAGCGCTCCCCTGGGCGGGGCCCTCTTCTTTCTGGGGCTCGACCGGAGCCTTCCCGTCTTCCACGGCTCCCAGGGATGCACCTCCTTTGCGCTGGTCCTCCTTGGCCGGCACTTCAAGGAGTCGATCCCGCTCCAGACCACCGCCATGAACGAGGTGACGACCATCCTCGGAGGCGGGGAGAATATCTCCGCGGCGATCCTGAAGATCCTGGAAAAGGGACCCCCCGGAGTGATCGGGCTCTGCTCCACCGGTCTGACCGAGACCAAGGGGGAGGACATCGCAGGGGAGATCGCGCTCTTTCGGAAGAAGCATCCGGAGCATGCCGGGGTTCCCGTAATCGCCGTCTCGACCCCCGACTTTCGCGGCTCCCACGAGGACGGATTCCGGGAGGCGATGGTCAGGACGATCGAAGAGCTCGCGACTGCCGCCCCCCATACGGTTTCCGGCCAGATCAATGTTCTGGCCGGATCGCACCTGACGGTGGCGGATATCGACTTCCTTCGCGAACTTCTCGAGTCCTTCGGCCTCGACCCGATCATTCTTCCGGACCTCTCCCGCTCCCTCGACGGGATCGTGCCGGACTCCTTCGAGCCGGTCTCCATGGGAGGGACGACGCTCTCCGAGATCTCCCGGATGGGCTCCTCGGAGCACACAATCGTCCTGGGAGAGTCCCTCCGGGCGGCGGGAGAGGCGCTCCTGAAAAAATGCGGGGTGCCGTTCGTGGTCGTGAGCCGGCTCATGGGACTTGCGGCCTTCGACCGCTTCCTCGTGACCCTCAGGCACCTGTCGGGGCGGGACTATCCCCGTCCCCTCGTCCGGGAGAGAACCCGTCTCTCGGACGCGATGCTCGACTCCCACTTCTATCTGGGAGGACTCCGGGCGGCACTCGCCCTTGAACCGGACCTCCTCTACGACATGGGGCACTTTCTTCGGGAAAACGGGGCCGAAGTCGTCGCCTCCGTCACCACCACCCCTTCGCCCCTCAACGCTCGCATGGCCGGAGAGAAGGCGGAGATCGGAGATCTGGGACTTCTTGAGAGGCGGGCCGGGGAACGGGGAGCGGCGATCCTGGTGACCCACTCCCACGGACGGCAGGCGGCGGCGAGGCTCGGGATTCCGCTTGTCAGGACGGGATTCCCCGTCTTCGACCGGCTCGGAGCCCCCCACAGGCTCTCCATAGGCTACCGGGGAGCGCGGGAGATGCTCTTCCGCATCGCGAACACGGTCTGGTCCCGGGACGCAGAGAACACCCCCCAAACCTGGTATCCGTCCGACTTTGCCAAAGCGGGCGGACAGGAGTCGGGGGGAGAGGCCGCAAGCGGATTTTCCTCGCCCGGAAACGGATTGCGGCCGCAACCGACAGGGAGGATAGAGTGAAAATTGCCTTTGCCACCCAGGATCTCGAAACGGTGAACGCCCACTTCGGATGGGCCAAGAACATCGCCTTCTACGATCTCGACACCGAGGGCTACACCCTCTCCCACGTCGCCTCCTTCGAGTCGAATCTGGCCGAAGACGGGAACGAGGACAAGCTCCTTCCCAAGATCGAGGCGCTCAAGGGGACCGCGATCCTTTACGTCGCCGCCATCGGAGGCTCCGGAGCGGCTCGGGTCGTGGCACAGAAGATCCATCCGGTCAAGGTAGAGAAGCCCGAGAAAATTACCGATCTCCTGGAGCGGCTCCGGATCCTTCTCGGCGGAACGCCCCCGCCCTGGATGCGGAAGATTCTCAGGGACCGGGGGGAGAAGAGCTTCGATTTCATCGAAGACTGAACGGCCCGAGAGGCGGGGGCCGCATTTTGAGGCTCCCGCCCGGGAAGACGGATAAAAAAATAATGGGGGAAATAAAGATGGGCACAGGCGAGGCGACACCGGAGAAGTCCGAACAGTTTTTCAGGGATCTGGCTCTCCAGTTCCGCTCCCACGACGGCTTCGGAGCCTGGGACAAACTCTCAGACGAGGAGGTCCTGAAGCCCTTCATCCTCGACGCGGAGGCCCGAAAGGCCATCCCGATCATCGGGGATCCCGATCCCGATGTGCTCTGGCGACTCGAGATCTTCTACAACACGATCGCCCTCTCCATCGAAAAGCGGTCGGGGGTCATGGTCAGCCCCATCATGAAGATGTCTCACGAGGGCTTCGGCCGCATGGTACTGATCGGCGGCCGCCTTGTCGTGGTGAACAAGAACCTCCGGGACGTGCACCGCTTCGGCTTCTCGTCCCGGGAGAAGCTCCTCGAGGAGGCGGAAAAGCTGATCCTCCAGGGGACGGAAATGATCGAACGATATAAAGAGGTTGCCACGTTCGGATAATCGGCCGACGAAGATTTCACGCGGGGGTCCGCTTTGGGAGACCCGGGAGGGAAGGACGATGGACGACAGGGACAGGGATTTTCTTAAAGTCATTACGACGCCTGAGCAGGAAGCCTCCGGTTGCCAGGAAAAATCGACCTGCGGAAGCTCGGCGGGGCCGGGGGAGATGGATCCCGAGGTCTGGGAGAAGGTCAAAAACCATCCCTGCTACAGCGAGGAGGCCCATCATTTCTATGCCAGGATGCATGTCGCCGTGGCTCCGGCCTGCAACATCCAGTGCAACTACTGCAACCGGAAGTACGACTGCTCCAACGAATCCCGCCCCGGAGTGGTCTCCGAGCGCATGACGCCTGAGCTTGCCGCAAAGAAGGTTCTGGCCGTCGCCTCCGAGATTCCTCAGATGACCGTGGTCGGGATCGCCGGAGCCGGGGACTCCCTCGCCAACCCGGAGAAGACATTCAAGACCTTCGAGCTCATCTCGAAGGCCGCCCCGGACATCAAGCTCTGTCTCTCCACCAACGGACTGGCCCTCCCCGACATGGTCGACCGGATCGCCGACTACAATGTCGACCACGTCACCGTCACCATCAACATGGTCGACCCGGAGGTGGGAGAACGGATCTACCCCTGGATCTACTACAACAAGAAACGCTGGAAGGGCAGGGACGCCTCGAAGATCCTCTCCGAGCGCCAGCTTCAGGGGCTCGAGATGCTCACCGCCCGCAAGATCCTCGTCAAGGTCAACTCGGTCATGATTCCCGGGGTCAACGACGAACACCTCAAGGCGGTCAACCGCGAGGTAAAGCGCCGGGGGGCCTTTCTCCACAACATCATGCCCCTTATCTCCGAAGCCGAGCACGGGACCTTCTACGGCCTGACGGGTCAGCGGGGGCCGACGGCCGAGGAGTTGAAGGCTCTCCAGGACTCCTGCGAAGGCGAGATGAACATGATGCGCCACTGCCGCCAGTGCCGGGCGGACGCCGTGGGACTTTTGGGCGAGGACCGCTCTTCCGAATTCACGAACGAAAAGATCGAGTCCATCGAGAGAGCGGATGTGGCCTATGACCTCTCCGCACGGGAGAGCTATCGACAGAAGGTCGAGGACGTCCGGGACAAGGAACGGAAGATCAAGGAGATGCTCCTTTCCGGCCTCGCCTCTTCGGCCGAGACGGAAAGCGCGCCGGCGATCCTTGTCGCAGTGGCGACCGCCGGGGAGGGGCTGGTCAACCAGCACTTCGGCCATGCCCGGGAGTTCCAGATCTACGAAGTGGATGCCAAAGACGCCAAGTTTGTCGGCCACCGGCGCGTCGACCTCTACTGCGAGGGCGGCTACGGGGAGGAGGATTCGCTGGCCCGCATCACCGAGGCGCTCTCCGACTGCGTGGCGGTCCTAGTCGCAAAGATCGGCGGATGTCCGAAGAAGACCCTCGAAGAGGCGAAGATTCTCGGCATCGACACGTACGCCTACCAGCCGATCAAACCCTCGCTCCTCTCCTGGTTCGCGGAATACGTGGAGGGGGTGCGGAAGGGAAAGATCGACCCCAAGGCCGCGACAGGGCAGACGAAGATCCGGTCCGGGGCCTTCACGGCCCCCGCCTCCGGAACGATCCCTCTCGCGGTTCTCAAGTAGGGAGGAGACGAGGACCTACACGATCGTCCTCGAAAACTGTACCGGCTGTTCGGCCTGCGAGCCGGAGTGTCCCAATTGCGCCATCGCGTCGACCTCCGACGGCCTCTACGAGATCGATCCCGGCCTCTGCACGGAATGCGTCGGATTTTTCGACGAGGCCCAGTGCAGGGCGGTCTGCCCGATCGACGATACCTGCATCCCCGATCCGAACCTGGTGGAGGACCGGGAGACACTGATGGCCAGGAAGGTGAAGCTCCACGGGAAGTAGCCCCGAACGACCACAACGCGAAGGAGGTCTTTTATGGGAGTGTCAGTGACGGAAAAGGCGGGGATCTATCTCCGCCGCATGATCCGCCTAAACGGCGGAGGCGACCAGTCGGGAATCCGGCTTTTCGTAAAGCCCGGAGGATGTTCGGGCCTCTCCTACGACATGGAGCTGGCCGACAAAGCCCTCCCCGGAGAGAGCATTTTCCCCGGACCCGGCTTTGCCCTGCACATTCCCGGAGAATGCCTCACCTTTGTCGACGGCTCAGAGATCGACTTTGAGGACAACATGATGAACACCCAGCTTGTCTTCCGGAACCCGAATGCGGTGAGCTCCTGCGGATGCGGAACCTCCTTCAACGTAGAGGGGGGGCCGGCCGCACCGGAAGGTGGTTGTTCGAAAAAAGGCTCTGGACACTAGGACCGTGCCCTCCCCGGTCCGTCCGGACGAGGACTGGGAGGCTGCGGGGAAAACTCTCTTCCCCCCGGCCAAGCCTCTGGCCCTGGAGCTTCTCCGCAAGGCCTCCCTTTCCTGGGCCGATACGGACCGGACATTAAGCATTCTCAAAGAGGCCGATCGCCGGTACGGGGAAGAGCATGAACTCTCCCACATCTAAGCGCTTTGCGCTGTAGAAGGGGTTTCTGGTCTCACGACTTTCGTTTCCTCTTTCGCTGAGGATGCCCGATGGTACGGGTCTCACGTCCTCTCCGGAGGCTTTGACT
>JAJYYA010000066.1 GCA_021801345.1 Nitrospirota bacterium
GGAAGACCCCGGACTGGCAGTTGTCGACCTTGCCCCGGGTGCCGCAGTACTGGCGGATCACCCCGACCGACTCACTCCCCTTCTTGGGGAACTCGGAGGAGTCGATCGTGTACATGGCGAGTTCCGGGTCCTGGGCCCCGATCGCTTCCGCAAGCTTCTTCTGGTGGATCGACTTCATGAGAGTTTCGTTCCATGCGTAGTGCGAGACGAAGCGCTGGAGATTCCTGACATGGTCCAGGCCGCCCAGTTTGAGGGCGATGGGCTCGATGCTCTTTCTCCCGAGATCGGAGAAGAGTCCCAGGGAGTAGATCTGGGAGTAGTTTTGGGTCCGGGAGTCTTTGAAGGCGGGGGCGAAGTCCTGGTGAAAGAGCGAGAGCTCTCCGGCCAAAACCGCAAGGTCGTCTTCCCCCAACTCCTCTCCCTCCGCAAGAAGGTCGGGAGCGACATGCCATGCGGCGGGGAGAACGATCCGGTTCGGAGGCCCCGCCGGAGCCGTCAGGAGCAGGGCCTTCCGCGGTTCCTTGGCGGGAGGAGGCCGAGAGGAAGCGGGGTCTTTTCTGGGCCGTCCCCGCTTGCGGGCCGGAGGGGGCACGGGCTTCGGAAGAAAGCCTCCGAGCACGCGGAACTCCGGGTCGAGCACCGCGAGATAGATGTCCTTGACCTGCCCGTGATGGACGTATCCCACGCGTCCTTTTTTCGAGAAGCCCTTGCTCTGGCCCAGGCGGAGAAAGCCGGAGGCCCGGTAGCTGGCCCCCGAATGATGGGCGGGATCCACGAAGCTCTCCACCAGCCAGGGAGCGAAGCCGAACCGCTCCTCCCAGTCGGCGGGAAGACGGCGGAGAGTCTGGCCCAGAACATGGGAGGCGAGGTTCTTGACCCGCACTCCCGGCAGGATCAGGAAGCGGGAGTTGTTGACCAGACGGGAGCGATGGATCTTCTTTTCTTCCGGAGACCAGCCGATCCACCAGTCCCGGACCTCAAGCTTGGGGGCCGGTCCGGAGAAGGAGAGAGCCGCCACAGGTTCTGTCCCCACTTTGGCCAGATACTTGATCCGGCGCCCGGGAAGCTTCTTGTACCCCAGGGGATGGTGCTCCTGCATCAGCTCGTCCCAGCACCTCTCGTCGTCGGATCCTGGGAGTACAGGCAGGACGGAGACCTTGCCGAGATCCTTGAGCGTTCCGACAAAGACGCTCGCTTCGTCCGCCGGGCTGACTGATTCCGTTTCGACTGTCTTCACACGTTCCTCCTGTCGATTGCGCCTCCGTTCACGACAGGAAAAACGATACAAAAAAAAAGGGGCGTGTTTACCCCTCTTTTATATCGTTTGAGCTAGCACTATTTGTGTCGTTGTAGAGTTAGTCAAGAGCCCATCTTTCGGGGAGGGCAGGGAGGATCCGGTCGAGGTTTTTCCTCTCCCGGTCCGGAGAGTACCGGATCCCCCCCTCCGGGTCGGGGCCGAGTGCCGGACGGATCTCTCCGGGACCTTCGGGCCGGGGAAGGGCCAGCGAGAGCAGAAAGAGGATCAGAAGGGAGACTGCCCCCGTGCGGAAGGAGAGTCTCGGAGAGAGAAGGACCCCTGCGGCGAACAGGTAGAAGAGGAGGATGAGCAGCGGGCTGGGGGGAGGAAGGGCAAGGGAGGCTCCCGGGACTCTTGCGAGCCCGTGGACAAGACCGAGGACGGCATGGGAGAGGGCGACAAGGATCAGGGAGTATGAGGGGAGGGCGAATGGGTGGATCAGGTGGAGTAGGAGATCGCCCGCTCCCAGAGGAAGAAGAATGTCTCCGGCTAAGGGAACGACGAGCAGGTTGTCGAAGAGTCCTTCCGGATTGAGCGTTTTGAAGACCCCGGCAAGAAGGGGGGCGGTCAGGAGCGTGATGGCCGCCCCCGACCAAAGGGGAGAAAAGGATTTCTTCTTCGACCCCTCTCCCCCGCTCTCCGGAGATCTTGCCCGGCCGGCCCAGACCAGCCCCCAGAGGGCCAAAAGCGAGAGAAGGAAGGAGAGGGAGGAGGCCAGTCGGGGGAGAGCGGCCAGCATGACAAGTGTCGAGAGCCCCAGAATCGCGGGAAAGTCGAGATCGATAAAGACAAAGCGGAGGACCGTGGCCAGGGCGAACCCCAAAAAGGCCCGAAGGGCGGCCTCGGGAGCCCCAATCATGAGGGTATAGCCTCCCAGGAGGGGGAGCAGGAGAAGGGGCAGAAGACGACCCGCCGCCATCCGTATAAGGAGATGCCGCAGGAGAAAGAGCGGGAGGAGGCGGAGGAGAAGGAGAACCAGGGCCCCCAGAAAAAGGGCCAAAAGGGTCATGTGCTCCCCGGAAACCGAAAGCAGGTGCGAGACTCCGGCCTTCGTGAAGTCCTCTTTTTCTCCTGGGGAGAGCCCCCGGGTGTCCGAGAGGAGAAGGGCCGAGAGAAGGGCGGCGCTCTCCCTGGGAAGGGTGGACTGGAGATGGCGGGAGAGATCCTCCCGGATATGGTCGAGCGCCTTTCGGAGCCTTTCTGTGGGGGAGGTTCCCCGAACGATCTCGAGGGGAGCCGAGGGGGTGAGAAGGTAAAAGGGAGAGCCCTCCCTGAAAAGGCTCCGGCGGGATGGGCGGGAGGAGGGGGAGATGACCCCGTCTAGGCAGTCCCCCGGCTCGAGAGGTTCAGAAAGCCTCTCCTGGGGGATGTAGAGACGAAAGTATGCGGGAAGCCCCGGGGCGGTTCCGTCGTTTTTGAAGGAGGCGACGACTCCGCGGGCGGCGGCTTCCGGCGCCTTGTCGAGGCAGAGAAAAAACGCCTCCGAACGATGGGCGCGGGGGAGTCCGGGGTCGCTCGGGAGGGCCAGTAGGCCCCCCGCGAAGGAGGCGATCAGAACCAGGGGCGGCAGGATCCGCCCGAGACCGGATACGGGAGGCAAAAAGAGGGAGAAAAGGAGAAGAAGCCCCGTCAGCAGGGGATAAAGAGGGGCGAGGGAGGAGAGGAAGAGCCCGGCGACGGCGAGAACGGAGGCCGGGAAGAGGGCGCGGACGGTCAGAAGGTTTGAGGCGGGGGCGTCTGAAGGCAAGGGCCGCGTGTCAGTCGGAAGAGGTGCGGGGGGCGAGGTCGAGGGCGACCGCCTCCTCGAGCTCCTGCATCATCCGGTTCAAAAGATCGGCATCGGGCCCCTCGAGCATGATGCGGATGGCCATCTCCGTTCCCGAGTACCGCAGAAGGAGCCGTCCGTGGCCTGCGAGGAGCGTGTCGACATGCTCCTTCCTCCGGGAGAGCTCCGGGAGGGTTTCGATGGGGGGCTTGGATCCGACGGGAAGGGTCTTGAGAATCTGGGGGTAGGGCTCCATGACGCGCGCGGCATCGTCGAGGGAGATCCCTTCCCTGTCGAGGAGGGAGAGGAGCTGGAGTGCCGTGATCAGGCCATCTCCTGTGGTGAGGTAGTCCCGGAAGATGATGTGGCCGGACTGCTCTCCTCCGAAGGAGAGAGCGAGACGGTCGAGCTCTTCGAGGATATAGCGGTCTCCCACCTGGGTCTTCCGAAGGGTGATCCCGTGGCGGCGCATCGCCTCTTCGAGGGCGAGATTGCTCATGACGGTGGTCACGAGCGTGTCCCCGGGCAGGCGGCCCGTCTTCTTGAGGTAGGGGGCGATGATCGCCATGATCCGGTCCCCGTCGAGGATCTGCCCCTTGCCGGTCACGAAGACCGCCCGGTCGGCATCGCCGTCGAAGGCGACGCCCATGTCTGCTCCGGTCTCGACCACGCGGCGGGCCAGCGCCTCGGGATAGAGCGCCCCGCAGTTTGCGTTGATGTTGAGGCCATCGGGGGTGTCGGAGAGGGCGATGACCTCGGCTCCCAGCTCCCGAAAGGCCATGGGGGCGAGCTTGTAGGACCCTCCGTTGGCCATGTCGGCCACGATCCGCACCCCGTCGAACTTCTGCTTCCGGGGAAGGGTGTTCTTCACGAACTCCACGTAGCGTCCTTCGGCGCCGGAGAGTCGGGAGACCTTCCCGATGAGCGCCCCCGTCGGCCGGATGTGGTCGATCTCCGTCCCCGTCACAAGCTGTTCGATCTTGTCCTCGAGCTCGTCGGGGAGTTTCAGTGCCTCAGAGGAGAAGAACTTGATCCCGTTGTCGTCGTAGGGGTTGTGGGAGGCGGAAATCATGATGCCGGCATCGGCGCGGAGGCTTCGGGTGAGGTGGGCGATCCCGGGGGTCGTGAAGGGGCCGACGAGGATCACGTTGACCCCCATGGAGGTCAGCCCCGAGGTCAGCCCCATCTCGAGCATGTAGCCCGAGATGCGGGTGTCCTTGCCGATGACGACGTGGTGCTCTTCGCCGGCCCGGGCAAAAAGATGGGCGGCGGCACGGCCCAGACGGAAGGCCATCTCGCCGGTCACGGGATGGATGTTGGCGCGTCCGCGAATTCCGTCCGTTCCGAAAAGGCGGCCAGAATGCTTGCTCAAGAGAGTCTCCTCCGCAACAGGATAGGGCTTTATGACTATTTCCTGACTAGTTCAACTATTTTGTTGGAACTCATTCCAACCGGCTTTCCGAACAAGGGGGAGAGCCGGGTAGAATGGATTCGAGAGTGACACACTTTTTGTTCTCGACTGAAGACCCCCAGGAATCCTTTGGTCTTCTGTCACAACTTTCAAGGGAACAGAGCCAATGATTGAAATGGAAATGGTGCGGGAATAGGGAGTTGCACCCTATATTGCGTTTCTCCCGGATTCCATCAAGTAGGACAATTTTTCAACACTTATCTCTCGCCTAGATTGGAAGTGTCCCACCTCGGCCCGCAGAAACGCCACTCCGCACCAAACGCATGCAAAAAATGCGAATGAGTTTTCCATAAGCACCTCCACTAATGATGTTGTGTCAATGCCAATTTCCAACCCAAACAAGATACTCATGTTGAATCTGATCCCTACCGTTACCTCCGAGACGAAAAAACAAGGCTATGTTCCACTGTGTTGGAACTCATTCCAACCGGCTTTCCGAACAAGGGGGAGAGCCGGGTAGAATGGATTCGAGAGTGACGCACTTTTTGTTCTCGACTGAAGACCCCCAGGAATCCTTTGGTCTTCTGTCACAACTTTCAAGGGAACAGAGCCAATTTTTTCTATAATAGCAGTTTTTCCCGAATTTGAAAGACGCATGCACCGCCCCGGGAGAGGGGGAGAGGTGTGTCGGGGGCTAGCGGCACCGGCTAACGGGAGCGGACGGGACGGGAGATTTCGACCGTCACGGTCTTGGGAGAAAGAATCCTGAAGTGGGAGGGGTCGGGGGAGACCAGTCCCACGGTCATCTTCTCTATGCTCCGGTCGCCGAGGCGAGAGAGTTCGATCGGCTCCGTCTTGATGAAGGCGAGACGGGAGAGAAGGGTCCGGTCTCCTTCGACCTCGGCCGTGCGGGGATTGACGCGAAGGCTGAGGGGGGTGATCCGGTTCCGGGTCTCCCCGATGAATTGGGGGACGACGGGAATCTCTCTCCGGCCCAGAGTGAGGATCCGCAGGGAAAGGTTCGAGGGCGAGAAGCGTATGACCGAGATCCCCGAGGGAAGGGTCACGTTCTTTTCGTCAAGCCGGAGGAAGCGGCGCCCCGGGCGAAAGCCGCGGCCGTCGAGAAGAACGAAGAGGCGTTCGGGGTGGATTCGCCGGCTCATCCCCGGAGGTCCCTTGAGGGTGATGGTGACATGGTCGGGGGTCGTCCGGCCCACCTCGAGATGGGCCGGAAGGTTCGCCACGGTCACCGGAAGGGTGAGCGTGAGCAGTTCGCTTCCGGTCCGGCTGATGTGGTACCAGAGAAAAAGGGCAAGACCGAGGGCCAGGGCCTTGAGCGAAAGGTTTTTCGAGAAAATCTTC
The DNA here is from genome assembly GCA_021801345.1 of Nitrospirota bacterium. Lineage (GTDB taxonomy): Bacteria > Nitrospirota > Leptospirillia > Leptospirillales > Leptospirillaceae > UBA4572. The sequence goes on from JAJYYA010000066.1 coordinate 5,836, forward strand.
ACGAGTCCCTCCCGTTGTCCGCTCATGAGGGGGCGTCCTTCCGGGGGGGCTTGCCCGAGAGGCCGAGGGCGCGCATGAGGGGCTTGGCTCCGGGAAGGAGGGAGAAGACGCCCAAAAGAGTCCTTCTGAGGGCGTGAAGCCGGCGGTTCGGCGGAAGACGATTTTCCTTGCGGAAAAGGCGGGCGAGTGTCTGCCGGAAGAGGACCATGTCCGACTGGGGGGTCACGCGACCGGCCACGACGAGGGAGATCTGGGAGGTCTCCTCGCTCACGACCAGTGCGACGGCGTCGGTCTCCTCGGTGATGCCGATGGCGGCGCGGTGGCGGGTTCCGTACTGCCGGGAGAGATCGGAGGAGAGAGAGATGGGGAGGAAGCACCCGGCCGTGGCGACGCGGTTCTTCCGGATGATGACCGCCCCGTCGTGGATCGGGGAGTAGGGGAGAAAGAGGCTGACCAGAAGCTCCGAGGAGATCAGGGCGTCGAGGGGGACTCCGACTTCGACGACCTCGGAGAGATCGGTCGTTCTCTCGATGACGATGATGCCGCCGATGCCGCGGCGGCTTAAGGTCTGGAGCGCCTTGACGATCTCCTCCGAGTCGATCGGGGTCTCCCCGAGGGGGATGCCGAGAAGGAGCGGGCTCTTCCCGACCCGGGCCAGCGCCTTCCGGATCTCGGGCTGGAAAAGGATCAGGAGGGCGAGAATGATCTGGGACCAGAAGCTCGTGATCAGCCAGTTGAGCGTATAGAGCTTGAGCCACCCCGAGACGAAGAAGACGAGAAGAAAGACCAGGACGCCGATGACCATCTGGAAGGCTCGGGTTCCGCGGATCAGAAGAAGGATCTGGTAGAAGACGAACCAGACGGCCAGGATGTCGAGGACATTTCTCCAGAAGGAGAAGTGAAGGAGACTATCCATGGGAGGGTCCCGCAATGGCCCGAAGGGTCGATCGGACCTCCCGGGCCAATTCCGGCCGATGGGTCCGGAAGAGGGAGACCCCATAAAGAAGGCTCCAGGCCATGACGGCTGCAGTGGCAACGTCCCGGTCGGCAGGGGCGCGATCCTCTCCCGGGCTGTCGAGAAAGCGCTTTCTCGAGGGGGCGACCATCAATGTGCCAAGACGGGCGAAGCGGTCGGAGGCGCGGAGAAGGGCGAGGTTGTGCTCCCGGGTCTTCCCGAAGCCGATTCCGGGATCGAGGAGGATCCGGTCCTTTCCGATCCCGTTTTTCTCAAGTCGGTCGAGGCCGTCCCGGAAGAAGGCGTCGACGGTGTCGACGACGTTGTCGTAGCGGGGATCCTTTTGCATGGTTTCCGGGGTGCCCCGGGCGTGCATGAGGACGGCCATCACCTGAGGGTTCTTTCGAAGGATCTCAAAAAATCCCGGGTCGCACAGACCTCCGACATCGTTGATGAGGGAGGCGCCGAAGGAGAGGGCCTCGTTAAAAAGAGACGGCCTGCGGGTGTCGATCGAGAGGGGAATGTCGAGACCGGAAAGAGCCTCGAGGGCGGGAAGCAGACGGTCCCGTTCAACGGATTCGGAGATGGGGGAGGATCCTGGCCGGGTCGACTCGGCGCCGAGATCAAGAGCTTCGGCTCCGGCATCGATCAGTCGGCAGGCGTGAGAACGGATCCTTTCGGGAGTGAGACGTCCGTCTCCGGAAAAGGAGTCGGGGGTGATATTGACGATCCCCATGACAAGGGGGAGCTCCCCCTTGTCGCGGGACCGGTCGAGACGGGTTCGAAAATCAGCCGGGGGCATTGGCCGCCTGGATCAGGGCATCGATCTGCGGGGAGTCGAGCGTTTCTTTCTCCAGGAGGGCTTCGGCGATGTTGTGGAGAGCCTTCATATGGCTCGATATCAGGCTCTTTGACTTGGCGTAGGCATCGAAGATAATGCCGCTGACCTCCCGGTCGATGTCGATGGCGGTGGACTCGCTGTAGTCGCGCCGCTGGAACATCTCCCGGCCGAGGAAGATCTCGTCGTTCTTCTGGGCGAAGGTAATGGGACCGAGCTTGTCGCTCATGCCCCACTCGCAGACCATCTTGCGGGCGAGGTCGGTGGCGCGTTCGATGTCGTTGCCGGCACCGGTCGTGATGGAGCGGGTCACGAGCTCCTCCGCCACGCGTCCGCCCATGAGGATGGCGATGTTGTTCAGGAGAAAGTCTCTCCCGTAGGTGTAGCGGTCGTCGGTCGGAAGCTGCTGGGTGACGCCCAGCGCCCGTCCTCTGGGAATGATGGAGACCTTGTGGACCGGGTCGGTCCCGGGGATGAGCTTGGCCACCAGGGTGTGTCCGGCTTCGTGGAAGGCGGTCACCCGTTTCTCGTCCTCGGTGATGAGGATCGACTTCCGCTCGACCCCCATGAGGACCTTGTCCTTGGCGTCTTCGAACTCGCTCATCTCGACGACCTTCTTGTCCCGGCGGGCGGCAAGAAGCGCGGCCTCATTGACGAGGTTCGCCAGATCCGCTCCGGAAAATCCGGGAGTTCCCCGGGCCACGGTCTCGAGGTTGACGGAGGAGTCGAGGGGGATCTTTTTGGTGTGCACTTCGAGGATCTTGGTCCGCCCCTTGAGATCGGGTTTGCCGACGATGATCTGGCGGTCGAATCGGCCCGGACGAAGAAGGGCCGGGTCGAGAACGTCGGGCCGGTTGGTGGCCGCGATCAGGATGACGCCCTCGTTGCTTTCGAATCCGTCCATCTCGACTAGGAGCTGGTTCAATGTCTGCTCCCGCTCGTCGTGTCCGCCGCCCAGTCCTGCGCCGCGATGCCGCCCGACGGCGTCGATCTCGTCGATGAAGATGATGCAGGGGGCGTTCTTCTTCCCCTGCTCGAAAAGATCGCGAACGCGGGAGGCCCCGACGCCGACGAACATTTCGACAAAGTCGGAACCGCTGATATGGAAGAAGGGCACGTCGGCCTCGCCGGCGATGGCCTTGGCAAGGAGGGTCTTGCCCGTTCCCGGAGGTCCGACGACGAGCACCCCTTTGGGAATGTGGCCTCCCAGGCGCTGGAACTTGGAGGGGTCCTTAAGAAACTCGACGATCTCGAAGACCTCTTCCTTCGCCTCGTCCACTCCGGCCACGTCGGCAAATGTGATCTTCTTCTTGTCCTCGGTCATCATCTTTGCCCGGGACTTTCCGAAGGACATGGCCTTGTTTCCGCCGGACTGCATCTGGCGCATGAAGAAGACCCAGAGAAGCACCAGGACGAGAATGGGGCCCCAGGAGATCAGAAGGCTCATATACCAGGGGTTCTCTCCCGGCGGGATGGCGATGATCCGAACATTCCGCTTCTGGAGCTCTTCCACGAGGTGGGGATCGTTGGCGGCATAGGTCTGAAAACGCGCGCCGTCCTTCATGACCCCGTTGATATGGTTGCGCTTGATCGTCACCTCGCTGACCTGATTCATCTCGAGTTTGGAGATGAAGTCAGAGTAGATGAGGTTTTGGGACGAGGGTTCCCGAAACTGGAACATGTCGAAAACGAGGAAAACGACAATGCCGATAATCAGCCACAGGGCGAGATTCTTGTAAAACGGTTTCATCAAGAGGGTCCTCCTTCAGGGGGTACGAATGTTGATTCTAGCATGGAGGACCCCCCTCTTCAATCGGAGAAAGGAGAGGGCAGGGCCCGGAAAGACAGGTCCCTGCCCGAAGGGCTCAGGAGGTCTGGTCGAGGACGGCGATGAAGGGCAGGGTCCGGTACTTGTTCTTGTAGTCGAGGCCGTATCCGATGACAAACTTGTTCGGAATCGAGAAGCCGGTGTAGTCCGGAGCGAAGGAGACCTCCCGGCCGGCGGTCTTGTCGAGGAGGGCGCAGAACCTGACGCTCTCGGGGTTGTGGGCGGCCAGTGCATCGAGAATGATGCGGGCCGTGTGGCCGCTGTCGACGATATCCTCGATCACGAGAACGTCCGCCCCGGTCAGGACGAGGGAGGGAGAGGAGAGAACCCGGCCCGCTCCGGTGGGCGACTGCGAGGTCATCATGAAGTCGATCTGCGCCGGGATGCCGATGGATCGGGCAAGGTCGGCCGTAAAGGCAAAGGCCCCCTTCAGGATTCCCATCAGGACGAGATTTTTTCCTTCGTAGTCGCGGGTGATGCGAAGGCCCAGCTCGCGCACCCTGTGGAGGATCTCTTCCTGGGTGATCAGGGGTTTTCCAAAGATTTTTTCCACCAGGAAGGCTCCCGTAATTGAAATGTGATCGAAATATAGGACCCTTTCGGGCTCCTGTCCAACTCGCAGGTTTTGTCGAGCCACCCCGGAATCCAGATCGCTTCCTCGTCGAGGGAGAGAACGGGAAGCCGGTCCTTGCCCGAAGAGGGCAGAGGCTTTCCCTTCCAGAGGGAAGAGAGTCTCCGGGGAGAGCTCCCTGACCCTCCGGCGCCCGCGCCGGAGCCCCAGACGGTCTGCCCCGGGACGCGGTAGCCGACCGTAAGAACGGGCTCCCTTGCGGTAAAGGCCTCCTCCGGAAGGATCGCCTCGAGGGAAGGGCGCGCGCCGGACTCGAAGGAAGGCGTCTCCGGAAGGCGCCTGATCCATAGCCGGCCTCCGCGGGGAAGCGCGACCGGGAGGGCCTCTTCCCCCTCGGAGGGCAGGGAAAGCATTCTTTGATGATTTGGAGTGTCAGGATAATGGTATACCAGATCCGCATGCTCCGAGACAATATCGAGGGTCCAGCCTTCCCCGAGAGGAAAGTTCCGAACGAAGTCGGAGGGCGGTGTGCGAAGGGTTCGGAGGAGGTTGCGCTCGGGAGGGACGGGGATCTTCCAGGCGCTCTGGCGCCGCAGGATCTCCGAGAGGAACTCCCCCTGGCGGGAGGGAGGGAGAAAGGAGTAGAGCCGGAGGGAGAAGCGGAGAGCGCCGGGAGCCTCCTCGAGAAGAAGAAGGGGAATCGGCAGGGGGGGACGCTCCGAGATCTCCCGCTCCATCAGCCGCGCCAGAAGGTCGAGGTGGGCCGTTCCCTCCGGGGGGAAGAGGCGATCGATCTCGGGCCTGAGCTCGAGCCGGATACGGTTTCTCAGGGGGGAGAGCTCGAGGTTGGCGGGGTCGTCCATGAAAAGGTGCCCGGCCTCTTCAAGGGCCCCTCGGATCATGGCGCGGCCGAAAGAGAGAAGGGGGCGGTAAATCCGTCCGGTCCTTTCCCGGATCCCGATCAGTCCCCGGGGGCCCGTCCCCCGGAACAGATTGGCCAGGACCGTCTCGATCCGGTCGTCCCTCTGATGGCCCAAGAAAAGGACGGCTTCGGGGTGTTTCTCGAGGTAGTCCCGGAAGAATCCCTGCCGTTCGTCCCTGAGCGTTGTCTCCGAGACGCCAAGCCGCCGCCGCTCGGGGGAGGGGGACTCGCCGAGGATAACGCAAAGGCCCAGACCTTCCGCCAGAGAAAACACGAAGGAGCGGTCACGGGCGTTCTTTTCCGGGTCGGTATGGTGGTCGAAGTGCAGGACCTCGATCTTTGTGGCCGGGGGGCGGTGTCGCAAGAGAAGACGCAGGAGAAGGACCGAGTCCCCTCCTCCGGAGACGGCCACCCCCCAGAGCGGACAGGACGGCTCCCCCACAGGCTCCGAAAGCCCGTGACGCGCGAGAAAGCTCCGGACGGGAGGATCAAAGGGGGCGAACGGATCCTTCGAAGACGATGTCATGGAGAACCCTCTGGGCATTTGCGATGTCGGAGGTGATCTGGGCCTTGAGTGCGTCAACGTTGGGGAAGGAGCGCTCTCCCCTGACCCTGTGGTAGAAGAAGACCTGGTGATCCTTCCCGTAGAGATCCCCGGAAAAGCCCGGAATGTGCGTCTCGATGACGGGGCGGTGGGTGCCGAAGGTCGGTTTGGTCCCGATATAGGTGGCCGAGTCGTAGAGGGCTCCCTCCGTCCGGGTCCGGGTGGCATAGACTCCGGACGGGGGAACGAGCCGGTGCTCCGGAGGAACGAGATTCAGCGTGGGAAAGCCGAGAAGGCGTCCCCGCCTCTCTCCCTCGGCGACCGGACCCGAGATCTCGAGCGGGCGCGTCAGAAGCCGGTTGGCCTCCTCGAGATCTCCCGAGTCTACGGCCTTTCTGATCCGGGAGCTCGAGACGCGGTGGCCGTTCTCCTCGAGCGGGGGCAGGGGGAGGACCCGGGTCCCCGACCCTCCAAGCTCCCTCTCCAGGGTGTCGAGTGTTCCGTGGCGCCCCGCTCCGAACCGGAATCCTTCTCCGAGCAGGATCAGGGCCGGACGAAAAAGGGCGTGCAGGACATGTTGCGAAAAAAACTCTGCGGTCATGGAGGCGAGGACTCTGTCGAATGTGAGGCAGACGAGGACGTCGAGGCCCAGTTCGCGGAGAACCTCCTCCTGCCGTTTTCGGGACATGATCATTCTGAAGGCGGAGTCCGGAGCAAGCACGAAGAGCGGGTGAGGGGCGAATGTCAGGAGAAGCGAAGGAACGCCGGAGATCTTCGCCTCGGCCTTGAGCCGGGAGAGGAGATACTGGTGGCCGACATGGACCCCGTCGAAGTTCCCGATCGTCATGGCATAGGGGCCGGGGGGAAGGGTGCGGGAGAGTGTGGGAAGGTCGCCGCGAAAGGTCTCCATGCGGTCAGCTTCGGAGAAGTTTGGCCGCACGGATGGCGAAGTAGGTCAGGATCATCTGGGCGCCGGCGCGCCGGATGGCGGTCAGGGATTCGATCATGACCCGGTCGGTATCGATCCAGCCATTGGCGCCGGCCGCCATGATCATCGAATACTCTCCCGAGACCTGGTAGGCGGCCACCGGAAGGTCGGACGAGGCGGCGACCTTCGCGATGATATCGAGGTAGGCGATCGCCGGTTTGACCATCAGGATGTCCGCTCCCTCCTCCCTGTCGAGCCGGGCCTCCCTGAGGGCCTCCCGGCTTCCCCGGAAGTCCATCTGGTAGGAGCACCGGTCCCCGAACTGGGGACCGCTCATCATGGCGTCACGGAAGGGACCATAGAGAGCGGAGGCGTATTTGACGGCATAGGAGAGGATCAGCGTGTCGGTGAAGGCGTGTGTGTCGAGAAGGGTCCGGATGGCGGCAACACGACCGTCCATCATGTCGGAGGGAGCGACCACGTCGGCCCCGGCCTGGGCATGGAGAAGGGCCATCTGCGCCAGGATCTCGAGGGTCGGATCGTTCTCGATGCGATCCCCCTTCACCAGTCCGCAGTGGCCGTGCGTCGTGTACTCGTCGATGCAGACGTCGGTCATGACGACGAAGTCGGGGAAGCTCGCCCGGATCGCTCCGATGGCCTGGGGGACCGGACCGTCGGGATTGAGCGCCTCGGATCCCGACTCATCCTTCTTCTCGGGGATGCCAAAGAGGAGGAGGGAGCGGATTCCGGCCTCCCAGGCCTCCCGGAGGATCTCCGGAAGAAGGTCCACCGAGTGTCGAAAGACGCCCGGCATGGAGGCGATCGGCTCCTTGCGGTTCTTTCCCCAGGTGACAAAGAGGGGAAGGATCAGGTTGTCGGGGTGGAGGTCCACCTCCCGGACAAGGTTCCGGATGGGGGCGTTCGTTCTGAGGCGTCGGGGCCGTTCGACGGGATGGCTCACGGGAGGGTCTCTCCTTGGGTTTGCCCCCCCATAGCGCCGGGGGGCGGTTGTCGTCCTTCCGCATTATTTCCGAATGCCGACAGGAAATCCAGCGCGGCCTCGACGACGGAGTCGGTGGTGGGATGTGCCGCCATGCACACGGTACGCACCTTCGCCACGTCGAGCTCTTTGCGGGTTGTCGGGCCGATCGCAAGTGCCGGGAGACGGCCGATGGCCTCTTTCTGATCGGGAAAGAGCGAAAGAAGCCCCTCGAAGGCGGAGGGACTGTAGTAGATCGCCAGGTCGATGGCCCCTTCTGCAAGGAGGGGCCGAAGCCGCTCCTTCTTCTCCTCGGAAATCTCCGGCAGGGTATTTTCATAGACGGACAGGGTCTCGACTTGGTAGCCAAGCGCCTCGAGCCCCTGGGGGATCGTCCCGGTGCCCCGGTCGCCCCTGATGAGAAGAATCTTCCCGCGGGGCTCCTTGGCGAGATCTCTAAAGGCGGATACGACGCCTTTTCCGTGAGACTCCTCCGGAGAGAGGTCGGGCAGGAGCCCGGACCTTTTCAGGGCCTCCCCCGTGGCGGGCCCCATGGAGAAGATCCGGGTGCCCGCAAGGGAGCGCAGGTCCCGGCCACTTTCCCGGAGGGCCTCGATAAAGCTCTGGACGCCGTTCGGGCTCAAAAAGACGATCCACTGGAACTCGCCGAGCCGGCTCAGGCGATCGTCCGACCTGCCGGACTGGAGGGGAGAGATCCTGATGGTGGGGAGAGAGTGGACCGTGGCTCCGAGAGCCTGGAGGCGGCGGGCGAGATCGGAGGCGTGGCCGCTATCGCGGGTCAGGAGAAGGCGTTTTCCGAAAAGGGGAAGGCGATGGGTCCAGGCGACCTCGTCCTTGAGGGAGACGACCTCGCCGACCGTCAGGATGGCGGGAGGAGCGACCCTGGTGCGGTCGAGAAAGGCGGGAAGGTCTCCCAGGTCGTTAAAGAAGGTCTCCTGGAGCGGCGTCGTTCCCCATCGGAGGATGGCCGTCGGTGTCTTGGCCGGAAGTCCGGCCGCGAGAAGGCGAAGGACCAGCCCCTTCATGTAAAGCGCGCCCATCAGAACGACGAGTGTCTGGCGCGGCCGCGCCAGAGCCTTGATGTCCTCCTCCTCCCACTTGTCGGGATCGTCATGGGCGGTAAGGATGACAAGCCGGGAGCTGTGGTCGCGGTGGGTCACCGGGATCCCGGCATAGGCCGGGACGGCGAGGGGGGATGTGACCCCGGGAACGACGGCAAAGGGGATCCCGGCTTGGGCGAGGATCTGGGCCTCCTCCCCCCCTCGCCCGAAGAGAAAGGGATCCCCCCCTTTGAGTCGGACAACGAGCGCCCCCCGGCGCGCGTGTTCCACCAGGGCCGCTCCGATCTCCTGCTGGGACATGCGGGGATGGTTCCGGACCTTGCCGGCGTCGATGCGAAGGGCTCCTTCGGGAGCCAGGTCGAGAAGCTCGGGGGGGACGAGGTGGTCGTAGAGAAGAACATCCGCCATCGCGAGTGCCTGGGCTCCCCGCAAAGTCAGAAGGCCCGGGTCACCCGGCCCGGCGCCGACTAGAAAAACCCGGGGAGCGCCGTTCGGGGTTTTTGGGAGGCCGGAGTCAGACATCGAGAGACCCTCGCACCAGGGGAGGGTGCAATGTTCCGGCTGGGGCTCCGGAAAGGAGGGCCCGAAGATCCGGGGAGAAGAAATGTGTCATGGGTCCAGCGAAAAGGGGCATGGATTGATCATAGGACGATCCGGGATCGATCTTCAATCGGTCCCGGATGTCCGGGAGGGCGCAGCCGGAGAATGTCCGGAAGAGTTCGGGAGGAGGGAGTCGAGGAGCGCCTGACCCCCGCGGGCCAGAAGAGCCTCTCCCGCCGAGACCCCGAGGCGGGCAGCCTCCCCGGCAGATCCCCTCTTGTGCTCCTCAAGGAGGGTGACGCCTTCGACGTCGAGGACGCGGGCAACAAGTTCGATCTCTCCGGGGGAGACGGTCCGGGCATGGGCGGCGATGGGAAGCTGGCATCCCCCGTCGAGGGCGGAGAGAAGGCCCCGTTCGGCAAGAACGCAGGCCGTCGTTTCGGGATCCGAGATCCGGGAAAGAAGGCGGGAGATCCGGTCGTCCCCCCTTCGGCATTCAAGGCCGAGCGCTCCCTGTCCGACGGCCGGGAGGGAGAGCTCGGGGGAAAGAAACTCCCGGATCCTGTCGGAGAAGCCCAGCCGGATAAGGCCGGCTGCGGCAAGGATGATGGCGTCGACCTGCCCCTGGTCGAGTTTTTTGAGCCGGGTACCGACATTTCCCCGGAGGGACTCGAATCGGAGGTCCGGTCTCTTGTGTCGGAGCTGGGCCATGCGCCGAAGCGAGGAGGTGCCGATTCTGGCGCCGGGGGGCAGGGAGGAAAAGGAGGAGAATCGGGGGGAGACCAGAGCATCCCGCGGATCCTCCCGAGCGAGGATGGCGCCGATGACAAGGCCGTCGGGAAGAAAGGCCGGCACATCCTTCATGCTGTGGACGGCGAGATCGATCGTTCCCGCGATGAGCGCCTCCTCGATCTCCTTGACGAAGAGTCCCTTGCCTCCGACCTGGGAGAGGGGGACGGAAAGGATCATGTCCCCCGTCGTCTTGATGACGACGAGTTCGGAGGCGCATCCGGAGGTCTCCCAAAGGAGCTTGGCCACATGGCGGGCCTGCCACAGGGCGAGCTCAGATCCACGGGTTCCGATGCGTACGGGAGAGTTTCCGGGGGAGGTCAGCAAGGCTGCTCGCCGGGAAGGGGAAGATCGGAGAGGGGGGAGTCCAGAACCAATTTTTCCGGAGCCTCCCGGGTCCTGTCGGCCACGGTCGGCCTGACGATGTCCGGAGGAAGGCCATAGCAGCGCGTGATCCACTCCCAGGCCTCGTCGACGTTCGATGAGCTTCGGAGGGCCTGGTAGGCGGGGTGGAGCATCTTGTTCATGAGGGACTGGGTGAGGAGGAGGACCTGCTTTCGGCTCTCCTCGGGAAGCGCATCGAGTGTTCGGGAGAATCGTTCGATCTCGGAAAGACGGAGAGCCTCTGTGTGTTGCCGGAGGGACTGGATCAGGGGAACGGTCGAACGCTCCGCCCGCCACTTTTCGAACTGGGAGACCTCCTGGTGGACGATCTCCCGGGCGGCGAAGGTCTCCATCTCCCGTTCCTTCTGGTTCGCGGAGACGACGGATCTGAGGTCGTCGATATTGTAGAGAAAGGTATTCGAAAGCTTCGATATTTCGGGGTCGATGTTCCGGGGCACGGCGATGTCGATGAGGAAGAGAGGACGGAATCCCCGGCGCTCCATGGCCGACTCCATGACCGGAACCGTCAGGAGGTAGGTCTCGGCCCCGGTGGAGCAGACGACCATGTCGGCCTCGGCCAGAAACTCCTCGAGACGGCTCATGGGGGCATAGGTCGCCTCGTACTCGGCCGCCAGCGGCTCGCCCCGGGAGGGGTCGCGGGTCATGAGGATGAGGGAGCGGACGCCCATCTTCTTCATGTGGCGCGCCGTCAGCTGCGCCATCTCTCCGCCCCCGAGAAGAAGGACCGACTTGTTCGACATCTCCTGGAAGATCTTTCGTGCGAGCTGGCAGGCGGCGTAGCTGATGGAGACGGGGAGGTGGCTGATGGCCGTCTCCGAGCGAACCCGCTTGGCGGCGCTGACGGCACGCTGGAAGATCTGGTTCAGGTAGGGACCGACCGAGCTCTCCTTGCGGCAGATCTCGAAGGACTCCTTCACCTGGCCTGTGATCTGGGGCTCCCCCACCACCATGGAGTCGAGGCTTGCCGTGACCGAAAAGAGATGCTCGACCGCCTCCGTGTCCGTCTTGTAGTAAAGGTGGGGACGGAGCGAGACTCCGTTGAGCGAAGGATGGGTCCGCGAAAGAAATTCGGTGAAGAAGTCCGGAGACGGATGGATGTTCGATGTGATGGTAAGGATCTCGACCCGGTTGCAAGTCGAGAGCAGGAGGCACTCGAGGACGGTCTCTTCGTTGGACAGGGCGCGTACCGCAGGAGCCAGATGCTCCTTGGGGTACGCGATCCTTTCCCGGATGTCGACGGGAGCCGTCTTATGGTTGACGCCGGCTAGGGTGATCTTGATCAAATGAAAGTCTCCGCTGTCACCTGGCTCGTCTCGATGCTCCGGGAGCCCACCGACGGATGGCCGGCCCTAGAGGATGAAATGGGAGCCCTTTGAGAAAAAGAGCAGAACGAGCATTGTTGCCGCAAAGACGAGAAAGCCCGATATCGACAGATAGGCCGCCTGTTTCCCCCTGAAGCGCCGATTCCACCGGACGAGGACCGAGGTGGCGTAGAGCAGCCACACGAGGATCGCTCCGATAAAGGCCAGCCGGCCCTGGGAGGCGAGGGGAATGGTTCTTCCAAACTTCTCCCACGACCAAATCATGGCAAAAAAGAGACCTGCGGTCAAGAAAACGAACCCGATTCCGCTGAAGTTGTTGTTGAGCTGATCAAGGGTCTCGAGAGAGGGGATCCGGCTGAAAAAACGGTTGAAGATTTTTCTCCGGAGAAACTGGTCGAGAAGAAGATAAAGAAGGGAGACCATGAAGGAGAGTGCCGCCGACGCCAGTCCGAGGTCGATCAGCAGGGTGTGGATGGAGAGAAGAAGGCCGATGGGCTCGCCTGTCCCGAGGACGGGGGTGCGAAAGGAGATCCCGATGACCATAAGGGTCGAGAAAAAGGCGATCCCGAAGATGAAAAGCCCGAGAATGCGAACTTTTTTCTGGTGCTCGAGATAGAGAAATGTCAGGACGAGGGACCAGGAGAAGAAGGAGAGAACCTCCCGCAGGGAGAGAAGGGCCACATGGCCCTGAAAGCCGAACCGGATAAAGATAGCCAGCGACTGGAAGAGGACCCCTCCGACGCCCGCCGTGACCGGAGCCCAGGGAATGCGGGGAGGGCGGGAGAGGAGAATCTCCGAAAGATAAAGGATGAAGGCTCCGAGATAGAAGCCGCTCGCCATTTCAAGCAAGAGAAGTTCGAGGGGAGAGATTGTCACGGAGACCCTGTTCTGTCGTATTTTTTCCGGGGAACGGAAAGGCTCCCCGGACAACCATGTCGTCCCTTCCGGGGGGAAACTGTGTTAGACTCCAAGACGCGTCTTTTTCCCGATTCTATCACAGGGAGGGGTTCCGGACCAGATTGTTCCGGACCCTGTCCGACTTTGTCCAGAGGATCCTTACTCGCTCCGGAGCCGCCTTGTATCGAAACTTCTCGTCCACGCTGAAAAGTCTGGGTCTTTTCGAAAGGCCTTTCCGCATCTCTCCCCGTCCGGTCGTGCTTCCGGGAATCGACCTGCCCTTTCTCGACTCGCTCGGACGAGCGCTTCTTTCTTTTTATCGCGCCTTCGACCGGCTTTATCGGGAGCCCGCCCCCGGCCTGGAGTTCGTTCGCGACTACCTCGACCGCGGAAAGCCTCCGGAGCTTCTCTCCTATGGTCTGGCGCGCCGGTTCAAAAACGACATTCCGGGACTTCTCCGGCCCGACCTTCTTCTGACCTCAGAGGGGCCGGTCCTGACGGAGATGGATGCGGTCCCGGGAGGTCCGGGACTTCTTCTGGCGATCTCCCGGCTCTACCGCGACCGGGGATACTCCGGGATGATCGGGGGGGGGGAAGGGATTCTCGACGGCTTCGCCTCGATGATCGCCTCCCGGGATCCCGACCCTGTTCTGGCCATTGTCGTCTCCGACGAGTCGGGCGACTACCGAAACGAGATGGCCCTTCTGGCGGCGGATCTGTCGCGGGGCTACTTCCCCGCATTCTGTCTCCATCCCCGGGAGCTCCGCTTCGACGAGAACGGCTTCCTGTTTCTTGCGCCCGACGGGAAAACGCACAGGATTACGATCATTTACCGGTTTTTCGAGCTCTTCGATCTCCCCAACATTCCCAAGTCGGACCTCATGCTCTACTTCGCCAAGGGGGGAAGGGTCCGGATCACTCCTCCGGTCAAGCCATGGCTTGAGGAGAAGGCGGGAATGGCCCTCTGGCACCACCCGGCGCTCCGGGAGCACTGGAGCCGGGAGATCGCGCCTGAGAGAGTGGCGCTTCTCGACCGCCTGATTCCTCCCACATGGGTCATGGATCCGGCGCCGGTTCCCGCCCAAGCCTCCCTCCTGCTTCCGCTTGTCGCGGGGGAGCGTCGTCTCCGGGACTTCGGGGGGCTTCTCGGGTTGACTCAGAGAGAGCGCCGATTCATTATTAAACCATCCGGCTTTTCACCCCTGGCCTGGGGAAGCCGGGGGGTCGTGGTGGGACACGATCTTCCCGAGGAGTCCTGGAAGGAGTCCGTTCTCCATGCCTTGGAGTCATTTTCCCAAGGGCCGAGCATCCTTCAGCCCTTTCGGCAGACCCATGTCTTTCCTCTGACCGGCTACGACTTCTCCTCTGAGACCGAGCGGGAGGAAGGCTACCGGATTCGGGTCTGTCCCTATTATTTCGTCTCGGGGAAGAATCAAGACGAGGTCCGTACGGGAGGCGTTCTTGTCACAGCCTGTCCCAAAGACAAAAAACTGATTCACGGAATGGTCGATGCCATCCTGTCTCCGGCCTGGCCCCCTTCCCCCGGGGAGGATTTGTCCGGTTCGGCCGACAGGATGAAAGGATAGTCAGGACGCTTCTTGCGCCCGTCCTCGTGCGGGAGGCTTCGAGGGGCAGGGCGCATTTTCGGGTGTCTCAAACATGGCGGAGATTCGAGCTTCCGCAAATGCGAGGACGGCGATGGAAGAGTGGCAGGAACTTCTCGTGGGAGGGATCAGGCGGAGCTCGGATCTTCCCCCGGAGTGGATCCTCAAGGAGAACGGGGTTGGCCCCGACAGGGTCGAGGGGCTCTATCCGGTCCGGATCAATGACTATTACCGTTCGCTGATCTCCGATCCCGGGGATCCTATTGGGCTTCAGGTCATCCCCGATCCGGCCGAGTGGCTGGACCGGGAGAGTCCGGCCGATCCCCTCGGAGAGGAGGAGGACAGTCCCGTTCCTGCGATCGTTCACAGGTATCCGGACCGTGTGCTCTTTCTTGTGACGAACCAGTGCCCGATCTATTGCCGTTACTGCACGCGCAAGCGTCTTGTGGGCAAGCCGGAAGGGGTCGTCAGCCAGGCGGAGATCCGCCAGGGGATCGACTATATCAGGGCGCACCCCGAAGTCCGCGACGTGATCCTCTCCGGGGGGGATCCCCTCATGCTCAAGGACGAGATGCTCGAGGAGATTCTGTCCGGGCTCCGCTCGATCGAACACCTTGAGGTCATCCGTATCGGAACCCGGGTGCCTTCGGCCCTTCCCCAGCGCGTGACTCCAGAGCTTTGCCGGATGCTCTCCCGCTTCCATCCCCTTTACATGAACCTTCACTTCAACCACCCCCGGGAGATCACCCCGGAGTCCACCGAAGCCTGCCGACGGCTTGCCGATGCCGGCATTCCGCTCGGATGCCAGACCGTCCTCATGAAGGGGGTCAACGACAATGCCGAGGTTCTCGGAACTCTTTTCAAGGGGCTTCTGAAGATCCGGGTCAAGCCCTACTATCTCTACCAGGCCGATCTGACCCGGGGCGCCAACCACTTCAGGACTCCCGTCTCCACGGGAGTGGCCATTATGCGGGCGCTTCAGGGCAATATCTCCGGCATGGCCATCCCGCATTTCGTGATCGATGCGCCCGGAGGCGGAGGCAAGATCCCGGTCCTG
Organism: Nitrospirota bacterium; assembly: GCA_021801345.1. Taxonomy (GTDB): domain Bacteria; phylum Nitrospirota; class Leptospirillia; order Leptospirillales; family Leptospirillaceae; genus UBA4572. The sequence goes on from JAJYYA010000066.1 coordinate 21,097, forward strand.
CCCGACGACTATCTCGTCGGGTACGAGAATGGTCAGATTCTCTTGCAGAATTATGAAAACAAGATCTACGCCTATCCGGATCCCATGGCCGACGTGGCGGGGAATTCCCCTTCCCAGGCTTGTGCCCCGGAGATTCTTCAGAGCGCTCCAGCCCCCAAGCTTGAGGAGGCCCCTCTTGCGCGGAGATCTCCCCTCGGGCCGGATCATGGAGGGGAACTGGGGGCAAAGGATGTGCGGAGAAGGATCTCTTCCGGATTGGGATAGCGTTTAAAACAGGGGATCATTTTATGGACAAGGACTCCAATACGGGAAGGACCGCGCGCCCGGATCACTCTCTTCCCGAAGCGGAACGGCTGGGAGTCTATCACGCCATCTATACGAGGCGGGATATCCGTCGCGAGTTTCTTCCCGACCCGATTCCCCGGGAGGTTGTCCTGCGTCTTCTGAAGGCGGCACATCATGCGCCCTCCGTCGGCTTCATGCAGCCTTGGAACTTCATTCTGATCGAACGGGAGGAGGTCCGCCGGGAGCTCAAGCGGGTGGTGGACAAGGAGCGTCAGGCGGCGGCGATCGTCTTCGAGTCCCCCCGCTCGGAGAAGTTCCTCTCCTTGAAGGTCGAGGCCATCCTCGACGCTCCCCTTCTGATCGGAGTCACGATCGACCCCGCCCGGGAAGGCCCGTTCGTTCTCGGTCGCCTCTCAGACCAGGACACAGACCTCTACAGTGCCTCCTGCGCCATCATGAATCTCTGGCTGGCGGCTCGTGCGGAGGGGGTCGGGATGGGGTGGGTCACGATCTTCCGGAGGGAGGATGTTCAGGGAATCCTGAACCTCCCTTACCACGTCCGGCCGATCGGGATTCTCTGTCTCGGCTATGTGCGGGAGTTCCCCCGAAGGCCCATGCTCGAGACCGAGGAGTGGGCCTACCGACAGCCCCTGTCGAAACATGTCTTTGTCGACGGATGGAACCGGCAGGAGGGGCCCCTCTGGGAGTCTGTCGCCCCGGATCTCGACCGCCGCGAGGAGTGGCCTTGGGAACGCTGAGCGACTGCCAGATCCGGGGCCTTGTCGACTCCGGGGTCCTGCTGTCCGACGTTCCCTTTGGAGTGCGGCAGATTCAGCCCTCCTCCCTCGACCTGAGACTCGGACATACGGCATACAGGCTCCGATCGAGCTTTCTTCCGCTTTCGACCCCGGTGTCGGCCATCCTTCCCGATCTCGCACTCTACTCCGTCGACCTTCGCGCCTCCCCCTACCTTGAGCGGGGGGCGGTCTATCTCGTCCCCCTTCTCGAGTCATTGCGCCTTCCCCCGACCCTTTCGGCAAAGGCGAACCCCAAGTCCTCCACCGGTCGCCTCGATGTCTTTACCCGTATCATCACCGAGACGGGGGACCGGTTCGACGATGTGCCTTCCGGGTACTCGGGAAGGCTGTATCTCGAAATTTTTTCAAGATCCTTCTCCTTGAAGGTCAGCGAAGGACTGGCTCTTTGTCAGATGCGCTTTTTCGAGAAGAGGGAGTTTTTGTCTGAGTCCCAGATCATGGAGCGCCATCGGGTCTCTCCTCTCTACTTTACGGAGGGAGGAGGCTCCGGAGGACACGTCTTCGACAGAATTACAGACGGCTCCCTGTACCTTGGAGTCAAGCTTTCCGGGATGCCGGTGATCGGCTTTCGTGCGCGGCACGATGCCGGAATCCTGAGTCTCGTTCCCGGAGATTCCCAGAAGGCGACGGAGTTTTGGGAGGCCATTGCTCCCTTCCCTCGGGGGGAGATGGTCCTTGAACCGGAAAAGTTCTACCTCTTCGCCTCAAGCGCCAAGATCCGGGTCCCCCACGACCTCGCGGCGGAGATGATGCCCTTCGATGCGGCTGCCGGAGAGCTCAGAACGCACTATGCCGGGTTTTTCGACCCCGGCTTCGGCATGTCGGGGGAGGGGGCCCGGGGGGTTCTCGAGGTTCGGCCTCATGACGTTCCCTTCCGGATCGCCGACGGCCAGCCGGTCTTCAAGCTCCGCTACGAGAAGATGGATCGCGTCCCCGATCTCCCCTACGGAGCGTCCATCGGGTCGAGCTACACCAATCAGGGGCTCAACCTGAGCCGCTACTTCATCAACGATTTTTTCTGATCTGAGGCGTGGTCGAAAAAAAGAGCCCCGCCCGTTGATTTTCTCTCCCGAAAAACATAAGATATTCGACTGTGCTTCAGGCACAAGCCTTCAAGACTCCTCCCACGATCCCCGGTAGCTCAGTTGGCAGAGCGGGTGACTGTTAATCACCATGTCGCAGGTTCGAGCCCTGCCCGGGGAGCCATTTCAAGGTTCAAGCCAAGAAATCCCTTTTAAAAATCCCGCTTCCTCCGGATCTCTCCCAATAAGTGAGGATGGTGTTTTTGATCTCCCGACAAAGAGAGCTTCCAGGGCGTCCTTCCCGAAGTTTTCGTTCCCGTCGGAAATGAGTCGGAGATCCCCGTCCCCATTTCCTCTCGTTCCATAAAGGAAGCGCAGTCCCTTTGTCGGTTACGAGGCGGTTCTTGTCAAATGGCTTGTAACAATCTCCTATTGCGAAAGGATCCGTATGGAAATACAGGACTTTCTTGTCAGCGAGAAGAGGAGGCTTGAGCCTGCCCGATGGGTCCCGGATCCGGCAGGATCGCCTGACGGTGGGATCGAGATCCATCTCACTCCCTTGCTCGAGAGGTCTCACCCCCATACGCTTTGGGTGAAGTTTGGCAATCTTTCTCGGGATGTCGAACGGAGCCTGGAGAAAATGGGCCTTCTGGGAGAGATGGTTGGCTCGCAAAAATCGTTGACCTTTTCGGCCTGCGACGACATGGAGGACCAAGACAGGCAGCGGGGTCCGGAAGAGTCCCTGTACAGAGGGGAAAATGGAGACAGGGTCGTGAAGGTCGAGCGCTCCGGAAAAAAGAAGACGGTCAGCGTCACCTGGTTTTGTCGAACCCCGGAAAGCCGGGACAGGATTGTGGAGGCGATCTCGAAGACGGACTTCAACGACCGGAAGGGAGAGCGGGAGGATATTCCGATTGAGCTCTGGTGCAAGGGATCTTACGGGCATCCCGAACAGATCGAACGAAAGCTTGAACCCCTTTCGTGGGAAGCGATCCGCGAAAACTATCCGGGCGGCGTGAGAGAGAGAATGGACTCGCTGGTCTCGCTCAAGCCGGAGCGGCTTACGGGCAGGCTTCTTCTTTTGACCGGACTTCCCGGGACGGGCAAGAGTCATTTCATCCATGCGCTGGCGACATCCTGGCGCTCCTGGTGCAAAACGTCGATCGTATGGTCTCCCGCGACCTTCCTGGCGGAGGAGCAGTCGGTCTTCTCTCTTCTTTCCTCGGTCGCCGAGGACGAGGAAGACGCGTCTCGAAGATGGACCCTCATCGTCCTCGAAGACGTCGGGGACCTCCTGGGGGTGGACGGTCAGATGTCGCCCGGATTTTCGACCCTCCTCAACTCGAGCGACGGCTTTATCGGACGGGGACTCCGGGTTCTTTTCCTGCTGACGGCAAACGAGCCGGTCAGCCGGATTCATGAGGCGATACGTCGTCCCGGACGGCTTCATGCCCATATCGACATCGGACGACTTTCTGAGGAGGAGTGTCTCGCCTGGGGGAGGGCTCACGGATTTTCAAAAATTGTATCCGGTCCGTTGACGCTTGCGGAGCTCTATGGCATCGAGTCAGGGGCCGATGTCACTTCTGCCCGGGGGAGGGCCGGGTTCGTCTGAAAGAAGACGCCCCAAGACCAGCGTGAGGCGCTTCCTGCTCCGGGATCTTTCGAGAAGGAAGCGTTAAGGGACTCTCTCAAGTTCTTCGCTCCCCGTACCGAAGAGTCACCTGAGCCGTCCGGCCATTGCGCGGCCCGCCGTCTGGAAAGGAGTCCTCTCTTTCCGCTTTTGGAGGGGCCGCAGACGGAGCTCTTCTCCATCTCTTGGAATCCGTGGGAGAATATGTCACCATTGGTGCGCAGATGATCATGCACCCCTTTGGACTCCCCGTCTTCCGTGGAAGGAGGATTTTATGGCCACGAAGATTCTTGTTGCCGACGACAATGCGCTTACTCGAGAGATCATGCTTCGGCGCCTCGAGCGTGAGGGCTTCCAGGTTATCGTGGCGTCGACCGGAAAAGAGGCTCTTGCGGTCGCGAAGGCGGAGGCGCCGTCCATCATTTTGATGGACATGAGCATGCCCATGATGAATGGCTGGGATGCGACCACAAAGCTTCGCACCGATCCGGCGATTCGCCACATTCCCGTCATCGCCTTGACGGCCAACGCCATTTCCGGAGACCGGGAGCGCGCTCTCGAGGCGGGGTGCGACGAGTACGAGTCAAAGCCGGTCGATTTCGGAAGTCTGTTGAAAAAGATCGCCGCGCTGACAGCGATTAAGCGCTGAGCTTCGGCGGGATGTTTAACCAGGGGGGACGGCATGCCGATCGCTGAAGGGGAGCAGACAGATCTTCTGGCACTAGGAGACATCCAGAAGGAGATCGTTTTCATCCAGAACTACATCGTCCAGCTCGAAGAGGTCAACCGCATGCACGACCGGAACATGCGGGAGATCAACGGGATTCTTCTCGGGCAGATGGAGCGGGTGGATGTAGGCGCGCTGATCACGGCCTCCGACCAGGCGATTGCCAACCTGGCCAGCTTCCGGGATGTTCTCGAGACGATCGGGAAGATCGGGGGAGAGATCCGCGAGATCTCGACCCAGGTCAATCTCCTGTCGATCAATGCGGCCATCGAGGCGGCCCATGCCAAGGAGGCCGGACGGGGATTCGCGGTGGTGGCCGACGAGATCAAGAAGCTTTCCGACCGGACGCGCAAGGCGGTGGAGGAGATCGCCCGGACCGTCTCCTCGATCGACAAGGAGCTCGATGCGGTGACGGGGAACATCCAGGAGCTCCAGTCAAAGATGCGCGAGATGCGGGAGTTCTCCGACAAGCTGGCCCAGAGCGTGGCCAACATGCGCGAGATGACCTCCGGAAATCTTCTGAAGCGCCTTCTGAACATCGTGACATCTCGAACATCCCGTATCGTACAGACGATCCGGGGGGCCTTCTCCTCCCGCCACAGATAGACCCCTTGCAATCCTTTTTCGTCTGGAGGAATATCCACTCTCGGGAGGAGGATGCCTGATGAGCGGACGATTGCCGGTTTTCGGTCGGGGAGCAAGAAGGACCGATGATGGCCGGGGAGGGGGCTTCGAAACCCGCCTCAACGTGGCCCTGGCCGTTCTGGGGTTGATTGTCACCGTCTTTGCCCTTGCAAGCATCATCGGATCGGTCAACGCCCTCTCCCGCTCCTCGGAAAGACTCTCGCGTCTCGTCATTCTTCGTGACGACCTTCTCGCTCTCGAATCCGATGCCGGGCGCACCTATCTGGACCACGATCCTTCTCAACGCCTTCATTTCTCCCGCGTCTACCACCGTCTCTCCTCAGGCGTGAAATCTCCGGATCTTCTTCCCCCTTCCGATCGGCAAAGAGCGACACTTCTCCTTGTTCAGACGCGGGCTCTTGCGACGGTTCTCTTCCTCTCCGACAGCGATCGCGCGCGGAGGCAGGCCTTGGTGGCTCTCCAGACGGTTCTCCAGTCCATCGACCGGGAGGGTCTGTCGGGGGGATTGCGCCAGGAAAAAAAACATCACCGCGCCGTTCTCTCGAAAATTCGAAGGGTTATCCAGGCCGATGCCCTTTTCATCCTTCTGTTGTCGACCCTGTCCGCTCTCGCGACACTGCGCCTCATCCGTCATCTTCGGAAGGGGATCCTCCTTCCCTTTTCCTCCCTGCTCCGGTTTCTCGCGGGGACGGATCCGTCCCGTGTTAAAGAGGGAAGGAGCGGGAGAATCAGTGGAGGTGGAGAGATCGCGGAGGACATTCAGAGCGCCGGCGACGAGATCCTGTTTTTGTCTCGGGTCCTGAGGCAGAGCGAGCAGGAGATCTATATCGTCGACGGCCGCAGCGGGACCGTTCTCTATGCCAACGAGTCCGCCCTCGGAAATCTTGGACTGACGGCCGAAGGACTCCTTCGGACCCCCTTTTCGGAGAGCGTGGAGGAGGGCGAGTCCGGGGAAGCTTTTCGGAGATTCCTCGAGGGAGAGGAGGAAAGTCTCTCCTATCGCTCGGTGCATAGACGCTCCGACAAGAGCGACTATCCGGTTGAGACCTTTCTCCAAAAAATGACGATGCGGGAGGGACCCGTCATCATTGTCTACGCCCGGAATATCTCCCGGCGCCTCCAGATGGAACAGGATCTCCGCGAGGCAAAGGAGGCGGCGGAGGAGGCGAGCCGGGCCAAGTCGGACTTTCTCTCCGTCATGAGCCACGAGATCCGGACGCCGCTCAACGGCGTGGTCGGAATGGCCGATCTTCTTCTCGACACAGATCTCGACGCCGTCCAGAGGGACTACGCCAACGTCATCAAGATCTCCGCCGACAGTCTCCTCTCGATCATCGGTGACATCCTCGACTTTTCGAAGATTGAAGCCGGCCGGATGGATCTCAACAAGGAGGATGTGTCACTCTACGAGCTGGCGGAAAATGCCGTTCTTGTCGCCAGTCCCCGGGCCCGGGAGAAGTCGCTGGGACTCTCCGTCTTCATTGATCCCTCCCTTCCCGAGTTCGTCCGGGTGGACGGAACCCGCCTCCGGCAGATTCTGCTGAACTTTCTCGGCAATGCGGTGAAGTTCACCGAAAAGGGGGCGATCGGACTCTCGCTCGAGCGTATCGAACGGGCGGAGGGCCCCGCCAACGATGAGGGAAGGGTCTGGGTTCTGTGCCGGGTGAAGGATACCGGAATCGGGATCGCACCGGAGGCCTTGTCCCGCCTTTTCAAGCCCTTCGTGCAAGGCGACAGCTCCACGACCCGTCGATTCGGGGGGACGGGTCTTGGTCTTGCCATCAGCCGTCGCCTGGTTCTTGCGATGGGCGGAGATGTGGGCGTCGAAAGTGTTGTGGGGGAGGGATCGACCTTCTTCTTTCGCATCCCTCTGGATCCACCGGCGACCTTCCGGGCAGGACGGTCCTTCTCTGCCCTTTCGGGAACCCCCGTTCTCATCGGGGGAGGGAACGAGTCGGAGCGGCGTCCCTTTGTCCGTCTTCTCAGGGCCTGGGAGACAGATCTTGTCGAGGCGAAGGGGGAAGCGGAGGATCTTCCCGAAAGCCCGTTCGGGGACAGGGGAGGGATCGTCCTCTGGCTCTACGAAAAGGAGACGGAGGGCAATGAGAGGTGTGCCGCTCTCGTCGGACGCCTCAAAAAACGCTTCGGGGGGACTGTTTTGCTCTCCCCCATCAAAGGGGGAAGCGCTCCCGAAACGGAGGAGTGTATCAGGAGAGCGGGGGGGATTCCTGTCGACTTTCCCCTGCTCCCTTCGCGGTTTTTTCTCTCGCTGGCCAATGCCGGACGGGGGGGCGCGAATTCCGGGGAGGAGCATGTGTCAGATCAAGAGAGGGTGCCGGCCGTCACGGAAGCCAAGGGAGCCAAAGTCCTCCTCGTCGAGGACAATGCCGTCAATCAGCGGGTGGGGAGGCTGCTTCTCGAGCAGATGGGGCTCTGCGTCTCGGTCGCCTCCAACGGTCAGGAGGCGACCGAACTCCTCGATCGGGAGTCCTTCAGGGTGGTCTTCATGGATGTGCGCATGCCGGTCATGGACGGCCTCGAAGCCTCGCGCAGGATCCGCGAGCGAGAGGCGGTCAAGGGAGCGGAACACACCCCCATCGTCGCCATGACGGCCAACGCCATGGAGGGGGATCGGGAAACCTGCCTTTCCGCCGGGATGGACGACTATCTCTCGAAGCCCCTGCGGAGGGAGAGTCTCGAGACGGTGGTGAAGAGGTGGCTGATCGGCCAGGCTCCTGCCGTCGACGTGAACCGGCTTTCCGAGATTTTCGGAGACGATCCGGTGGCGTGGAAGGAGATGCTCGCCTTCTTCCTCGATTCCCTCGCCGAAATGTCTGCCCGGCTTGATCAGGCCCTGGCCGGGGGGACTCCGGAGGAGATCTCCGCCGCCGCACACGAAATGAAAGGGGCGGCCGCCAATATGGGCGCCAAGCCTCTGGCGGACCTTTCCGCGGAACTCGAGAAAAGGACGGACTTTCCGGGAATGCGGGAAAAGATCGCATGCGAGATCGCCCGCATCAAAGGCTTTGTGGGGGGGTTCAATGTCGGATCGTAGGATGAAGGGCGGACCCGTCGGCAGCCTCCGGAGTCCCCGTGCCGTTTAGCGGCGACTGGAAGGCGCTGGGAGGCTTCGAGCGCCGGGTTGTGGGCGCGGCATTTTTGGGGTGGAGCCTCGACGCCTTCGACTTCTTTCTTCTGGTCTTCGTCATGAAGGATGTGGCTCGGACCTTCGGGGTGGGGCTCGTCACGGTCACGATGGCCCTCTTTCTGACCCTGGCTGCCCGCCCGGTCGGAGCGCTTCTTTTCGGCCGCCTTGCCGACCGTTTCGGGCGGCGACCGGTCCTCATGGCGGTCATGGCTCTCTATCCCCTTTTTGCCTTTCTCTCCGCGCTGGCGCCTTCGATCGGGAGCTTTCTTCTTCTCCGGGGGCTCTTCGGGGTCGCGATGGGGGGCGAGTGGGGGGCGGGCGCCTCCCTTGTCATGGAGAGCGTTCCTCCCCGATGTCGGGGGTTCGTCTCGGGACTTCTCCAGGCCGGGTATCCCTTCGGCTATCTTCTGGCGGCACTCGCCTATGCCCTGCTCTATCCCGTGACCGGATGGCGGGGGCTTCTGATGCTCGGGATCCTTCCCGCCTTCGTCGTCTTTTTTGTGCGGCGGGGGGTCCCGGAGTCGGCCGCCTTCTCCGAGGGGCGCAAATCTCCCGTCCCTTCCTTTTCGGCGACCGTACGGAGATTTTGGAAGGTCGGGGCCTTTGCCATTCTCCTTATGACCGCCTTCAACGTTCTCGGGCACGGAACACAGGACCTCTATCCAACCCTTCTCGAAAGCCGCCGGGGGCTCTCCCCGAAGACGGTCGGGGGGCTGGCCGTGCTCTACAATACCGGGGCGATCATGGGCGGTATTGTCCTGGGGACGCTCTCCGAGCGTATCGGCCGGAGGCGGGCGATCTGGCTCGCCTCACTCATGGCGATCGCCCTTCTTCCGCTTTGGGGGTTCGGCGGGTCGCTCGCCGCGATCGCGGCAGGATCCTTCCTGATGCAGTGTGCCGTTCAGGGGGCGTGGGGCGTGGTCCCCGCCTATCTCAACGAACTCTCCCCTCCGGCGATCCGGGGCACCTTCCCCGGGGTGGTCTACCAGACCGGGAATCTTCTGGCGGCGGCGACCGCACCGCTTGAAGCCCATCTGGCCAAGGTCGCCGGAGGGCGACTCGACCTGGCGCTCGTCGCCGTTGCCGGAGGAGCGGCGCTGGCGATTGCCCTTTTGATCGGTCGCGGCCCCGAACAAAGGGGAGAGAGGCTTCACTGCCACGAGGTCTAGACGTAGGTCGCAAACGCCGTGAGAGCGCGATCGAGTGCCTTGTGGGTCTTGCGGTAGCGGTCAAGGGGGATCTTCTGCGACCAGGCCTCCCAGGCTTGCCGGATCGACTGTCCTCCCGCCCTCGCGCCGTCCGGATGTCCGCAGACGCCTCCTCCGCAGAGGTAGGCGAAGTCCGGTCCGAAGATGTCGGCGTGGATCCCGAGTGTCCCCGCATGCATTCCTCCGCCGACGGCGATCAGGGAGGTCTTCAGTGGGCCCATGGGCTCATTGCAGATTTCAAGGACGCTCTTGAGGTGGCTCTTCTTGGCTTTAAGCGTTCCCGCAAGGGCCGGATAGAGGATAATGTCCGAGCCCAGGATCCGCATGAACCGGGCCCAGGCCCGGACGGACATTCCGTGGGGCTGCCAGAGCCAGTCGGAGGTCGCCATGTGGGCCATGATCGGGGCGACGGCATGGCGGGCCAGCTCTTCGAGCATGGGGAAGCCCGAGGCGGCGGGGCTCAGCATGGCGATCTTCGCTCCGGCCCGTCCCCCGGCCAGGTAGCGCTCGACCATGGCGGAGGGCCTGTCCACCGTGTGCATCATGACCCACTTGGGCTCTCCCGTCTCCTCCTCGGCACGTCTTGCGGCCTCGACCGTCGCCTCAAGACGTTTGATATAATCCTCCGCAGGCTCCTGGAGGAGTTCGTCGCTCTTGACCACATCCATGCCGCCCACCAGACTTTCGTAGGCGATGTGGGAGTACTCCGCGGGCGTGAGTCCCTGGGACGGCTTGAGGACGGTGATGAAGAGGGGGCGATCTTTGATCTTGCGCCGCTTTGCGATGCCCTCGGCACCGAACTGGGGGCCCGGGAAGCGGGAGAGGAGCGTCTCCGGAGGATGGAAGTCGGTGAGCTCGATCGACTTCAGGATGTTGAGACAGCTGATCTCTCCGGCGATCGACAGCACCAGTCCGTAGGCCGAGGCGATGCGCTGGGACGGAACCATGATCTCGACCGTGGCCTTGCCCTTGCCGGTCTTCAAAAGGGCCGGACGGGCGGCAAAGCGTTCCGTCTGGGCCGTCTCGTAGGAGGTCTTCTTGACGCCCAGGCTCATCTCGCGGGCAATGAGGTTCGCCGCGCGGGTAAGGTCGTCGGTTCGGATCGTATAGGTGGTCCGGATCATCTCTGGTTTTGACATGGGAACCTCAAAAGCTCATGGTGGATGTGATGGGAGTCCCGGGAAGGACTCTCTCCCCTTCCGCTCTACAATAGGCGAAAGCCGCTCTGCCTGCAAGGCGGGAGAGAAAAAATGAAGGAGAATCGAACTCATGGGTGATGCAATGACGGCGCGGATTGAACGGATCGACTCTTTTGCCGAGGATGTGAGGCTTTTTCGACTGGTGCCGGAGAGGGGGGAGGTGGACTTTGTCCAGGGGCAGTTCATCCGGGTCCTCTGGGAGGGGGAGAAGGGCGCCTACTTTGCCATCGCCTCTCCCCCCTACGAAAAGAGATATCTCGAGATCCTGGTCAAGCGCGGGAAGGGGGTTTCGGAGAGGCTTTTCTCCCTGACGGGAGGAGAGATCCTTTCCTTTGAGGGACCCCTCGGAAACGGCTTTCCCCTCGATCCCCACAAGAGCCGGAATCTTCTCTTCGTCGGTGTCGGGACGGCGATCGCCCCCCTTCGTTCGACCCTGCTCGAGGCTCTCCGGCGACGGTCGGAGTTCGGACGCCTGGCATTGTATTTCGGAACGATGACCCCGAACCACCTTTATTTTGGGGAGGATCTTGCCGCATGGAGCGCGATGGGGGTGGACGTCGTCGTGACGGTGACCTTCCCCGACGCGAAATGGGACCGGCATTCGGGATTTGTCCAGCACATTCTCAGGGCCGAATCGCACCCGCTTCCGGGAACGGTGGCCTACCTCTGCGGCATGAAGGAGATGGTCGAGGAGACGATCGGGGTCCTCAAGGAGAGGGCGATTCCCGAGGAGCATATTCTTCAGAACCTCTGACGGAAATAATCTCTTTGAGGCCAGAATTGACCTCGAAGGCGGGGGGCCGTAGGATGATAGAGGAGTCTTGAAGGCGGCCCTCGCGCTTTTTGTGGAGCCATTTCGCGAGCCGGACCTTTGACAATCGTTACCGCTTTGGCTGTGCCCGTATGCCGATCCCCTCCCAAAGACCCTACCGGGTTGGGAAGGGGCGGGCAGACAACTCTTTTGACGACGAGGTCCCCGTTCATGGACAAGAATGATCCTCTGACAAGAAAGTCTCCCGCCTCCGCCTCAGCTCATTCTCAGAGCGAAGGCGGGGGGGCCGGGCCCTTTGCCGAGATTCTCGAGGGGGTGGAGAGCCTCCTGCGAAGACTCGACGGAAAAGAGGAGGAGATCCGGCTCGCCTACAGGATCAAGAAGCGGCTTCTCGAGATCGAAAACGACTGGCAGAAGATCTCCGACGAGTCGGCTCGCCTCTCCGAGGTTCTGGAGAAGGTGACCAAGCCGGCCTTCCGGATCGGGACCTGTCTGGGGAGGGCGGAGGACGGACTTGTGTGGGTCACGGTCGGGGGAGGGGACTACCAGGCCTCTGTGGATCCGCGGGTCGACCTGTTAACTCTCAAAAAGGGCGACAGGGTTCGTCTCAACGAGGCGCTCTCCGTTCTGGGCGCACTCGGCCTCGACATGGCCGGCCCCGTGGTCCGGGTGGCTCGGGAGCTTCCCGACGGGCGCGTCGAGGTGGGCTCCGACCGTCCCGACAGCCAGCTCGGGACCGTCATCGACCGGTCGGAGAGCCTCGAAGGGGAGAGCCTGTCGGCGGGAGATCTCGTCCGTCTCGACAGCACCTCCCGGGTGATTGTCGAAAGGGTCCGGAAGCGGGAGGAGGGGTATCTTCTGGCCGAGGTGCCCAAGGTCGGCTGGGAGTCGATCGGAGGCCAGAAGGAGGCCATCGGGGAGATCAAAAAGGCAATCCTGAATCCGCTTCTCTACCCGGAGTCCTATGCCCGCTACAACTTTCGCTCCCCCCGGGGATTCCTTCTTTACGGCCCTCCGGGCTGCGGAAAGACCCTGATCGGCAAGGCCACCGCCCGGGAGATTGCCGAGCGCCTCTCCGGCAAGAAGGGCCGGGATCTCAAGGGGGTCTTTTTTCACATCAAGGGTCCGGAGATCCTCAATATGTGGCTAGGCGAGTCCGAGCGCATCGTCCGCGAGCTCTTCGAAGAGGGGGAGAAGATCCGGGCGGCGGGAGACTTCCCCGTTCTCTTCATCGACGAGGCGGAGGCGATCCTCGGAACCCGCCGGAGCGGTCGGGGCTTCAGTATCCACAATACGATCGTCCCCATGTTCTGTGCGCTTCTCGATGGACTTGAAGGACCCAGGGGCTTCGAGATGGTCATCCTTGCCACCAACCGCCCCGAGATGATCGACCCGGCAATCCTCCGTCCGGGCCGGATCGACCGCAAGATCAAGGTGCTCCGTCCTTCTTCTGAGGCCGCGCTGGAGATCCTCGGGATCCACATGGGAGAGACCGTTCCCCTCGATCCCTCTGCCGGCGATCGGCAGGCGCTCCTGCAAGGCTTCCGCGACCGGTTTTTCGAACGCTCCGATGCCAACATCGTCTTTGAGGTCCTGCGGCGCTCCGGGGCGAGAACGCCGATCTACCGGTCTGACCTTTCGAGCGGAGCCGTTCTCGGATCGATCGTCCAGCGGGCGAAGGAGCGGGCGCTCCTCCGGGAAATCGAGGAGGAGAAGGGGGGAGGGCTGACCCTCGACGATCTTCTCTGGGCCGTGAACACCGAGTTCGAGGAAGGAGACATCCTCCCCCCGCCGGAGATGGCCCTCGACTGGATGGGACTACAGGACATCGAAACCCAGGACGTGGTCGATGTGCGGCGCGTCCGGAGCGCACCGGGAGCGCGTTTTGTCTCCCGGGCGATCGAGTAGCTTCCGTCCATGGCCCCCGAGAGCCGAAGGGATCCCTGCCGTTTTGGAACGGCCGATATTCTCTGCGGGATCGAGACCGAGTTCGGCATCATCCGAAAGGATCTGGAGAGCTCCGATCCGGTGGTCGAGTCGATGGAGCTCGTCCGGGCCTACCGGGAGACCTCGTTCGGCAACTGGGCCTATGACGAGGAGGATCCCCGGGCCGATGCCCGGGGGGGGCGGGCCGAGCGTCTCGCCCAGGACGAAGAGGAGGAGGCCTTCCTCCAGACGGATATTCAGAGGGGATTTTCGTTTCGGGAGTCCAAGAGCGACCGGATCCTCAAGAACGGGGCGCGCTTCTACAACGACCATACCCATCCCGAATACTCGACCCCCGAGTGTCTGACGCTTCGCGATCTGCTTCTTTTCGACCGGGCGGGGACGGAGATCCTCCGCGAGGCGGTGCGCCTTAGGGAGGAGTCTCTCAAAGGGCCCGGCGTCCTCGGACTTTACCGGAACAATACCGACTTCCACGGACACAGTTACGGCTGCCACGAAAACTACCTGCTTCCCCGGGAAATGTCCTTCTCCGAGATCGCCCGGGGCCTCACCCCCTTTCTTGTCGCCCGCATCCTCCTGACCGGGGCGGGGAAGGTGGGCCGGGAGGGGGAGGACGGGATCCGTGCGGACGGATACCAGATCTCCCAGCGGGCGGACTTCATGGAGACTCTTACGGGGGTCGACACGATGCAGCGTCGCCCTCTGGTGAACAGCCGCGACGAGCCCCATGCCGACAGGGATCGCTACCGCCGCCTCCATCTTATCTGCGGGGACGCGAACATGTCGGAGTGGCAGACGGCCATGAAGGTGGGGATGACGCGCCTCGTCCTCGCGGCCCTCTTTCTCCGGCCTGGTCCGGTTCCCGACCTCGCCGATCCGGTGGCGGCGATCCGCTCCATCTCCCGGGCCCGAAAGGGACAGGTCGCGGTGGCCTGCGAGAACGGGAGGACAATGACGGCCGACGAGATCCTTTCCCTCTACCGCACGCAGGTCGATCGGGTCGTGCAAAGCGAAGAGGACCGCTGGGTTGTCGAGGAGTGGGACCGGGCCCTTTCCGACTATCGGGCCGATCCCGACCGACTCGCAGACCGGGTGGACTGGGTGGCCAAAGAATCCCTGCTCTCATGGGCCTGTCAGGAGCAAAAAGTCTCCTCGGGGGATCCCTGGCTTCAGAGTCTCGATCTGGCCTACCACGACATTGATCCGGGGGAGGGGCTTTTCTGGCCTCTCGAAGAGGAGGGGAGCATGAGGCGGCTGACCCGGCCCGAGGAGGTGCTTGATGCCTGCCTCAATCCTCCTGCTCTGGGTCGGGCTCCGATCCGATCGGCCATACTCTCCCGCTTCGGAGGTGAGGTTCGGGAGGCCGGGTGGGAGAGGATCGTCTTTGTGGGAGGGGAGAGCTTCGATCTTCCTCCCTATCTTGAAGCCGATGCGGGCAAGGTTCGGCGTCTTTTGGACCGGATTGCCGAAATGGACGACCCGGCGGATCTCGGGGCGGTCATTCGGGAGATGAACAGCGAAGGAGGCTACGGTGGAGCGAACAGATAGGATCGGGCTGCCCATGGGCAATCGGTTGAGGGGCATCGCACTGACAACGCCGGGAAGACTTGAGGAGCAGGACAGGGTTCCCTTCCCTACAAAAAAGAGCCAGGATCCCGCGGCTCCGGCCCCCAAGAACCTTGATCCGAAACCCATTCGGGACAGGATGATGGATCGCATGCGGAAGGTCGACCCGAAGCAGTCGGAGCGCTACCGCCAACGGACGGGAGAGTAGGTCGTGAACCCTTCCGAGAGAAAGTCCCTCCAGGGAGACTCCCCTATACCTCCGCCGCGGCCGGGGTATCTTCCCGATCTTCTCCGTCCCTACGCCTCCTCTCCTTTGCTCGAGGGAAGCTCCCGCCTCTCCGGCGGGGAGGGTCTCCGGGGCGCCGCCCACGGAACGACCATCCTGGCCTTCCACTACAAAGAGGGGGTCCTTGTGGCGGGGGATCGGAGAGCGACCGCTTCGAACCGGATCATGTCCAACCGGGTCGACAAGATCCTCGAGATCGACGGATCGGCCCTTCTTGCCATCTCCGGCTCCCCCGCCATGGCGCTCGAGATGGGGCGCATCCTCGATCACTCCCTCAAGTTCTACCGCAGGAGCCAACTCTCCGAGATCTCGCTCGAGGGGAAGCTCCGGATCCTGGCGCAGTTGCTCAAGGACAATCTGCCCATGGCCGTGGAGGGCATCGGCGCCGTGGCGCCCCTCTTTGTCGCCCGGGATGGGGATGCCGTCAGGATCTATTTCTACGACATCCTTGGGGCGCATTTCGAAGGGGTGGAGTTTTCGGTGGGAGGCTCCGGATCTCCGGAGGTTCAGGGGATTCTTCGCTACCTTGACCGGTGGGGGGAGAAGCGGCTCGCCGCGCTTTCCCGGGAGGAGGCCCTTCTGCTTTCTCTTCGCCTCCTTGAAACCGCCTCCTATTTTGATTCGGCCACGGGGGGGGTCGGGGGCCAGGATCCGGTCTGGCCGGTCGTGCGCCTTTTGACGGGCAGCTCTCTCGAGACGGTCTCCGACTCTGAGATTGCCCTTCTATACAGAAGTGAGGTGTTGCGTGTTCGATGAGCCCTACCGATGGATCGATGCCGTTCACCAAAGGCGGGACTACATCTCCTCCCAGCTTGAGCGGGCGGCTCCCGTTTTGGCCGTCTCCGTCCTCGAAGGGATCGTTTTGGCCACCTTTCACCGTCAGACGCCCAAGCTTTTCGAGCTCTACGACCGGATGGCCCTGGCCGGGATCGGCCATCCGGCCGACCTCGAGTCGGTGAGAGGACAGCTTCTCTCCCTCGCCCATGTCGAGGGGTTCCAGCGCTCCCCCCAAGACGTGACGATCGAAAGGCTGGCTCTTTTCGGTCTGGCTCCGAGACTCAAGGGCGCCTTCGAGGATGTCTCGGTGGCTCCGGTGATCCTGAATGTCCTGTTGGCCGAAGTCGGCCGGACTCCGGATCAGGACCTCCTCCTTCAGGTCTCCTTCGACGGCAATATTCTCCGTTCCACACGTCAATCGGTCCTGGCCCCGGACGAAGAGACGAGACTCAAACTCTCCAAGCTCCTCGAGGGACGACTTCCATCCGCTCCTTCCTCGCTTTCCACGGTGCTTCCTGCGATCGGGCGGGTCCTTCTCGAGGCTCTCTACTCTCCGGAAGAGCTCGGGCAGGACGAATCCGGAAACACCGTCTCGCCCGAAACGGCGGGGGAGTGCGGAAGGAAGCTTCTCTCGGAGAGGGTCTGGGAAGGCATTCTTGTCGACCGGGACAATACGGCACGGATCCGGAGGATCCCGGCCGATCCGGGCTGGTTTCGTTGAAGTTCCTCTGCGGAATCGAGACGGAGTTCGGTCTCCTTATCCGGGAGCCGGAGGGCCAGGGGGCGTCCATGATCCGTCAGGAGGAGCTGTTTCGTAGGGTTCGCGACCATCTTTTTCGGGCAAAGGGGGCGGGCCTGATCGACCTCCATCAGAGGGCCTACGACGAACCTCCCGGAAACGGCGGATTCCTGCAAAACGGAGGCCGGCTCTATGTCGACATGGGACATGTCGAGTATGCCTCTCCCGAGTGCGGGACAATTCTGGATCTCGTGGCCATGGACCGCGCGGGAGACCTCCTTCTGACCGAGGCATTGGCGGATCTTGGCCTCTCCGGCCAGGTCTCCTTCATCAAGAACAATATCGACCACCAGACGCTTGCCACCTTCGGCTCCCACGAAAACTATTCCGTGCCCCGCAGCTTTCCCTTCAACGAGCGGGGGCTTGATCCGCTGGTGGCTTTTCTCGTGACGCGCCAGATCTACGCCGGGGCCGGCCGCGTCGGCGCCTCCCGCTTAAACGACATCATCCTGCCCTTTTCGGACGCCCCTCCCTCTGTTCCCTACCAGATCTCCCAGCGTGCGGACTACGTGGTCAATACCTTCTATCAGTGGGTCCAGATGAACCGCTCCATCGTCAATACCCGCGACGAACCCCTGGCCGATCCGCTCCATTTCCGGAGAATCCATCTTCTTCTGGGGGATTCGAACATGTCGCAGTTTGCCCTGGGGCTCAAGGTCGGGACGACGCGTCTTGTCCTGGCATTGATCGAGCGCGGAGAGGCTCCGAAAATTCCTCTGGCCGATCCCGTCGCCGCGGTCAGGGGGCTCTCGCACGACCTGTCGATGCGATGGGGCGTGGAGCTGTCCTCCGGGGGGACGATCGGGGCGGTCGATATCCAGTGGGCTTTCTACGAGGCGGCCGAAAAGGCCTTTCGCGGGGAAAATGACGACACCGACTGGATTCTCGACAGCTGGAGGGAGATCCTTGGCGATCTCGAGAAGAAGGATCCGACCCTCGTCGCCGATCGCGTCGACTGGGCACAGAAGTTTGTCCTTCTCGACAGCTTTGCCAGGGAGGAGGGGGTGTCGTGGGAGGATCCCTGGATGGAGAGTCTCGATCTGGCCTACCACGATACCAACCCTGAGACGGGCCTTTTCTTTCCCCTCGAAGAGGAGGGGACGCATCGCCGGCTGGTCTCCCCCTCGGCGACCCGACAGGCTCTTCGGGACGGACCTGTCGGTACCCGCGCCCAGGGAAGGGCGATCGCCATCAGGACGATCATGGAGACGCCCGGGATCTTCGACTATATCATCCAGTGGTTCGGCGTTCAGGTCGACGAGGGCGAGATCCTCTATATGCTCGACCCCTACCGGAGCTATCGGCAGGAGGTCGAGGAGTACTTCTCCAGGCTGATCTCGGGAAGGGAAGAGCCGAAGAAAGAGTCTACCTGAGGTTCTGCTGCTTCATGTGGTAGGCCAGAAAGGGGTCCCACATGGCCCCTGTCGCCGTCATCGCAAAGTCGGCCCCCGCGGAGAGGAAGAGGTCGACATCCTCCACCGTCATGATGCCCCCGACCCCGATCAGCGAGAGAGAGAGTTTCTGTGAGGAGATCTCTCGTGCCAGCCGAGAGACGACGCCGAGTGCCGCCTTGCGGATCCCGTTTCCGCAGACGCCCGACCTTTCCCGTCCCTCCCCCGGAAGGGCCGGTCGGCCTTCCGGGTTGATGATCGTGGCAGACAGGGTATTGATGGCGGCGATGCCGTCGAGATGGGGGGCGACCGCACGGACGAGCTCCCGGGCGGCGATGTCGCTTTCGATATAGCCGACCTTGGCGATGAGGGGGGTGGATGTTCCGAGTTCCCTCCGAACTCTCCGGGCGATCTCTCCGGCCGCCTGCGGATCCTGGAAAAGCTGTCCCTCCGACCCCTTGACGTTCGGGCAGGAGAAGTTCATCTCGATGGCCATCGCTCCGGCCTCGGCCGCCATCTTTGCCGCCCGGGCAAAGTTGTCGCCGATCGACTCCCCCCCTCTCTCCGTTCCCACGACGCTCACGATCAAGACCTGTCCCCGGCCGATCTTTGTTCGGGCGAGGGCCACGTCCTTTTGCCATACCGAGGGGTCCTGGCTCGGCATTCCGAAGGAGTTTGTAATGGTGATGTCCCGCATCGACCCCGGCTCTATCCGGGGAATCCCGATCAGGGGCGTCGAGAGGGCCTCCGGAGTGAGGTCTCCGCTTACGGAGACATAGAGGCAATTGGGGGCAGAATAGGAAGGATGGGCGTGTGTTCGCACGGTCTTGTAGACCAGAAGGTCGAATCCCATCCGGGCGTAGAAGCCGATCCACTCCGAGTTCAGGAGGGGGCCGGCCGGGATCCCCAGACGGCTGTTTGAGGAAATCCCCAGGAAGGAGACGGGAGGGGGTTCAGGGATGGTCTTCGGGATGCGTCCGTGAAAGACCGGACCTTCCAGGTAGTTTTCATCGTAGGACTTCTCGATTGCGTAAACGGGGTCAGCGATCAGCAAGGCGCACTCCTTTCGGGTCGATGGAGGAGGTCACGACGGTGGCGTCGAGCGAATGGTCGGCGACGGCCTTCTCGAGGGCATATTTGAGAGGGGAGACAAGGTCCGGCCGGTGTGTCAGGGCGACGGTCGTCGAGCCGGCGCCGGAGATGGCAAAGCCCCCGGCCCCGGCCTTCATGGCGGCCTCCCGAAGAGAGTCGAATCCGGGAATCAACCCCTTCCGGTAGGGTTCGATCAGGGGGTCGCGAACCCGCGCGCAAAAAAGTGCGGGGTCATGTCGAAGGAGTGCGAGGAGGATTCCGGCGGTGTTGGAAAGGGCGCCGACGGCATGGTCTCTCGGAACACTCTCGGGCAGGATCTTTCGGGCGTCGGAGGTCTTGAGTGTTTTTCGGGGGATGATAAAGACGAGGTGGATCCCCTCGAGGGCGCCGGCGGGAAGGGCGGTGCGGCTTTCCCCGTGGCTCACGGTGACTCCGCCGTACAGACAGGCCGAGATGTTGTCGAGGAAGACGCCTCCGCTGACCCCGGCCTCGGCCTCGAGGGCGGCGGCAAGAATCTCCTCCCGGGGAAAGTCACGTCCGGAGAGAAGGCTCCCAAGATAGGCCCCTCCGACAGCGGAGGCGGCCGAGGAGCCGAGTCCCGATCCGGGGACCCCCTTTTCCAGAACGAGGCGAAAGGGGGTGCGCACCTTTGCGCGGTCGAGCATGATCCGAAGGGCGATCCCGGCGGTATTCTCTCTGGGGTCGATCGGAAGAGGGGTCCAGGCGCCGGTGATGCGTTCGATCCTGTCTTCTGGGAGCGAGGGATCGAGGCAAGCGGAGAGCGTATCGCCCATGCCGGTTACGGCCATTCCCAGCGTGTCAAAGCCGGGGCCGATGTTTCCGACCGAGGCGGGGGCGTAAACGGTGATGTAGGGGGCGGGGGGACTCATGTCAGGAAAGGCTCCTTCACAGATCTATGTCGGGGAAAGAACGAAGGTATCATCGTGGCATTTTATCACAGACGACGGCCGGAAATTAAGGAGTTTAAGAAGACGCCGCGCTCAGGGAGCAAGGTTGAAAAAGCGGGGAAGCAGTTCTCCGAGAAAGAGTCCGGCGGCTCCGGCAAATCCCCCGAGGAGAACCATCTCGCCCGCCCCCTTGAAGGCCTTCTCTCCGGCCAGCCGCGACTTGATGGACCCTGTAAGGGCCAGCGCCAGAAGGGAGAAAAGGAGGGAGGCCGAGAAGGCTTCACCGATCCGGTGGAAAATAAAGTATGGGAGAAGGGGGGGAAGGGATCCGGCAAGAAAAGAGGTTCCCAGGACCAAAGCCCCCTTCACGGGGGAGTCGATCGTCTCCTCGTGGATGCCCAGCTCCTCTCGGACCATGAACCGGTGCCACACGGCCGGATCGGCCACAATCCGGTCGGTCACGTGGGCCGATTCGGCGGGGGGAAGTCCAAAGGAGAGGAAGAGTTCGTAGACCTCCTTTTTTTCAAGCTCGGGGACGTTCTCGATCTCCCAGCGCTCCCGCAAGATCTCGCGACGCACAAGGTCGTTCTGGCTGCGGGTGGCAAGATAGGCCCCTGCCGCCATGGAAAGACTCCCCGCAAGTGCCGTCATGAGGGCCGAGTAAAGAATCGATGTTCGGGGGAGCGGAGAGCCGGAAAGTCCTCCGAGAAAACTCGTAAGCGTCACCATCCCGTCGTTCATGCCCAAAACGAGATCGCGAATCCGGAGGCCCGGAGAAAGGTGCCCCGTTTCCGGAGGAAAGGGAGATTCGGGAGGCGTGGAGTTGTTCATGAGAAAGATAATAACCGAACACAGGAATGGATTCCATCGGGATTTGAGGAGGGGGAAAAAGAGGCTTGACAAGAAATTCATCAAAGCGTATTCTTCGGGTGTGTAATGCCCTCAAAATTAAGGTTTGCATGTCCATGGCTGTAAGGGACGTGCGAATGTGGCACTTATTCCTTATCTTTATTAAAGGGGGTCTGTCGTGGCTCAAAGCGGTCAGAAGGGGATCGTCGGCTACTGGCTGAACGCAGCGTTCTCGGCTGTCGGTAGCGGCTCGGTCGTTGGTTTTTGTCTTCAGGAATGGTTTGGTGCGCACCGGTTCGAAACCTGGCGCGAGTCGTATGTCTGGATCTACTGGATCATGGTCCTGACCACCATTGCCGGAGCGCTCATTGGTCTTTATTCCTATTCATACCACCGGAAGCGCGAAAACTGGTAGGTTTTGGGTTTTCAGGATGCTTTTTTCAAATTTTAAGGAGGTGGTGGTATGTGGATGTTGAATGCGATCACAAGTTTGACCCCCCAGCAGTTGAAGGATCTGTCGAATCCTGGTGATCCGACTCATGTGCTTCCTTCGCAGTATGGGTTTTGTTGCGGAATGACCCCGGGAGGGGCAAGCTCGGGCGTGGCCTCGTTTGCCGCCGCCATGGGAACGGCCTCGGCCATCGGAAGCCTTGTTCTTCTTCTCGTCTGCATGTCGGGATTGGCCGGCCGGGCGAAGTTCGATCCGTCTCGCAAAAAGTAGGGACTGTTTTATCGGTGGATGGGGGATCTCACGCCGATATCCCCTTATCTGGGGGCACGGTCTTTAAGACCGCTGCCTGATTGTTCCCCGCATATCGGTGGGACAGAGTAAAACTCAAGATCGTTTAAGGAGTGCGAGATGGCATTTCGCGAGTACAAGTTTGGCGTGATGATGACCGGAACAATTTTTGCTGTGACGATGTCCATTACCGTGTTGTTCCCTGCCATGCAGATGAGCAAGGTTCCCCCGTCTGCGACCGCCATCCAGAAGGCCAAGGACTACGGCCCGGAAAGCGGATTCACGATCGAAGATCCTTTCATGACCGGCGACAACCGGCCGACCATGATCGGTAAGGGGAAGGTGATCTTTGTTCGCGAAGGGTGCTGGTGGTGCCATACGCTCCTTCCGGAGCAGACCCAGGACTGGCAGTACTTCGGTGCGCCTCCCCGGGTTTCCGACTTCGTGGGCGAATCTCCGACGGTGTTCGGCTCCGACCGGAAGGCTCCCGACCTTCTCCACGTGGGATCGCGCCTCCCGATCAAGGGATGGCATCTTGTTCACCACGCCAATCCCCGCGCGGTTCAGCCCATGTCCCAGATGCCCTCGTTCAACTATCTTTCCAAGAAAGATCTGAACGCCTTGGCAGACTACATGATGAGCCTCAAGTAGGGTAAAATGTGTCGGGTCCCCGGCCAAAAAGCTCGGGGACTCATCTGATAATCGATTCGTCAGGCGCTGTCGACTTGAGAGTCGAGAGGCCTCATTGATCCGAAAGGAGTGGCGTAATGGCCGATACTGAAGAGCTTCTTAACATGCGATTCGACGGGATGCTCGAAGGAACGAACAATGTTCCCGGCATCATCATTCTTCTCCTAGTCATGGTTGTGGTGACGGCCGAGCTTCTGACCTTTCCGCTTTTCGGCGCCCGTCCCCAGCTTCCCGGGAACCTGCACTTCTGGATCGTTCAGGGTGCTCCTGTCCTGAAGGCCCACACCTCCCCCAACTTCGCCCGTCCGTGGTGGGACCAGGGGTATGTGGTCAACTCGATCTACGTTTCGATCTTCTTTACCTGGGTCGGTCTTCTGATGAAGCGAACGGAAGTTGCCCGCGACTTCTAGTCACTGGCCGTCGCTTGTGTGGCGGTGGCTTTGAGGGCCTTCCTCTTTGAATAATCACAATCCAAAGGGAGGTGAGTCCTTTGTGGAATGTCAATAGTCCTATCGTGTTCTGGTGCATTGCTTTGACCATGCTTTTCTCAGCACTCATCTACTCCTTCTTTATCGATGACGTGAAGCCCGAGTAAGGGTCAGCCCATCGGTCAGGAAGTCTGGCGGAGATTCTCCGTATACATAAAAGGGCGGTTTCCTCACGGATTCCGCCTTTTTTGTTTTTTTTAGTTGCAGGCCCGATGGTGGGGGTGTACAATCGGTCCATGAGGTGGATGTATGTCTATTAAAATGTCTGTTTCCGTTGTTATCTTTACCTTTCTCTCCGCATCGGTGATCACCTTTACCATCATGTCCCGATATATCATCGGACCCTTCAAAAAGCTTAAGCGTGGAGAACAGGTCATCATCGCCATGAGCTTTGTCGGCATCATAAGCGTGATCTCCTTTGCCGTCATACAGCTTCTCTTGCGAATCCTGGTGTAGCGTCCCGATGAAAACCGGTGAAAAAGTCGTCTTTCTTCTGGCGGGATTGATGGTCTTGTCCGCGATGGTTCTCTACGTGCTGGCCCGTATGCATATGGTGACCTTCTGGACGACGAACGACGTCTATCTCTTCAGCAAGAAGTCGGCGGCAGGGTACGAAGTCTTCGAAAAATACTCCTGCCGCGATTGCCATGTGGTCTACGGAGAGGGGGACTACGATGGTCCGGACATGGACGGGGAGGGGACGCGCAGAACGGCCGCCTGGCTCCATTCCTATCTCAACGATCCGGGATCGCTTGTACCGGGAACGGCGCATAGCGGAAAGTTCGCCCCGACCTTTGACAAGATCTCTCCAGCCGAGAAAGAGAAGCTGGTCGACCTCATGATGAGCCTGAAATCTCTTCCGGGCTCTCCCAACTATCCAAAACCACCCAAATAGCCGCCATTCCGGAGAGAGCCCCGGGTCGCGCAAGGAGAAAAAGATGAAGCTGCCAGAGGGGATCGTCGCATATCTGTGGACTGCTACGGGTCTTGTATCGCTCGTGATCATCGTCTTCGGGATCTACTGGTCCTACAAGAATGGTCAGTTCGACGAAAACATCAAATACATCATCTTTAACGAAGAGGACGGAGACGCCAAGACCCCGCCTCACGAACATGGCTCCGACTCGGCCACAACGCCCAAGAGCCATACTCCCTGATCGGCTCATAAGGAACCGCCCTCGATGAAAAAGAAATTGAACCCTGCCGCCGCCTTTATGGGAGTCGGGGCGGGCCTCCTGTTGTTTTTTGCGGGAGATCGCCTGCTCGGACTGACCAACGGGGCCTTCCATCATATTTTCGGAACGGGCATTCTCTTCTCCTATCTCCTGGCTCCTCTGGTCGTCTCCTTTGTCACCGGATACATTGCCGGGCCATTCGGGAAGTTCCTGGGCCCCATTCCTCCCATGGCCTATCTTCTCTTCTCGTATCTCTACGAGGTCTATCACCCTTCGGGGATGACGGTGGGGATACCGGTCGCTCCCTTCATGATGATCTTTTTCATTACCGTTCCCGAGGTCTCTTTCCTCGGAGGATATGTAGGCGAGGTCCTCCGGAGAAGAAGAGGGGCTCGAGGGACATCTCCCGCCACGCCAAAGCCTCGCGGTCCGGAACGGATCTCCTGACTCTCCACCATTTTTTGAGGTGCCAGTCAACCACCCCGCCGTGAACGGCGGAGCTTGAAAGGAGGTTCTTTTTAGCTCGGGTTGACCAGGGAAAGCGGTATCCAACCCGCTACGTTGCGTACAGGTCCAAGACCCACCGGCGGATGCTTCCTCAGTCCGCCGCGCTGGAAGTCCCGGATGCAGACAACCGCGAGGGCAAGGACGAAACGGTCCGGGGACAATACGCCGGTACGCACCCTTCCCGAGGGGAGACGCTTCGCAGGAAGCGCGTTTCAAGGCCCGTAAGGGCGATTTAAAAAGGAGAACCCTGCATGGCCGTATTTGTTTTGGACAAGAGAAAGAAGCCGCTCATGCCGTGCTCGGAGAAACGGGCAAGGCTTCTGCTGGAACGGAAGAAGGCGGTGGTCCACAAGATCGCCCCCTTCACGATCCGACTCAAGGAGCGGGTCGGTGGTGCGGTCCAGCCGGTGCGGATCAAGATCGATCCGGGATCGAAGACCACCGGGATCGCCGTGGTCTGGGAAGAGACGACCGTCTCCCCAAAGACGGGAGAGGTGGAGACGACCGCCCATGTCCTCTTCCTGGCGGAACTGCACCACCGGGGCGGAGCGATCCGGGACCGGCTGACCGCCCGGAGAGCCTTCAGAAGACGACGACGGTCGAAGCTTCGCCACCGGGCTCCCCGCTTCGACAACCGGACAAGGCCGGAGGGTTGCCTTCCGCCCTCCCTCCAGCACCGGGTCGACACGACCGGGGCCTGGGTGGAACGGCTTCGCCGTCTCGCCCCCGTGTCCGGCATGAGCCAGGAACTGGTCCGGTTCGACATGCAGAAGGTGGAAAATCCGGAGATTTCCGGAGCCGAGTATCAGCAGGGGTTGCTCGCCGGGTACGAGGTCCGGGAGTATCTGCTGGAGACGTGGGGCCGGACCTGCACCTATTGCGGGAAGACGGACGTTCCTCTGGAGATCGATCACATCCATCCCCGGTCGAAGGGCGGATCGGACCGGATTTCCAACCTGACGCTCTCCTGCCGTCCATGCAACGAGAAGAAGGGAAATCGCTTGGTCGAGGCATTTCTGGCCAAGAAGCCGGAGGCTCTCAAAAAGATCCTCTCCCTGGCCAAGGCCCCCCTCCGGGATGCCGCCGCCGTCAACTCGACCCGATGGGCCTTGTTCCGGTCATTGACACAAACGGGTCTTCCCGTCGAGACGGGTTCCGGAGGACGGACGAAGTGGAACCGGACCCGGCTCGGACTCCCGAAGACCCATTCTCTTGATGCGGCTTGCGTTGGAGACGTGGACCGTATTGAGGGCGGGAACCGTCCCGTTCTGAGCATAAAGGCCACGGGACGGGGGAGCTACCAGCGGACCCGCCTCGATGCCTTCGGGTTCCCGAGGGGGTTCCTCACCCGGAAAAAAGCCCACTTTGGATTTACGACCGGGGATCTGGTCCGGGCCGTTGTGACGACGGGCAAGAAGATCGGCACCTATGTCGGACGGGTGGCCGTCCGGGCTTCGGGGAGTTTCAACCTTCAAGACGGATCGGTGCTGGTTCAGGGGATTTCTCACAAGGTTTGCCGGCTTCTTCAGAGAGCCGACGGATACGGGTATTCATTGGCAACGTCCAACAGAAAGGAGAGCGCATCCCTCCCCTCCGTAAACGGAGGGGTCTCCAGTGCGCGCATAGGATGAAGAACGAATCACTCTCCGAATCTGCCAGCAGCTCGACCGATCAGCTGGGCCTCCGATTTATTCTGTTCGGGGTCTTTTGTCTTTTCGTGGGAACGATGCAGGGATTTCTTCAGTCGACTCCACGGATTCGTCACTGGATCCATATGACCGGTCAGGCGGGACACCTCGTCGACCCCTTGGCCCATGCCCACATCAATCTGATCGGCGGGGTGGTCTCCGTCGTCATGGCAATGGTCTACTACCTCCTTCCCCGTCTTTCGGGAAAGAAGATCTGGAGTCCCTTTCTTGGAGAGATGAGCTTTTTCTTCATGGTGGCGGGCGTGATCGGATTCTACTCCGTACTTCTGACCTTCGGCATCCTCGAGGGAAACCGGATGCTTGCCCAGGGGATCGTCTACCCCCTGGCGCGAGCCGTCTACCAGCCCTACCACCGGATCGGCTTCGTTCTGGCGGCCCTCTTCATGGGGATCGGCCACTGGACCTTTGTGTGGAATGTTTTCGCGACGGTTCTCTCGCGGGACAAGAATGCTGTCATTGAAAGGACTCCCGCTCCGGCAAAGGAAAGGATTTAGGCAGAATGGACGATTTGAAAGACTCTCGCGAAGGCTCTCCCTCTGAAAGCACCGATGAAGCCAATCGCAAGAAAATGACGACCAGCGACGACGACGATCTTGCCCCGAACGAGATGTCCCCGTGGCAGCTTCCGTGGAAGGCCATCGCCATCACGATCGTTCTTCTGATTCTGATTGCCGGGGCCGTTCACGTGGTCGGACTGGCCTCGAACCGCATCGTGCGCCTCTCGACGGCCTCCGTGCGAAAGCACGGGGCAGAGCCCGGGGAGTTTCGGCCGATGGGAGGGGTGCTGACGGAGGCGCGACCCGGGTCGAAAAATGCCATGATCCAGAGTGCGGCCTCCAAAAAGCTCGCAGAGGGAAAGGACCTCTCTCCCACGGAGCAGATAAAGGTGGATGCTTCGGGGTATCGGATCCCTCCGGGCTATGTGCTGATTCCGGCGGGGCCATTTTGGATGGGGGCCGAGGACAGCTTTGCGAACTTTGACGAAAAGCCGATCCACAAGGTCTACCTTCCCCCCTATCTCATCGAGCGCCATCTCGTGACCAACAGGGAGTACAAGGAGTTTGTGGACAAGCTTCACTATCTCGCTCCGGCCAACTGGAAGACCGGAAGCTATCCCGCTGGGCGGGGAGACTATCCGGTGACCTTTGTCTCCATGGAAAATGCCCGGGACTATGCGCGGTTTCGCCGGGCCCGACTCTGCACCGAGGAGGAGTGGGAGAAGGCGGCGCGGGGTCAGGACAAGAGGATGTGGCCCTGGGGGAGCGTCTGGGATCCCCGGCGCGCCAACGCCAACTATACGGTCGGCGACACCTCTCCCGTCAATCGCTATCCTATGGGGGCCAGCCCCTACGGAGTGCTCGACATGGCCGGCAACGTCTTCGAGTGGACGAGTTCGCTCTATCGCCCCTATCCGGGGAACACCGCCAACAAGGCGCGCTTCTTTGCCTACCGGGTCGATGCGACCGGGGCCCTGCACCCGGTGGCCGGTAAAAGCTACTACGTTCTTCGGGGGGGCTCGTGGAAGAGCGACCAGTATAGTGCCCGCGTGACGGCAAGAAATCCGACGTGGCCGGTTTACGCCTCCGACTTCTTTGGCTTCCGGCTTTGCATGGACGCCCGGAGATAGTCTCCGGACTGGGACAGAGGTAAGGATCGTCGCAAGGAAAACTTAGGAGAGAGCGTGATGACCAGGGACGAACGGATCAAGGACTATATCATGAAGTTCTACTATGCCTGCCTTCTGTATGCGATCATCGGGTTTTCGTGGGGGGCGGTGATGGGCGGAGTGGAGACTTTCCGGAACTTTGTCCAGGCGGGAGCGGGCGGTCCGTCGGACCTGATCGTCCTCGGACATACGCACATCAATCTTCTGGGATGGGTCGAGATGGCGATCTTCGGCTCCATGTACTACATTGTCCCCCGGATCTTCGCCGGTCCTCTTTATAGCTATCGCCTTCTCCGAATCCATTTCTGGATGCACAACATCAGCCTCGTCGGGATGGTCCTGGCCTTCTGTATTGCCGGCTACAAGGGAGGCATGATCCTCCTTCACGGGAATGTCGCCGACATCAAGCCGGTGGAGGCTCCCTACATGGAGATGGTCGGCATCTTCGGCATTTTCGTCCTTCTTGCCAACATCATCTTTGCCTACAACATCTACATGACGGTTCAGGTGGCGAAAGGACGGAAAAGCCTTCCGGAAAACGAGCGCGAGGAGAGTGCCGCGTCACTGGGGGCCTCCGTGGCGACAGCCGGCGAAGGTCGCTCCTAGTGGGACAGTCCGGAGCTCTCAGGGAGGAGTCCGGGGGAGGGGGGTTTCTTTACAAACCCCTTCTGCTGGGTTCACTATGGGGGGGAGGGGCCATTTTTCTTCCGACCCCGGCATGGGCCTATCTTCCCCGATATGTCCACGTCACCCTGGGGCTTCCCTGGTTCGCCTACCTGTTCTTCCTGCTGGGAATCCTGATACCGGTCTTCCTGTATCTCGGGATTTCCTGGCATTTCAAGCGCGAGCTTGAAAAACCGGGCCACAGATCGGGCCCCGGTTCAGGTCTTATTGGCGGCCGAAACGGAGGTCAGGGGAGCCATGACGAGGAAGGGGAGGAGTAGGTCCCGTCATCCTTAAACCCAGCGGGGCTTCTCTTCCATGGAACAAACGCAACCACTCATACCGATGCCGAAGATCGGCAAGTCTTCCCAGAAGGCCACAGGTCTCAGGGTGACCCAGGTGCGGACCATCGTTCAGGTGGCCTTCATCGTCGTTCTCGTTCTTCTTCCCTTTACGGGCGTCTTCCATGTCGATCTTTCCACCGGACGATTCGTTGTCATGGGCTACCAGGTCTGGTGGAGCGACTTCTTCCTCATCCTTCCCTTCTGGATCTTTGTCATCTCGGCCATGACGGCGGTCTATGCGGTTCTCGGCATGGTCTACTGCGGATGGGCCTGTCTCCAGAATACCTTTTCCGAGTGGACCAATGCCCTTGCAAAGTTTGCCTTCGGTTCGGCCGCCTTGGGTCCGGGATTCGGGGAGGTCAGCCTCTCGGCGGCCCGACCCAAAAAGGTCGGCGCCTTGAAAAAGATTGGCCAGTGGACGCTCTTTGTGGGAGGGGTCGCTCTCTTTTCCCTCCTTGTTTCGGTGATCATCACCGCTTATGTGATCCCTCCGAAGACACTCCTCCACGATCTTCTGACGGGGGCGAGCCCGACCGCCTACTGGCTGGTCCTGGGGATCGGGGGCGTCATGTTTTTGAACCTCCTGCTCGTCCGTCACTACTGGTGCAAGTGGGTCTGTCCCTATCCCCTCTGGCAGCACATGTTCAAGACCGACGATACCCTGAAGGTCGCATTCGACCATGCCCGCCGAGGCGAGTGTACCGGCTGCAATCTCTGTGTGAAGTCCTGCTTCATCGATATCGACCCTCGGGACACGAAGAACTACTCCCGGTGCATCAACTGCGGAGAGTGCGTGGTCGTCTGTGAGGATTATTCGGCCAAGCGCGGTCTTCCCTCCCTGCTCACCTTCCACAAGAACGGCGTCTATGTCGATGGGGAGGGAACCATGAAGGGGCGGCGATTTTCTCCGGGAACGGTCCGCTTTGTTGTCGCCACCGTCTTCAGCCTTGTTCCTCTGGGGCTTTTTATCTACGGAATCGCGACCTATTCCCCCTACAGGATTACCTTCAGCCAGGTTCCGGGGCGCTTCGACCAGTTCGAGGTGGGGATCTACAACAAGACTCCTCGAGACGAGCGGTTTGTGATCGGGCAGGAGGGGCTCCCGGCCCCCAGCGTGAAGTTCGCCGAGACGGCGGTGTCGATCCCGCCGGGAGAGCACCGAAAGATCGTCATGACGGTCGAGCCGGGGGGAGATCTCTC
The DNA here is from genome assembly GCA_021801345.1 of Nitrospirota bacterium. GTDB lineage: Bacteria > Nitrospirota > Leptospirillia > Leptospirillales > Leptospirillaceae > UBA4572. The sequence continues at coordinate 51,350 of JAJYYA010000066.1, forward strand.
TCCCGGGCTCCACAACTTCAGGGTGGATGTGAAGAGCTTTACTCCCGCGCCTGGCCGGTTCCGGCAGAATGCCGCGGTCTATATCGTGAACAAGGGGCAGAGGTAGGCGTTGCAAAAGCGGGCCTTGGCCCGAACATATCAGGGGAGGGGCGGAGCCCCGGGCTAGGACTCCGCTCCCCATCCCGTCCGGAGGAGGTCGGCCAGTGAGGCCGCAGGAAAGGCCGGAACCGTCTTCTGCACCCCGGTCGCGAGATCTTTGATCGTGAGGGTGTTGCTCTCGCGTTCATCTTCTCCTGCCAGGCCGATGTATCGGGCCTTTTCTCTCTCGGCCGAGACAAAGGCCTTCTTGAGGCGGGATTGGCCAAAGAGTCCGACGGCGGAGATGTTTTCCTCCCGAAGGGAGGAAAGGATCCGATGGATGTATCCCCTTGAGGCCTCATCGAGGGGGTGGAGTGCGATCATGACAGGCGGGTCGGTCGGAAGGGGAAGGGTTGCCGCCTTCTCCCTCAGGAGGTGGAGACGCTCGATCCCGATTGCAAGGCCGACTCCGGGGATGTCTGGACCGCCGAGCGAGCTTACAAGCCCGTTGTAGCGGCCCCCTGCGGCCCATGTTGACTGGGATCCAAGGGCATCGGAGACCCACTCGAAGGCCGTCTCCGTGTAGTAGTCGAGTCCCCGCACCAGTCTGTGGGAGAGCGTGTACGGGATGCTCTGGTCGGCAAGCCCCCGGCAGACGCTGTCGAAGTGGTCCCGCGAAGAGGCGCAGAGAAATTCGGTGAGGGGGGGCGCCGCCTCGAGGACGGCCTGACAGCCTTCGACCTTGCAGTCGAGAACGCGGAGAGGGTTGGTCGCCGTTCTTCGGAGGCAGGTTTCGCAGAGGGTGTTCTTGTGGTCTTCGAGATAGGCGACAAGCCGGGTGCGATAGGCCGGGCGGCACGCCTCGCACCCCATGCTGTTGATGAGAAGGGTCGATCCGGGGATGCGTGTCTTTTCGGCATACCGGCTGACCATGGCGATCAGGTCGGCATCGGTGTCGGGGTCGTTTGTCCCGAGGATCTCGGCTCCCGCCTGGTGAAACTGCCGGAGGCGCCCGGCTTGGGGCCGCTCGTGGCGGAACATCGGACCCTGATAGGAAAGACGCGTCGTCCGTCCCGGTTCGGCCAGCCGATGCTCGATGGCCGCCCTGAGAAGAGAGGCGGTGCCTTCCGGACGAAGGGCCAGGCGTTCGCCGCCCTTCCCCTCGAAGAGATACATCTCCTTTTCGACGATGTCCGTCGACTCGCCGATCGAGCGGGAAAAGAGCGCGGCCGACTCGAATATCGGAAGCCGGACCTCCCGGAATCCCGAGAGGGCAAAGAGGGCGGAGATCTCCTCTTCGAGGAGGCGAAAGGTCTCGGATTCGGGGGGGAGTAGGTCCTTGACGCCTCGGGGGGCCTGATATTTCATGAAATAAAGTCCTCTTTGTCGAAAGTCCCGGATCGCGACGACCCATGACAAAGGGCCTTCCAAGGCCGGTCGCGCAGGATTCTCACTGTGTGAAGTGGCGGGACAGAACGCCCGGAACCCTTATTCTAGCAGAGGACTGTGAAAAACAGAAAGAGTCGGATCATCGGAGAGGTCCGGGAGCTCTCCAAGGGGTTTTCACGGAGAACGATCCCGGCGGACTACATGGATCGTTCCGAGAGCCGGGAGGCCTATGGCGCCTATTACGGCGAGGTGGGCCGGGCCAAGGGAGAAGCGTTGGGAGAGGAAGTTCTTATTCGGGCCTCCCCGGCGCTCTTTCGCAAGGAGAGGGTCCGGATCCTCGACCTCGGCTCGGGCACGGGAGAGTTTGCCCGGGCCCTGGCCCGGACTTTATTGGCGAGCTCGGAGATCTTGGTCGACCTGCACATGGTTGACCGCTCGGAAAAGGCGCTGGCCCGGATCATTCCAGGCGAGAAGGAGACGGGCCTCTCTCTTTCCTCTTCGAAGGCGCTTCTTCCATTCGAACGCCCTTTTCTGGCCGAAGGATGGGACATCGTCTCCATGGCGAACTGTCTCGCCGAAAACGAGTCGGCTCAAGAGGGCTTTTGTGAGCTTTTCTGCCAGGCGGTCGACGTTTTGTCCCCCGAGGGACTGATTCTCCTTGTGGAGCCTGCCGACAAGCGCTCCTCTCGATCCCTCCTGGCTTTGGGAGACCGTCTTCTCGAGCGCAATCCCGGACTGGTTCTTCTGGCTCCCTGTCCCGGTGGCCGAAAGACGCCCTGTCCGGCGCTCTCCGATCCGGACAACTGGTGCCACGAGGACCGGCCGGCAGGGTTTTCCGGGGAGCTCCTGCGGACGGCCGAGGCGCTCGGCCACGTCAAGGATGCCCTCAAGATGACCTATCTTCTTTTTTCGAAAGGTGCGTCTCCTCAGAGACCTTCCCTGCGCCTCGTCTCTCCGCTTCACCGGGAAAAGGGGCTTTTCTGGGGAGATTTTTGCGATGGACGCGATTGGGCGAAGGTTCGCCTGCTGACACGGAACAAGGGAGATCTGACCCGGGACTTCCCCCGGCTCAGGAGGGGGGAGTCGATCGCTCCTCCGGCCGCTTGGCCCCTAGGGAAGCCCGCTCTTTTTGACTGGCCGAAGGACCTGGCCGTCGTCAGACTCGCGCATCCCGACGGCCGCCCTTTTGACCGGGGAACCCGGGAGCCTTCATGATCCGGATCTGGCCGGTCATGGCGCCTCACAGCCCAGACCTTCTCTCGAGCTTTCTCCGGGGATCGGAGCGCGAGATGGCGGGTGCCTTCGTCAGGCTGAGGCAGGAGCTCTTCGCCCGCTCGGCGGAGCCCTTCGATGCCGTCATCGCCTATACTCCGGGGTGGCAGGTCCGGCACATTACCCTTCTCGATCTTTCAAGGGACCATATTTCTTCTCGGGACTTTTCCGGCTTTGGTCACCACTACCAGTACGACCCGCCAGGATCGCCCGAGCTGGGCCAGAGGCTCCTTCGGTCGGCGAAGAAGATCGGCATGGCGGTGGCTCCGGGGATCCACGGCATCGATCACGCCATTTCGGTTCCGCTCTTTTTTCTTCTCCCGGAGGGGACGACTCCGGTTCTCCCGGTCTCCCAGTCCCAAAGCGGGGTTCGTCAGGCCACCCTTCTAGGAGAGTCTCTCCGCCATCTCGCTTCGAACGGACGGGAGAAAATCCTCCTGCTCCTCTCGGGCGTCCTTTCCCAGAATCCGCTGGAGATGGCCCGGGGGAGGGAAGATCTTCGTATCCCCCTGTGGACGGACAGGATTGTCGAGGCCCTTGTGGGGGGGGGCACCCCCGACTGGGGCCTTCTTCCCTCTCTTGGGCGGGAGGTCCTCGACGCCCTCGACCCGCCCGGGAGGCTTCGGGAGCTGCATCTTCTCAAGGGATTGGGGGCGAGCGGCGGCCGGCTTTGGGGGCGAGAGCGAGTCGAAGGGCTTGTGCAGGTTCTGGTGAGCTTCGATCCGCTCGAGGTGGAGGAGGCCGCCGCATCGGAGGAGTGATTCGATTTGAGCGGGGGCCGGGAGCGGGTGTTTCATTTTGGAAGGTTTTCCCGGGAAATGAGACCGGGATCCGTTAATGAAGGTTTTCGGAAAAAAACCTGTCCGCCGTCTCCGTTGCGGAGTCGATCCACTCGTCGAGAGGGCTGATTTCGCCCTCGATCTCTCCCTCGAACGTGGAGCCATCGCGCAGCTCCTCCAGGCTCTCCGACTCCGTGAGGCTGGGTTTTCCGGGTTCACGCTCCATCGTCGTCTCTCCTTCTATTCTGATCATGTCCATAGCTATGATTTCTCCGAAAATCAATGCAATTGTCATGCCAAGTTCTTCGCGGGGGCAATCGCTCCGCTTTGGCGAGAATGATAATGGGTTTTTCTGCGACTTCTTGGTCCCTATTTGGACACTAAAGTCTGCCTATGTTCGTTAATGTTCATTTTTGAGCGATCCGGAGGGGGCGACGGTCGGAGAAAGAATAAGACATTCCTCCATTACAGTTTTGGAAAATGCTCCCGATAAGAGTATCATGGAACATTGTGTGACCATGCCATCGTGTGTGCGTGGTAAAATGTTTGTTTATGATCCGGAGGAGAGAAAGATGGCGGCGTTGTTCGGGAGGGGAAGTGGCGGTGAGGAATCGGTTGCAAAGAGTCCGGCACGGAGCTCTTACGGAGAGGAATCGGCTTCTAACGGGCTGACCCAGAATCCCCGGGTCCTTCTTCATATTCTCGATGCGATTCCCAACCTTGGCGTCGCCGTGGCCTCTCCCGATATGGGTTCGGGACGGGGAGGCAACACAATCCTCTATATGAACCAGGCAATGAAGGGGATCGTCTCCCAGATGGAAGCCGAGATGCGAAAGAGTTTTGGCGTCTCGTCCAATGAGGTGATGGGGGGCTCCATCCATCGCTTTCACAAGGATCCCGACAGGATCCGGAGGATTCTCGAAGGGCTTCGCCCCGGGGAGGTCCGGAAGAATCAGGTCATGGAGATCGGCGGCATCTCTCTCCTTTCGACGACGGAGTCTCTTGTCGACGAGTCGACGGGGGCCCTTCTGGGATATATGACGATCTTCCGGGACGTGACAAGCGAGAAGCTCCTCTCCTCTTCTGTCGACATGCAGGAGGGGGCCTCCAACGAGCTCTCCTCTGCCATGGACAAGCTCGACTCCGGGATTCGCGAGATCGTGACCACGACCGGCCGGGTCTCCGACGAGGCGCAGAAGACGCGCACCGAGGGGGAGGCCGGGAGGAAGACGCTTGAAGATCTTCTCTCCCAGGTCCGAGAGTCGGGAGAGGCGATGCGGGCACTGGTCGATGTGGTGAACGGGCTCAACTCCCGGAGCCAGGAGATCGGCAAGGTCGTCGAGGTGATCGACGATATCGCAAGCCAGACCAACCTGCTTGCCCTGAACGCCGCCATTGAGGCGGCCCGGGCCGGCGAGCAGGGGCGGGGCTTTGCCGTGGTGGCCGACGAGGTCAGAAAGCTTGCCGAACGGACCATTCGGGCGACCAAGGAAATCGGATCCACCATCAGGGAGACCCAGAGCGACACGACCCGTACTGTGACGCTGATCCACGGAACGCTGGGGAAGGTCGAAGAGAGCCAGAAAAAGGCCGAGGTTGTGGGGACCGTGTTCGAGTCGATTGTCGACCACGCCACCGTCCTTTCGAACACGCTCTCCTCGATCGTGGGAGTCACTGAAAATCAGTCCCGAAGCGTCTCTTCCGTCAAAAAACAACTCGAGGGGCTCGTTGTGGGGCTCAAGGACATCATGAAAAAGGTGCGCGGCTCCTTTTAAGCCACCGGTCCGTCGACCAACTGTTCTAAGGAGGTGTCATGTCCTCGGAGATTATCTACGATTCCCCGAACCACAAGTTCTGCTGGCTGGGTCGCGACGAAACGGGCCTCGAGGAAGGTGTTCAGACCAATCAGTACCTGATCGTGGACAACGGGCGGGGGACCCTGCTCGATCCCGGCGGCTTCGGCGTCTTTTCTCGCGTCGTTGTGAACATGAGCGAGTTTGTCGATCCGGAGAAGGTCGATCATATCTTTCTTTGCCACCAGGACCCCGATGTGGGAGGGGGACTGGCCTCCTGGCTGGACATGACCCCCGCCCGCGTTCATGTGTCGGCCCTCTGGATCCGCTTTCTCCTTCACTACGGGGTGACGGCCCTTGACCGGATCGAAGGGATTCCCGACGGGGGGGGGACCCTCACGCTGGCCTCCGGAAGCCGGATTGAATTCGTTCCCGCCCACTTCCTGCATTCTCCCGGCAACTTCCACGTCTTCGACCACGCCTCGGGGATTCTCTTTACGGGGGATGTGGGGGCGGCAATCTATCCCAAGGGAGAGACGCCCCTCTACGTGGAGAACTTCGATGACCACGTCAAGCACATGGAAGGATTTCACGTGCGCTATGTCGGAACGTCGAAGGCGATCGAGTACTGGATCGGGAAGATCCGGAACCTTCCCATCAAGATGATTTGTCCCCAGCACGGATCGATCTTTCGCGAGAAGGAGGCCCGACAGTTTCTCGACTGGATTTCCCGGGCGAAGGTCGGCTTCGATGCGAATATTTTCACCTAAGGATACCGGGTTTCCCGGCGAAAAAACGCCCTCCCCCGTTTCCCACAGGAGCGCCTCATGAGCAGTGGCAAGACAGATATCGAGAACCTCGTTCTCCAGGTCGGCACGAACCAGATGGAGCTTGTCGACTTCCGGATCTTCCAGATCGACAAGAACAACCCCGAGAAGGTCATGGAAGGGATCTACGGGGTCAATGTCGCCAAGGTGATCGAGATCATCAAGCTTCCCGAGATCACGCCGGTCCCCAACGCCAATCCCTTCCAGGATGGAGTCATCAACCTCCGGGGCATCGTGATTCCCATCATCAACCTCGCCCGCTGGATGCGGGTCACCGAGCCGTCCGGGATCACGTCGACCCAGGTGATCGTGACGGAGTTCTCGAACATCCGCCTGGGCTTTCTCGTGCACCAGAGCGTCCAGATCCGCCGGGTCTCCTGGAAGAGCATCGTTCCGATCAACCTGCCCTCTTCCGCCGGTCACAAGGATTCGAGCGTGGTGGGGACCATCAAGCTGACCGACGGTCCCGACGAGGGCCGGGTTCTGCTCATCCTGGACTTCGAGACGATCGTGGAGGAGATGGGGCTTTATTCCCGTCAGGAGCACGATCTCGAATCCATGCAGAAGGCGCCCCCCACGGGGAAGGTCGTTCTCGTTGTCGACGACAGCGCCGTGGCGAGAAACATGCTCTCCAAGGCGCTCGACAAGGACGGATACAAGGTTCTTCTGGGCCGGAACGGCGAGGAGGGGCTCACCGTCCTCGGCCAGATCTGGAACAAGAATCCTTCCGACCTGGCCGCCATTATCTCCGATGTGGAGATGCCGATCATGGACGGGTACTCCTTCGTCAAGAAGGTCAAGGAGCATCCCGAATGGAAGAACATTCCGATCATCATGAACTCCTCGATGAGCGGAACGGAAAACGTCCGGAAGGGACGGGAGCTCGGCATCGACGAATATGTCGTGAAGTTCGAGCCGCAGAAGTTCCTTGAGGCGTTGAACCTGGCTCTCTCCAAGCACCAGGCGAGGATGACGGCCAAGCCCTAGACAGCCACCGTGCATAAAAACTGAGAAGGCCGGTCGGGAGATTCCCGGCCGGCCTTTTTTGTCTCGAAGGGTCTGTGGCGTTCGGATCCTGGGGGCCGTCTCAGAACTTGGGGAAGTAGACGAAGGACTCTCCGAAGAGAAGCACAAAGGCAAAGATCCAGGGAAGCTGGGGGGCGACCCGGAAGAGGAATCCGGGCTCGGTGCCCGGGGGAAGATCGGGGCGCGCCTCGACAAGGAGCGCTCCGAATCCGACTGCGGCGGCCAGACTCCCGGTAATCCCGAACCAGGAGATCATTTCGAGGCCGCCGATACTGTGCATCGAGGCGTAAAGGTTGAGGGTCATCCCTCCCTGGATCAGGAGGAATTCGATGCCGAGATAGAGAATGATCTTGGCGTGAAAGGCTGTCTTGTCATTCACGGAGTGTCGCCTCCCGTTAGCACTTTTTGGCGTTCCATCTCCCGGGCCAGCTGGCCGCAGGCGGCCAGGACGTCGGGGCCCATTGTCTTTCTGACGGTGGCGGTGATGTGGAATCCGGAGAGGATCTCCTGAAACCTCGCGACATCGGCCTCGGAGGGCCGGGCGTAGGGGGACCCGGGAAAGGGATTGAAGGCAATGAGGTTGACCTTCGACTTAAAGGGAGCGAGAAGCCGCCCCAGGGCGCGGGCCGACTCCGGGCTGTCGTTTATCCCGGAGAGAAGGACGTACTCGAAGGTGATCCTGTCCCGGTTTCTCAAGGGGAACCGGCGGCAGGCCTCGAGGATCTGGTCGATGGGGTAGATGCGGCCAAGAGGCATGATGGTTCGCCGGAGAGCATCGTCGGGAGCGCAGAGACTGATCGCGAGACGAACTCCCGTATTGGCCTCTCCCAGGGCATCGATACGGGGGACGAGCCCCGAGGTCGAGACGGTGATGCGGCGGGGAGAGAGTCCCACCCCGTCGGGGTGGGTGAGGGCCCGGATGGCGGGAATGAGGGCGTCAAGGTTCGCCAGGGGCTCCCCCATGCCCATAAAGACGATGTGGTCGATCCGGGGCGCGTTCGGGGAGGAGCCAAGCTGACGGGCGGCAAGAATCCACTGAGAGAGAATCTCTGAGACCGTCAGGTTGCGGATGAGCCCCATGGAGGCCGTCCGGCAGAAGCGGCAACCGATGCCGCATCCGGCCTGGGTGGAGAGGCAAAGCGTCATCTGTCCTTTTCTGGGGATCAGGACGGACTCGATTGCCGGCCCGTCAGAAAGCGCCAAGGCGATCTTGCAGGTGCCGTCTTCGGCGCTTTCAACGGAGAGGAGGGAGGGGAGGGCCAGGGAGAGTGTTCCGTCCTCGATGAGCCGTCGGACGGCCGGCGGGAGGTTGGTCATCGAATAGGGATCGGTTGTGAGTCTTTTGAAGACCCAGTGGGCGATCTGACGTCCCCGGTAGGCGGGCTGTCCGTGAGTGGTCAGGAGATCTCCCCATTGGGTCGGGGAATGGTCGAGAAGGTTCATCGGGAGGGCTTCGCGTTCCGGTTTCGGGGAGCGGCCGGTTCCTCCCTCCATCGGGGAATGATCCACCGGCGGACGATGGCCGTCGAAAGAAGGCCCACAAGGGCCCCCCCCAGAACATCAAGAGGGAAGTGTGCCCCGACGTAGATTCGGGAGAGGCCGGTCAGCGACGCGGTCAGATAGAGGGGAACCGCAAGTCTCGGGTAGAGCCCCGCAAAAAGAGAGGCGGTGGAGAAGACGGTGAAGGTGTGTCCCGAGGGAAAGGAGTTGGCGTAGAGGGAGGGGCCGAGGACATGGACCGTCGCCTGATGGTCGGCAATCCTTGCATGAAAGGCCGCGAGGGGGCGATCCCTGTGAACGATGTGCTTGAGGAGCGTTCCGACAATGAAGGAGACGAAGGAGGTCGAGGCCCAGAAGACAAAGTCCCGCCTGAAATTCCGCTTCGCAAAAAGGAACATGAGGAGGAGCCCCAGAGGGAAGAGGACGAATCCGTTGCCGAGGGCCGTGGCAGCCTCCATGACGGGGTCGAGCCAGGGACGGGCCAGGGAGTTGTTGAGCCAGAGGAAAAGGCTCTGGTCGGTTGCGATGAGGGGGGCCATCTCGTCCGGAGCCTAGTCCGAGCGGTCCCTGTTGAGAAGGCTTTGCAGTAACCCTTCCACCTTTGTCTTCGACCATTCGGCCGGGTAGGAGACGCGGACAATCCCGCCGGCATCCCGGAAGCCGTGCTTGTCGATGAGGTATCGGGCCGTTTCGAAGATCTGCTCTTTCCAGGAGGAGGAGCTGGTCCAGCGCATCGCTTCGAGAAGAAGCTCGCCAAACTCTTCCTCCGAGAGGTGGTCCGGATGCCACAGGTCAATTTCTCCCGTATGGTCGGGGTCTCGGCTGACGAGGGAGTAGACGGGCATGGAAATAAGGTCCTCTTGGATTGGGGGATGGAGTCGGAGGCACGTTTAGGGCTATTATACACCAATCGGTTAATTCTACCAGACGTTGGGGAAAGGATCCATTGGACCATACGGCCGCATTATGCGTCATTGTCTCGGGGGTTCTGACCGGGGCGCTTCTACTTTCCCGACTGGCGGGAAGGCTGCGGGTCCCGGACATTCTCTGGTTCATGCTCCTGGGACTTGTCTTGGGGCCTTTCGGCCTGAACCTCGTCTCAGGGGACGGACTGATGGGGCAGGACCACGTCTTTCTTCTGGGGGCCGTCTTTCTTGTCCTCTACGAGGCCGGAACGGGAACGCGGATCTCCCTCCTGAGAGAGCATGCCCTTTCGGTAGGCCTTCTCGTGACGATCGGTCTCCTTCTGACGACGGTCCTGCTCGCCGCCGGAGCCCACCTTTTCCTTGACTATACGCTCTCTCAGGGCCTTCTTCTGGGGGCGGTCCTCTCCACTACCGACCCGGCCTCCATCCTTCCGATCCTCAGGCGTTTGCCGCTTCCTTCCCGCGTCGTGGAGACGCTCGTTGCCGAAAGCGCGATCGGGGATGTGACGGGGAGTCTTTTGACGCTCTTTCTCCTGTCGTTTTTTGCGGGGGGCTCCTTCGGGGGCATGCTCAGTACGGGGGAGACGTTCCTGTGGTCCGTCGCCGGGGGCGGAGGCGCGGGGCTCTTTTTAGGCTGGCTTTTCGTGTTTCTGACACGACATCCCCGATTCGGGATCTTCAAACGGAGCGTCCCCGTCTTCCTCGTGGCCATTCTTCTTTGCGGATTCGGGCTCTCCCTCCTCCTCCACCTGCAGACCCTCCTCTGCGGCTACCTTCTGGGCGTGGCCGCCGGACGGGGGGAGCGAAAGGGGGGGCCTGTGGCGAGAGACGCCTCCTCGCTCCAAAGCCCCGGAGACTTCGGGGTGATGAACGATCTTCTGGTCTATCTGGCGACATTCTTCATCTTTCTTGTGATGGGGACGCTGATTCCCCGTGCGGGCAACGGGGTGAGCCTTCCGGGAATCCTGTTCTTTCTCGTGGCACTTCTCCTTGTTGTCCGTCCCGCGGTGATCTTCTCTCTCGTCCCTCTCGACCGGAGCTCCCGGTTCTCGTGGCGGGAGATGGCCTTCATGTCGGCGGTGCGGGAGACCGGGATCATGGCCGGAGCCCTTCTGGGTCTTGTCCACGACGCCCTTCCCCCTTCGGCCTCGGCGGTCGTCTTTGGCGTCGTCGTCGGAACGATCGCGGTGGGGGCGCTCGTTGCGGCGCCGGTGGCCCGCCATCTCAAGCTGAAGGGGGAGGGTTCTCCGGGACGAGAGGGAGGCGCTCCGTGACGATCCGACGGCTTCTCCCGGCGGGGGGGCTTGCCCTTTTTCTTGTCTCCTGCGGGCTGGCCCCGTCCCCCAATGCCTCAACGCCACCGGAGGTGCTTGTGACGGCCTCGGGAGGCGCCTCGTCCGGGGCCGCAGACGGCTACAGAGTGCCCTTCGGATCCGCCCCGGGAACGATCTCCTCCCAGACTCTCCCCGCGGGAGACAGTCTCTGGGGGGGGACCGTCGCCGACAACACGCTCATCCTCCTGGCAAGGACCGGATCGGGGTCCGGAGCCTTTCTCCTCTCTCCCGTGCCCCTCTCCTCCGGGGTCTCCCCTGCCGCTGTGACAGGTCTTTCCGGAACGCCTTATGCTCTGGCCCAGTCGGGACAGGAGGTCGTTGTCCTGGAGACAACGACCGCGTCTCCCGGAGGCTGTCTCGAGGTCTTCTCCGTCCAAGGGCTTCTCTCCCTCTCCAACTTGGGGGGGCAGATCTCCTCTAAAACCGGATGCGTGGCACTCCCTTCCGGAGGCGCCTTTTCGGGAGGATTTTTTCTTCCCCTGGCCGATGGGGTGGAGTCTCTCGTCGGGGTGGTCTCGGGGGGAAGCACACGGCTATTGCTCTACCCTCTTTCGACCGTTTTGGGCGGAGGCTCCCTTGCGACCCCCCAGTCGACCTGGTCCCTTTCCCGCTCCCTTGCCGGAGGCGTCCCCCTGTCGGCCGTGGCCCTCTCCTCCGTCATTCTTCTCCCCGACCCGGGCTCGGCCGCCGTCGACATCTACGAGGTGACGACGCTCTATAACGGGGCAGGAGGGGGGCTGAGCCCCTTTTCTGTCACCACTCTCTCCCTTGCGGGAGCCCCCACGCTGCTCGCGGTCGATCCCGCAGAGAACTTTCTTCTCGCCGCCTCGGGGGGGACGGTCTCCCTCTTCGGACTCAACTCCGTTCTCAATCCTCCCGGAACGGTGGGAAGCCTCGGGACAATTTCGCCTGCATCGGGACTCTCTCTGGGGGCGATGGCCCTCTATACGGGGAGCTCGTGATCGTGGGGGTGTTCCGGGATCCGGCTCGTCGGTTTGAGGGGGCCATTCAAGACGTCTCTTGCGATTCTTGTCGGGAGAGGGGGAGCGGGGAGTGATCCACGGGATGGAGCTAGACGGGGTAACTCTTCTCCTCGGGGCACTCTCAGGCTTTTTGTCCGGCCTTCTGGGGATCGGGGGTGGGGTGGTGCTTCTTCCTGCACTTCTTTATCTTCTTCCGCTTCTCCACGGCGCAAGGCTTTCCGTATTTTCTGCCACGGAGATCTCGATGGTCCAGGTCGCCTTTGCCTCCCTGACGGGGATTCTTGTCCATCGGCCTTCGGCGCATGTTCCCCTCTCCCGGCTTTCCTTCTGGGCCGGATCGGCCCTGGCTGGAGGGGCGGCGGGAGCCCTTCTCTCAAGCCGCATCCCGGGGCGAACCATTCTCTGGATCTTCCTTTTTGAAACCCTCCTGGCGCTGACCCTTCTTCTCTTCCGGCCCCGGGAGAAAGAGGCTTCGGGGCGAAGGCATCCGGGAGGTCTCCCGGGAGAGTTTTCTGCCCTGTTTGCGATTGGACTTTCAAGCGGGATTTTGGGCGTGGGAGGGGGATTTTTGCTCTACCCCGTTCTGACGCTTCTCTTCGGATACCCGTCGTTTGTGGCGGTGGGATCGAGCCTTGCGGTGATGTTTCCCATGGCAACGGCGGCCGCGACGACGAAGGTCTGGGTCTCGGGAGGACTTCCCCCCCAGACCGTGACGATCGTGGCCGGTGCGCTTGTCGGCTCCTTTTTGGGAGCCCGATTCACGAAACGGTTGGGGGCACGAAGAATCCGTCTCTTTCAGGTGGGGCTGCTTCTCCTGACGGCTTCGAGGGTCGTGCTGGCACTCTTCTGAACTCCCCCGCCACTAAATGCGGTGGTTGTTCGTTTCGAGGGAGAGGTGATGTTGTCGCCTCTCCCTTTTTTGTTTCGAACAGAATACATGACTGGAAGCCGGTATCCTGCCCCAGATTGCACGGGCCATCCATTATGCGCAGTCGAGGCTCAAAAAGCCTCCTCCCCAAGGGGGAGGAGGGCAGCGCGACGTGTGCGAAGGATGACGGCGGAATTCCTGAGACGAGGCGGCGGGGTTACCCGTCCTCTCTTTCCGGGGCAGACTGTTCCGGGGAGGAGGGCTCTCCGGAGGCGTCCTGGGCGCTCCCGTCCCCGATCCGGTATTCGCGCATCTTGGCGTAGAGAGACTTTCTGCTGATTCCAAGGATGCGGGCGGCCAGGCTCTTGTTGCCGGAGGACTCGTGAATGGCCCGCCGGATCTGATCCCTCTCCCCGTCCTTGAGGGTTTTGGGAGGCGAGATCCCTGGCTCCTCTTCAAAGCTTCGCTCCTTCCCCCCCGACAGAAGGGGCGAGATCATCGCCCTGTCGAGCACGAAGGAGGGAGAGGTCTGTCCGTTTCCCTCCTCTTCCCGGAATCCGTGGGTCACGGAGATTTCGATCATGCGATTTTTAAGCTCCCGGACATTTCCCGGCCAATGGTAGGCACAAAGGATCTCTTCCGCCCCCGGCGAGAGATGGATTGCCGACTCGGGGAGAGCGAGGGACTCGGCCAGAAAACGCTTCGAGAGAAGGAGGATGTCCTTGCCCCTCTCCCTAAGGGGAGGGACGGCGATGGGGAAGACGTTGAGACGGTAGTAGAGGTCCTCCCGAAGGCGTCCCTGTTCGAGAAGCATAAGGGGATCGACATTGCTTGCACCGATGATCCGTGCTGAAAATGACAGCTCTTCGGTTCCGCCGACCCGGTAAAAGGTTCTGTTTTCCAGGACGCGCAAAAGGGAAATCTGTGTGGAAAGATCCATCGTTCCGATTTCGTCGAGAAAGAGTGTGCCTCGGCCGGCGGTGAGGAGCCATCCGTCCTTCCGGGCGAGAGCGCTCGTAAAGGCGCCCTTTTCATGCCCAAAGAGCTCGGAGTTCACAAGCTCTCTGGAAATGGCGCCGGTGTTCACGGCGATGAAGGGATCGTTCCTGCGGGGGGAGTAGCGATGGATCGAGCGGGCCACAAGCTCCTTTCCCGTCCCGGACTCCCCGGTAATGAGGATGGGGACGGCATGGGAAGCGGCCTTCCGGATCCGCTCGAGAAGAAAGCGCATGGAGGGGCTCTCCCCTGCCAGAAGGATGCCCTCGGGCTCCTCCGGGGCGGGGTCCGCCGGAAGGCTTTGGGGGCCGAGAAGATCCTCCATGAGGGAGAGAAGCTTCTTTTCGTCTATCGGTTTTTCGAGATAGTTCGATGCCCCTCTCCTGATGGCTTCGACGGCGGTCTCGACAGTCGCATGAGCCGTCATGATGACCACCGGAACCTGAGGATAGAGGGATCGAAGGGGGGGGACAAGGGTATTGCCGGTGGTGTCGGGGAGCTTCAGGTCGAGGAGGATGAGCGATCTTTTGGGGGGAAGGGGGTCGCGTTTCAAGGCTTCGAGGGCCTCCTGACCCGTCCCGGCCTCCCGGACATGGTATCCCTCGTGGGAGAGGAAGGTCTTCAGGTAGAGGCGAGTGTTTGCGTGGTCGTCCACGACAAGCACATGGAATGGGGCGGTCATTTCAGGCTTTTTTCAAGGTTTGAAAACTCCTTGAGGGTCTTTTTCACCTGGGAGAGCTTCTGGCGGATCTCGGCGTTTTCCCTCCGGAGTTTTGCGTTGTCGCTTGCCTGCTGGAGAAGTTTTTTGGAGGCCTCCCTGATCTCGTAAGGCGTCTTCGTTCCGTCGAGGCTTCCCAAAAGATCCCGTCCCTCCTTTCGTCCCTGGCGCCCCAGATGGAGGTCGGCCAAGGCCTCGGCAAAGATCAGCCTGTCCCGGACGGCCTGGGAGATCTCCGGATGGAGAGCTCTGGCCTTGAGGAGGTCCCGGGCCGCCCGATACTCCCCGCGGGAGAAGAGGTAGGGCATCCCTGTAAAGTACTGGGCATCGTGGTGGCTGAGCTCGGCGATGGCGAAGGGAGGAAGGATGATGGTGGGGGTGTTGCAGTCCGAAGATCTGCGGGAAAGATGGGCCCCCTGACAGGCGGACAGGAGTGTCATCGTGAGAAAGAGGCTCAGGACTCCCCGAAGGGGGGAGGCCCACTCTTTTCGGGTGGATCTATCCATGATGGGAGGTCTCCGCAAGTTCGAGTGGAAGGATGACGCTGGCACACGTCCCCTTGGGAGTATTCTTGCGAATTTCTATCGATCCGCCAAGGGCCATGACGATCCCCTTCGTGACGGCCAGCCCCAGCCCCAGCCCCTCCTTTGTACGGTAGTCGAAGGGGGCCACCTGGTAAAACTTGTCGAAGAGAAAGGGAATGTTCTCCGGGGGGATGCCGATTCCCGTATCGGCGATGTCAAACCGGATGTGGGCAAACTCTCTCGAAACCGAGAGCGCGACCGTTTCTCCTTCCTGGGTGAACTTGAAGGCATTGCCCAGCAGGTTGTCCAGAATCTGGGCGAGACGGTGGGCATCGGATTTGATCGTCGCGGGGAGCTCGGAATCGAGCACCAGCTCGAAGTGGCGACCAGAGCTCTCGGCTGTGAGGCGGTACCGCTCTCCGATCCTGTCAAGGAAGGGGGCAAGGTCGAACGGCCGGATCTCCGGACGCATCTGGCCGGCTTCGATCCGGCCCAGATCCAGAAGCTGGTTGACCAATGTCACGAGATGGTCGATCTCCTCTCCGACCACGGAGAGGCTTTTTTGCTGCTCTTCGTTGAGGGGGCCGAGGGACTGCCTCTTGAGCATCGCAATAAAGCCCCGGATGCTGGTCAGAGGAGTCCGCAGCTCGTGGGAGGCGATCGTCACGAACTCCGACTTTTTCCGGGAGAGCTCGCCCAGCTGGTGGGCCATGTCGTTCAATGCCCGGGCCAGATCTCCCATCTCGTCCGTGTTGGGGAGGAGGACCGGGTTGTGAAAGGAGCCGTTGGAAATCCGCCGGGTCCCCTCGATCAAGGCCATGATCGGGGTCAGAACCATTCGGGAAAAGGAAAAGAGGAGGAGGAGAACGAGGAGGGAGCCGATGGCGGTCATCTCGATGCTGACGGTCGTCATCTGCTCCTCTCGGGCGGTCGTTTCGGCGATGCGCTGCTCGAGAGCCTTCTGGTAGGCCTCCTTGAGTGTTCTGAGAAGGCTTGCCATGTGGATGAGCAGAGGATCGGTCGATCCCCGGCTGATGGCGATGGCCAGGGTTCGGTTTCCCTTCGCCATCGCGGCCTCTTCCCGGGCGATCGAGGTCTCGATCGCCCCTTCGGCGGTTTCGGCTCCGTGGACCAGAAAGTTCGTCCGGGCATCGGGGCGGGGAAGGGTCTTCAGAAGCGCCTTGAGAATCGGAAGCTCGGTGAGCACGGGGGAGGAGGGGGCCGCCGGGGAGAGTGGGGCAAAAAGAATATGTCGTTTGTCCTCGGCGAGGATGACGCCCGCCCGGTTCTCGACCTGAGAGATGAGAAGCAGGCCGGAAACCGACTGGTTTTTTATCTCGAGGAAGATCTTGTGGAGTGCGTAGAGGCTGGTAATGGCATAGAGGTTCGAGGAGAGGATAATCCCCAGAAGGAGTGCTGAAAAAAGAAGGATCTTTGTTCGAAGCCTGAGCCCCCGGGCAGGTCCGGGAGCGTGAGAGTGTGTGTTCAATCCGTCTCCGTTGCCTCCGGCCAGGTGAGATAATGTCTTTCGAAGAAGAATGTGGCTTTATTCTAAAGGAAAACGGGAAGGTTGACCAGAAGGCCGGCGGGAGTCTGGGGCAGGCGGCTTTACGCCCTGAGGGAGAGGGGAAGGGCCCTCCCCCTCTCCCCCGGTCATCGTTAGAACCGGTTCAGAATGTAACGCTTGGGGTTGACCGGGGTGTGGTTGACCATGATCTGGTAGTGAAGATGGGGGCCGGTAGAAAGGCCCGTGTTTCCGAGATAACCGATCACCTCTCCGCGTTTGACCTGCTCCCCTTCGTAAACGGTGACCTTTTCAAGGTGGCCATAAAGGGTCGAGATCGTCGCGGAGTGGTCGATGACGACGGTCTTTCCGAATCCCTGGTCCCACCCTGCAAGGGTCACGGTTCCGGAGGCCGTGGCCATGATCGGTGTGCCGATCGATCCGGCAATGTCGATGCCGGGATGGAAGTCGCGTCCAAGTCCGAAGGGCGAGGTCCGGTATCCGAAGCGGGAGGTCATCACCCCTCTGGTAGGCCAGATGCTCGGCGTGTAGGCCCACTCGCTCTGGCGCTCCCGGATCGCACGCTTGAGGTTGGCAAGGGACTCTTCCTGGTGCAGGATTCCCTGGCCGAGATCCCCGATCTGGCGGTCCATCTCTGACATGAGGTCGTCCATCCCCCGCATTCCTTTCTGGATCAGGACGGAGGGGGCAACGGTCTGCGTCGGCCCGCCCAGACCGAGAACGACATTCGATCCGTTGGACTCCGACGTGTTCATGATGAGCCGGACCTTTCGCTCGAGCTTCGCCACATCGACCATCTTGGAGTGAATGTCCTGAAGCGTCCGGTAGGTTCTGACGATCTCCTCTTTCTGCACGCGGCTCTTGTGCTGAAGAGCGATCATGCGGGCCTCTTTTTCGAAGAGGGTAATAGAGAGGGCCGAGAAGAGAAGAAGAAGAACGCCAAGGACAGCTCCGGCAACTGTTCCCCAGCGGATCCAGCGCCCGGAGATCTCGAAACGGCGGATCCGGTCGGAGGGGGACGGGACCAGAAGAACCGTGAAGCTTTTATTTTTCGGGGCCGATGTCTCCATCGATGTCTCCTTGATGGGAAAGCCTTGTTTCGGAACTCGGGGAGAAGGATCCCTGGGGGAGCCCCATAGCGCAGGAGCCCCTCTTCAATAGCGATTATGGCTCAAATCGGAAAAATGTCAAGTCCCATTAGTCGGCAATATAGTGTGACGCAAGTCACGGTATTGTTTAAGATATTAATATGTAATTATATTATTGCCTAAATAAACAAAAATTATTATCTTTAAATCCTCCCTTCCTGCCCCTTTATGAGGCGGGAAATGTTTTCCCGGTGACGAAGGAAAACGAGGGCTGTCATGGCGGCATAGAGCCAGATCGTATAGGGCGGAAGAGTGCCTATCGGGGAGGGAAGAAAGGTCTGCCAGAGGAAGGCCAGAAGCGGCATCAGGGCAAAGCTTCCGAGGGAGGCGAGGGAGGAGGTCCGGGTCGCGAGAAAGAGGAGGAGCCAGGGAAGGCAGACCAGTGCGCCCAGGGCGGGATTGATGCCGAGAGAGACGCCGAGTCCCGTTGCCACGCCCTTCCCCCCCCGCCCCCGGAGCCAGATGGAGAAGATGTGTCCGAGGAAGACGGCCATTCCGGCCAGAGCCGGGGCCAGCGGCAATCCCTGGTGGAAGGCGATGCGCACGGCCAGGGCGCCCTTGCCCATGTCTCCGGCCAGAGTGAGAAACCCGATGATCTTTCCCGCCCGGTCCTTCCCCGCCACGCGCATGACATTCGTAAATCCGATGTTGCCGCTTCCGCTCTTTCGGATGTCGATCCCCCTGACGCGGGTCAGCAGGAGCCCCGTCGGAATCGACCCCAGAAAATAGGAGAGCGCTAGAAGCGCTCCGAGGCTCACTGGTGGTCCTCCCGGTCGGTGACCCAGAGGTACCAGAGAAGATACTGGACGGCAGAGACGATGGTCAGGATGATCGCGACCCAGAAGGTCAGAAGGCCGATCCAGTGAAAGTTGAGAAGAAAGTTTGTGCCGGGAATCTTGACGTGGCGGTTATTGTCGAGGAGAAGGGCGATCGAGACCGTCTGGAAGCCCATTTTGACCTTGCCGCTCGTCTCAGCGGGAATGACGATCCCCCGGGTCGCCGCCACCTGGCGAAGGCCCGATACGGCAAACTCCCGAGCCACCACAAGGATGGCAAGAAGGGGGGGGAGAAGTCCGTGTCCCACGAGAAGGAAGAGGACGGAGCTGATCAGGATCTTGTCCGCGATCGGGTCGAGGAGCTTCCCCATGGATGTCACCATGTTGAAACGTCGGGCGACATATCCGTCGAGAAGATCGGTCAGGGAGGCGATGACAAAGAGCAGTGCCGCAAGCGGACTCGGACCGGCCTTTGGGGGATGGTCGAGAACGATGACCGCCGGAATGAGGAAGATTCGGGCGAGCGTGATGACATTGGCCGTATTCAGCACAGTCCGTCCTCATGATTTTCGGGGCGACCCCTTTTTCTCGTAAACAGAATGGCGTCGGTCACCTCTCTGACCGCTCCGAGGCCGCCCGAGGCATTGGTGATCCATTGGGCCGCATTGAGGAGATCTCTGTGGCCGTCGGCGACGGTGATCGAAAGGCTTCCCGTCGCCATCATTCCCAGATCGGTGATATCGTCTCCGACCACGGCGACTTCGGCCGGCGCAATCTTCCAGCGGGCGAGGAGGGTTCCGAAAACCTCCCTCTTGTCCCGGACTCCCAGGAAAATATCGACGATTCCCAGCTCCGCAAGACGCATTCTCGTGGCCTCTCCGGACCGTCCGGAGATCACTCCCACGCGAACCCCCGCCCGGAGAAGGGTGACGATGCCGTGGCCATCCCGAACATGGAAGGACTTGATGTCGTTCTCCGCGGGAGTGTAGTGGAGGCGACCATCGGTGAGGACGCCGTCCACATCGAGGACGAGCCCCCGGAGAGAGGGGAGACGACGTCTGACCGAAAGGGGCATCGGACGCCTCACAGGACACCGGCCCGGAGAAGGTCGTGGATGTGGAGGACACCGGCCACGGTATGGTGGGGGTGGACGACGACGACGCTCGTGATCTGCCGGGACTCCATCAGCGTGAGAGCCTCGGAGGCGAGCGTGGAGGGGGGCAGGACAATGGGAGTGGCGGTCATGACCGCGCGCGCCGGAACATCGAGAATGGAGCCGGGGTGTTGTCTCCCGTTTTCGAGGGCCCGACGCAGATCCCCATCGGTCAGGATTCCCAGAAGGGTTCCGTCTTCCTCCTGAACGGTCGTCATCCCGAGCTTTTTCTCCGTCATTTCGACGATGACCTCCCGAAGCGGCGTCACGGGAGAGACGCGGGGGATGCGGTCCCCTCCGTGCATGAGAGCTCCGATCTGAAGAAAATAGCGGCGTCCGAGCGATCCTCCCGGATGGAGGGAGGCAAAGTCGGGGATCCCAAAGTTTCTCTCGGCAAGGACGGCCATGGCGAGGGCGTCACCGAGGGCAAGCATCGCCGTCGTGCTCGATGTGGGGGCGATGCCCAGGGGACCGGCTTCGTGGGAGACCTCGGCGGAGAGGGTCCAGGAGGCCTTTCGGCCGATTGTCGACTCCCTCTGCCCGAGGATGGCCACGACGGGGATCTCCATGCGCTCGAGAAGGGGCATGAGAGCGAGGATCTCTTCCGTCTCTCCCGACTTCGAGAAGGCCAGGAGAATGTCTCGGGATTCGAGCATCCCGAGATCCCCGTGAAGGGCCTCGCCGGGGTGCAGAAAAAAGGCGGGAGTCCCGGTCGAGGAGAAGGTGGCGGAGATCTTCCGGGCGATATGTCCCGATTTGCCGATCCCGGTGACCGCGAGCTTCCCCGGGTTGTCGAGAAGGGCGCCCACTGCCTCGGCAAAGGTCCTGTCGATCCCGGGGGCCAAGGCCAAAATGGCCTGTGCCTCCTCTTCGAGGATCGTGCGGCCCATCGCGACTCTTTGCCGGACCTTCTCCGGGATCTCCCCCGTCATGGCCGTGCCTCGGGGGCAAAGGCCGGATCGGAGACCTTGGCCGTCCTGAAGGCGTGGAGTTCCACGGCCTGCTTCAAAAGAGCGGAAAGCTCGGACAGCGGGATCATGTTCGGGCCGTCGCTGGGCGCGGCATCGGGGTTCGGGTGGGTTTCGAGAAAAAGCCCGTCGCACCCGGCCGCCATGGCCGCCCGGACAAGAAGCGGAACGAAGGTGCGGTCGCCCCCGGAGCGGTCCCCGCCCCCACCGGGGCTCTGGACCGCATGCGTTCCGTCGAGGATGACCGGATAGGAGAGTCTTGCCATGATGGCCAGGGAGCGGAAGTCGACCACGAGGTTGTGGTAGCCGAAGGTCGTGCCCCGTTCGCAGAGAAGGATGCGGTTATTGCCCGTTTCGCTGATTTTTCGGGCGGCGGGCCCCATGTCCTCGGGCGCCAGGAATTGGCCTTTCTT
This sequence comes from Nitrospirota bacterium, assembly GCA_021801345.1. Lineage (GTDB taxonomy): Bacteria > Nitrospirota > Leptospirillia > Leptospirillales > Leptospirillaceae > UBA4572. The sequence goes on from JAJYYA010000066.1 coordinate 72,346, forward strand.
CAGATGGACGGGACGTCCGGTCCGGCCGGCCGAGACAAGGAGATCCGTCTGCCGGCAAAGAAAGGCCGGGATCTGGAGAATGTCGAGGACGGAGGCAGCCTCGGGAACCTCCTCCGGAGAGTGGATGTCGGAGATGACCGGAAGGCCGTAGCGCGATCGGACCTCCGCGAGGACGGCAAGACCCTCCTTTTGTCCGATTCCCCGAAAGCTTGTCCTTGACGTTCTGTTGGCCTTGTCGTAGGAGGCCTTGAAGACGATGGAGAGGGAGAGTTCGTCACGGATTTCGGAGATTTTGTGCGCGACTTCAAGCGCATGGTCTCGGCTTTCGATGACGCAGGGGCCAAGGATAAAGAGCGGGGGCTCCCCTTCACCCACGCAAAAATAGGGCGAGTCTACCGGTCCAATGGCCACAGGGCCTGTCATTCTCGGAGAGATCACCGCATCCTCGGGGTGAGGGATTCCCGAAAGCGGCTGGCCGCAGCGAGAAAGCCCATGAAGAGCGGGTGGGGGGAGAGGGGGCGAGAGGAGAACTCGGGATGGAACTGCGAGGCGACAAAGAATGGGTGGCCGGCGATCTCCACGGTTTCGACGAGGCGGCGATCTCCGTAGGTTCCTGAGACGGTAAGGCCCGCCTTCACGAGGCGTCCGACGTAGTCGGCATTGACCTCGAAACGGTGGCGATGGCGTTCCTTGATCCGTGTGCTCTTGTAGAGGCTCTCCACGAGGCTTCCGGGTTCGAGGTCGACGTCATAGAGACCGAGACGCATGCTCCCTCCGAGATCGGGGTTGGCCCTCTGCTCGGGCAGGAGGTCGACCACCGGATCGACGGGGTGGGGGGCGAACTCCCGGCTGGTGGCGCCGGTCAGTCCAAGGCGCGTGCGGGAGAACTCGATTACGGCAAGCTGCATGCCAAGGCAGATTCCCAGGAAGGGAATCCCGTTTTCCCGGGCGTAGGTGATGGCGCGAATCTTGCCGTCGATCCCTCGCGACCCGAATCCTCCCGGAACAAGGATGCCTCCCAGAGAGCCAAGCAGTTGGTCCATCGATGCGGCCTGTTCGATGGCCTCGGCGTCGAGCCATTCGATCCGGACCTTGAAGCCGTTCTCGGTCCCGGCATGATTGAGCGCCTCGACCAGACTCTTGTAGGAGTCCTTGAGGTTCAGATACTTTCCGACGATCCCGATCGTGACCTCCCGCTTTGCCTTGCGGATTTTTCCGACCATCTTCCTCCACGGGGCGATCTTTGCCGGCGGGATCGGCATGCGCAAATGGCGGAGAATATAGCGGTCGAGCTTCTGGCGGTAGAACTCGAGAGGGATCTGGTAGATGGTTGGCACGTCCGGAGCTGCGATCACCGCCTCGGGGTCGACGTCGCAGAAGAGGGCGATCTTGTTCTTGACCTCCTCGGGAACCTCCTCCTCGGCCCGGCAGAGAATGATGTTGGGGCTGATGCCGATCTCCCTGAGCTTGTGGACGGAGTGCTGGGACGGCTTTGTCTTGAGTTCGGAGGAGGCGCGAACATACGGGACCAGGGTGAGGTGGATGAAGGCGACATTGTGCTTTCCCACCTCACGGGGAAACTGGCGGATCGTCTCGAGGAAGGGGAGGGACTCGATGTCCCCCACCGTTCCCCCGATCTCGACGAGGACGATGTCGGCCTGCTCCCCGCGCTCGAGAATGACGCGCTTGATTTCATTGGTGATGTGGGGGACGACCTGGACCGTGCCCCCGAGGAATTCCCCCTTGCGTTCGCGGGAGATGACATCGAAGTAGATCCTGCCGGTGGTGTGGTTGTTCTTCTTTCCCATGGAAAGATGGGTAAATCTCTCGTAATGGCCCAGGTCCAGGTCGGTCTCCGCTCCGTCGGCCGTGACGTAGACCTCCCCGTGCTGGTAAGGGTTCATGGTTCCGGGGTCGACGTTGATGTAGGGATCGAATTTGAGAAAGTCCACCCGGTAGCCGCGACTTTCAAGAAGACAGCCGAGGGAGGCGGAGGCGATGCCCTTTCCCAGGGAGGAGACCACCCCTCCGGTGATGAAGATGAATTTCATTATTTTCGCGCAGGATACCCTTCCCTTCACTTCATGTCAGGGAACGGGAAAAATGCGCTCTCCTTTCTCTTTGAAATGGAACGGGCCTTCCACCCGCCGGGCCTTGCGACTCTACTCTTGCGAAGCGATCCCCCTCGACAATGGCTCATACCGGCTCCCCCTTGCCCGGGGTCGGATCCGTGTCGTCTTTACCTTATGGGTGTCTGCCCCCGACCTTCCTGAGCCCGGAGCTCTCGGAAGCATCCCGGGGTGGGTCTTGCCGACCTGGTCGCAGACGCAGTCCGCAAGGGAACTACGTCTGGTCAACCGGCGTGTCGAATCCTGCCCTTTTTATAGGGAGCCGGTGAAGCGACCAGCTCCCAGGAGATCGGGCGGCTGGATTTTGCCAAGCCCAGGATAGCGTCGGCTTAGTGGAGGGGCGTTTCCGCCGTTATCCGCCTCCGGTGCCTCTCCACTCAAGAGGAGTGTGGAGAAGGGGGATTCGCCAAACTCTTGATCGCCGCCAGGTCTTCCGGAGTGTCGACCCGCCAGGACGGGAAGTCCGTCCGTGCCACATAGATGGCAAAGCCGTAGTCCAATGCCCGAAGCTGCTCGAGCTTTTCGATCTCCTCGAGTGCGGAGATCGGGAGCCGTGCAAACTCGAGGAGAGCGGTCCTCCGGAATGCGTAGATTCCGAGGTGCTGGTCCCAGGGGGGATCCGGGCGACCGGTCGCGGTCCCGTCCCGGTCCATCGGGATCGGGCTTCTCGAAAAGTACAGGGCGAGGTTTCTCTGGTTGACGACAACCTTGACGATGTTGGGGTTTTTGATGTCGTCGGGGTTGTCGATGCGCCGTCTGAGGGTCGAGAGCGGGATCCGTCCGTCGGCGAGGAGAGGCGCCACCGCCTGGTCGATCATCCGTGGATCCCCCAGAAGCTCGTCCGCCTGCAGGTTGACGACGATCCCGGCTGTCAGGTTCTTCGCCACCTCGGCGACCCGGTCCGATCCGGTATGGGCGGAGGGCGAGGTCCTGACGGCCTCGATATTGTACCGCTCCGCCACGGCCAGGATCTCTGGGCTGTCTGTGGCGATCAGAACCCGGTCGACGGAGTCGGAGCGTCGTGCCAGGGCGGCAACATGGACGATGAGAGGCTCTCCCAAAACCGTGGCCAAAGGCTTCCCCGGAAAGCGCGTCGACCCCATGCGGGCGGGAATGACCACCGCCACCTCCGGGTTCTCCTCCTCGGGCGCGATCTCCCTGTGGGGGAGGGCTCCCGGGAAGGCGGCAAAGAAGGGGTGGTTCGAAAGAGAGGCCAAGGTCTGACTCCTATATTCGGACCCGGGGACGGAAGCCCGCGGGACGGAAGACGCCGCTCGGGGCGTCGAAGAGTGTCGAGAGGGAGAGGACCTTTTTGAGATGGTCTCTCGTGACGGTCGACGTTCCCACCATGCCGACCACGATCCCTGCGGCCAGATTCGAAAGGACGGCCGCCTCGAGAAGCGTCGCGCCCGAGGCATGGGCCAGGGCTAGCGTGGCCATCACCGTGTCTCCTGCTCCGGTGACGTCATAGACATCCTGGGCAACGGCGGGGATATGGGAGGCATGAAGAGCCTCCCCTCCCTCGAAGAGGGTCATTCCGGCCTCGCCCCGGGTGATCAAGACGGCCTCGGAACGGGTCCGGTCGAGAAGGGTCTGCCCCGCCAGAAGAAGTGTCGCCTCGTCTGTAATTTCAATCCCGGAGGCCCGGGAGGCCTCGAGGTGGTTGGGCGTGAGGAGTGTGGCTCCGGAGAAGAAGTCGATCGAGGCGATCTTGGGATCGACGAAGACCGGAACGTTCCTCTTGCGGGAGAGGGCAATCATTTCCTGGACCATCGAAGGGGAGAGCATCCCTTTGGCGTAGTCCGAAAAAATCACCCCATGGAGACGGCCGATCCGGTCTTCGAAGATCTCGAGGGACTGTCGGGCGGTCTCGGCGGAAATCGTCGTCCGGACCTCCCGGTCGACTCTCAAAAGCTGCTGGTTGTGGGCCATGACCCGGGACTTGGTGGTGGTGGGGCGTCCCGGCTCGATCAGGAGAGCCTCCGTGTCGATGCCCATTCGGAGCATCTCCCCGGCGAGTCTTCGCCCCTCCTCGTCGTCGCCTGCCACGGCCAGGATGGCGACAGATCCCCCCAGCCGGCTGATGTTGTGGGCCACGTTGGCCGCCCCTCCGAGGCGGTAGGAGTCGCTCGTCACGCCCACGACCGGAACGGGAGCCTCGGGGGAGACCCGGTCGACCTTTCCCCAGATGTAGTGGTCGAGCATCACATCGCCCACTACGAGGATGCGGGCCGACTCAAAGCGGTCCATCGTCTCGACGAGCCGGGAGAGAAGGACCTCCCCCATCCAGGGTGCGTTCACGAAGGCCTCCCTCTCAATGAATGATTCGTCCCAGCCGCGGGATGCGTACGGAGTTCTTCTTCTTGTCCCAGGACCAGTAGATCAGGATCGCCCGGCCGACGATCTTCCGTCCCTTGACGAATCCCCAGAACCGGGAGTCGTAGGAGTCGTCGCGGTTATCTCCCATCACGAAGTAGGAATGCGGGGGGACAACGGTTTCGAAGTTGTCCCGGGGCGACTGGTCGGTCGTGTCGGGATCGATCGACTGGATGTAGGGTTCGTTCTGGAGAACATCGTTCACGTAGAGCTTCTTTTTTTCGATCCGGATACGGTCGCCCGGGATCCCGACCACCCGCTTGATAAAGTCCTTGCTCTCGTCCTTCGGCCATTTGAAGACCACCACGTCGCCCCTGTTCGGATGACCCGTCCGGAAGAGGTAGCGGTCGTGGAAGGGGCTCTTGATTCCGTAGGAGAGCTTGGAGACGAGAATCTGGTCTCCCACGAGGAGGGTCGGGATCATCGATCCCGACGGAATCCTGAAGGCCTGGACGACGAAAAGCTTGAGAACGGCGGCGATGACAAAGGCTGTAAGAAGCCCTTCCGTCAGTTCGCGGACGAGGCTTTTTTTTCTGGAGGGTTCTCCGGAGTGGGGCGTAGAGGGGGGCACCGGTTCGCTCACTTCTCCCGGCTCCCTTCCGAGACCCTGAGAACAGCCATAAAGGCCTCCTGGGGAACTTCAACGCGGCCGATCTGCTTCATGCGCTTCTTGCCTTCCTTTTGCTTTTCGAGGAGCTTCCGCTTTCTCGTGATGTCTCCCCCGTAGCATTTGGCCAGAACGTTCTTTCTCATGGCCCCGATGGTCTCGCGGGCGATGATCCGGGAGCCTATCGCCGCCTGGATCGCCACCTCGAACATCTGGCGAGGGATCACCTCCTTGAGCTTTTCCACAAGGAGTCGGCCGCGTGTGTAGGCCCTGTCCTTGTGGACGATGAAGGAGAGGGCGTCCACCCGTTCCCCCGAGACAAGAACGTCGACCTTTTCAAGTTCGGCCGGACGCGTGTCGAGCCATTCGTAGTCGAAGGAGGCATAGCCCTTCGAGAGGCTCTTGAGGCGGTCGTAAAAGTCGAGCACGACCTCGTTTAGGGGGAGTTCGTATTGCACCTGGACGCGTTTTGCGTCGATGTAGCGAAGCTCGCGCTGGATTCCCCGTCGTTCCTGGCAGAGTGTCATGACGGGGCCGAGGTATTCTGTCGGCATGTAGAGGGAACCCAGAATGAAGGGCTCGAAGATGGTCTCGATCTCGGTGACGGGGGGCAGGTCCGCCGGATTCACGACGGTGACCTCCTCGCCATTCGTGAGCCGGACCTGGTAGACGACGGTCGGGGCAGTGCTGATGAGCGAGAGCGAAAACTCCCTTTCGAGACGCTCCTGGACGATCTCCATGTGAAGAAGGCCCAAAAAGCCGCACCTGAAGCCGAAGCCGAGCGCCAGGGAGCTCTCCATTTCGAAGGTGAAGGAGGCATCGTTCATGCGGAGCTTGTCGAGAGCCTCCTTGAGATCCTCGTACTGGTCGCTGTCGGTGGGAAAGAGGCCGCAGAAAACCATTGGCTTGGTCTCCTGGAAGCCCGGGTAGGGGACGACCTCCGTGTTGCCGGCATCGGCCAGGGTATCTCCGATTGGCGTCTCCCGGACCGACTTTATTCCGGTGACGACAAATCCCACCTCTCCGGCCGAGAGCGAGGGAAGATCGATTCTTTTAGGGGTAAAGGCTCCGACGGAAAGGACCGGATGGTCCTTTCCCGTCGAGTGAAGGCGGATGCCCTTTCCGGGACGGATCTCCCCGTCGAAGACCCTGACAAGGACGACGGCACCGAGATAGGCGTCGAACCAGGAGTCGAAGAGAAGCGCTCGCAAGGGGGCAGAGCGGTTTCCCGAGGGCGGAGGGACCCGGGCGACGATGGCCTCGAGCACGTCGTCAATGCCGATCCCCTCTTTGGCCGAGATGAGGATGGCCTCTTCGGCGTCGAGCCCCACGGCATCTTCGATCTGCTCCTTGGCCCGGGGGATGTCGGCTCCGGGAAGGTCGATCTTGTTGATGACCGGGATCATGTGGACATTGTTCTCAAGGGCCAGATAGGCGTTGGCGATGGTCTGGGCCTCGACCCCCTGGGAGGCATCGACGACGAGGAGGGCCCCCTCGCAGGCGGCGAGGGAGCGGGAGACCTCGTAGGTGAAGTCGACGTGTCCCGGGGTGTCGATAAGGTTTAAAAGATAGTCTTGTCCATCGCGGGCGCGGTAGTTGAGGCGGACGTTATGGGCCTTGATGGTGATGCCGCGCTCCCGTTCAAGGTCCATGGCATCGAGAATCTGCTCGCGGGACTCTCTTTTCGTGACGGCTCCCGTGAGGTCGAGAAGGCGATCCGCCAGCGTGGACTTCCCGTGGTCGATATGGGCGATGATGCAGAAGTTGCGTATGCGTTCGATCGGATAGTCCAAGAAGCACATTCCTTCCGTCATGGAGTCAAGGATCCAGAAGGGAACCGGGCACCGAAGGCAACAGCGAAGCCCTCTGGCTTTTAGCCTGGGCCGGGCCTTAGATCTAGCCGGGTTATGTCCGGATCAAAATGGTTGTCAGGATCCGGAGAGGACGAGACACCGCCGGATACCGGGAGGGCAGGGCTCAAGACGGAAAGGTCAGGAACGCCACAATGCCCGAAATATCTTACCAGAGCTGAGAGATGGGATCAAGGAAGATGATGGTTTGACAGCAGTTCGCAATATCTTGGCAGAAGTGAGTCCCGTCGGCGTGGATAGACAGAAATGCTTGTCGTCAGAACTCTTCATCGCAATCTCCCTTCAACGGTCCCTTGGAGAAGTCCGGAGGGTTCTCAGGATCCGGGAAGAGTGAGTGGCGAAGGCGACTTCGATCGTCAAAGGGGAATGCGGAAAAAAAAGGCCCAAGATGAGGGTGGGAACCCTTGTGTCGTTGGTGCCAAGGTCGTGCCTCTTGAGAGAGCGGGGGCTATTTTGCCCCGGCTCTGGGAGCCTTTTTTTGAGGAAGTCCATTGCTCCCGGGGACAGGGGAGAGTGCCGGTTGTTGTGCCGGAGGCCGGTATGACTTTCGATGGTGATGGTCTTTGGTGATTCTCTCTGGGAAAGCCGTGTACGATGGCACACAGGGGGGAAGAGTCCGAGAAAAATCATCATGGGACGAAAAAATCTATTAGAATACTCTTCTGGAGACCTGTGTGCGCACTCTTTTTCGAGAGATCAGGGGAGATCACTGCTAAGGAGTCGCGTTTTCCCTTTTCTGGAGAATACTTGTCCGTTATGAGATCCGCAGGCGTAACACGGGGGGAGATCCTCTTCTCCCTTAAGACATTCTTGGCCGCCCTGCTTGCCCTTGCGGTCGCCTTCTTCTGGAACCTGAAGCAGCCGTACTGGGCTCTTCTGACCGTCCTGATCGTGGCCCAGCCCTATACCGGCATGGTCAGATCGAAGTCCCTGTACCGTTTTGCCGGGACATTCGTGGGGGCGGGGATGGCCGTCTTTCTTGTGCCCCGGCTCGTCGACCTCCCGACTCTTCTTGTTTTGGCGCTGGCCCTCTGGGTCGCGCTCTGCCTCTACCTCTCCCTGATCGACGCGACTCCCCGGGCCTACGCCTTTATCCTGTCGGGGTACACGGCGGCCCTCATCGGCTTTCCGAGTGTAGCGCACCCGGGGCAGATCTTCTTTGTCGCACTGTCCCGGGTGGAGGAGGTCTGCCTCGGCATATTGGCAACATTTTTGGTCAACGAGCTCTTCTTTCCCCGCTCCGCCGTGGGGTTCTATGCCAGAAAAATCAGACACCTCAAGGATCAGGTCGAGGGCGCGGCAGAGACGATCTTCGGAGAGATCCCCGGACGGGAGGTCCTTGAGGGGATCCGGACCCGACTTTACGTCGATCTATTTGCCCTGGGTCCCCTGGCCCTGTTTGCCTCGTATGACTCCTCGAATCCGGTCGCCCTCAAAAGGATGGATCTCCTGCGTACCCGTCTTGCCCACCTCCTCCCCCTTGTTTCTGAGATCGTTCGCTTGCGGGAGAGGATCGCTCTGACAGATTTCAGGTATCGCGAGAGGGCGCAAAACGCTCTCTCGGCCGCAAAAGGATTTGTGGGGCAGGAGAGAGACCGGGATGGGCATGTTCCACTGCCCTCCGAACTCTCCGCGTCCCTCCATTGGGCCATGGAGGGAGGGGGGGAGGACGATCTTCTGTACGACACGCTTCTCATCCGTCTGCGCGAATTTTGTATTCTTCTTTCCGAATGCCGGGCCCTTTCCCGTGGAGAGGGGGAGAGCTTGCCCTCCCCTCCCGCCCCTCCCCCCCATCGCGACCACGACATGGCGGCACTTTCGTCAGTGGGGATCTTTTTTACGATCCTCTTCGTTTCCCTTTTCTGGATCCTGACGGCATGGCCGGACGGAGCGACGGCCACGATGATGGCTGCGGTGGCCTCCTCTTTCTTTGCTGCCATGGATGATCCGGCCCCGGCCATCCTCCGTTTTCTGGGTTTTATCACTGCCGGGAGTGCGGTCGGGATCTTCCTGCTCTACGCACTTCTTCCGATGGCGCAAAACTTTCTGGAACTCTCCCTCTGCCTTGCGATCGTCCTTATCCCTGCCGGGATCTTTCTTTCGCGTCCCGACGCGGCCATTCACGTTCTGGCCTTCTCGATCGGCTTCGGCGGACTCCTTGCCCTCTCCTCGACCTACCACGCCGACTTTGCCGCATCGGTCAATACGGCCCTGGCCCAGTCCGCCGGAATCGGGATGGCTGCGGTTCTCACCCGCATTCTCCGTTCTGTGGGCGTGCTCTTCAGCGTTCGGAGGCTTTTCCGTGCCGACCTGAGGGATCTGGCCTCCCTGGCCTCTCCGGACGGAGAGGCCCATCGGAACCTTTTCAGCCCTTTTCTTTCCCGGACCCCCCATCTGGGGATCCGGCTTCCGGCCCTTCCCCCCCGGGAACGGGAGCGCTATGCCGATGGGTTTCTCCATGCGGGCCTTGCCAGGACACTTCTGCGGCTCGACAGGGAAGGAGCGAGTCTTTCGGGGGAGGCGAGGGGGGAGCTCGAAGGTTTCAGGAGATCCCTCTCCGCGCTCTTTACGGGAAAGGCTTCGGGGAAGAGGCTATCGGCCTCTCTCCGTCTCGGCGTGGAGAGCGAGCGGAGACGGCTCGTCGATCTCTTTCGGGAGAGGTCGCCAGAGACTGCACGTCTTCTCTCCGAGGTGGGGATCCTTCTTCCCCTTCCGGGGGCTGATTTTTCAGGAAGGATAGCCAAGGGAGGGACTTTATGAAGGAGATCAATTTTCTTGGCCTCTATTTCTCTCCTTTTCTCGGTGTCTCCCTGCTCGCCCTGCTCGTTCTCTGGATCCTTCGTGCCGTTTTTGCCCAAACAGGACTCTATCGGCACATATGGCACAGGCCCCTCTTTGATCTCTCCCTCTTCGTGATCCTCGTGGAGGCACTGGTCCTTCTTGCAAGGAGACTTTCTTCGTGAATCCCCTTTTTCTTCGCTTTCGTCGTCAGATCATCACATTCCTTTTCGCAGGGGGAGCCATTCTGTCGGGATATCTCCTCTGGCAGTACGACAGGACGTCTCCCTGGACCCGGGACGGCCGGGTCCGAGCCGACACCGTCGTCGTGGCTCCCGACGTTTCGGGGCTCGTCGTTTCGGTTCCGGTCAAGGACAACCAGCGCGTGCGAAAGGGGGAGATCCTTTTTCAGGTCGACCCGCTTCGTTTCTCGCTGGCCCTCTCCGCCGCCCGCGCGAGAGTTATGGAGGGGTACTCCGATATGATGAACAGGCTCCAGGATGCCCGTCGGTACCGGGAGCTCCTGGCAAGCGGCCATGCCTCGCCCGAGCGCGCCGAGACCATGGAGACACTGGCCCGCGAGTCCCGGGCCCGCTACGAAGAGGCCGTCGCTCTTCTGGCCTCAGCCCAACTCGACCTCGTGCGCTCTTCTGTCCGGGCCAGGGTCAACGGCTACGTGACAAACCTTCACCTGCGGCCCGGTGACTTCGTCTCCCGAGGGCAGGGGAGCGTGGCCCTGGTCGACAGCGATTCCTATTATGTGGATGGCTACTTTGAGGAGACGAAGCTGCCCTTCATCCGTCGGGGGGACCGGATGGAGATCCGCCTCATGGGGGTGTCGAAGCCCCTCTTCGGAGAGGTCGAGTCGATTTCCCGGGGGATATCGGACCAGGAGAGAAGCGAGCGATCGGGACAGGTTCCCCGGGTCAATCCGACCTTCAGCTGGGTCCGCCTCTCCCAGCGGGTCCCGGTTCGGATCCGCCTCGAACCTCTCCCTCAGGGAGTTCTGCTCGTATCAGGTCAGACCGCGACGGTCATCGACCGGACCGCCCATCGGTCCCAATGATCAGCAGCGCGGTATGGATAGTGACTCTTTGTCCCCACTCTTAGGACAGGTTCCGACAGAGGCGCCCTTCCCCTTCGGCGTTCGGCACACTCCGGTTCTCCGGCCGGAGCAAGACTTTGGGGGAGGGGTGGATGTTGGCATGTCGATCAGATGTCAGAAGTAAAGGCCATCTTCAGCCTTTTTAGGGACTGCATGTGATGATCTGAAGGCGGAGAAAAAAGACCAGCCGGGCACGCTCTCCGGTCGGGGACCAATCATCGGGAATGCCCCGTGAGAAGCAGCAAGGGGGAACCGGAGGGGGCGAGCGGGACCTCCTTACAGGATCCGGTCCTCCCTTGGAGCCAAAGGGCGAGCCGCTCTCAGGAGCCCTTGTGCTTTATTGGGCACGTGTTGATTCCCAGAAGGGCATAGAGGCCGCAGAAGCCGAATACTCCGGTTGCGAGGGGAAGAAGTCCGATCCAGCCCCAGGGAGTCTTCGGTCCGACGTAGACGAGCGCTATAAGGGCGAGTCCCAGAAGGATCCGGACGGCCCGGTCAAGTGTTCCTTCGTTGATCTTCACGAAAAACCTCCTTCAGTTCCGACCGGAGAGGCTTCTCCCCGGAGGGGGATGTGTCTTGGAAGGTCGGGTCGGAGCGGATGACCCGCCTTCTCTCTTTTAGTCTAATCCTTCGGGGTCGTTTTGCAAGGGGGGCTGTCCGGGCCAAGCGGGGCAAAGGGGGGGCAGCGTGCAGGCTTCACAGCGGGGGGCGCGGGCGAGGCAGACGGTCCGCCCGTGAAGAAGAAGTCGTGACGCGGCGATCCCCCATCCTTCTTTGGGGATCAGGCGCGCGAGGTCGCTCTCGACACCCTCGGGGTCGGAGCTTTCTGTGAGGCCAAGCCTTCGCGAGACCCGTCCGACATGGGTATCGACGAAGATGGCCGGTTGCCCGAAGGCATGGTAGAGGACGACGCTTGCGGTCTTTCGTCCGACTCCCGGAAGGGTCAGAAGATCCTCCATCCGGGGAGGGACGGCGCCTTGGAATCGGGATTCGATCGCCTCGGCAAGGGCTTTGGCGTGGAGAGCCTTTCTTCGAAAGAACCCTGTGGGGCGCAGGATCTCCTCGAGTTCGGGAAGGTCGGCCTGAGAAAGGGCGGAGGGTGTCGGGTAGCGCGTAAAGAGTCGGGGGGTGACCCGATTGACCGTCTTGTCTGTTGTCTGCGCCGACAGGACGGTCGCCACCAGGAGTTCGAAGGGGGTATGGAAGTCAAGTTCGGTGGCGGGGTCCGGGATCGACCGGGCAAGCCGGTCGAGGATCTTTAGCAGTCGGGATCGTTTTCGGGAGAGGCTCTCGTCCGCCTTCCTCAAGGGGATTCATCCCAGGGGTGTTTCTCCGGAGAGGCTCTGCAAAGCTCAACCATGGTCAGCACCCATTCTGCATGGCTCCATGTAAGGGGCGAGGCCGAAAGCGGGTTGAGCGTTCGGGGATGGTACTGCTCCGCGAGCATTCCGGATCTTCCCGCCCGATCCACGACCCAGTCGAGAAGGGTGCGGAGGCTTTCCGAGTGGAGCGGGTCGGGAATCGTCCGGATCAGCCATCGGGCCTTCCAAAGGGTGGCGATGATCCAGGGGTTGCCCGGATGGGTCGGGTCCTCCCGGTAGTAAGGATCCCCCGCATAGCGGACAAGCCCGCCCCCGGGAAGGGAAAGTCGGTCGAAGAGCCGTTCCATCGCCGGAGCGAGCACGGGATCCTGCGGAGAGAGAATGTCGAGCCAGAAGAGAGCGGTGAGGCTCGAATCCGGAACGGGATCGGAGGTGAACGTCCCGCCGGATTCCAGTCGATGGCCCCGAAGGAAGGTTCGCGTGCCGGCATCGTAGAGACGCTCGCGAAGGGCCTCCGTCATCCGGGCAGCCGTTTTTTCGAACTCCTGCGCCACGGCAATGTCCCCGAAGCGGCGAGCCATGCGGGAGGCGGAGGAAAGCCCGGCAATGACCGTCGCGACGGTAAATGTCCATACCCCGGCCCGCTCTTCCCAGAGATCGTAGGAAGGGCGGGGCAGTCCGGTCTTCGGATCCCGGAAGGAGGCAAGGAAATGGGCCGCCGGCAGGACGAAGGAGCGGTAGAGTCCATAGAGGGAGTCGAGATCGCGGTAGCGTTCGACATGACGCTCGAAGGCCCAGATGGAGAGGGCGGTCTCGTCCTCCTGAATGGGATACTCGGGGGTTCCGGGGACCCCCGAGGGATGCCAGGAGGATCCCGGGGAGAGGGAGGGGTGGTATTTGTGAAGCAGGAAGCCCTCCCGGGAGAGAAGGGAGGGGAGCAGTTCATAGAAGCGGCGGGTGAGGTCCCCGAATCCGGCCTGGTCGAGGGCGTGGGCGATGATGGCGCCGTCTCGCGGCCAGAGGTAGGAGTACGTGTCCCGTGAGAGGGAGAGGGAGTCGGAGTCGACGGCGGCGAGGATGGCCCCGTTGGCGCTCATGTGGTTTTTCAGGATGAAGAGGCTGTGGCGCACCAGCTTGAGATAGTGCTCCGGAAGACGGCTGGAGCAGGTGTTGGGTGTGTCGAGCCAGAAGTCGAAGAAGCTCCGGCAGCGGGAGAGGGAGACGGCCGGAGGAGAGGCGAGGGCTCTCGCGAGAAGATCGGTGGCCCGTCCGTAGGAAGGGGCGGCGATGAGAAGGGAGGTTCTCTCGACGAATCCCCCCGGTGGAACCGTCAGCCAGACGGCATAGACGGAGTCCACGGAGCCCTGGGCGATGGGATTGCCTCCGAGCTCTCCGTCTTCGGCATCCCGCCAGGTCCCTTCCCGGTGAGCGTGACGTGTTCCGCAGGCGTAGGCATCGATTTGGGGACGGTCTCCGTCGAGGGTGGTCATGAGAAAGTAGAAGTGGTCCTTGTAGTGGAGCATGGCATCTGCCGAGGAGAGAAAGGAGGCCGTGTTCCCGATGTCCGAGTTGGCGATGTCCATGTCGTAGTGGAAGAATATCCGTAAGGGGATCTCCCGGCCCGAGGCGTTTTCTATCCGGAGGTGCCGGTAGAGAATGTCGTCGTTCGTGTCGACCCAGTCGCTGAGAAAGAAGGAGAGGTCGGGCTGGGACGGAAGTGCGAATCGGGTCAGGACGACCGGTGCCCGGGACTCGTATTCCCGGGAGACGACATGTTCGGGGCGGACCCATTCGAAGCGGGTGACCGAGGCGATGCCGATCCGGCAGATCCTTCCACCGACATGGCTCTCCTTCCCTACATGAGGGTAGGTCAGCTCCCGGATGGATCCGGCAGAGTCGAAGGAGACGAAGAGACGTCCGTTTGTAATGGGGTGTTCCCTGGCCAAAAGATCTCCCGATGGTGGGTGAGGAACGAGGATGTGTCGCGGCCTTGATCCTACTCCTAAGGCGCAGTTCGATCAAGGGTCCCGGAGGGCAGGAGCGCAGGGAGTGTCTCCTGGATTGAGACTCTGGTAGAATAGCCCCGAGGAGGAAAAACGGTTCTCCCCTCAGGTTCCGGATGCTAAAGGCACCGACGTCAATTGGATCGAGAGAGTTTTTATAAGGAAAGAGAGGTTTTACGATGGCCATTGTGCACTGCGCCCGTTGCGGGGCCGACGCCGAGGGATTGTCCGATCCCCCGTTTCCCTCACCCTTCGGCAAGGAGGTCCAGGAAAGGATTTGTGGAGCCTGCTGGGCGGCATGGGAGGACATGCGGGTGAAGGTGATCAACGAATACCGCATCAATTTGGGGCTTCCCGAACACCGCACGATGCTCGTCAACATCACCCGGGAGTTTCTCAACCTTCCCGCGCCGGACAAAAAGCCTTAGCCCTGCACCTCCCCCTCCGATACCCTTCCCCCGCGGATGAGCCGGTCGAGATGACGGTCGGACCTTTCTCCGTAGGGGAGGTAGAGGGTGGTCGGATGTCCCCGTTCGTATACAAGCCGTCGGGCCAGTGTGTCCGAGACTCCCATGTAGAGCTGGTACTCGAACATCCGGGACTGGTTTTCCGCGAGGCGGTGGGACTCTTCGATCAGAAGGGGATCGTGGGTCGCGATTGCAAAAAAGTTCGACTCCCGGAAAAGGACCTCAAGCAGCAGGCGAAAGCGGTCCGAGAGGTCTTTGGTGTCTTCGCCGGACTCCTTGTCCGGAGAGGGAAGACCTTTTACGAGTCGCACCCGTCCCCTCGATTGGGTGACGGTCGCAAGGTCTGAGAGCGCGCGGGGCAGTCGGGCCGACAGTGTTATCCCCAGATGGGGAAATCGGGGCCGGAGTCCCAGATAGAGGTCAAGGACCGCTCCGGCGGTTTCCGCGTCCTCCGCCTCAAGCCAGACGCCGTATCCGAACTCTTCGGCCCGGACGACAAGAGGAGAGAGCCTCTCCATGGCGCGGGCCCACCCGCAGTCGAGCTCGAAGTCCCTCGGATCGAGGGAGAGTCCCCCCCGGATGAGCTTCATCCCCATCGCCTTGACGAGCGCCTCCGTCTCCTCCCCCGCCCTGTCTGCCCGGTCCTGTTCCGAAAGCCCCTCTCCCCGGCCGAATTGGGGGGCGAGAAGTGTTCCCAGCCCCTCCTTGTTCAGGTGTCTGGCCCGTTCGAGGGCCTCGTCTTGGGTCGCTCCCGCCAGATAGCTGCTCATTCTCTTTTTTCCCTTTCTTCCGGATTCCCGATCCCGTTTTTTGCAAAGGCTCCTCCCCCTATTGTGCCCGCTCCCTTAGCCGAAGTCGATAAGTGAGCGCATTTCCTCGAGGGAGAAGGCGCCCTCGCCTCCGGGCTCCGGACCCTCCCCGTCGAGAAGCCTGGTGAAAAGGGCGCGTTTCGAGTTTTTGAGATCCTGTACACGCTCCTCGACCGTTCCCCGGACGAGAAAACGGTAGATGAAAACGGAGCGGGTCTGTCCGATCCGGTGGGAACGGTCGGAGGCCTGGGCCTCGACCTGAGGGTTCCACCAGGGATCGTAGTGGAAGACATAGTCGGCCTTGGTCAGCGTCAGGCCGACCCCTCCGGCTTTGAGGCTGGCCAGGAAGACCTTGGGGGAGTCTGGGCTGTCGCTCTGGAAGAGGTTCACCCTTCTCTGGCGCTCGGGGATCGGGGTGGAGCCGTCGAGTCGAACGGTCGTGATTCCCCTCTCGGGAAGACGTGCCTCGAAAAGGTCGAGTATGCCGGTAAACTGGCTGAACAGAAGGATCTTGTGCCCCTCCTCCACGCCCTCCGAGATCTTGTCGAGCACAAGGGTAAACTTTGACGAGCTCTCCCGGCCTCCTCGAAGCTCGGAAGGAAGAAGCAGAGGGTGGCAGGCCTGTTGTCTGAGGCGGAGTAAGAGCGTCAGGTAGGCCATGCGAAGGGGGCCTTCCCCGCTTGCTCCGAGCCGTTCGATCTCCTGGCGCGCCTCCCGCTTCAATGCGTGGATGTGTTGGAGCTCCTCCTCGGCTGGGTCGACCCAGATCTCGACCTCCAACTTGGGCGGAAGGTCGGTCAGCACCATTGTCTTCGTGCGACGAAGAATCAAGGGAGAGACGAGGTTTTTGAGAAGAGAGATTCGCCTGTTTCGCTCCTCCTCGCCAGCCTCCTCCCGAAGAAAGCGGCGTTCGAACTGGGCCCGGGATCCCAGAAGTCCGGGCATGAGAAGGGCGAAAAGCCCCCAGAGATCGGAGAGACGATTCTCGACGGGCGTGCCTGTCACGGCGATCTTCTGGCGGGCAGGAATCTGAGCCAGGGCCTTGTGGGTCAGAGAGTCCGGGTTCTTGACCTGATGGGCCTCGTCCATGACAAGGCAGGCAAAGTCGGGCCCCCGGGAAAGGTCCGGATCGTTCCGGAGCGTTCCGTAGGTTGTCAGAATGAGGTCGGGGGGGGCGGACGACTCGAGACGCTTCTTTCTGTCCGGTCCGGCATGGATGTGGAGGAGAAGTCCGGGACAAAAGCGCGCGATTTCGTGGGCCCAGTTGTAGAGAAGGGAGGCGGGGAGCACGATCAGGGGAGGGCGGCAGTCGGCCGGGAGGAGGTTTGACATCCGGAGAGTGAGAAGAAATCCCAGAACGCTGATGGTCTTGCCCAGACCCATTTCGTCGGCAAGGATCCCCGAGAGTTTTTCGCGGAAGAGGGAGACAAGAAAGGAGACCGCCTCCTTCTGGTAGGGGCGGAGATGGGCGGCAAAGACCTGAGAGAGCTGTTCGAAGGACTCCTGCGGGAGAGGGACCGGGGTAAAGGGGGAGAGCGTCATTCCGGGGGCCAAGACCAGAGGGAGGTCCGGCCGGAGAAGGTGAAGCATGGAGACGTAGTATCGGGAGGACTCCCCCGCTCCTGCGCCATTGAGAGAGAAGAGCTGCCGGAGCTCCTTTTCCTGAACTCTCTCCGGGCCTTCGAGGTAGACGGCCAAGCCTTCCGGAAGAGAAAGAAGCGGCGACTCTTCCTCTCCCTTGCCCCGTGCCGGAAGGGGAAAGGATCCCCGGACGGTGTCGATTCGGGCCAGAAGCGAGACCCTGTCCTCTGAGGAGGCGGAGAGGAGCAACGAGAGAGTTACCGGTCCGGGGATAATGTCCTTTCCGAATAGCCCCGCCCGGTCGAGGGTGAATCCGGCCTCTTCAAGGGCGGGGAGGGTTTTGTCGAGAAGGGATGCGACCTCATGGCGTTCGATGGGGATTTTTGCCCCGCTGTGGGAGAGACGGGCAATGCGTTCGAAGGTATTTCGGAAGAAGAGCTCCTTCTCCCGGTCCCGGGCGACAAGTCGGACTCCTTCCCCGTCGGGTTCGGAGAGGTAGTCCCCCAGTCGATGGCGCTCGGGGCCAAAAAGCGGCACGAAGAGGCAGTCGGAGTAATGAATCTTGGGACAGAGCAAAACGTTGCCGCCGGGACGGCCTTCAAGGTCCAAGACGGGGCGGGCAGCACGGAGGGGGGCATAGACCGGTTGCTGCTCCGGAGGCGAAAAGGAAAAGAGGGTGGAGATCGCCTC
This sequence comes from Nitrospirota bacterium, assembly GCA_021801345.1. Classification (GTDB taxonomy): domain Bacteria; phylum Nitrospirota; class Leptospirillia; order Leptospirillales; family Leptospirillaceae; genus UBA4572. Next base: position 90,084 of record JAJYYA010000066.1, read on the forward strand.
TCCCCCCCGTTCCGGGTCAAGGAGAGGCATCCACTCCGGAGGGGCCAGGGGGCGCTCCGTTCTGCAATTGTCGACGAGTCTCTGGGCGGAGGCGGACCAGGAGTGCGCCTGGGGAAAAAACTGAAGCTGTCCACGACCGCAGAGAATGGCAATCTCTCCGAAGGGAAAATACAGATAGTCCTTGGAGGAGAGGATTTCGTCACGGCGTTCGATAAGGAGTTCGAGGCCCATCTCTCCCCCGGGCTCGGATATCCAGCGCCCTGTCACGCGGGGGCGAGGCGCATGGGTCGGGAGGTCAATCCGGTAAGGGGTTTTTGTCCTTGCCGAAAGGATGGGAAGTCCTGCCCGGAGAAGTTCGAAGAGGGAGGCGCTCCCCCCCGCCCGGGGACGATAGCCCCCGAGCGCGCTCCCTTCGACGACCGAGGAGAAGGGAAGGAAGGCATCGAGAAAGAGGGAGAGTTCATGTGGCAGAGACTCTTCGGACTGCCGGATCGCTTCGAGCTGATCAAACTCCCGGGCGGACAAGGGGTCTCCTGTTCCCTTGAGGGCAACGAAGAGAGGCGCGTCCCGGCGCCCGGCCAGGACAAGGCGGGTGATCCGGAGTCCGAAGGTCGAAAGGCCGGTCGTCCTCTGGCTTGCGGAAGAGGCAAGCGAGCGGGGGGGCAGCTCCGGAGGGGACGATTTTTTCGACACGTTCTCCCGAAGGATTTCGATCGTGGCGATGGCGTGCCGGCAGGGCGGCTCATTCATCGTCTCGCACAGGGGACAGGTGGAAAGAGGCCCCTCCGGAGTGTTTAAAAGAGAGAGCCTGGTCGGGGGAGAGTCCGGCGAAAGGGAAAAGAAGACACTGATCCGGTCGGGGGAGAGGTCGTCGTTTGCGACCTTGACGGTCGCCGAGGGAAGGAGACGGCGGGCGGCGGCGAGCTGAAGGGGGGAAAAGACCCAGGAGAAGAGGGAAGGGCTCATGGAGTCGGGCGTGCATTCCCCCCCTACCGGGAGGAGTTGATCTCTGAGATCAAAAGGACGGCGGAAAAAAGAAAGCCCGCCACGAAGGCGCCCCCGATGAGGACGAAGGCCCGGGCCCGATCCTTCTTTCGGCTTTCGGGGCTTTCGACCGCAGCCGAGAGGCGCTCTCCGGGGATAAAGGTTCTTCCGAGAAGCCCATCGACGACGCAGAAGGAGGCCATCGCCTGGATGAGGGAAAGGGCTGTCCCCGTGGCAAGAAGGACCATTCCTGTGGCATAGAGGGCGGGGTGGGTCAGGACAAGGCGCCACTTTTCGTTGTAGATGACGACGAAGACAAGTCCGAGGAAGGCGCCTCCTCCCCGGAGCCATCGCCCTTTTCTGTCGATATTGCAGACCCCGGGAACATAGGTGTCGACTCCGGGAGCGCCTGGATTGGGGGAGGATGGGCCAAACTCTTCGTCTTTCATTGGGGCTGCCTTTCGTTGGGGGAGTTCCCGGAAGGGGGAGAGAGAAGGCTCCTGAAAAGGCCGACAATGCGCCCACGGACGAGGCGGGTAAGCTCCTTTTTTCCAAGGTCGTAGCGTCTCTCGGAATTGCCGGGGGCGGAGAGGGCGAACTGCCCATGTCTCTTGGAGACGGTGTAAAGGGTGAGAATGCCGGAGACGGGATCTTCCACGACAGCGATCTCCCCATCGGAAGGGGGGGTCTCCTGAACAAAAAGAATGTCATGGGGACGGATCTGTCCGTCAGGGAAGGGGAGATCGGCCTCGAGATGAAAGGCAAAGTCCGGACGCTCACCGAAAAAATCTCCCGGAACCGGGATGGTCCGATGCGAAGGGTCGGCTGAGGGCCTCGCAGAAAGAAGGGGAATCTCCCGGGGGGGGGAAGATCCCGTTTTTTCGAAGAGGGAGAGTCCCGCCGGAGTCAGACGGATCGATCGGGCCTGACCGGGTTCGCGAACGAGATAGCCTTTTTTTTCCAAGGCTTCAATGTGACCCAGTCCCCGCCGGCTATTGTCCGATCCCATATGGCGCGAGACTTCAATAATCGTTGGCGGACGCTGGGTGAGGCGAATCGTGGTCGCGATGAAGGTGAGGGCCTCTCGCTGTTTTTCCGTGAGCGGGCGCACGGAGACTCTCTCTAGAATCCGAATTCGGAGAGGAGCTTGTCGACAGCCCCCTGGTCGATATCTCCTTGCGCCCCCACCCCCTTGAGGGTCTCCTGGCGAGTCTCGCTTGTGGCTTTGGACGATTCCGGGGGTGTTCCTGCCACCTGTTCGGTGGGCTGCGCGGCGGAGGGCTGGGATGTTTCGATCAGGATCTGGACAAGTCGGGACTCGAGATCCCGAAGGTGCCCGCCGATGAGCTTGATGTTCTGTCCGACAAGATCCTGGAAGGCCATCGCCTCGAAGCCGTGCATGATCCGTTCGTCGGAGCGGTCGAGGATCTCTTCGATGCGCTCCTTCTGCTCCGCCTTCTTGAGATGTCCGTCGGAGAGGATCTTGCGGATTTCCGCGTGCTCCTCAAGAAGGGACTCAAGGGTGTTCATCAGCTTGTGGGCGGCATCCTCGGTCATCTGGCTGATGACCTCCAGGCCGTGAGAGGTCTCCGGAAGCTTTCCCTCCATGAAGTGCAGGGAGTCGATCATCGAGGCCGAGAGGGAGAGGACGCGCTGGATGTCGCGAGCCGTCTGTCCGACCTGCTGCAGAAGGTTGGCAGAGGAGTCGCCCCCCTCCCTGCTCTGGGAAGAGATCCCCCCCGAGGCTGGCGTGGCCCATCCCTTGGAATTCCGGAAGGCGGGAACGTCCAGAACCCAGGCCTCGGTGCCTTCAATTGTCTTGAAGTGAGAAAGGAAGGAGAGTTCTGGATGGGGAGAGCCGGACTCGTTGTTGTCAAATATCCGGAGGATCCTTCCGATCTTGGGAACGGCGATCAGGGCCTCCCGGCAGGAGGACAGGGAGATCCCCTTGCTCTGCGAGAGGTTCTGGGGGCGCGGGAGGGCGAACCACTCCTGCGGATAGGAAAGGATGTCGGTCCGTTCTTTTGTGAGATCCTTGAGGGATTCTATCTTCCGGATTTCCGTCATCCGGATACCCAGATCGATGCCTTTAGCCAGGGGAAATGTCATGATCTGCATCGCGCTCTTTTTTCCCCCGTTCGAATAGAGGTTGGACAGTTGACAGATCAAATCTTCCTTCGTTTTGGCGCAAGGGCCGCAGGCCGGAGGTCCCCGGATCCGGACTTTTCTCCGGGACGGCCCCTTTTAAAAGGCACTCCTGACTCTCGCGTAGGATAACATATTTTTTCGGAGGGATCCATCAGGGTTTGGCAAGCCGGTCGAGTTCCCTTAAAACATCCATGCTGGCACTGTCCATCGAGGTCAGTGCCCCGGCCGCCTGGTCGAAATTTCCGGCAAGATACTGATTCAGGGCCTCGAGCCCATATTTGTGGACGGCTTCGTGCGGAGATTCGAGCTCCCTGAAGCCGGGCTTCCCCGAAAGCTTTCTGCCCTCCCCTTCGTAGTACCACTTTCCCAGTCTGCACCCATGATGGTTGGCAAAGCTCTCCGGCTTTTTGTCGGAGAGTCCGAACAGGACCTGATAGACCTCGAACTTGAAAACAAGGTGGTCCATCTTGACCACTTCGATAAAGCCGCCGAGGGAAGAGTTTTCTATGGTCGCCTCCATGTGGCGGAAGGAGGTGACCATCCCCTCCATGCTCTGGGAGGCTCCTGCTCCTGCCGCGGATAGAACTCCGGACTGTTCGGCGAGGGCCTCCATGGCGACCTTGGCAGACTGGGTCGCGTTCTGGATGGCGGTGACGAGGGAGGAGATCTCATGAGTGGCCGTCGATGTGCGGCTTGCAAGTTTCCGGACTTCGTCTGCCACGACGGCAAATCCCCGGCCCTGCTCTCCGGCCCGCGCCGATTCGATGGCGGCGTTCAGTGCCAGAAGGTTCGTCTGGTCGGCGATTTCCCGGATGGAATTGACGATGGCCCCGATCTGCCCCGCTCTCTCTGAAAGCCCTTCGACCTCCCTGGCGGCGGTCTGGGAGGTTTGGGAGAGACGGACCATGTTCTCCGAGATGCCGTTGACCGTCTGCGAGGCTTGCGTGGCGATCCTGTCCGTTTCGAGCATCGTATGTCGCTCCTTGGCCAGCACCTCGGAGAGGGAGACGAGGGATCCTCGGACGGCGAGGACCGACTCTCCAAAGTTCTTGACGTGGGAGAGAACCTTTTGCGTGAAGTCGATTGTGGCCCGGGTGCGTTCCGCCTCCTGCCTCGCCAGGTCGGCTTCCCGCTCCGCTCGTTCGGCCCTTCGCGCGAGCTCTGAAGCCGGATCAGCGTCGCCGGGGGAAGGAGAAGTCCGACCGTCGGAAGTGAGGTTCTGCGGGGAGGAGGAGTGTTTGCTGAAGAAGGCCATCGGTATCCTTTCAAGGAACAGAGTATGCAAATTTCCGGAGCGGAGTCGATCGCATGCTCCTGTGCTCACTATCGCCGTTTCCGGGAAAAGGTTCGTAAAAATTGTGCGACGCCACAAGGCTCCTTTCGGGTTCTTTTCGGAAGGCTGTGGCGGTTGCATGAGAGCTACTCCTTCAAAAGGCTCCCTTCCCGGCACGACAAAAAGGAGAGGGAGTGAACCTTGATCTTGTAAAGGTTTCTCCCGGCGTGGAGATGGATCGTTCCCCGGATGGGACACAGTGTGGTCGGTGCCGAGTGCAAAAGATAGGTCCCCGGCGGAAGGTCATAGGAGAACCTCCCGTCTGAACGGGTCAAAAACTCGATTGCTCCCCCCGGGCGATCCTTGGGCTGAAGGAAGAGCGCCGCCCGGGAGACCGGATGATTTTTCCAGAGCATAATGCCCTCGAAGCGGGCTGTCTGGGGATCGGGAGGAGCGACCGGGTGCTGGCTCTGACAGGAGAGCGGCAAAAGAAGAAGGATTCCGGCAAGAATCCGGGGGAGCCAATGTGTCGGGGGGCTGATGAAGGGTCTGAAGTCGGCCATTACGCATCTCCGTTGTAGAAGGTTTGCGCAGAGAGGAGTGTTTCGGCCTCTCTGCACTGGGTTTTTCTGGCCCGAAAAAGAGAGTCGCCTCCGGATGCCGCCAGATGGTCGATCCACTCCCGGGTCCGATGGATCTTTATCTCGAGAAAGTCTCTTTCGGGCCTGTTCGGATGGGGATGCCGGTTAAAGAAATCGATAAAGGAGCGGCGGGCATCTATCCCGGACTCGGAAAGGATCGACAGAGTCTCCGGGAAAAGATCCGGCATGGCCCCCCCGAAGGTCCAGATCTCTTCGGCGTAGAGGTGACGGGCATAGGGAGAGGCATGGCCTCCCGAGAGATCCATGGCAAGGCGTCTGTAGCCGTCTTTTGCCTTTTCCGAAAGAGAGGTCGGGGGGAGATCCACGCCCGGATCATTTTGGGGGAGGGGAGAGCCTCCCGGCCGGGAGTGCTCGACTACGATCTCCCTGAAACGACGGAACTCCTCGGCCGAAAGAGCGGCGGTCTTGTTGTCGACTTCGAGGGCCACCCCCTGAAGCGCCGGAAGAGAAAGGCGGGAGAGAACCTCTCCGAGAAGATTGAAGAGGATATTGGGAAGAGGGGATGCGTGGTCGTCGATGGGCCAGTCCTTTCCCTCGAGGCTCTGAAAGCGCATTCCCCCGACGTGGATCTCGACGACACGGTCGAGGGGAAATCCTTCCAGCCAGGCGATCGTGTCTTCAATGCCGAATGGTCGACCGGATGCGGCCAGATAGGTCAGGCAATGGCCAAGGTCGAGTCCGATCCCCAGCGGGGTATTTGACGTAAGGTGCCGCAGGAAGATCGCAAGGTCCATCTCTCCCGCAGGATGGGGCGGAAAGGGCGGCGTCTCAACGAGGAGAAGGCGTCCTCCGAGAGAGTGTGCGAGGGCCAGTGCGCCCTCCCTTGCGGCCATGGCTCCGGGGGCCGTCAGAAGAGGCGGAGCATAGAGGCCGAAAGAGAATCCTTCCATGGCCTTCTGGGCGCATTCGTGGATCATCCAGGGGGCCTCCAGCGCCTCCATGTGTCGGAGGGCCCGGCGCTCCTCCTCCCGAAAGACCGGATCCCGGGGATAGTCTGGCTGCGTATACCACAGGCAGTCTCCATGGTAGGTCAGGGGCAGGGACGGGGGGAGAGTCCTGCGGGCCTCACGAAGGTCGACCGTCCGTCCCCGGAAAATCTCAAGGTATCCGGGAGGAACCCTCTCAAGGTGGGCGACAAGGTCTGCCAGCGGGGGAAAGTAGAGGTCGGTCGAAAGACCCGCCAGGGGGCGCTCTCCAATTTTAATCAAGGACACTTCCTGATCCCTCCGACAACCCTTCGCCCCCGGCATTCAAGGCCGGCTCCCTCTGGAAATCGTCAAGAACCGGAGGGGAGACGCGAGCCTGTCTGCGACCGCGTCCCGATCACCCTCCGGTCCGCCTGGCCGGTGTCGCTAGGATGGGCCAGCCGAGGATTCGGATTTGTTTGTCAGACTCACATTCCGGAATTCTTCCAGCCGTTCCTTTCCCCATACCACAGTTTTTTCGAAATCGATTGCAAGCGGTGTCTCGATCCGCTCCCATGCTTCTTTGACAGAGGGGCTCGATTCCATCCTTTCAAGAGAATGGCGAATTTCCTCCAGCCTGGAAAGAAGGATCCTCGAGAGTCTTTCCTGATTGAGTATCCCCGGACGCATTGTCTCGATGCAATTCCAGTCGAAGAGGTCCCGTGGAGCGAGAAATGCACCTCGATAAAACAATTTCTTCGCCAGAACTTCTTCGACCGGCTCCAAATGGAAAAGGCTTTTTCCGGAGGTTTCAGGGGGGAGCCCGGTCAGGGACATCCGGACAATAAAGTCGATTTCTCCTTCCGGAAACTCCAATTTCAAAAAGGTGGCGTCTTCTTCGTATCCCAGGACAAGATCTCCAACCTGATCGTTCAGTCTCGGGGAAAGAAATCCAATGTATTGCGGATCCCTGATGAACAAATCGATGTCGTGACTGATTCGATGGTTCAATTCGAGCATCAGTCTCGTTCCGCCTCCCAAAAGAGGAGAAACGTGTCCGGCTTCCCATGAAATTCCCGCATTTGCCAGGATTTGGACGGCTCTCCTCTCAAGATTTCTCCAGCTTCCAGACAGAAGCCATCCATCCATGTCGGATTGACCGATACGGGGCATGGAGTCTCCATACGCTAAAGAGTTGTGGTCTTTTCCCACTCAAGGGAGCGTATCTGGCACATTCTCGCGATCTCCCGATAAAGTTTCTGTGCGGACTCGATCGAAGACCCGCATTCGTAAACGGCCTTGAGAATGGACCGGGGAGAGTTTTCTACGAAGAGGTAGGCAAGGATCTCCTTTGAGGGGGATGCGACTCCCGACAAGGTCCCCTGTTTCAAGGCATCGTAGATATCCTCTTTCTTAACGGTTCCAAGTTTGTAGGGAACGCTCATGTGGAGGGCGATCATCTCCCCTGAGTCCCTTTCTTGTTCCACGTGACCACTCCTTGTTTGAGCGTTGTCGATCGGGGCCTGCGTAAAGGTCTCCATGCCGTCGCAGACCTATGGGTGGGGAAGATCCTTCTTCTCGAGGAATGATTGAGGTTGGTCCCTCCCCCGGAGTTCCCCTTTTTCTCTCCCGGCCCTTCCTTCTCCTGATCCCTCGCCATGGAGAGGCTCGTATTGTCTTTGAAGGAAGGATCCGGTGTTCCGGTTGTCTTTGACCTCTTCCTTCATGATAGCAAAAGACTCCGGAAAGTGACCACGGATCTTTGCGCCGATCTCTTGACGAGATTCTGCCCCCTTCGTATACTCTTGTTAATTGGTTAATCAATCAAAGGCGGGCCATGATGATCGGGGTTGAAGAAGGAAAAAAAAGGGAAAGGACTGACAAGCCCTCCGATTCCCACGACCGGACCTCCCAGCGAAAGAGGGAGATCCTCGAGGCGGCCATCGTGTGCTTTTCCGAAGAGGGCTTTTTTCAGACGACAAACCGGAAGATCGCCCGCAAGGCGGGAATCACCGAAGGCTTGATCTACCACTACTTCCCCTGCAAGAAGGCCTTGCTCCAGGAGATCATCGAGGAAAAGTTCCGTCAGGATCGCTCTCCGGCGCAACGCTGCTACGCACGGTGGGAGAGTGTTTTTGACAGGACCCCTCCCACGCAGGAGAGTTTCCGGGAGTTTCTTCTCGAACTCGGGCGGGCGACATTTGAAGGGCTCGACAAGGATCGGGATGTTCTGAGGATCCTCCTTTCCGAATACCGCCTCCTTGACGAGGGGGCGGACCCCCTCTTTCCGCGACTCGTCATGGAGCGCTCCATGAACCGATTTTCCCGCATTCTCGGGCTCTACCTGCAGGCGGTGAAGGCTCCGGATCCAACCTCGGCGATGAAGGACGCTTTTTTTATCGGTCCGATCGTTTCCGTCTTCCTTTTTCAGGATCTCTTGCAGGGGAACAAGGTCAGGACGCTTGATCGGGAACTGTTTCTGAAAACGCTCGTGGACCACTTCATTGCCGGTCTCGGGAAGATGGCGGGACAAAAACAGAAAGAACAATCAGGGAAGGATCTTTCGCAATGAAAAGAGTACGTCAGGCTGTTGTCGGAAGCGTGCTGCTTCTCCTTGCCGGTGCAGGGGTCGTTCTCGAGTCGGTCCATGCGCAGGCCGACTCCGTCCTCCACCGGTATGTCGGGGTCGAGACCTGCGAAGTCTGCCATTCGGCCAAGAGGATCGGCGACCAGTTCGACGTATGGGCCAAAGGTCCCCACGCCCGGGCCTATACCGACCTGTCTTCCCCCCAGGCGCAGGCGATTGCCGCCCGTCTTCACGTGGCAGACCCCACCCGAGACGGCCGGTGTCTGTCCTGTCATGTGACGGCCTACGGGAAGCCTCTTCCAGAGATCCTTTCAACATTTCGTCGCACAGATGGGGTTCAGTGCGAATCCTGCCATGGGCCGGGAGAGGACTATTCGCACTTTTCCGTCATGATCTCCCCCGCCAAGTCGGCAGCTGCCGGCCATCTGACGCCGGATGAGGCGACGTGCAAAACCTGCCATAACCCGAGCTCTCCGACCTATCGGGGATTCGACTATCATGCGGCACTCCGGGAGATTGCCCACCCTGTGCCGGCAGAGATCAAAAAGGAAACACTCGAATTAGGAGGCGAGCGGTGAGCGGGATTGCAGGGGCAGGGGGAGAGGAGGGCGTCTCGAGCAACAAGCGGCGGCGAGGAGTCGCGATCGGTGTGGTCGGTCTTGTCGCGACGATCGTGGTGAGCCTTTTGTATATTCGGTACAACGAGTTCTACGTCTCGACCGAAGACGCCATGGTCGACGGCAACATCGTCATGGTCTCCGCCAATACCAGCGGCCGGGTGATGACCCTCCCCGTCAACATGGGAGATCCGGTGCACAAGGGAGATCTCCTCGCCCGCATCGACACGACCGGGTTCGGGGCGCTCCAGTCTATCGGACAGCGGAACGTCTCTGCCTTCGGCGACCTGGCGCGGACGAAGGCCCAGGAGGTCTCCCTTTCCGTTAGACTGGCCAACGCCCGGCGCGACCTGGCCCGGGGGGAAGCCTTGCACAAGGGGGGGTTCATTACCGCATCGGACCTCGACCATCTGCGGACAACGGTCGACGATCTCGAAGCCCAGCTCGTCGAGATCCGGAAGCTGGCCTTCGTCAACCGGACCGCGCTTGAGACGACCGAATCCCACCCGCTCAACTATACCATTCACTCCCCCCTCGACGGTCAGGTCGCCGAGCGCGTCGCCCAGGTGGGCCAGGTGGTCTCCCGGGGCCAGGCGGTCGTCTCCCTCGTGGACCCGAACGATACATGGGTGACAGCCAAGGTCAAGGAGACGCGGATGGGCCACGTCCGGATCGGCCAGAAGGTGGATATCACCATCGATGCCTTTCCCGACCGAAAGTTTCACGGCCATGTCTTTCAGATCCTGCCCACCTCGGCCGCGGCCATCTCGCTTCTTCCTCCCGAGAACGCTTCGGGGACCTTCGTCAAGGTGACCCAGCGCGTTCCGGTCCGGATTGCCGTCGACGACGGGAAGGGCATCGTCCTTCGCCCCGGACTCTCCTCCGAGATCCGGATCCACATTCGCGACGGTTCCCCGTGGTGACACACGCCAGCGGGAGTCTCATGGGAGACTCTCCGCACTATCGCTGGTGGGCACTGGGAGTGGTGATGCTCTCCCTCTTCCTTCCGGTCCTCGACACGACCATCGTCAATGTCGCCCTCCCCTACATGATGGGGAGCCTCGACACCAATCAGGACGAAGTCCGGTGGGTCATCACCGCCTACTCCATGGCCTTTGCCGTAAGCACCCTCGCCAGTGCCTGGTTCCGGACGGTCTTTGGGATTAAGAACCTCTATCTGGCCTCTATCGGACTTTTTGTGGCGTCCTCCTTCCTGGCCGGAATCTCCCCCAACCTGAATGTCATGATCCTCTTTCGCATTCTTCAGGCGGTGGGAGGGGGGATCATGATGCCTCTCGGCTTTACGATCATTACCGAAGCCTTTCCTCCGGCGGAGCGCCCCAAAGCCTTCGGCTTCTTCGGGATTGTCGTCGTCCTGGCTCCCACCATCGGGCCGATCCTGGGCGGATGGCTCGTCGACAACCTCAACTGGAGAGATGTCTTTTTTATCAATGTTCCCTTTGGGTTTTTGAGCTTTTTCTTTACCGTCTTCATTCTCAAGAAGGACCGGACCCATGAGATTGTTCCCTTCGACTTCGCCGGCTTTCTTTCCCTGGGTACGGCCCTCTCCTTCCTTCTGGTCGGACTGACGGAAGGAGAGCGGTGGGGATGGACGGCCTTCTTTGTCTACGAGTGCTGGGCCATCGCCTCCCTCGCCTTCTGGATCTACGTGATCACGGCTTTTACCGTGAAGCATCCCCTGATCGACCTCTCCATCTTCCGGGACTTTGACTTCGTGCTTATCATGGTGGCCAATTTCTTTCGGGCGATCGGTCTTTTCGGACGGATGTTCCTTCTGCCCCTCTTTGTTCAGACCTTCAACGCCTTTACCGCCACCGATGCCGGTCTCGTCCTTCTCCCCTCCTCCCTCATGGCGGGGATTGCGATGCCGGTCCTCGGGAATCTTTCGGCCAAGGGCTCGGACGCTTTCAAGCGGACACTCCTCGTTGCCGGATTTGTCATGCTGGCCTTCTCCCAGTTTCTGTATGCCTTTCTCATGGGGGTGCCCTCGATGGGGCAGATCATCTTTGCCCAGTTGATCTTCGGCCTGTCGATGGGGATGCTCAACGCCCTTCTCTCCTCCATTCCCCAAACACTGGTCGCCCCCCGCCACATTGGTCTGGCCTCGAGCCTCCAGAGCAACATGCTTCAGATCGGAGGAGCGCTGGGCGTTGCCATTTTGGGCAACATTCTCGACCATCGGGAGGGGCAGTTTTACAGCCAATACCAATCGAATGTGACCCTCCACTCCTACTTCTACCAGCGGGTGATCTCCTTTTTGACCCAGTCCGCCATGCACGGAGCGGCCACGGCCGATCCCCAGGCGCGTGCCGGGGCCATGGTCGTCGGGCTTGCCAGATCGCAGGCCGCCATCTCCGCCTACAATGAAACCTTTATCGTTGCCGGCATGATGGCTCTTCTTGGGATTCCGATGATTCTTCTCATGAGCAGGTTGTCGCACCGGGGCGATGCCTCCCGGGGCACTTTATCCGGAAAACCCGATGTCGTTCACGGAGGATTCGAGTGAGACGTCCATCTATAGTGATCAATGCCCTGGCGGCATCCTTGTTGATTCTTAACGTAGCCCATACAGGAACCTCCCTCGCCCAACCTCTTCCTGACGATCTCACCGCGACCGCTCCTTCCGGTCAGACGCTCTCCCTTCAGGACGCGGTCGGGCAGGCCCTTCTCCGTCGTCCGACGCTCAAGGCTGCCACCGACAGCATTCTTCTGTCGAAGGCCGAGATCGGAGCCTCCCGCTCGGGCTATCTTCCGACCCTCCAGGCGACGTATTCCGATACGGTGGGCAACAGTATCTTCGGATTCTTTCTCATCCCCGGATACCAGTACGCAAACTACGACCTTTTGACGGTGGCGCTCACGCAAACGGTCTATGATTTTGGCCGGGTCCATTCAAAGATGCGACAAAGCCGCCATCAGCTTGAAGCGGCCAAGGTCCAAAGCCGTCGGGAGGCCCAGCGGGTGATCCGGGACGTGGAAACGGCCTATTACGCCCTTCTCAAGGCCCAGCATCGCGTCCTGTCGGCACGGCAGAGCGTGGTCGACGCCTCTTCCCATCTTGCCGAAGCCCGGGCGCGCCTTTCCGCAGGGGTGGGTCTCCGTCTCGACGTGACCCAGGCCAAGGTCAACCTTGAGTCGGCCCGCCTCGACCTGATTCACGAAGAGACTCTTCGCCGGAAGGCCCAGGTCGACCTCGGCCGGGCGATCGGGTATCGGAAGAAGCGCCCCTTTGTGGCCGTCTCCTCCGAGGTGACCCCGACGATCCCTTCCCTTCAGGATGGACGCGACCTTGACCACCTCCTGGACAATCATCCGGAAATTTTGGTGGACGCCGAAACTGTTCGCCAAAAGCAGGCGGCCCTCGATGCGGTCAAGGACCAGAACTACCCCTCGATCGTAGGCTCGGCCCAGTATTACCTCGCGCAGATCTCCGTCCCCCTGTTCGGCTCGCCGACACAGCCCTTTTCGACGGTCAACGTGGGCGGGGTTCTGACCATTCCCATCCTGTCCGGAGGCCTGACGACAAGTCAGGTCCATGAGGCCCGGGCCGACATGCGTCGGACGATGCATCAGGAGGAGGACGACCGGCTCAGGATCCTCGCCTCGATCCGCGATGCGGCCCTCGATGTTCAGGAGTCCGACGAGCGGCTTCGCGAAACGAAGATCGCCCTGGAAAACGCCCGGGAGAACGACCGTCAGGTGGAGGCTGCCTATCGGGCCGGGACAGCCCACTCTGTGGATGTGGTCGATGCCGAGACCGCCCTTCGCCGGGCGCGTGTGGAGGTGGATTCGGCACGCTTCGATCTCATGAGCGCCATCGTCTCCTACCGCTACGCTCTGGGAACACTTCGTCCTCCTGCGGCTCCCTGATGGACCCGGTGGATGTGGAGCTCTTTGCCGACGGAGCCTGCTCCGGAAACCCCGGCCCGGGGGGCTGGGGGTGTCTCCTGCGCAGCGGAGGGGTTGTCCGGGAACTTTCGGGGGGCGAGCCTTTGACGACAAATAACCGGATGGAGCTCTTGGGTGTGATCTCGGGTCTTTCGGCGCTCAAGAGGCCCTGCCGGGTGCGGGTGACGACCGACAGCCAGTACGTGAAGAACGGGATGACGAGCTGGATTTTCTCCTGGAAGAAAAATGGCTTCAGGACCTCCTCCGGTCAGCCCGTCAAAAATGTGGACCTCTGGCGGGAGCTCGACAGGCTCGCCTCCCTGCACGAAGTTTCCTGGCATTGGGTGCGCGGACACGATGGCCATCCGGAGAACGAACGTGTGGATCTTCTGGCGCGTCAGGCCGTTTCCGGGAAAAAGGTTGCCGGAAAATAAGAAAAGGGACGGGATTTATCAGTTGAGGCGAAAGCCCAAAGGCTGGTTCAGGGGAACGGAGAGAGGATCTGACGGGGAAAGGCCATAGGATAAGGCGAGGCAAAGAGTTTTAAACAGATTCAGGGGTTTCGTCAAGAAATGCCCGGAAATAAAAAAGGGCCAAGGTCAAAGACCTTGGCCCTTTTCTTTTTAGTTCTTCTTGTCGTGGTGCTTCTTGTGATGCTTCTTCATGTGGTGGTGCTTCTTGTGGTGCGGGTAGCAGCGATGGTGGCGCTTGTAGTAGCGGGTGTGGTGATTGCAACGATGATGCCGCCAGTGACGCTTGTGGTGCATTTTCTTGTGGGCTTTGTGCTTGGCAGGTGCGGGAGTCGCTGCCGGAGCGGTCGCGGCCGCAGGGGCGGTTGCATCGGCCGCAAAGGAGACGGGGGCGGCGACCAAGGAAAAGGAAAAGATCACTGCAGCGAGAGAGCCGACAATGGATGCCAGTTTTTTCATTGAAACTCCTTGAAAGGGGTGGGCTGTCAGATCACACGGCTTTACATACGCTACCAAAGCTGTCGAAGATTCGCAAGAGGGGTGTGACAATCGTCATGGATTTTTATCGATAAAAGGATTTTTCAGTCTTTGCCGGAAGGGGGCTCGATGGCTTTCCGGGTTTTCGCGAGTTCCCCCTTCAAGTTTACACTGAAAATCGTACACTAAAATAGTGTTTGTATACTATTAAACTATTGCCATTGTTTCCATTTTTTTCAGATTCCCGCAACATCTCCTGAGCCGTCCCGCGCAAAAGGACGGATCGCCCCCTCCCGGACTGTGAAAAGGTGGATCCGTCAGGATTTTTTTCTTGTCACGGGGAGAAGGATCTGATTTTCTGTTTTCGGTAGACGCCCCGTTATGATCCAGGCCGACCGGATCTCCCTCGACAGGGAGAGCCAGCCCAAAAACCCGAGAAGGGCCCCCGCCAAACGCAGACCTTCGAAGTGTCTCCCTTCCGGAAGAAAGGAGAGAATCACCAGGGCGATGCCGGCCTGATAGAGGAGAAATGTCGGCACGGATCGTCTTTTGTCGAGAAGGGCGACGGGAGGCGTCAGGTCATTGGGTCCGTTCCGGAGAATGGCGAGGAGCCGGGGACCAAGATGGTAAAGGTGGGCCAGAAAAAACTGCCCCACTCCCCCGAGGAGGAAGATCATGAGAAGCCCCGGCAGAGGAAGAGGAAAGGAGCCCAGGGAGGCAAAGAGAAGAGCTCCGCCGACAATGACCCACGCAAGGGAGGAACGAAGAAACCAGATCGGATAGGGGTTTGATGGATGGGCATTGAAAATGGCCCTTCCTGCCGGTCTCCCGTAGAGGAAGAGACCGGCCACCCCAAGCGCATAGGCCGTGGGAATCAGGAGAGGAATGGGCATCAGTATCCCCGGAAGGGCCAGAAGGATTCCGCAAAGGACCAGAATCCACCCCTTCATCGAGTACTCCGACATGACGGATCGTTCCAGAAGCGGTCCCGAGGTTCGGAGGAAGACGGACATGACGAGAAGGGACAGCCATCCCCCGATCATCATAAGGGCATGGGCGGGAGGGGCCAATGTGAGAGAGAGTCCGACGCCCGGGTGGAGGAGGGTCAGAAGCATGAAAATCCCAAGCAGGGTTCCTGCTACGAAAAAGCTCAGGGCGACTGCGGTCATGAGGTCGAGCCGCGCTCCTCGTGGTCGCGTTCGACCCCTTCCGTCCCCGATTTCCCGGAGGACCCGGAGCAGAAAATATCCTCCCGTGAGAAGGACGATTCCCCCTCCGGCCAGTGCGACCCTAAGATTGGGGATGATCCATCCCCCCACAAAAAAAAGAGCCCCCACAAGGACCCCTCCGATCGCTCCTCGGTCCCGGAGGCTTTCCCCTACAGGAATACCTGCCGCCGCGGGAAGGACATGGACAAGGACGGAGAGGGCCGCCAGGGTCAGAAATCCCAGTCCGAAGGCGTGGAGCATGGCAAAGAAGAGGGGGGAGCCGACCGCCCCCTTTCTGAGCGCGAAAAGGATCAGCAGGATCCAGGCAGTTCCCTGGAAAAGATGCATGGCAAAAAAGCCGACCGGAGAGATAAAGCCGGCCCGTTCCCCTGCCAGCAGCGCCCGGCCGTATTTTCGGAAAATCGATCGATCCGTGTTCACGGACACCCTCCGGTCGTCGCCAGATGGAAGGCTCCGCCCGGGAGCCAGGATTATCGTGGAAAACTTCTCATAATCTTCACGATAGTCCCAAAAGAGCTTCCCGTCCATGGGGGGATCGGGACAGAGCGAAAAGAAAGTCGGCTTCGGCGAACGAGAGGGCCCCGGGAGGGACGCGACCATCGCCTGTAGTCGGCGAGAAGACTCTGTCCGGGCTCTTTCTCGCCACTCGCTCCGTCCGGCAATACGGGAGGGCCGCAAGGATCCGGAGTGCACCGCCGCCTGTGGCGGGGGCTGACCTGCCGTTTAACGTGACGTGTTCGTCCGATTCCTCGCAGTCTTCCCGGGCAAGGCACAAAAAAAAGGGGCTCATTCGAGCCCCTTTTCCGCAAAGCCTCCTTATGAGAGCCGGAGGATCTCAGAAGTTGAATCCGGCCGTGACGGGAATGTACCAGAAGGCGTTCTGTGAACTGGCGGACTTCGGCATGAAATCCATAAGATAGGCGACCTTGACCTCGACGAAGACGTAGTCGAGGTTCAGTCCGAGACCGGCATCTCCGTAGGAGGACCAGGCGTTGGTCGATCCCGTGGCGGAGAGCGCGGGGGAGGAGGTGTTGGGAAGCGACAGTTCGTAGGCGGCTCCTGCGTCCACGAGGGCGTAGACATAGTAGTCCGTGTCGCCGTAGAGCTTGGCTTCGAATCCTCCGGTGATCGGTGCCGACTCCGAGGCAGTGGTCTTGAAGAGGGCGCTCGAGGAGGCCTGGAAGAAGTTCCCCTGGGCCATGAGCCGGAAGGCGATCGTGTCGTTGAACCAGTAGGCCAGCCCCAGTCCTGCTCCATACCCGTTGTTGAGCTGGTTTTTCCATGTCGGGGTCGTGACGTTCGGAAGTGTCGCATAGTTTTGGAAGACGTCCCCGTTGTTGGGGGAGACCATGTCGTAGTTTCCGAAGACCATCAGGTCCCAGACTCCGGGGGCTGACGTGACGGCCCAGGACTTCGCCGGGAGCATCATTCCCGTAAAGAGAAGTGTGGCGGTCAGCAACAAGGCGGAAAGCCCCCTGACCATTTTTTTGCAGCCGTTCATTTTTTTCTCCTGGATTAAGGGGAGTGTCGGATCGTTCTCAAATTGACTTACATCTCTCTCTTCGGCAGGCTTCGGGAAAAGTTGAGGAGGCGCTAAAAAAATGAAGGAAGACCAGTCCTTCGTGGGTTCTCATAAAGGATCGGTCTTCCGTGTCGGAGCGGTGCGGAGGCGTGTCAGCGGGGGGCGTGGCGCAGGACGATGCTGTGGGCCAGACGGACGGCTTCGACGAGGGATCCCGGCTGAGCCAGGCCCTTGCCCACGATATTGTAGGCCGTTCCGTGGTCGACCGAGGTTCGGAGGATGGGGAGTCCGATCGTCACGTTGACCGCCTTCCCGAACCCCATGAGCTTGAGGGGGATCAATCCCTGGTCGTGGTACTGGGCGACCACGATGGCAAAGTCCCCGCGGGAGGTCCGGTGGAAAAGCGTGTCGGCCGGAACCGGCCCCTCCACGTCGAGACCTTCGGATCGGGCCTCCATGACCGCCGGAAAGATAATGCGCTCCTCCTCGTCTCCGAACAGGGAGGATTCGCCGGCATGAGGGTTTAATGCCGCCACGGCGATCTTCGTCTCGCTTACGCCAAGAAGGCGCAGGGCCTCGGCGGCGAGGCGTATCGTATCGAGCTCTCGCTCGCGGGTGAGTTGGCCCGCCACCTCCCTAAGGGCGATGTGGATTGTGACGAGGATGACCCGAAGGGGGCCGCCGACCAGCATCATGCCAACCCGGGGGCTGCCGCAGAGGTCTGCGATCAGTTCGGTGTGGCCGGGATAGTTGTATCCGGCCGCCCGAAGGGCGACCTTTGTCAGCGGGGCCGTTGTCATGGCTGCGATCCGCCGTTCCCTCGCCAGGTCGACCGCCATCTTGACGCAGGCGTAGGCCCAGCGTCCGGAGGCCACGGAGGGCTGCCCGGGGGTGATGGCGTCGATGCCCGAGGTTCCGGGGGGGATCAGAACGGAGAGGATTTGGGGGTCGTCCGGGACCTCTTCGGGGGAGGCGACCGGCTGCACGAGAAGTCCCGAGTTGTAGCGGCGCGCGGTGGAGGCGATCAGGTCGAAGTCGCCGATGACCACCTTTCGGATCTCGGCAATGTCCTTGGCCGTCCATCCTTTTACGATGATCTCGGGTCCGATTCCGGCCGGATCTCCCATTGTGACGGCAAAGGGGGCGGCGGGGTTGATCCTGTCAAGGGATACGGGAAGCATGCAAGTCCTCCTTGTCGGGTTCGATATGGACGACGACGTCGACCACCGCAGGGTAGCGGGCTCTGATCAGATCCTCGATGCGGTCGGCAATCTCGTGAGAGGCCCTGACGGTCATCTCTCCGGGAACGTCGACCGTCAGATCCATTGTAATACGATTTTTCGATCCGCGCGCACGAATGGTGTGGCAGACCACAACCCCCGGGATGGTGGACACGATCTCTCCAATCTCTTCGGGGGGGAGCGGGGATGTGTCGGAGAGAACCTGGGTCCCTTCCCGCAGAAGGTTGTATCCGGCGTGGGCGATGAAACCGGCAATCAGGACCCCGACGATGGGATCGGCCGACGAAAGGCCGTGGGCGGAGAGGAAAAGCCCCACAAGGACCGCCCCCGAGGCCATAAGGTCGGAGCGGATGTGGGCGGCGTCGGCTCCGACGATGCCGTCTCCCGTCAATTTCACCACGCGTTGCTCTCCCAGGTAGAGAAGGGTCTGGAGGAGGATGGAGATTCCCATAACCCCGCCGGCTGAAAGTGTGGCATGGGGGTGGATATGGCGGACAAACTCGTCGTAGCTATGGGAGAGGACCTCGTAGCCTGTGAAGAAAAGGAGAAGTCCGACCGCGGCCTGGGTCAGGGGTTCGTACTTGAAGTGGCCGTAGGGATGGTCGCTGTCGGGGGGACGGTTGGCCGCCCGGGATCCCAGAAGGCAAAGAAGATCTGATGCCGAGTCGATAAGGGCATGGTATCCGTCCGCAAGCATCCCGACAGAGTGGATCCGGTGCCCCCAGACGATCTTTAAAAGGGCCAGCGCCATGTTCACGAAGAGGGCGGTTGAAAGGATGTGAAGCGGGGAGGCAGGAAGGATCCGGCTTGCCAGCCCGTGGTGTCCGCTCACCTTTTCTTGGCCTTGGGCGACGACGGCCTTTGTCTGGCCCGGTGCTCCCGGAGCGCCTGCCCGGTGTAGGAGGTGGGATGGGCCATAACGGACTCCGGGGAGCCGGAGACGACGAGAGTCCCCCCCCGATCGCCTCCCTCGGGGCCAAGATCGATCAGATGGTCGGCATTGGCGATGACATCGATATTGTGTTCGATGACGACGACGGTGTTCCCGGCTCCGACTAAGGCATCGAGGGTGTCGAGAAGCTTCTGGATGTCGGCAAAGTGGAGGCCGGTCGTCGGCTCGTCGAGGATGTAGAGGGTGCTTCCCGTTGAACGTCGGGAGAGCTCCCGGGAGAGCTTGACTCTCTGCGCCTCCCCTCCGGAGAGGGTGGTGGCCGACTGACCGAGGTGGATGTATCCGAGCCCCACCTCCCGAAGGGTCTCGAGCTTTCCTGCGATGGACGGGAGTGCCGAGAAAAACTCGTTTGCCTCGTCGACCGACATCTCGAGGATCTGGGCGATATTCTTTCCCCGGTAGCGGATTTCGAGGGTCTCCCGGTTGTAGCGGGCCCCGTGGCAGAGGTCGCAGACCACGTAGACGTCCGGAAGAAAGTGCATCTCGATCTTCAGAACTCCGTCTCCCTGGCAAGCCTCGCAGCGGCCGCCCTTGACGTTGAAGCTGAAGCGGCCGGGGTCGTAGCCCCGGGCGCGGGACTCCGGAACCTGCGAGAAGAGCTCCCGCACGGGAGTAAAGAGTCCGGTATAGGTCGCGGGGTTGGATCTCGGAGTCCGTCCGATGGGGCTCTGGTCGATGTGGACGACCTTGTCGATCTTGTCGACCCCCCGGATCTCCCGGCACTGCCCCGGGCGCTCCCGGCTTCCGTAGAAGAGGCGGGCCAGCCGGTTGTAGAGAACGTCGAGAACGAGGGTGCTTTTTCCCGAGCCGGACACCCCGGTGACGACGGTGAGAACGCCAAGGGGAATCTCGACGTCGATCCCCTTGAGATTGTGCTCGGAGGCGCCGACAACGGTGAGAGCCCCCTTGGGGGTGCGGAGGGAGGAGGATCGTCCGATGCGCTTTTCCCCCGACAGGTACTTTCCGGTGATCGAAGCCGGATTTTTCATGATCTCCCGGGGCGTGCCGGAGGCCAGGATCTCACCGCCATAGCGTCCGGCCCCCGGTCCCATATCGATGACATGATCGGCCCGGGTGATGGTCTCTTCGTCATGTTCGACGACGACGACCGAGTTGCCGAGATCCCGAAGATGGAAAAGGGTTTCCAGAAGCTTCTGGTTGTCCCGGGGGTGGAGTCCGATCGAGGGTTCGTCGAGGATGTAGAGGACCCCTGTCAGTCCGGCGCCGATCTGTGTGGCGAGCCGGATCCGCTGGGACTCTCCGCCCGAGAGCGTCTGGGCCGATCGCGAGAGTGTCAGGTAGTCGACCCCCACCTCGGTCAAAAAGGAGAGGCGGCCCCGGATTTCCCGCAGCACCTTCCGGGCGATCTGTTCCTCCTTGGGGGAGAGTCGGAGTCCGTCGATCGTCGCCAGCGCCTCCCGAACGGGAAGCTCTGAGAAATGGTGGATGTTGAGATCCCCCACTGTAACTGCGAGACTTTCCGGCTTGAGACGGGCACCTTTGCATGCGGGGCAGGGTTTTTCCGAGAGAACCGATTCAAGCTCGGCCCGGGCCCATGCCCCCATCTGTCCTCTCTTGTGAAGCTCTCCGAGGAGGGGGACAAGGCCGTCGAAGGCGGACTTCCGGGGAGCGCGCGCGGTGCGTCCCTCTTCGCTGGCGGGAGCCCCGTGGAGAATCTGGGCAAGGAAGGCCGGATCCATCTTTGAAAAAGGCGTGACCGGCGTGACGCCCCGTTCCTCCATGAAGCGGAGAAGTCGCGTTCGGAGAGCGCCCATGTTCCGGCTCTCCAGGATCTTGATCCCCCCCTCGGCAAGCGAGAGCTCCGGATGAGGGATCAGAAGGGCCGGGTCGACCTCCATGAGGGCTCCGATCCCCAGGCATTCCGGACAGGCCCCGTACGGGGAGTTAAAGCTGAACAGCTTGGGAGCGAGCTCCGGAAGGCTGATATTGCAGACGGTGCAAGCCTCGGCTTCCGACAGGATCATCTCTTCGGGGGGGCCTTTCCCCGCTCTTCCCTCGGGAAGAAGGATGACGACCCGCCCCTGGCCTTCCCGAAGCCCGACTCCCAGACTGTCCGCAAGTCGCTGGGCATTGTCGGGACGGACCGAAAGACGGTCGACGACGATCTCGAGGGTATGGGCGCGTTTGCGGTCGATCTCGGGAACCTCCTCGAGGTCGTAGACCTCCCCGTCGAGGCGGACTCGGGTAAATCCGTCCCGGGCGATGCGGGAGAGCTCCTTCCTGTACTCCCCCTTGCGGCCGGTGACGGAGGGGGCAAGGATCATGAAGCGCGTCCCTTCCGGCATCGCCTGGATCTGGTCGACCATCTGGGAGATGGTCTGGGGGGTGACGGGCCGTCCGCAGACGGGGCAGTGGGGATGGCCGGCCCGGGCGTAGAGAAGGCGAAGGTAGTCGTGGATCTCAGTCACCGTCCCCACGGTGGAGCGAGGGTTCCTCGAGGTCACCTTCTGATCGATGGCGATCGCGGGCGAGAGGCCTTCGATCGAGTCCACGTCGGGCTTGTCCATCATCTCGAGAAACTGGCGGACGTAGGCGGAGAGAGACTCCACGTAGCGACGCTGACCTTCGGCGTAGAGGGTGTCGAAGGCGAGGGAGCTTTTTCCCGACCCCGAAAGCCCCGTGATGACGACCAGGCGGTTCCTCGGGATATCGAGGTCCAGGTTCTTCAGGTTGTGCTGCCGGACCCCCCGGAGTGCGATGAATCCCTCGGGAGCGCCCGATGCGGTCTTGTCGGCCATCAGAAGGCTCCAGGGATCTTGGCGGCGGTCGTGCCGGGGGGGACGGTGACGTGAAGGTCTCCGGCGGGAACACGGGAGAGAACGGTGAAGCCGTCGAGGCGGATAGAGAGCCGGGTGCCGTTCTGCTCCATGAAAAGGAGTCGGGTCAGCTGACCGGTTCCCTTTCGGAGGGTGAGGGTCGCCTGGGCCAGGTGGGGATCGGGATGCCGCGGGATCAGGACGATGGAGAGAGGCGTTCCGTCGGGGACCGATCCGGACTCGATGGGCTTGACGAAAAACCAGTGGGAAATCTGGGGAATGGAGGCAAGCAGGATCGCAGGGGTCTCGGGGATTCTGTGCTTCCTGATGGTCCGGGTCAAAACCTGGCGGTTTTGAGGGACATAGAGGTCCATGCGATTTCCGTCGAGCTTGAGCCATTGGCCCTCCGGGTTCGTATAGCGGAGGATCATAAGCCCCGGTGCCCGGTAGAGAAGGCTTCCCGAAGAGCGGGTTTTGGGAGTGCCCGGGGCGGCGAGCGTCTGCGTGAAGTGGGCACGAAACCCTTCGCCGGTCTTGACCTTCGAGACGAGCAACGAGAGCTCGTGTCGGGACGAGGGGCTCTCCTCTGCAGGGGCGGCGGTGAGGAAAAGGGAAACAGGGAGAAGTGCTGTAAGAAACGCGAAAACCGTTCGCCTCAGGGCGCTATTCATGCTGTTCGAATCCTTTCAGGAGGGGGCGGGGTCGGCTGGTTCCGTCGGAGGGGCCGATAACCCCCTCCTCTTCCATTCTGTCGATCAGTCGTGCGGCCCTATTATAGCCGATTCTCAGATGTCTCTGTATCAGGGAGGTCGAAGCTTTTTTCTGGCGGACGACGACGGCCAACGCCTCCTGGTAGAGAGCCTCCTCTTCCGGGTCGTTCTCTCCGGAGCCTTCTCCTCCTCCCGCTTCCCCGGAGCCTCCTCCGGAGAGAAGACGCGACTCCTCGGGAAGAGGCTCCGGCGGGGGAACCCGTCTCCAGAAAGCGACGATCCGCCCCACCTCGTCCTCCGAAATGTAGGATCCGTGAAGGCGTCTCACGACGTCCGACCCGGGCGGCTTGATCAGCATGTCGCCCGCCCCCAGAAGAAACTCCGCGCCCCCGGTGTCGAGGATGACCCGGGAGTCGATCTGGCTTCCCACCTGGAAGGCAATCTTGGTCGGAATATTGGTCTTGATAAGTCCTGTCACGACTTGGGCGGAGGGACGCTGTGTGGCGAGAACGAGGTGGATGCCGGCGGCGCGCGCCATCTGTGCCAGACGGATGATGGGAGGCTCAACCTCTTTTTTCTGCGCCAGCATGAGATCGGCCAGCTCGTCGATGACGACGACGATGTAGGGAAAGAGACGCTCCGGAGAGGCGACCTTCCGGTACTCGGCGATGTTTTTAACCCCTTCGTCCTTCATCAGGTCGTAGCGGCGAAGCATCTCCGTGACGAGGGAGCGCAGGCGTCCGACGGCGACAGCCGGTTCGGTGACGACGGGGCCGAGCAGGTGAGGGATCCCCTCGTAGGGCGCCATCTCGAGGCGTTTGGGGTCGATCATGAGAAGGCGCAGGTTCTCCGGGCCGTTCTTCATCAGAAGACTTGAAATCAAACCGTTGAGGCAAACCGACTTTCCCGTACCGGTCGCCCCCGCCACCAGAAGGTGGGGCATACGGGCCAGGTCTGCGGCGTAGGGCTCGCCTGCGACGGTCTTTCCGATGGCGAGAGCCAACGGGGAGGAGATCGACCGGAAGGAGAGACTTTCATAGATCTCCCGAAAGGAGACGGGGGAACGTCGCGGGTTGGGCACCTCGATTCCGACCGTGGACTTTTCCGGCACGGGGACCTGGATCCGGACCTGCGGAACCTTGAGGGTAAGCGCAAGTTCGTTGGCAAGACCGGTGATCCGGTTGACCTTGGTTCCGGGGGCCGGGGAGAACTCGAACAGGGTGATGACCGGTCCCGTCTGGGCTCCGACCATACGGCCCGCCACCTGGTAGACCCGAAAGAACTCCGAGAGGGTCTTCTGGGTCTCCCGGATGAATTCGGTGGTGTCCATCCGATCCTCCCCCGGGGGGTCGAGAAAGGAGAGAGGAGGCGTTGTGGCATCGGGAGGAATCTCGAGGACGATCTCAGGCTTCGGATGTGGTCGGGGCGCAGGCGGGTCCAAAAGACGCGGCACCGGAGGAGGGGAGGGGGGCAGATCCTCCTCGTCCGGTGCTTCAAGGACCTGGGGGGCTGGATTGGGAGGTGGAGATGGGGGCTCCTGGGTTTCGATCGGGGGCCGGGTTTCAAGCGGCGGACCCTTTTTCAGGCGACCCATCACCGTCCTCCAGCCGGGCCGGAGGCTTTCGGGAAGACGGGAGAGAAGGAGGGCTGCTCCGGCGAGGGAGAGTGTTCCGAAGAGGAGGAAGACCCCCGGTCGGTTGAGCAGGGGGAGGGAAATCGTCAGGAGGGCCTCTCCCACGCTTCCTCCCGTGGGGTAGGGGGCGGGAAGGCGGCGGCTGACGAGAAGTGCGAGAAGCGGGGGAAGAGAGGCAAAGAGAAGGGAAAAGCCCGAAAGAGCCGAAAAGGACAGTGGGCGGTGACGGTATCTCCGGAAGGCATCGATGGCGAGAAAAAGTGGAACGAAAAAGGAGGAAAGTCCAAAAAGTCCGTAAAAGATGTCGGCGAAAGTGGCGCCGGCGAGGCCGAACAGGTTGCGGGCATGGCTAAAGCTCGCCCCTGTCAGAAGAGAGGGGTCGTCGGGAGAGACGGTGAGAAGGGCCCCGGCCGAAAAAAGAGCCAAAGCTCCCAAAAGGAGAGGCGCCACGGGGAAAAGACCTCCGGACGACTCCCGGGAGGGCGTTGCGGGAGCGCTCACCGATCAGCTCTCGAGGATGACGGGAAGGATCATGGGATCCCTGTGAAACTGTTTTTTAAAGTACTTGCGGAGATGGTTGTGAATCCGGGTCTTGAGGGCCTGGGTTTCGCTTCTGATCTCCGGCTCGGCGGCATCGAGTGCGATCTGCACCTGGGCGCGGACCAGCCCGTCGAGCTCGGCCGAGCGCTCTTGGGGGGCGACCCCCCGGGAGAAGACCTCCGGTCCGATCACCACCTCGCCGTTCTGTCGGGAAAGTCCCAGAATAACCGTCACCATCCCGTCGGAGGCCAGGCGCTTTCTGTCCCGGATCACCCCTTCCCCGATCTCTCCGACGTTCTTTCCGTCGATGAGGGTGCGTCCGGCTGTAACTCTTCCGGAGACGCGCCCGCCTTCGCTGTCGATGAGGAGGACGTCCCCGTTTTCGATCTGGTGGATGCGCTCTTCCGGAATCCCCATGCGTCTGGCCGTTCGTGCGTGGGCCGATAGATGACGGTACTCGCCGTGGATGGGGACGAAGTGTCGGGGCCGGAGCATGCGGATCATGAGCTTCTGGTCTTCCACGCTGGCATGGCCGGAGACGTGGATGTCCGAGATGGCCCGGAAGTGGACCCGGGCCCCCTTCCGGAGCAGAAGGTTGATGATCCGGTCTATCGCCCGTTCATTCCCCGGGATGACCCGCGAAGAAAGAAGGACGGTATCTCCGGCACCAATGGCGATATGCTTGTGGTCGTTTACGGCCATCCGGAAAAGTCCGCTCATGGGTTCTCCCTGGCTCCCGGTGGTGATGACGGCCACCTTTTCCGGCGGAAGGGTCCCCATGGCCTCGACCTTGACGATCCGGTCGGAGGGAATATGAAGGTGTCCGAGTTCTGAGGCGACCCGGTAGTTGTTTTCCATGGATCGGCCGTTGAAGACGACGAAGCGCCCATGCCGGATGGCCACGTCGGCGACCTGCTGAAGACGGTGGATGTTCGACGAGAAGGTCGAGACGATGACCCGGCCCGGCGCGTCCCGGATCAGGTGGTCGAGGTTCTCCCCCACCAACTTCTCCGAGAGGGAAAGACCCTCCTTTTCGGAGTTGGTGCTGTCCGAAAGGAGCGCCACGATCCCTTCCTCTCCCAATGAGCAGAAGCGGTGAATGTCGAAATGGAGGTCGTCGATCGGGGTCAGGTCGACCTTGAAGTCTCCCGTGTGAAGGACGGTTCCCGCCGATGTTCTGATCGCAAAGGCCACGCCGTCGGCGATCGAGTGGGTAATCCGGACCGGTTCGACCCCAAAGGGACCCATCAGGTATTCCTGGCGGGGGGAGAGTGTAATGAGCTTGGGCATCTCCTCGGGCTTTCGGGTCTGCCGCAGCTTTGACTCAAGGAGGCCGAGGGTCAACGGGGTTCCCAGGACGGGAACGTCAAACTCCCGCAGGAAGTAGGGGACCGCTCCGATATGGTCCTCGTGTCCGTGAGTGAGGAAGAGTCCGAGGATTTTGTCCCGATTCTCGACAAGATAGGAGAAATCGGGGATGATCAGGTCGATTCCCAGAAGGTCGTCCTCGGGGAAGAGGACTCCGCAGTCGACGACGATGATCCGTCCTTCGGACTCGTAGACGGTCATATTCATCCCGACCTCACCCAGTCCTCCCAGAGGAATGATTCGAATCGAGGGGCCAGAAGGGGATCCGTCGGGGAAGAGGGCGGAGCCGGTGGGGGGCATATCGGGCGAAGAATGGGAAGAATCGGTCAAAAAAATCTCCTTTGTCGAAAGGTCATTCTTTTATATTAGCAAAAATTTCCGGGTTGTGTTCTCGAAGGCGTCGGGAAAGGTCGAGCCAGTCGCCGGGAGAGAGGGTTTCCGGGCGGGATCGGGCCCGGTCCGGTTCGTGGTCAAGAAGACGGAGGACCTTTGCCATGATTTCGGGAGAGAGCCCCTGCTCCAGGGCGTTTTTTAGCGTCTTTCTCCGGTAGGAGAAGGCGGCTCGGGCCAAGTAAATCGCGCCATTTATGGCAGGATCGAGTCGAGTCGCTGCGGGGGTGAAGGAGAGAACAGTCGAGTGGACCTTGGGCGGGGGAGAAAAGGAGCCCGGCCGGATGTCGAAAAGATGAACAGGGTTTGACAAAAGCCGCGCGGCGACGGAGAGGGAACCGTACTCCTTCCCTCCGGGAGGGGCGGTGATCCGGTCGGCCACCTCCTTTTGAAACATCAGAACGGCCTGGAGGGGCGGAGGGTCGGCGCCGATAATCTTTATCAGAAGCGGCACCGAGATATTGTAGGGAAGATTGGAGAGGAGAATGTAAGGGGAGCCTGAAACCACAAGGCTCTCATGGAGGGCATCGGCTCTGCGGATCTCGATGCGGTCGCCGAACTCCCGGAGGCTCTCCTCGATCAGGGGGATCAGCCGTTCGTCCTTTTCGACCAGAATGAGCCGGGGAGATCTCCGGGCGAGGTGCCGGGTCAGGATCATCCTGCCAGGACCGATCTCGATCGCCGGAAGCCGGTCGAGAAGTTCCGCTGGAATGGCCTCCACGATGCGGGCGGCGATCCGGTCGTCGGTCAGAAAGTGTTGGCCGAGATGTTTTGCGGGGGAGGGGAGAGGCTCCCGGTTTCCTTTGGGGCGAAGCATGGGGTAAAATGCAACCTCGCGAGTGATTGTTCATGTGGACATATGGGTCCGGACTTCCGTCGGCCTTCGGGCTCTCGGGGGCCGGTTTTCTCCGGAGATGGTGACCGCCATGGCCTTTTCGGCATCCTTACAGGATGGTCGAGGATCCTTCGACGAAAGCAGGGAAGGAGATCTCTGGGCCTTCAGATGGTTCGTTCTCGTCTCGTTCCTTGTCCATGTGGCCGGGATCACCCTCTTTCTCAAGGATCCGGCCTTCCATCAGGCGGTGGAGAATCTCATTTCCGCCGCTCCAAAGAAGCTTTCCCCTCTGGCGCAGCAAAAAAGGGCGCTCGAGAAGAAGCCCGTCTTCATCGATCTGGTCGATCCCTCGAAGGTCCCTCTTCAAAAGCAGTCCGAGGCGCCGGAGCTTCCGAAGGGCTTCTCCATAAACGGCAAGCCGAAGGGGGTTGAGCATCATACCGAGACGGCGCGGCCCGTTCCCCGCTCCGTTCCCCGGCGCCCTGTTCCCCCGGAGCTGTTGACCCGGACCGAATCGCCCCGGGAGGCCCCGAAGGCCGACAACCTGCCAGGCTTCAAGCAGGTGAAAAAGTCGACCTACCACGAAAAGGAGAACCGGGCGAAGGCGGAGAAGGGGCGCCCGACACCCAAGCCCGACGACAAGGCTACCGCCCCGAAAAAGCAACAGAAGCCCGAAAAGCCTGTCGTCAGCCATCCCCTGACCAAGGAGCAGATCCGGAAGATCCTGGCACAGGAATCCCTGGGAAGCCCCCTGACGCAGCATGTCGACCTCAACAAGGATATGCCGGCGTACAGCGACAAGCAGAGCGAACTCGATCGCATCGCCGCAAACCTCGAGGATGAAACCTATTCGAGCTACATCAGGCGGATCCAGGAGCGCTTCGAAACGATCGGGGAGTACCCTCCCGATGCGGCGGCCCGGGGAACGACGGGCCGGGCGCTTGTCACCTTCTCGATCAATGCCGACGGGACCCTGGCCCGCGCCGAGCTGACCCAGAGTTCCGGGAGCGCCGCCCTCGACGAGGAGTCGCTCCGGATTGTCCGCGTTGCGGCTCCCTACATTCCTCTTCCGGCGTCCTTTCACAAAAAGAGGCTCACTCTTACCTGGGCCTTCATCTTCTATAATGGCGGATTTCATGTCATCCAGTAAATTGCTCCGGAACTTTTTTTTCGTTTTTCTGGGAGGGGTCATCCTCGGTGGGGCTCCTCCGTCTCGGGCCGCCGGGACGATGTCGGCCCAGAGCCAGAGCCTGGAGCGCTATATGGGGCTTCTTGCCTTTCTCTCTTCGGAGCCCCCCTTTCCCTCTTTGGCGTCTCGCTCCCGAAGATCCCGGGCGGAAAAGCTCAAATTGACAAATCTCGACCCCAAGGCCCTTCCTGAGCCCTACAGAAAGCGGGCGCTTTTTCTCAAGGCATGGATGGGATCTCCGGATATTCCCCTGACTCGAGACGGTCTGGATCCCGCGATTTCCGCCTATCCCGACCTGGCCCCGGTTCTTCTCTGGCACATTGCGAACTCGAGGGGGATTTCCTCCGCGCAGAGGCGCACCCTTTTACGCATGGAAGCCTCCCGGGAGAATGCGGTCTTCTCACCGCTTTCCCGGAGCTCTGCAGGCGACGGGAGAGCCCGGTCATTGCTGAAAAAGGCCTTGGCCTCCACGGGGGATCGCCGGAAGGAGCTTCTCGACCGGCTGGTCGCCTATCATCCCTTAAGCCCCGAGAGCGCCGTCGCAATGGAGAGCCTTCTTCCCGGCGTTCCCGGGGGGGAGGTTCTTGTTCCGCGATGGACGATCCTTCAGTCGATGGGGGCAAACGACCTCGTTCTTCGCGAGACAAAGGCCTATCTTGCCTCCTCTCCCCCCTTCCCCTACCGGGACAGGGCCCGTTATCTCGAGGCCCGGGCACTGGTGATGCTGGGTTTTTCCGAAAAGGCCCAGGTTTTGATCGACAAAAGCCTCTCCAGGTCTCCCCGGTTGGCCCTTCGCTCGGAACTGGAAAGCCTTCGATGCCGCATCAGGATTTCGCGGGATCTGGAAACGGGAGTCGCCTGCCTGCGCGGACTCTTCAAGGAGTCTCCCGACTTTTCCGCTCTTCCGGCTCTTGTTGTCATGGCCCTCCGCCAGGATATCGTCTCGCCCCTCGCCCGGATTCCCGCAACGCTCGATCTTCCCCCCTCCCGATGGAGAAGCCGGGACGGGCAGGATGCGGCCTGGCTGTACGGTCTCGACCTGGCCCTTCGCGGAGACCAAAAGGGGGCCCTGGCGCAATGGAAGGCTCTTTCGTCGGTGCTTCGCACGACCTCTCCGGAGAGAACATCGCTTCTTGCCAGGACGCGCTACTTCCGCGCACGTCTTGAGGAGAGGCTCGGTCACCCGGCCCGGGCACGAACCCTCTATCGAAAGGCGATCGATGGAGGGGGCGGGAGCCCCTACCCTCTCTGGTCGGCCATCGCCTGCCGGGGGGAATGCGGAGCCTTTCATCTTCCGCCCCATCACCCCACGCGTCTTGAAAGGCCCCCCTTTAAAATCAGAAGGGCGATGGAGGAGCTGTTTCAGATGGGCCTTTTTGGTCCGGCGCTTGTGATCGACCGCATCTCCCGGCATCCCGGGATCGACCAAGATCAGATCCTCCGCTACGGAGATCTCGACATGGCCGTCTCTCAAAGGAAGCGGCTGTTGATGGTCGATCTGATCTTTCCCGCGCACGGCACGGGCATGCGGCTGCCGACGGGGGAGTGGATGACCGCCTCGATCCTTTCGGGATTCTACCGGTCGGGGGTTTCGCCGCTCTGGGCGCTTTCCATTGCCCGCCAGGAGAGCCGGTTCCGGGAGAGATCCCTCTCTGTGGACGGGGCGCTCGGGGTGATGCAGCTTATGCCTAAGACGGCCATGGCCGTGGTGGCCGGGGAGGGGGGGGCTCTGGCCTGGGGGCTTGAGAGAAACCTGGGACAGGTCCGGCATCCGGAGATCAACAGCCTTATCGGCGGTCTTTATCTGAAGCGCCTGATCTCCTCTGTGCCCGGACACCCCGAGCGTGCGATCGCAGGATACAATGCGGGGCTTCACTCGGTTCTCTCCTGGCGGCGCCTTGCAAAGACCGACTGGGACTTCTTTACCGAATCGATCCCATACCAGGAGACGCGCCGGTATGTTCGGGAGGTCCTCTGGAACTACGCCTATCTTGAACGGCACCTGAAAGGTGTCAGGACTGGGACTCCTTGAATGAAAACAGGATCCCGGGACTCAAGGAAGGGAGTCCCGGGGATGAGGAGCTTCGACGAAGGATCGACAATCTTCTCAATGATCTCGCGGAAGAAGGCGTCCGGGACGATCAGTCCCTTGCGAAGCTCCGGCAGGAGATCAAGGAGAAGAATCGGGAGCTGGCAGCGCTCCAGCGAAAGCTGTCACTGCTTCGCCGGGAGAGAGGAAGTCTCGTCCTGATCTTTCGCTCTCTCGAAAAAAAACTCCAGTCGTTGGCGGGGAAAACGGATGAGCCCTCCGGTCCAGAAAAAACCTGAACATATTCAGGTCAAGGTTCTGAACGTGATGCTTGATGTTCGCGGGAGTTTCGATCCCCGGCGAATGGAGCGGGCGGGCAGGACGCTCGATGCCGAGCTCAAGCGCCGCGTCGCCAGCGGACAGGGGGATCTTCAGGAACAGAATGCGCTTTCCATCGCCTTGCTGACCGCCATCGAAAAAATCTATGCG
The DNA here is from genome assembly GCA_021801345.1 of Nitrospirota bacterium. GTDB lineage: Bacteria > Nitrospirota > Leptospirillia > Leptospirillales > Leptospirillaceae > UBA4572. The sequence goes on from JAJYYA010000066.1 coordinate 121,020, forward strand.
ATGGAGCAGGCACGGGAAGAGAAGTCCCGACTGGAGTTCGAGCTCAGTGAGTGGCGAAGGTGGGCGGAGGAACGCGCATCTGTCGGGGGCTTTACAAAGGATGCGGGAAAGGAATAGTCTATGGCCAAGGCCTGGGGTGTTCGAGGTTCGGTCAAGTTTGATACCTACAAGCATTTGAGAGAAGGCGCAAGCAGGTTTCGCGGTGTGCATGCCGGCTTCGAAAGACGCCGGAAGCCTAAACAGCCTCGAACGCCAACATGTAGTCATCGGGTATCTCAAATGGAGACCGGCACGGCACCCTGGACCCTTTTTTTCCTTCCTTCCCTCCTTTCTTTTTTCGGCATTCCAGGAACGACCTCCCTTCACCGAACAGCGGCGGCTTTGTGACGCGCTCTCTTTTTGACCGCGGACCCGGTCCGGTCCCTCTTCCTTTCAGGATGCGGCCCGGCTCTCTCGACGACCTTGTCGGACAGGAGTCACTTCTCGGGCAAAACGGTCTTTTCAGACGATTTTTGTCGGAGGGCCGATGGCCGTCGATGGTCCTCTTCGGTCCGCCGGGAACGGGAAAAAGCGGCTTCGTAGAGCTTCTCCCCCGACTCTTGCCCGATTACTCCTTCGCCCATCTCAACGCGACCACCTCGGGCGTGCCGGATCTTCGGAAGGAGCTGGCCCGGGGGGAGACGAGACGCCGGGAAGGCGGGAGCCATCTGGTGGTGGTCGACGAGATCCATACCTGGTCAAAGAGCCAGCAGGAGGTGCTTCTTTCGGGGGTCGAGACGGGGCAGATCGTCCTTCTCGGACTCTCCAACGAGACCCCTTATGCGGCTCTTATTCCTCCCCTGGCCTCCCGACTTTTGCTCTTCCCCTTCCACCCTTTGGAGGAAGGAGCGCTCTCGACCCTTCTCGACCGGGGGCTGTCACGGCTTGAAAGGGAGGGAAAAAAAAGACCCCTCTCCCTCGATCCGGCCGCGCGAACCCTTCTCCTCCGCTATGCCGGAGGGGATGGACGTCGCCTTCTTTTGGCCCTTGAGTCGGCGGTGCTTGTTGCGGTAAGGAGGGAAGGAGAGGCCACACGCGTTTTTGAGGAAGATGTCACGTCGGTCCTCTCCCGCGCGGGTCAGGTCTATGGAGACAAGGACAGCCATTACGACATCATCTCCGCCTTCATCAAGAGCGTCCGGAACTACGACCCGGACGCGGCACTCCACTGGCTGGCCCGCATGCTCGAAGGGGGGGAGGATCCGCTCTATATTGCTCGCCGGCTTGTGATCCTCGCCGCCGAAGACGTCGGTCTTGCGGATCCCCAGGCCCTGACGCAGGCGGTCGCCTGCTTCCATGCGGTGAGTCAGGTGGGTCTTCCCGAGGGACGCATTCCACTCGCGATGACGACCGTCTTTCTGGCCCTCTCCCCCAAGAGCATCTCCGCCTATCGGGCCATGGACTTGGCTCTTGCCGAGGTGCGCGGGGGATTTGCTCCTCCGGTTCCCCTTCCGATGAGGGACAGGACGGTAAAGCGAGCCTTGGCCCGGGAGAGCCCGCCAGGTGCGCTCGAGTACCTTTACCCCCCCGACCTGCCCGGGGGAGTCTCTCCCCAGGAGCACCTCCCGGGGGGGGAAGCCCGGCGCTACTATCACCCTTCGGACAGGGGGAGGGAGCGCGAGCTTCGGGAGCGTTTCGAGGCGACGAGAAAGATCCGCGAGTCTTCTCCTGCGACACCCCCCCCGCCTTCAGGCGGCTGAGGCCGCTCTTTTTTGGGGACTCCCACTCTTTCGGAGACGTTCCCGGTCTTCGATAAATCCTTTTTCGACAAATGGTTAGTTTTTGGTTAAAGACTTTGGTCGGCCGGTCATGTATAATAGTAAGTCGTCCATGTCAATGATCGATGGTGTCAGGTCGGAAGCGTAAGCCTTGGAAATGCTCCTTAGTTTTTTAAGGGGTGCTGGCGCTTCCTGAAATGTTGTCCGCTTGAATCATGCCTACTTGAGGAACGCGAGGGAAGAATGGGATACGGACTTTGTCTTTTGTTTGCGGTTGCCGGTGCCGCAGCGGGGCTCTCCTCCGGCTATGTGTTCGGGACGAAGCGACGTTCCGGGGCGATCGCCCTTGAGGAAAAAAGCCTTGCCGAACAGCGAACACGCATCGAAGAGCAGAAGCAGAACTCTCTGAAGGAAGCGGCGATCGAGGCCCGGGAAGAGGCTCTTCGGATCCGGATCCAGGCGGAAGAAGAGGTGGCCCGCAAGAAGGGGGTCATTCATGAGGCGGAGCAGGCCTTGAGGGTCCGGGAGCGAGAGATTGAGCAGGTCACCCGCCAGATCTCGGAGGCTCGCGAGAAAAACGAACGGGAGAGGCAAAAGATCGCGGCAAAGGAGCAGGCACTTTCGGCCCGGGAGACGGAGCTTCGGAGCCTCGAGGCCTCGGAGCTCCGCCGTCTCGAGGAGATCTCTTCCTTGACGGTGGAGGAGGCCCGGGAGCGTCTGATCCAGAGCGCAGAGGCCTCGATTCGGCAGGAGGTGGGACGGCTGGCTCAAAAGCTCGAACAGGAGGTTCGGGACCAGTCGGTTCGCAAAGCTCGGGAGACCATGACCATGGCCATCCAGCGGTATGCCAACGAGCATGTTGCCGAGATCAGCGTCTCGGTCGTTCCGATCCCCTCCGACGATGTGAAGGGCCGGGTCATCGGCCGCGAAGGCCGAAATATCCGGGCCTTTCAGGCGGCCACCGGCGTCGATCTGATCATCGACGACACGCCCGATGCCATTATCATCTCCGGCTTCGATCCTTTACGGCGCGAGGTGGCCCGGCTCGCCCTCGAACAGCTTCTCTCCGACGGGCGGATCCATCCGGCGAGAATCGAGGAGATCGTCGAGAAGGTCCGACGGGATCTCGACATCTCTCTCAAGGAGGAGGCGGAGAAGATCGCCTTCGAGCTCGGGATTACCGACATCCATCCCGAGATCCTGAAGCTTCTCGGACGCCTCAAGTTCCGGACGAGCTACGGGCAGAACAACCTGCTTCACGCCCGGGAGGTGGCCTATCTTTGCCAGATGATGGCCCACGACCTGGGGCTCGACTCAAGAATCGCCAAGCGGGCAGGTTTGCTTCACGACATCGGAAAGTCGCTCTCTCACGAGGGGGAGGGCTCCCACCCCTCGCTGGGGGGGGAGGCGGCAAAAAAGTACGGCGAACCCCCCCAGGTCGTGAACGCGATCATGTCGCACCATGGGGATATCGAGCCCTCCTGCCTCGAATCGGTGCTTGTCGCCGCCGCCGACGCCATATCTGCGGCCCGGCCGGGGGCACGAAGAGAGAGTATCGACGTCTATGTGAAGCGCCTCGAGAAGCTCGAGACGATCGCCACATCCTTCAAGGGGGTCGAAAAGGCCTATGCCATCCAGGCGGGTCGGGAGATCCGGATCATCGTCAACCAGGACCAGGTCACCGATACCGATCTCCAGGAGATCTCTCGCGGGATTGCCCAAAAGATCGAGGCGGAGCTGACCTATCCGGGACAGATCAAGGTCACCGTCATCCGGGAGAACCGGATCGTCGAGTATGCCCGCTGACATCAGTTCGGACCGGCGGGAGACGGTCCGTCTTCTTTTTGTGGGGGACGTCTTCGGGCGTCCCGGTCGGGAAGCCTTGTCGGCGGGGGTCTCCCTTTTGTCCCGGGAGGAGCCGCTCGACGGGATCTTCGTTAACGGGGAGAATTTAGCCGGAGGTCGGGGGATTACGCCCAAAAAGGCGGAGGAGTGCTTCCGTCTGGGGGTCACCGCAATCACCACCGGCAACCATCTTTTTGACCAGAAGGAGGCGGAGTCTCTGCTTTCGAGCGAGAAGCGCCTTCTCCGGCCGGAAAACTACTCCCCGGGGTGTCCCGGCAGCGGCCACAGGGTGTACGAGATTGCGGGGGGAGTGCGCGTCGCTCTGGCCAACCTTTCGGGGCGCGCCTTCATGGGGCCCTCGGACTGCCCGTTCGCGGCCGCCGACAGGATTTTGGACGACTTCTCCCAAGACCCCGCCCCGCCCGACTTCATCGCCTTTGACATCCACGCCGAGGCGACGGGCGAAAAGCAGGCGATGGCCTTCCACCTCGACGGTCGGGCCGACCTTCTCTACGGGACCCATACCCATGTTCAGACAAACGATCTCACGCGCTACCCCGAGGGACTCTGGTTCGTGGGAGATGTCGGGATGACGGGCCCCCGATGGTCGATCGTCGGCGCCGAACCCTTGGCCGCCCTCTCCCGGTACCGGACGCAGGTTCCCCGTCCCTTCCGCGTGGCGGGGGGGGAGACGCTGTTCTGCGGCCTTCTGGTGACGCTCGGCCTCGGGGCCCACTCCCGCGGGGGGAGGGCCCAGGTCCTTTCGACGAGGCTTGTCAGGGAGATCTTTCCTGAAGGGGGCTCTGGAAGCTCCTCCCGGGGGGAAGGGTAAAGGTGCCGGGAGAGGGGCTGACCCACGAGGTTGTCTACACCGTGAGCGAACTGGCCGGCTCTGTCCGCCAGGGGATCGACAGGCTCTACCCCGGTCCGGTGGCATTGACCGGGGAGCTTTCGAACGTCAAGCTCTCCCAGCCATCCGGTCACTATTACTTCACCGTCAGGGATGCTGCCTCCAGCCTTCGGGGGGTCATGTTCCGGTCCGCCGCCCGGAGCCTCTCCTTCCAGCCTGCAGAGGGTCTCAAGGTCCTTCTGCGCGGTCGCCTCTCCTACTATGAGGCCCGCGGTGAGGTCCAGATCGTGGCAGAGAGAATGGGGCCGGCGGGCTTGGGCCTTTTTTTTCAGGAGTTTGCCCGCGTGCGGGAGATTCTGGAAAAAGAGGGTCTTCTGTCCCCCGAACGAAAGCGTCCCATTCCCCGCTTTCCGCGGAAGGTGGCCCTTGTCACCTCCCCTACCGGGGCGGCCGTCTGGGACTTTCTCCGTATCTGCGACCAGCAGAACCGGCTTGTCCCTGTGGTGATCCTTCCTGCCAGGGTTCAGGGAGCCGAGGCGGCGGGAGATCTTCTCCGAGCCTTGGAATCGGTCCGGAGGATGCCGGAGGTCGACGTCGTCGTCCTGACGCGGGGAGGGGGATCGGCCGAAGATCTCAGCGTCTATAACCGCGAAGACCTGGCCCGGGCAATCCTGGCCTGCCCGGTACCGGTCGTGACCGCCATCGGCCACGAAGTCGATGTCAGTGTCGCGGACCTTGTCGCCGACCTGCGCGTGGCAACCCCCACCGAGGCGGCCAAGCGTGTCTTCTTCGACGCCGGGAGTGTTCTGGATAATGTCCGTCAGGCGCGGCGCCGGCTGACGGACCTCCTGTTTCTTCGACTGAAGGAGGAGAAGGAGCGACTGGGAGGCTTTCGTCGTGCGGCCGGACAGCATTCCCGCCGCCTCTCTCACCTCCAGCTTGCTCTCGTTCGCGGTCAGGACAGGCTCTCCCATTCGGCGCGCGAGCGCCTTCTGTCCCTCAACTCTCTCTTGAGGGGCCTGTCGGGACGTCTTCTCCATCCGTCGGCACAGATTGTCCGCTCGGGGGGAAGACTCTCGGAGCGTTCCGGACGTCTCGTGCGCCTTCTCCTTGCCCGCCTTTCCGGGGCGAGGACGGAGATCCTGCTTCGAAGGGGGCGCATCGCTCGGGCCGATCTTCTCCCACTGGGAGATCTCAGGGAGAGTCTCGTCGTCTCCCGTCGCGCCCTTGCGACGGCCATGGAGGGACGCCTTTCCCGAGAGTCCCGGCGCTTTGGAAGGCTTGCCGATGCCCTTCGGGAGTCGGATCCGGAGAGGCCCCTGTCGAGGGGGTTCTTTCTTCTCTCTCGGGAGGGGGACGGTCGCCTCGTCACGAGCGGCTCGCCTCCTGCGGTCGGAGAGATTCTTTCAGGGCGGAGTCGCGACTTGTTGCTTTCGCTTCGGGTCGTCGATGTTGCGGGAAGGAGTCCCGATCCTTCAGTGGGCCTTCCGGATCATGAAAAAACGGGGGAATAATGGCAAAGTCGACGGGCATCAGTGCTGGAAGTCACGAGGGCGAACCGGTTCGCTCCTTCGAGGAGCGGATGAAGCGCCTCGACGAGATCGTCCGGATCATGGAGCAGGGGGATCGACCTCTCGAGGAGTCACTGCGTCTTTTTGAAGAAGGGGTGGCGCTCTCGGCCCAATGCCAGAGGATTCTCGAGGAGGCGGAACGAAAGGTCTCGATCCTTCTCTCCGCCCCCAGAGAGAACCCGGACGGGGTCCCCGTCGAGGCCCCCTTTGGCAAGGAAGACTGAGAAATAAACTCTTCTTGCCCCTTTTTGGGCTTGCAGCCTAAGTAAGGGGAATGCGCGGACATCTGTTCAACGCTTGACCATTCCGGTGGCGACCATGCCGCCCAAAACCGAAAGGACCGTTTTTGGAGATAAGTGCCTATCTCGATCGTCAGAAAAAGCGCGTGGACCGGGCGCTCGAATCGCTTTTCGAAAAGGAGCTCTCCCGGGAGTATTCCCGTCTGGCGGAAGGGATCCGCTACAGCCTTCTGGCCGGAGGGAAAAGAATTCGTCCGGTTCTTGCGCTGGCGGCAATCGAGGCGCTTGGCGGGGATTCCGAAAGCCTTGTTCCTCTGGTTCTTCCGCTCGAGTTGATTCACACCTACTCTCTGGTCCACGACGACCTTCCTGCGATGGACAACGATGATCTCCGGAGAGGCCGGCCGACAAACCATGTGGTCTACGGAGAGGCGCCGGCAATCCTTGCCGGCGACGCTCTTCTGACGCATGCGTTTACCCTGCTCTCGGATCCTGTGTATGATAAAGTGGCGACCGATTCCCGGCGGATGGAGGTGGTCTATGAGCTCTCCGTGGCATCGGGGCTTTGCGGAATGGTGGGAGGGCAGTTCCTCGACATCGTCTCCGAAGGCAAGGCGCTCACCCTTCCGGAGCTCGAGAATCTTCATTGCCACAAGACCGGTGCCCTCCTCAGGGCTTCCGTCCGGATCGGGGGCCTTCTCTCGGGGGCCACTCCGGTCCAGATGGAGGCTCTGACCCGTTACGGGGAGGCGATCGGCATTGCCTTCCAGATCGCAGACGACCTTTTGGACGTTCTGGGAACGGTTGAGGAGCTTGGAAAGGCCGCACAAAAGGACGCGGGAAAGAACAAAAATACCTATCCGGGACTTGTCGGCATCGACGGCTCCCGGAGACTTGCAGAAGAAAAGTGCAAAGAGGCGCATGAGGCGGTGGCGATCCTGGGTCAGAAGGGAGAGCCCCTGGCACTTATCGCCTCCTATATCATAGAAAGAAGGAACTGATGGGAACCCTTTTGGAGAAAATTTCAGGCCCTGACGACGTGAAGTCCCTGCCCGAGGCCGATCTTCCACTTTTGGCCCAGGAGATTCGTGAGGAGATGATTCGGGTCCTGTCCGGGATCGGGGGACACTTCGGCGGGGGGCTCGGCGTGGTCGAACTGACCTTGGCTCTCCACCGGATCTTCGACACCTCCCGCGACCGGATCGTCTGGGATGTGGGACATCAGGCCTATCCCCACAAGATGCTGACGGGCCGTCTCGGTGCCCTCCCGACGATTCGCCAGTGGAATGGCCTCTGCGGCTTTCCAAAACGGGAGGAAAGCCTCCACGATGCCTTTTCGGCGGGCCATGCGGGCACTTCCGTCTCCGCCGCCCTCGGGATGGCCGAGGCGCGTGATGTCCTGGGCGATTCCTACCATGTCATTGCCGTGATCGGGGACGGCTCTCTCACGGCAGGCATGGCCATGGAGGCGCTCAACCAGGCCGGGTCCCGAAAGAAGAAGCTTCTGGTGATCCTCAACGACAACAATCTCTCGATCTCCGAAAATGTGGGAGCACTCTCCTCCTACCTCGCGAGGATCTCCGCCGATCCCGTCATCGATGAGGTGAAGAGGCGGACCGGAGCCCTTCTGCGCGACATCCCCGTGATCGGGGACCAGATGGCGCGCCTTGCCCGGGTCGCCCATGGCCAGGTGGTGGGAATGATTTCCCCTCCCGGCCAGTGGTTCGAGGAGATCGGCCTCTCCTATGTGGGGCCCATCGACGGTCACGATCTTCCGTTTCTCATCGAGACGCTTGCGGCCGTCAAGGAACGGCCGGGCCCGGTCCTTCTCCATGTCCGCACGGTCAAGGGGAAGGGCTATGCTCCTGCGGAAAAGAGTCCGATCGCCTTCCACGGGGTCGGTCCATTCGATCCGGAGACCGGGGCCTTCCGCAAGAAGGGGGGGAGCCTCCCGACCTACACCAAGATCTTCGGCCAGTCCCTGATCGAGTTGGCCAGAGAGATGCCCGAACTCTTTGCCATTACCGCCGCCATGCCCGAAGGAACGGGGCTTTCGGATTTTTCGAAGCTCTTTCCGGAGCGGTTCGTGGATGTGGGAATTGCCGAACAGCATGCGGTGACGCTGGCCGGCGGCATGGCCGCGCAGGGGCTTCGACCCGTGGTGGCCATCTATTCGACCTTTCTTCAGCGGGCTTACGACCAGGTGGTGCATGATATCTGCCTGCAAAACCTTCCGGTCCTCTTTGCCCTCGATCGAGGGGGGCTCGTCGGAGAAGATGGACCGACTCATCACGGGGTCTTCGACATTTCCTACCTTCGACATGTTCCCAATATGACGCTCATGGCGCCCAAGGATGAGAACGAGCTGCGGAAGATGCTCTGGACCGCGCTTCATCTTCCGGGTCCGGTGGCGATTCGCTACCCCCGGGGGGAGGCGCTAGGGGTTCCCCTCGACCCGGGATTCGCTGCGCTTCCCGTGGGGAAGGCCGAGATGCTTCGCGATGGCCACGATATGATTTTTCTGGCTTACGGATCGATGGTGTCCGTGGCGATGGAGGCCTCCCGCATTCTCGTGGGGGAAGGCATCGACGCGGGGGTCGTGAACATGCGCTTTGCCAAGCCGCTCGATACGGAGCTTCTTTCGGAGCTTTCGCGTCAGACCTCCCTCCTTGTCACGGTGGAGGAAGGATCGGTCATGGGCGGGTTCGGTTCGGCCGTTCTCGAGTGGCTTGCCGCCTCGGATCTCCTGTCGCGGGTGCGGGTTCGTATGGTCGGAATTCCGGACCACTATGTGGAGCACGGGGCACCAGCCATCCTCCGGGAGTCGGTCGGACTGACGGCCCCCCAACTCGCAGAGCTGGCGCGAAAGAATCTTCAGACACCCGTCTGCTGACAGGTCCCGTGTCCGCCAGAAAAGAGCCCCTCGATGCCCTGGTGTTCCGAAAAGGATGGGCGCGCTCCCGCGAGGAGGCGAGGGAGCTGATCGCCCGGGGGGGAGTCCGCGTCAACGGACTTCCCCGGACCGATCCTTCGGTCCGGACGGAGTTCGACCGCATCACGCGTGACGAACCCTCCGGGGCGCCCCGCTTTGTCGGGCGCGGAGGGGACAAGCTTTTCGGGGCGATCGCATTTTTTTCTCCCCAGGTTGTGGGGGCACGCATGGCCGATCTGGGAGCCTCCACCGGAGGGTTTACCGATTGCCTTCTTCAGTCGGGGGCGGCCTCGGTGCTTGCGGTCGACGTAGGCAAGGGACTCCTCGACTCCGGACTCCGGTCCGATCCGAGAGTGACGCTTCTCGAGTCCGTCAATGTCCGCCATCCCGGATCCTGGATCCCGGCCAGCGGAGTCGATGGCGTTGTCGCCGACCTTTCCTTTATCTCTCTTCGCCAGGTTCTTCCGCAGGTCCGACTTCTTCTTCAGTCGGGAGGGTGGTTCCTGGGCCTGGTGAAGCCCCAGTTCGAGGCTCACCCGGAGGAGGTGGGGCGGGGGGGGATCGTGACAAACGAGACGGTCAAGCGCCGTGTTGTCGGAGAGGTTTCCTCCGAGATTGTCCGGCTCGGCGGTGAGATCCGGGGGGTCATGCCCTCGCCTGTCAGAGGGAAAAAAGGGAACCAGGAATACTTCTGTTACGCTCGCTGGAAGGGTCATCTGTGAATATTGTGATTGGCGGGGGGGCGGGCTTCATCGGAGCGCCACTGGCCCGGGCGCTCTCCCGTATGGGGCACAACGTGACCGCGCTCGACGATATGTCGACCGGCTACCGCTCCTCCCGCGACGCGGCTGTGACATTTGCCAAGGGCGCCCTCGACGATCCGAAGTTTGTGGTCCGGACGATCGAGCGCGCCCTTCCGGCTCTTTATATCCATCTGGCAGGGCAACCCGACATCCGGCTCTCATGGGAGCGGCCCGCGTGGGATAACCAGCGGACGGCGGGGGCGATATTGGGTGTTCTCGAGGCCTGCCGCACGGTCATGGTGCCGTGGATCATCCTGGTCTCGTCCGGGGAGGTTCTGGGGGATGCGGGAGCGTCGTTGGCCCCCCTTTCCGAGGATGCCCCGATCGCTCCGATCTCTCCCTACGGAATCTCTCACGCGCTCGCGGAGTTTTCCGTCTCCTCCCTGTCTGCCCACGAGAGCGTTCGACAGACGATTGTCCGTCTGGCACCGGTCTATGGTCCAGGACAGACGGTCTTCGGCGAAGGGGGGCTGATCGGCTCGGCGATCCGTCAGACGATCCTTCGGAGCTCGGTCAATCCGCCCTCGATTCCGGGAAATGGGGCCCGGGTCAGGGACTATGTCTATATCGACGATGCGGTAGAGGCGCTTCTCCATATCATAAGCCGCGACGCTTCGGGGACCTTTCATGTGGGATCGGGCGTTCCGGTCAGCGATCGGGAAGTCTTTCTGGAGATCGGCAAGATCCTTGGGAGCTCCTATCCTGTCAACTATCATTCGAAGACCTTCCCCGACGTCGAGAGCCGGATTTTGGGCCACGGCCGCCTCGCAGAGGAGACGGACTGGTCGAATGAGGTCTCCTTTTCAGAGGGTATGAAACGAACCGTGAAGTTCTTTTCCGAGGTGATCCAGTGACAGTCGATCTTGTTATCGTGACCCACCCTGACTCCGAGGCGGCGGAAAGGCTCGTCAATCACCTTGTCTCCCGACATGTGATCGCCTGCGGTCACATTCTTCCGCAGGGGGCCTCGCTTTTCTTCTGGGATGGATCGCTCCAGCGGGAAGGAGAGGTGACGCTTCTTTTGAAGTCGATTCCCGAGAACCGCGCGGCCCTTGAGCGGGAAATTCTCCGGGCGCACCCTTATAGCGTTCCGGAGATCCTGTTTTTGGCGGCAGACCATGTCAGCCAAGCTTATGCCGCCTGGGTCCGGGAGTGTTGCCAAAACGCCCAGATCTCCGGGGGGGAGGGGGGACACAATGTCCCGTCTTAAGAAAACGGTAACGATCACCATTCTTCCCGGCGTTACAGAAAAGTCCCGCCAGTGGACCTTTCCCCGATGGGCCCTCTATCTTTTTTTTGTGGTGATCGCCCTGCTTTTTTCCGGGATCGTTCTTCTGGTGGTTTTTTACACTTATGAGACAAAGAAGTTCATGGCACTCAAAACGATCCAGGAGGAGACCCGGGTCCAGCAAGAGCATCTCGACCGCTACAGGAAGAAGCTCGACTCGATTGAGGCCCAGCTTTCCGAGGTCAACAACCTCGACGCTCAGATCATGAACATGGTCGCCAAGGGGGCTCCCGATGTCCACCCGCCTCCCTCCGGAAAGGCTCTGACATCTCCCTCACCCGCGTCTCCCGCCGGCGAGAAGAACTCCGTGTCTCCGGGGATGGCGCGCCCTGAAAACCTTCTTCCATTCGGGGACGAAGGGGGCGGGATCCGCTATGCGCTTCCGGTGAAGGGGTGGATCGTGTCGGCTTTTGGTCGCAGGGCCGGACCTGTCGGCGGGGGAGAAGAGTTTCATCCGGGGCTCGATATTGCGAAGGAGGAGGGCGCGACGATCTATCCGGATGCCCCCGGAGTCGTTGTCCTTACCGATCGGACCCCCGACTACGGAAACTATGTCATTGTCTATCACGGGCTCGGCCAGTCATCACTCTTTGCCCATCTCGACTCGATCGATGTCGTTTCGGGAGAGGTGGTCGGCAGGAAGTCGGCCATCGGAACGATCGGGCTGACCGGTCTGACGACGGCTCCCCATCTTCATTACGAGGTCAGGGAGTTCGGACATCCGGTGGATCCGTCATCCCTTCTCTCCGAATCCCTTGCTCCTCCGGTTCACTAGAGTCGCGTACGATTGTTTCTTATAATGGATCCTTCATTTTCTGAAGTTCGTTTTCGAGAGGAGTCTTTCGCATGTTCAAGTCGCTCGTCCGTTCTCTTTTCTCCAGCCAGAACGAGAAGGAGGTCCGGAGAGTCTCCCGGATCGTCGACCGTGTCAATGCTCTGGAGACCTCCGTGCAGGCTCTCTCCGACGAAGATCTCTCCAGGAAGACCGTCGCTTTCCGCGAGCGCCTGACCGCAGGGGAGACGCTCGACCAGATTTTGCCGGAAGCCTTTGCCGTTGTCCGGGAGGCCGGGCGGCGGGTTCTCGGCATGCGGCACTTCGATGTTCAGATTATGGGGGGAGCCTTTCTTCACGAGGGACGGATCGCCGAAATGAAGACCGGCGAGGGAAAAACTCTGGTGGGAACTCTTCCGGTCTATCTCAACGCGCTCGAGGGAAAGGGAGTTCACGTCGTGACCGTCAACGATTATCTGGCCCGGCGCGACTCCGAGTGGATGGGGAGGCTCTATCGGTTTCTTGGCCTGACGGTGGGGCTCATCCAGCACGACATGCCCGATGATCTCCGCAAAGAGGCCTATGCCTGCGACATCACCTACGGGACCAATAATGAGTTCGGCTTCGACTATCTCCGGGACAACATGAAGTACGAGCTCGACCAGTTTGCCCAGCGTCCTCTGAACTATGCCATCGTCGACGAAGTGGACAGTATTCTGATCGACGAATCGAGGACCCCTCTCATCATCTCCGGCCCTTCGGAGGAGTCCACCGACCTCTATGAGCGTATCGATCGGATCATTCCCCGCCTGACTCCTGTCTCGCACTTCACCCTCGATCTCAAGCACAAGACGGTCTCGATGACGGAGGAAGGATCGGATCTCGTCGAATCCCTCCTCGACGTAGGGAACCTCTACGATCTGAAGAATATCTCCTATGTTCACCACCTCATGCAGGCGATCAAGGCGCACCATCTGTATCGGCGTGACGTGGACTACGTGGTCAAGAACGGAGAGGTGATCATCGTCGACGAATTCACTGGTCGTCTCATGACCGGCCGCCGCTGGGGGGAGGGACTTCACCAGGCGGTCGAGGCCAAGGAAAAAGTGAAGGTCCAGATGGAAAACCAGACGTTGGCGACCGTCACTTTTCAGAATTACTTTCGTATGTATCGGAAGCTTTCCGGAATGACCGGAACGGCCGATACCGAGGCAACGGAGTTTCATCGCATCTATGGACTTGACGTGATTGTGGTTCCCCCCCACCGGAAGATGATTCGCGTGGACCTTCCCGACCAGGTTTACCGGACCCAGAAGGAAAAGTACGACGCCGTTGTTTTGGACATTGTCGATCGCCACAAGGTGGGTCAGCCGGTTCTCGTGGGGACGGTCTCGATCGAAAAGTCCGAGTACATCTCCCGTCTTTTGACGGAAAAGAAAATTCCCCATGAAGTGCTGAACGCGAAGTTCCACGAGAAGGAGGCCGAGATCGTGGCCCAGGCGGGCCGTCTCGGGAAGGTCACGATCGCGACGAACATGGCCGGTCGGGGAACGGATATTCTGCTTGGCGGCAACCCTGAATATCTTTTCAATGCGGAACTCCGGAGGAGGACGGAGGAGGTCTCTTCCGAAGAGAAGGCCGCCCTTCTGGCCTCCTTTGAGGAGACCGCCCGCAAGGAGCGGGACGCCGTCATCGCCGTCGGGGGACTGCACATCATCGGGACCGAACGCCACGAAAGCCGCCGGATCGACAATCAGCTTCGTGGTCGCGCCGGGCGTCAGGGGGATCCGGGATCCTCGCGCTTCTACCTCTCCCTTGAGGATGATCTGATGCGGATCTTCGGTGCGGAAAAGATCAAGGGACTCATGGAGCGGATGGGGATGGAGGAGGGGGTTCCCATCGAGCATACCTTCGTCTCGAAGGCAATCCAAAATGCCCAGAAAAAGGTCGAGACCTACCATTTTGACATCCGGAAGCAGCTCCTGGAGTATGACGATGTGATGAACCAGCAGCGTCTGGTCTTTTATGAGCTCAGACGACGGGTTCTCAAAGGCGAGGCGCTCTCCGAGCTTGTCTCGACATGGGGCGCTCGAGTTCTTGAGCGTCTGGTTCTTTCGATCATTCCGGAGGACGCCTATCCGGAAAGCTTCGACCTCCCGGGGCTCGTCGGAAAGATCGAAGAGGGGACCGGCCTTTCCCTTTCGGTCGAAGAGCTTCAGGATATGGGAATCGAGGCGCTGGTTGCCCACATTCTCCAACGTTTCGAGGCGCACCTGCTCGAGCGCGAGGCGCTCTTCGGGACGGAGGTCTTTCAGTCGATCGTCAGGTACGTCTCTCTCCAGTCGCTCGACAACGGCTGGAAGGAGCATCTCCTCACCATGGACCGGCTGAAGGAGGGAATCGGTCTCCGAGGATACGGGCAGAAGGATCCCTTAGTCGAGTACAAGCGGGAAGGATTCGACCTTTTCGAGCGCTTCATGGAAGAGGTGGAGGAGAATGTCGTCAAGGTCTCCGGATCGGTGAGGGAGGTCTCGGTCGAAACGTCGGACGAGGCCCCAAACTTCGACAACCTCGACTACTCCTATCCTGACGAAACGGGAGACCCGGTCATGGCTCCAGGATTTTTCCTCTCTCCGTGGGACCAGACCCCGGTGGCGCTGAGCGCGGGACCGGATTCTTCGGGGGGAAAAGAGGGGAAGATTGGCCGGAATGACCCTTGTCCCTGCGGAAGTGGAAAAAAGTACAAAAAATGCCATGGTGCTGCCTAGATGTCTTGTTTTTGAGGGGCTGGGGCAACCGGAAGAGCGAGGCTTTGGGAGGGGCACCGGAGCGGATTTTTAGTTGACAAAGTCTTGGTCCAAAAATAGAATGATAGGACAAATCGAACTGAAGAACTAAGAGAAATCCATACATGTCAAGGCTTCGGTTTTCCGGAGCCGGAGGGTGCCCATGTTTTCTCTTTCCCATCCCGACCACTATATTCCGATCCTGATCTTTCTTCTGATTGCGATCGGCTTCGGGGCTGTCTCCCTTCTTGTCGGGCGCCTGATCCGTCCACACAATCCCTACCGTGACAAGGATGCTCCTTACGAGTGTGGCGTTCCTCCCATCAACGATGCGCGCGAACGCATCTCGATCCGTTACTATGTTGTGGCCATGCTCTTCCTTGTTTTTGACGTGGAGGTGGTCTTTCTTTATCCCTGGGCCGTAGACTTCAGACGCCTCGGACTTTTTGGCCTTGTCGAAATGCTGATTTTTCTTGTGATCCTGATCGTCGGATATGTCTATGCATGGAAGAAGGAGGCTCTTGAATGGGAGTAGTCCACCACAAGGACGGCGAGCTCTCTGTCGTGACCATGAAGTTGCAGGATGCCGTTAACGACATCGTGAACTGGTCACGGAAATCTGCGCTCTGGCCCATGACCTTCGGTCTGGCGTGCTGCGCGATTGAGATGATGGGGGCCGTGGCCTCGCGTTTCGATATTGACCGCTTCGGAGCCGGCGTTTTTCGTGCCTCCCCCCGCCAGTCGGACCTGATGATCGTGGCCGGGACCCTGACCCGGAAAATGGCTCCTGTGGTCAGGAAGATCTATGATCAGATGCCAGAGCCCCGGTATGTCATTGCCATGGGCTCCTGTGCCACAAGCGGCAATATCTATGACAGCTACAGCGTCGTCCAGGGTGTGGACCGCCTGATCCCTGTCGACGTCTATGTTCCCGGATGCCCCCCCAGGCCCGAGGCCCTTCTCGATGGCCTGATCAAGCTCCAGGAGAAGATTATGCAGGACAAGCCGGTTTTCCGGAACTAGTGCGAGGAGACAACTAAGGATGCATCCCGTAGCCGAATCCCTTCACAGGAGATTCCCGGAGGTTGTTACAGGGTCCCGAGAGGCTCTCGGGGACCTGACGGTCTATCTTCGCGAGAATGGGGCACTGGAGGTCTTTCAGGCCCTTCACGACGATCCGGAGTTTCGCTACGACTATATCGTCGACGTGACCTCGGTGGACTATCCCATGGACCAGGACCGCTTCGAAGTCGTCTATATCTTTTACTCTCTTTCCCGCCGTCACCGTATCATGGTGAAGATTCGGATCCCGGAGAGCCATCCCGTGGTAGACTCAATTGTCTCCATATGGAAGGGGGCCGAGTTCATGGAGCGGGAGGTTTACGACATGATGGGGATCCAGTTTCGGGGTCATCCGGATCTTCGAAGGATCCTTATGCCCGATGACTATGACGAGGGATACCCTCTCCGGAAGGACTTTCCGCTCGTCGGCAAGGGGTGGCGAGATGAATTCTCCTTCGTCCCGAAATATCATGAGACTCTTCCTCCCCTTCCCAAGGAGGCCCGTTAGGGGCGGGAGTAAAGGGATCGGGATGCGGCCGGTAACTCCGGCCAATCGGAACAGGACTTCTGTGATCGTCTGTGGATAGGCAGGGAAAGGGGTTTCTCTTGGAGTCACTCGAAAAGGAAAAGATCGAAGCCGAAGCTACCGGAACCGCGACCGTACGTCGCGAGATTACGCTTTCGACCCTTCGGCAGGCGGTCCTGAACGGACTTGATTCTTCGATCAAGACGGAGCAGTTTCTGCTCAACATGGGCCCCCAGCACCCCAGTACTCATGGAGTGCTGCGCGTCCTGCTTGATCTTGACGGGGAGCGTATCAAGAAGGCCGTTCCGGACTTGGGATACCTTCACCGGGGAACGGAGAAGATCGCCGAGTACAGGACCTACAACCAGATTATTCCCCTGACCGACCGGCTTGACTATGTCTCTGCCATGGCAAACAACTATGCCTTTGTCCGGGCCGTCGAAAAGCTTCTTCAGCTCAAGGTTCCTGAAAGGGCCGAGTACATCCGGACCATTGTGGCCGAGATGCAGCGAATCGTGAACCACCTCTTTTGGCTCGGGACCCAGGCTCTCGATATCGGAGCCATGAGCGTTTTTTTCTATACGTTTCGCGAGCGGGAGGTCCTTCTTGATCTCTTCGAAAAGCTTTGCGGGGCGCGTCTGACGACAAACTACTATCGCGTGGGGGGGGTCGAAAGCGATCTTACCCGCGACGTCGTCGACGCTCTCTATCACTTTGTCGATACCTTCGAGCCGCATATCCGGGAGTACAACACCCTTCTTGAGACGAACCGGATCTGGCTTGCCCGGACCAAGCACATTGCGGTCATCACGGGAGAGGATGCTGTCAACTTTGGCCTTTCCGGTCCGACCCTCCGGGGCTCCGGCGTCGACTACGATCTTAGAAAGTACGAACCCTACGCCGCCTACGATCAGATTGAATGGGAGGTCCCGGTAGGTCAGAATGGCGACATCTACGACCGCTACTGGATCCGTGTCGAGGAGATGCGTCAGAGTGCCTCCATAATTCGGCAGTGCCTCGACAAGCTTCCCGAGGGCCCCTTCATGACGGAAGACCACAAGGTCTCCTTTCCCCCCAAGGGCCGGGTCATGCATAACATGGAGACCCTCATTCACCATTTTCTTCTTGTTGTGGAAGGCTTCCGGACCCCGCCAGGCGATACCTATTGCGGGACGGAGACCCCCAAGGGGGAGCTTGGTTTTTATATTGTCAGCGATGGGTCGGGGAAGCCTTACCGAATGAAGATAAGGGCGCCGTCATTTGTCAGTATGGGGGCCTTTGATCATATGTCGAGAGGCTACATGATCGCCGATATCGTTACCATCTTCGGAACCTATGACATCGTCATGGGTGAGTGCGACCGCTAAGGCCGCATCTCCCGGACAGGCCTGCAGGAATGACCTGCGGCATGCGTGTACTCCGGCTGGCGCAGGGAGGGCGTTCAATCTCCCGGCTGCAGGATGGAGTACCTTGTTAACCGGAAGCAAAATATTCTCGGAGATAGCAAGATGGCACACTCTGATAGCGCCGCGACAGTTCACATCACCGATGAAGAGATCGATCATATCTGCGAGGAGTTCGGTAACCGTGAAGGTGCGGTTGTGCAGATTCTCCAGACAATTCAGGAAAAGTACGGGTATGTGCCCGCCGAGGTCCTTGAACGGGTAGGCGATGATCTGGGGATCCCCCACAGCAAGATGTTCGGGGTGTTGACCTTCTACTCCCAGTTCTATCGGGAACCCCGGGGAAAGTTCATTCTCAAGGTCTGCGTCGGGACGGCCTGCCATGTAAGAGGTGCGGGACTTCTTGTCGACAAGATCAAGGAAAATCTCCATGTCGAAGAGGGGGAGAATACCGAGGACATGCTTTTTACCCTCGAGCCCGTCTCCTGTCTCGGATCCTGCGCGCTGGCGCCTATGGCCATGATCAATGGAAATACCTACGGAAAGCTCTCCGGCGACAAGATGGTCGAGATTCTTCACCAGCTTAAGGACGAGTCTTCTTCAGAGCCTGTCTCGGAGGCCAACCCGGCCTCCTGACAAACCCCGGTCTTTTCCACATCTTGCAAAGTGGCCGGTGAAGGAATGGGGGAGGTTCCAGAATTCCCCAAACGATGAGTACCCATGATTTTTCAGACGATATGAAAGTTTCTGTTTTTCCCCTATAAGCGAGGATCGGCGGCGGACCGTTTTTTCTTCCCCGATCGAAGGAGTGTTTCTGATGGCGACTCAAACAGTTGAGGAAATGGCGGCAGGCCTTTTCCACGATGTGGCCATTCCCACAATACACATCGGAATGGCGACCTGTGGTCTGGCGGCCGGAGCACGCTCTATTGAGGAGCTTGTTGTAAAGGAACTTGAAAAGCGCGGCATTGACGCCCGGATCGTTCCCACGGGATGTATCGGGATGTGCCACAACGAACCCCTCGTGGATATCACGATGCCAGGAAAGTACCGGGTCTCTTACCGGAACGTGAAGGCGTTGATCATCCCGCAGATCTTCGATGCTCATTTTGTCAAAGGGGAGTTTGCAAAGAAGTATGCGGTCTGTCAGATTCCCATAGCTGGCCATACCGCCTACGAAGGACTTCCCTTGATGGCAGAGACGGGATTCTTCAAGGGGCAGGTCAAGATCGTTTCGAGCCGATGCGGTCTGATCGACCCTTCGAGCATCGACGACTACATCGCTACCAATGGCTACAAGGCCCTTCGGAAGATGTTGACCGAGATGACGCCGGAGATTGTGATCGATGAGATGACAAAGTCCGGTCTGCGTGGTCGGGGAGGCGGGGGATTCTACACCGGTCTCAAGTGGAAGCTGACCCGCCAGTCCCCCGGGGAGGAAAAGTACGTCGTCTGCAATGCCGACGAAGGCGATCCCGGCGCGTTCATGGACCGTTCGATCCTTGAAGGGGATCCCCACAGCGTTCTCGAAGGAATGCTGGCCGCCGCCTATGCGATCGGAAATGCCAAGAAGGGCTATATCTATTGCCGTGCGGAATATCCTCTTGCGATCAAGCGTCTCCGGAAGGCGATCGATGACGCTCGCGAGAGAAACTTTCTCGGCGACAATATCCTTGGGACGGGCTTCAGCTTCGACATCATCATCAAGGAAGGTGCCGGGGCCTACGTCTGCGGTGAAGAGACGGCTCTTCTGGCCTCCCTTATGGGTGAGCGCGGAATGCCGTGGCCAAAGCCTCCCTTTCCGGCTCAGAAGGGCGTTTGGGGAAAGCCCACGGTCATCAACAATGTTGAAACTCTCGGGAATGTCGGTCATATCATTCTTAATGGCGGTGACTGGTACGCCTCCTATGGCTCCGAAAAGACAAAGGGGACAAAAACCTTTGCGCTTACAGGCTCGATCAAGAACTCGGGACTGATCGAGGTGCCGGCAGGGACTCCGCTTCGCTCCATCGTCTTTGATATCGGGGGCGGGATGCTCGAGAAGAAGATCCCGTTCAAGGCGGCCCAGCTCGGAGGACCTTCCGGGGGGTGTATTCCGGCGAGCGGTCTCGACACTCCCGTCGACTTCGAGAATGTCATTGCCGCGGGCGCAATCATGGGCTCGGGCGGGATCGTCATCATGGACGAGGCCTCTTGTATCGTCGATACGGCGAAGTTCTTTCTCAAGTTTACGCAGGACGAGTCCTGTGGCGAGTGCACTCCCTGTCGGGTCGGGTCGAAGATCATGCTGGAGATTCTCACCCGGATTACGGAAGGGAAGGGCCAGGAAGGGGATCTTGACGAACTGATCCGCCTCTCAATGTATGTCAAGTCAAACTCGCTTTGTGGTCTCGGAGCGGCGGCCCCCAATCCGGTGCTCTCCACCATCCGATATTTCCGGGAGGAGTTCGAGGCGCATATTCGGGACAAGCATTGCCCGGGAACGGTTTGCGCCAACCTGATCAAGTATGTGGTCATCGAGGAGGACTGCACGACGTGCGGCCTTTGTGAGCCTGTGTGTCCGACGGGCTCCGTGACCTGGGACAAGGGCGAGGTGGCCCATATCAATCTTGAAACCTGTATCCGCTGCAAGGCGTGTGTTGATGCCTGCAAGTTCAGGGCGATCATTTAGTGGGTGAGGTTTCCTCCATGGTGAAGCTGACAGTCAACGGGAAAGAGGTCGAGGTTCCGGCCGGGACGACGATTCTTCATGCCGCCTCCGCAGCCGGTATTCCGATTCCGACATTCTGCTACAATCCCCGGATGGATCCGGCGGGTTCCTGCCGTATCTGCGCGGTGGAGCTTGAAGACTCAAAA
Source organism: Nitrospirota bacterium (assembly GCA_021801345.1). Taxonomy (GTDB): domain Bacteria; phylum Nitrospirota; class Leptospirillia; order Leptospirillales; family Leptospirillaceae; genus UBA4572. The sequence continues at coordinate 141,710 of JAJYYA010000066.1, forward strand.
CGGACGGTCATGGGGTGCATCACCCAGGTTGCTGAAGGGATGAAGGTCCTGACGGAGTCCCCAAAGGTCCATGAGGCCAGGAAGACAAATCTTGAGCTTCTCCTGCTCCACCATCCGCTTGACTGCCCCGTCTGTGACTGTGGGGGGGAGTGTCCTCTCCAGAACATGTCGTTTGCCTACGGTGGCGCCGACTCCCGCTTCGAAAGCCACCGGAACGACGAACCTGAGGATATGAAGAGCGAGGTTCTGGTCTTTAACTCGAACCGGTGTATTCTTTGCGGCAAGTGTGTGCGCGTGTGCGATGAAATTCAGGATGTTCATGCCATCGGCTTCATTAACCGTGGCTTTGATACGGTCATCGGTCCCCCCCTCGGAAAGAAACTCGACTGTGAGTTTTGCGGAGACTGTCTTGAGGTCTGCCCCACGGGAGCGATCACGGACCGCTTTGTCCGTTACCAGTTTCGTCCCTGGCAGATGGAGAAGACGGAGACGACCTGCACCTCTTGCGGCTCCGGATGCCGGATGGTCGTCGACACCGAAAACGAAGCGATTGTCCGGATCTCGGCCCGGGAAGGACTCGGTCCGAACGAAGGGTCAATCTGCGTGGTCGGACGATTCGGATTTAACGCCGTCCAGAACAAGTCTCGCCTTGAGTCCCCCCACTTCAAGCGGGCACAGCGTCTTGTTCCCGGAAGCTGGGAGGAGATCCTTCCGAAGATTGCCGCACATCTCGCCTCTCTTTCCTCTTCAGGCGAGGGACGGGTTGCCGGTCTGATCTCTTCTCAATTGCCGATAGAGGACGCCTTCCTCTTTCAGCGCTTTATGCGCCAAACCCTGAATTCGAACTTCCTTGACTCCGACGCCCGGCAGGGGCTCATGAATATGGCCATTCCCCTTGTTTCCGCGACCGGATCCCTGCGTCCTCTTGTTGACAATCAGGATATCATCGCGGCCGACACGATCGTTGTGCTCGGCGCCGATCCCGCTGCCGAGTCCAATATTACCGGGCTTGCCATCAAGAAGGCGGTGAGAAAGAACAAGGCCGCCCTTTACCTCGTTCATGGTCATGATGTCAGTATCTCAACGCGAGCCCGGGAGGTGATCCGCCTTCTTCCCGGAACGGAAGAGAGCTTCCTCTCGATGCTCAGAGAGGCTCTTTCCTCCGGGACAACCGCACTCTCTTCCGAATCCCGCCAGAGGTTCCAGGGGCTCGGGGCCACCCCCGAGGCCGTCGAACGTCTTCTCTCCGACCTGCGGGCATCAAAGCGAACAGTTTTTGTCACCGGTCGCAGGTTTCATCGTTCCGACCAGGGCTTTGGGGCCTCTGCGCAGCTTCTCCGCCTGATGGCCGAACGCAACATGTTCGCCTCCGAAGGAAGCGGACTCTTGGTTCTTCCCGAGTCGGGCAACGATCTTGGAGTGTTGATGATGGGCGCGACGGCCGAGTGGCTTCCGGGACTGCTCGATGCGACAAATGCCGAGCAGCGGTCTGTCTGGGAGAACCACTGGCAGGCAAAGCTTCCCTCGGGGGGCGGAGGACTTCGCGAGATCCTGTCGGGGATCGAGGCCGGGAAGATCCGGGCACTCATCTCTTTGGGCGTGGATCCCTTCACCTTCCTGCCGGATACGGGCCATATCAGAAAAACGCTTTCGAAGCTTGAGCTTCTCGTGGTCGTCGATCTTTTTCAGGGGCCCCTTTCAGACATGGCCCACTATCTCCTCCCTGCGGCCAGTCCGTTTGAGCGAGCGGGGCATGTGGTGAGCGCTGAAGGTTTTGTTCAGCCGCTGGCTCCGGCGATGGCTCCATGGGGTCTGGCCCTCCCAGAGTCGGAGATTTTGCTTCGTCTTGCCCGGCAGATGGGGCGGGCTTTGCCTTTTGACGATCTTTCGGCCCTCTCCTCCGAAGTTTTCAGAATTTTCCCGGATCTTCGCCCTTCGACGAGGAACGCCCCGTACTTTCAGGGAAAGACAGGAGAGATCCTCCTGTCGCTTCCCCGCGTTCAGCCGCCGCACAAGGCTCAGCGGGAATCGGTTCTTGCCCGGGTCGCGAGCTTTGTCAAAGCGGATCTCCCTGCGACCGTGGCGCCCGCCGCTTTAAACGCGACGGAAAGGCCCGAGAACTCCTTTGTGCTGACTCTCTCGAAGTCTATCAACCATGCCGGAACACGGACTCTTCTCGACTCGAACCTCATGACGATCGAGGGAGAGGGTTTCCTGAAGGTTCCGCGGTCATGGGCAAGAAAGAGAAAGCTCAAGAAGGGAGCCTGTGTTCTTCTCTCGACGCCGCACGGTCGGATCTCGGTGCCGATCGATCCCGTTGCGGGCCTGGCTGATGGAGAGGTGCATTATCCGCTTCACTTTGCCGATGCCCGCTTTCTGGCGCTTTTCCCTGCCCATCTGAACTTTAATTCGCAATCCGGTGCTCAGTCCGGGCAAGCTATCGACGTGACGGTAGAGCCTATCGTCTGACGGAGCATCCTCTCTAGAGTCATTGAGGACATTTATGATCGGACGGGAAGAATCCTTCCCGAAAAAGGGTTTTTGTGTGTTGAAAGCCCCCGGAATTTCGGGAGTTAACAGGAAAGGGTAGGGTTTGGCCAACGACCTCATCGGAGCCCTTGTCGTCATGCTGGGCGTCCTCTTTGTAGTGCTGACGATGATTGCGTATCTGACATATCTTGAGCGCAAGGTTCTCGGTTTCATGCAGGACCGTCTTGGTCCGATGGAGGTGGGCCCCTGGGGGCTTCTTCAGCCGCTTGCCGACGGTATCAAGCTCCTATCCAAGGAAGATATCATTCCGAGCGAAGCAAACCGGGCTATCTTCCGCATTGCCCCCGTCATCTCTCTTGTCCCTGCGATTCTGGCCTTTTCGGTCATTCCTTTCGGACACGATTCCTTTTCCTTTATGGGGATTACTCTTCATCCCTACATCGCCGACATCAATGTGGGGATCCTCCTGATTCTGGCGCTCTCCTCTATCGGTGCCTACGGAATCCTTCTCGGAGGCTGGGCCTCGAACAGCAAGTACTCCATTCTCGGAGCCCTTCGTTCGGCCGCCCAGGTCATCAGCTACGAACTCACTGCCGGGATGTCCGTCATCGGGGTCCTGATCCTTTCGGGCTCGATGTCTCTCGTCAAGATCGAGGATGCCCAGTCGGGAGGCTTCTGGCACTGGTATATTTTTCCGCAGATCGTGGCCTTCGTGATCTACGTGATCTCGGGCATTGCCGAGACAAACAGAACCCCGTTCGACCTTCCCGAGGCCGAGTCCGAACTTGTGGCCGGATTCTTTACCGAGTATTCGGGGATGAGGTTTTCCCTGTATTATTTGGCAGAATATGCCAACATGATTATCGTCTCCTCGATCGCCACCATTCTTTTTCTGGGAGGCTGGAATCCCCCGATCCCGGCGTTAGGATTTATTCCAGGGGTCATCTGGTTTCTCCTGAAGGTTTACTTTTTTCTCTTCTTTTTCTTCTGGATCCGTGCAACCCTTCCCCGACTACGCTATGATCAGCTTATGCGGTTTGGTTGGAAGATCATGCTCCCCGTCTCCTTTGCAAATATCATTGTGACAGGGATTGCCGCATATTTTCTGGAACGCTAGCCGGGTAATTACGACTGATTGAATTTTCGGGATATTTCAGGCAATCCGAGGAGTCGAAGATGTTGAAAAAATTTTTGAACACCATATTGTTTACGGAGATCGGGCAGGGGCTCAAGCTCACTCTCCGGCACATGTTCATGAAGAAGGTGACATCCCAGTATCCGCGAGAAAAGCTCGTACTTGCGGATGGCTATCGGGGCTTTATCGCTCATCGTCGATACGATAACGGGGTGGAACGCTGCGTAGGCTGCGACCTTTGCGAGGCGATCTGTCCGGCCAAGGCGATCAGGGTCGTAAGCGATATTCATCCGGAGATTCCTGACAGACGGTATGCGCGCGAATACACGCTTGATTTTACCCGCTGCATCTTCTGCGGTTTTTGCGTTGTGGCTTGCCCTGTCAACGCGCTCTCCATGACGAAGGAGTTTGCCCATTCCTCCTTCACGCGCAACGGGCTCATTTACTCGAAGGAACAGATGCTCGCGCTGGGCGATCGCGCGGGTGCTGATTCCGACGCCTACCTCAAGGTCCGGAACATGTGGGAAGCGGAGAATTCTGGCAAGGACGAGGGGTATTATCACTTCCCCCCCATCTCAATGGGAGGATAACGGCTTGATTCAGCAACTGCCTTTTTTTTACTTCGGCGGGATGGCACTCGTCTGTGCCATCCTTGTCGTTGCATCCCGCGCGGCCATTTATTCCGCCATGGCACTTTTGGGTATGTTCATACATGTGGCGGGCCTTTTCATCGTCCTCGACGCTCCCTTTCTCGCCGGGGTCCAGCTTCTCGTCTACGCCGGTGCGATCCTCGTGCTGTATCTCTTCGTTGTCATGCTCCTGAATCTGCAGGGGGGAGGAGCCACGCCTCTCCAGAAACAGACCCCCTTTGCGATTCTTCTATCGCTTCTTGCCATCGGTGAACTGGGGTACCTGCTTGTCAAGACCCATTTCTATCCGAAGCTTCCGGCAATTCCTCATCCCTCCGTTCCCACGCTTGGCAATAGCGAGACGATCGGTATGGTTCTGTATACTCAGTATCTCTTTCCGTTCGAAGTGGCCTCCGTTGTCCTGCTGATTGCGCTTGTCGGGGCGATCGTCATGGCCCGGGGCCGGGGTCGGTTCCGTCAGGAATAGTCGGGCCGAGCTTTTTCGTCAGAGTCGACTAATCGCAAGATTATCAGGGAGTGTCGATGGTTCCGTTGTCGTGGTATGTGGCGCTGTCAGCAATGATGTTTATAACGGGTCTGGTCGGGGTTCTTATCCGCCGAAATATTGTGGTGGTCCTCCTCTGCATAGAGATCATGCTCAATGCCGTGAACATCAACTTTGTCGCCTTCAGTGACTACCTGCACCTGATCGATGGGCAGATCTTCGTCTTTTTCGTGATTACCGTGGCAGCGGCCGAGGTCGCAATCGGACTGGGGATTATTATCTCCCTCTTCCGATTGAGAGAGTCGGTCAACATGGATGACTACAACCTGCTGAAGCTTTGATCTGCCGAGGGAGTTCCCGTAAATGATGCCGATTCTTCTTATTCCGTTATTGCCGTTGCTCGGATTCCTGATCGTGGGAATCTTCTGGCCCTTTTTCAAGGGGAAAGGCCACCTGATCGCCCTTCCTCTTGTGACGATTTCCTGGGCTATCGCGACAATGGAGTTCTTCAAGAGCTTTACCAGCCCGCCGAGCCTGACTCTGGTCTACGACTGGATTCGCTCCGGCCATCTCGATGTCGGGATCTCTCTCCAGTACGACCATCTGGCCGCCATCATGCTGTTTATGGTGACCACTGTGGCCATGCTGGTCCACCTCTATACCATCGGCTATATGCACGGCGACTCCGGCTACGATCGCTTCTTTGCCTATATCTCCCTCTTTACCTTCTCGATGATCATGCTGGTTCTCTCCGACAACCTCGTCGAGATGTTCATCTTCTGGGAGGCTGTGGGGCTCTGCTCCTATCTTCTCATTGTCCACTGGTACGAACGACGCCCCTCCTGGCTTGCCGCCAACAAGGCCTTTATTATGAACCGCGTTGGGGACTTCGGGTTTCTTCTCGGAATTTTTCTCGTCTACGGGACCTTCGGCTCTGTCCGCTTCGCCGAGATCTTTCCCGGGATGGCCTCACATTTGCACGAGACGGTGAACATCGCTTCGGCCTTCGGCGGAAATTGGCATGTTCCAGTCCTCGACGTGATCGCCCTTCTTCTCTTCCTCGGAGCCGTCGGAAAGTCTGCCCAGATTCCCTTGCATCCCTGGCTTCCTGACGCCATGGAAGGTCCGACGCCCATCTCCGCACTGATCCATGCGGCGACGATGGTGACCGCAGGCGTTTTTATGATTGCCCGCATGAACCCTCTTTACAATGCGGCTCCATTTGCCCTTCACGTGGTGGCTTGGACCGGGGCGATCACCGCCATCGTGGCGGCAACCATTGCCCTGACACAGCCGGATATCAAGAAGATCGTGGCCTACTCGACGATGAGCCAGCTTGGCTACATGGTCATGGTTTGCGGCCTCGGTGGCTATGGGGCAGGCATCTTCCATCTCCTGACCCATGGAGCCTTCAAGGCACTCCTTTTCCTTGGGGCGGGATCGGTGATCCACTCCCTGTCCGGAGAGCAGGATGTTTTCAGGATGGGGGGGCTTCGAAAATACATCGGGCTAACCTTTGCGACGATGCTGATCGGTTCGCTGGCCCTTTCGGGGATACCGCCTTTCGCCGGATACTACAGCAAAGACTTGATTCTGGTCACCGCCTACCAACAGGGTCCCCTGGGGCAGATGCTCTGGCTTATCGGGGTTCTGACGGCGGTTCTGACGGCTTTCTACAGCTTCAGACTCCTCTTCCTTGTCTTCGGCGGTAAGGAGCGCTTTCACTCGGAGAGCCACGGCCATGCCGTCCACCCTCACGAGAGCCCTTTGACGATGACGATTCCGCTGATCGTTCTTTCTGTCGCCACACTCTGTGCCGGATGGGCCGGGGAGCACTACGGGATTTTGAACTATCTCGCCCAAGAGCTTCCTCTGCCGCAGATTCACGAAGGTGCGGGAGGTCTCTCCGAGAGTGCCCTCAAGATGCTCTCTGTGGCAGTCGGGGTATTGGGTATCCTGGCGGCATGGGTTCTCTACGGGAAGGAGTCTGCGATCCCGGGCGCTCTTGCGCGGAATCTTTCCTTCTTCTACCGGATCTCTCTGCACAAGTGGTACTTTGATGAGCTTTACGATGCCGTTTTTGTTCGCCCGTCCTTCATTGTCGGTCGGCTTTTCTGGCAGGAGCTCGACAAGGGGGTCATCGACGGCATCGTCAATGGTGTCGGAACCTTCTTTCGCGGAAGCGGAGGAGCGATGCGCAATCTGCAGTCGGGCCAGATCCAGAACTACGCGATGGTCATGGGGATCGGCGCCTTTGGACTCCTCGCCTTCTATCTCGTGTTCAACAGATTGTAGGATCCGTTCCCTCTGAATCCCTTTCGGGGAGGTGAGGGGGGATCCTTTTTCCGGAGGGATTTGTCCGCTCCGGGGACCCATATCGAAGAGGATGATGCCTGATGACTTTTTTGTCCGTACCGATTCTGACATTTCTGATCTTCTTCCCGGTTGTCGCCTCCCTGCTTCTCCTGCCCTTTTACAAAAGGACCGGAACCGATGGAGCCGTCAAGTGGATCGCGCTGGGGATCACCGTCATCGAGTTTCTCCTCTCGCTCTCTCTGCTGATCGGAAACAATCCGCATCTCTATCAGATGCAGTTTGTCGAAAATCATTTGTGGATTCCTTTCGGAAACATCCACTACGCATTGGGGATTGACGGGATCAGCCTTGTTCTGATTGTCATGACCACCTTCCTCATGCCGATGACGGTCCTGACCTCCTGGGTCGGGATTTCGAAAAATATTCCTCTTTTCATGATCAACATTCTGGTGCTGGAAGGGGCGATGATCGGTGTCTTCTGCGCCACCGACTTCGTTCTTTTCTACGTCTTCTGGGAAGCCATGCTCATTCCCATGTACCTGATCATCGGGGTATGGGGAGGTCCGAACCGCATCTATGCCGCGATCAAGTTTTTTCTCTATACCCTGGCGGGCTCCCTCCTTCTTCTCGTCGCGATCATCGCCCTTTACTTTGTCGGCGGCCATACCTTTGACATCACGCGCCTTTCCGGACAGCACTACGGGATGACCTTCCAGATTCTGGCGTTTCTGGCGATGTTCGTCGCCTTTGCGGTCAAGATCCCGATGTTTCCGTTTCACACATGGCTTCCTGATGCCCACGTGGAGGCGCCGACAGCCGGTTCGGTCATCCTGGCCTCCATTATGCTTAAGATGGGGGCCTACGGATTTCTCAGGTTCTCGCTTCCGATGTTCCCCGATGCCTCACGCTTCTTTACGCCCTTCATGCTGACCCTTTCGGTTATCGCAATTATCTGGGGGGCCTTCATGGCGCTGGCCCAAGAGGACATGAAGAAGCTGATCGCCTACTCCTCGGTGAGCCATATGGGCGTTGTGACGCTGGGCATCTTCGTGGCGAATGTTCAGGGGATCGAAGGCGCTCTCATGCAGATGCTCAACCATGGAATCACAACCGGGGCGCTCTTCCTTTGCATCGGCGTTCTCTACGACCGCTCCCACTCCCGCCTCCTCTCCGAATACGGAGGGCTCGCGAAGCAGATGCCAGTTTACTCGACCCTTCTCGTCATCTTCGCCCTTTCCTCACTGGCGCTTCCGGGAACGAACTCATTTGTCGGGGAGTTTCTTGTCCTGATCGGTTCATTCAAAACCCATGCCGTCGTCTCCTCGTTGGCCACGACGGGAGTGATTCTGTCTGCCATGTATCTCCTCTATATGCTCTCCCGGGTCGTCTGGGGGGTCTACACGCCGAAGAATTACGCCATGCCGGATCTTCATTCTTACGAGTGGGGGTCGCTTCTTCCCCTGGTCGTCATGGTGATTGTCATCGGTCTTCTCCCGAACCCTGTTCTCTCTCTCTTTCACCAAAGTGTGGCGCACCTCGTAGGGCAGATGCAGCCTGTCCCGATGGCCTCGCTGCACTAATCGATACTGACGTTTTTTTGTTGGGGATCTTCAACCGTCTGAAGGAGTTTTTTTGATGAATTTCTCCCCGGTCAACATTATGGGAACGATGCCAGAGATCTATCTGACCGTTCTGGGAAGTCTCCTTTTTCTCATGGAACCCTTTGTTCCAGCGAAAAAACGGTCTCTTCTCGGGATCTTTGCCATTTTTGCCTTAATCTTTGCGATGATCGCCACTTTCGGTCTTAACGGAAAAGGTCTCCCTCTCTATCAGGGGCTTTATATCGTCGATCCCTTCTCGAACTTCTTTAAGGTGGTCATCTACCTCGGGACGATCCTGACCATCCTGTTCTCTCTTCCTTATCTTGAGAAGGAGGAGATCCACGTCGGGGAATACTACGGCTTTCTCCTTTTTGCTGCAGTCGGCATGATGATCATGGTCTCGGCCGGGGACCTCATTACCCTCTTTCTGGGAATTGAGCTCATGTCCCTGTGCTTCTATGTTCTCGTAGGGCTCAAGAGGAACTCGCACCGCTCGGTGGAGGCCTCGTTCAAATACTTTCTTCTCGGGGCTTTTGCGGCTGCGATTTTCCTTTACGGAGTCTCTCTTCTCTACGGAGCCTCCGGCACGGAGACGCTGAGCGGTCTTGCCCAGTTCATTTCCAACCCCGGGGCTCTTCGTCCCATGGTCTTTGCGGGGATGATCCTGACGATGGTCGGATTTGCCTTCAAGGTCTCGGCCGCTCCTTTTCATATGTGGACTCCCGATGTCTATGAAGGGGCCCCGACCGTTGTGACCGGATTTATGGCCTCGGTGGGCAAGGTTGCCGCCTTTGGTGTCTTCCTCAGAGTGTTCTGGGTGGCGTTTTCCGCGAACCGGGACCACTGGTCCCTTCTTATTGTTCTGGCGGCCATCCTCTCCATGATCGTCGGAAATATCGTCGCCCTGGTTCAGACGAATATCAAAAGGATGCTGGCCTACTCCTCCATCGGCCATGCCGGGTATGCGGTCATCGCCCTTCTCAACCCGAGCCGGGAGAGCCTCTTTGCCCTCATGTTTTACATGTTCACATACCTCTTCATGACCCTCGGGGCATTCGGCATCATTCTCATTCTCCGACGGAAGGGGGTCGAAGGCGAGGAGATTTCAGACTTTGTGGGGCTTAACAAGAAGAATCCTCTGGCGGCATTTTTGATGCTGGTTTTCATGTTTTCCCTCGCAGGCATTCCCCCCTTCGGAGGGTTTCTGGCGAAGTTCTACATCTTTATGGCGGCGGTCCATGCCGGCTACACTTGGCTTGCGGTGGTCGGCGTCCTCTTGAGTGCGGTCGGTGCCTACTATTACATTCGGGTGGTCATGGCAATGTACATGAAAGATCCTGTCGAGGCAGTGGAGTTTTCTCCCAACCGCATGGAGGGGATGGCTCTCTTCGTGACAGCGGCCATGACGGTCATTCTCGGGATCTTTCCCCTGCCGTTTGTCCACTACATCGAGACCTCGCTTGCGATTCTCGTTCCCTGAGCGGAATATTCGCGCCAGTCGGTCTTTTCCTCTCCCGGGAGAAAACCGGTGTATACTTGATAGACAGGGTTCATTCAAACGGGAGGGGTTCGGATGCTGACAGGACTTTTTGAGCCGGTTCACCTGATTGTCATTCTTCTCATCGTCATGCTGGTCTTCGGGGCAAAGAAGCTCCCCGAGATTGGCTCTGGCATGGGAAAGGCGATATCGAACTTCAAGCGTTCCATTAAAGAGACGCCCGAACAGTCCGACCACGACGACAAGCTCGAGTCAAAGAAGTAACGGGGCCCGTGTGCCGTTTTCACGGAAAAAGCTCTGGGGACTTCTTCTTGCCGGTCTTCTCTCCGAGGCGGTCGGGTTTGTGCTGATCAAAAGGGGTTTGGCTGCCGTTCCGGGATTCTCCGGACACTCCCTTTCCTCGCTCTCCTTTCTGCTTCCCGTGGTCAAATCTCCTCAGGTCCTCATCGGAACCGCCTTTGAAGCCCTCCATTTCGGGATTTTGATGGAGCTCCTTTCGGTATCCGACGTCTCTTATATCATTCCGCTTACCTCCGTCGGCTATGTTCTGACTCCCCTTTCCGCACTTTTCTTTCTGGGAGAGAGGATTCCCCCCCTCCGCTGGTTTGGAATTCTTCTGGTCTGCGCCGGAGTCGCGGCCGTTTCGGTCTCCGATCGGGGACAAAAGGACGGTGCCTCGCACCCTCTTCCTGAGGGCGAGCCTCAGCAGTCTTGACCCGAACGGGGTAATCGGCTATTCTTCTCTAGCGATTCTTTCCTCCCCATGCGCCTGTAGCTCAGTCCGGATAGAGCATCGGATTCCGGTTCCGAGTGTCGGGAGTTCAAATCTCTCCAGGCGCGCCATCTTCTCCCTGAAAATATCCAACGCCAGAGCCAAAAACAAGGGATCAGGACGTTTCCTCTTAATCGGCATGATCTCTATCATTTTCGCGATTTCTTCCTGTTTCATGGCCGTCTCGATGGCAAAACGGGCGATATCGCCCAGAACTAAGGACTCCTTCGACCTCGCCTCTTGAAAACGGAAGCTATTCTTTCCGTCCCCGTTCCATCGCCACCCCTTCCTCCCTGACCTTCATGGCAAGCCACCCGGAAAGCTCCTTCCCTGCGGCCGGGGCATCTTCCTCCAAATGGAGCCTCTCATGCCATCGGGAGGCTCTCTCTCCATCATTGGCATTTTTGGAGAGGAACTCCGTCAGCGGACACTGGGAAAGGGGAGTGGTGGAGGAGATGGTTGGGTGGATATGGGTCCAGGCCGAGGCAAAAGCTCCGAGCCAGCTTGTGAGGGAGAGCGAGGACTCCTCCCTGTCTCTTCCCTGGTTCCAGTGGACAATCTGTTCTGCCGGCATGGGGCGGGCCAGACTGAAGCCCTGTCCGTACTGGATGCCGAGGATGATGGCGGCTTCGATCATCCCGTCATCTTCCAGTCCCTCCACGACGATCCCGTGAGAGAGCTCGCGCCCCATCTGTACGATGGCTCCGATGATTCCCAGCGTCTCGAGAGGATTGATCCGAATGTGGGCCAGAAGGGACTGGTCGATCTTGATCTTGTCAAAGGGAAGGCTGGCCAGTCGTTGCAGGTTGCTGTAGCCCACTCCCATGTCGTCCATGGAAAGACGGATCCCCAGGGAAAGAAGCCGCGCAATTGCCGACCGGTGCTCCTTTGATTCGGCAAGGGATTGATTCTCGAGGATTTCGAGGGTGAGTCGCTCCGGACGGATACCATGGGCGGCTAGGGCTTCGGAGACCCATTCCCCGCACATCGGGTTGACGAGGGTCGATGGGGCGATATTTACTGAGACGTCCACAGAAAGTCCCGACCGGTCCCACTGTGCAAGATGGGCAAGGGACTGGGACAGGCCGATTCTAAAAAGCCAGTCGAGATCCGGTTCGCTCAGTGCGGGAAGAAAGCGGGAGGGCAAAACGAGTTCTCCCCCCGGACGAAGGAGGCGAGCCAGAGCCTCGACCTTGGTCAGGGCTTTTGTCTTCAGATCGACCACCGGTTGCATGTACATGGAGAGCGCGCCCTCTCTCAACTCTTTTCGATAGGCCGCACGTATTTCGGGAGGAAGTCCTCCCGCCTCCCGAATGTCGCCCTGGAACCTTTTTTCCAGTCTCTGCCGGAGGCTCTGGGCAAACTGTTGGGCCCAGGAGGAGTTGAACTGGTTTTCATGGGCTCCGGCCAGCACGACCCAATGGCAGATGGAGGATCCGGAGAGCTCGTCCTTTCCTGTCTGCAGAGGGATGGCGAGGAGCGAGCGGACTCCCGCAGGAGGCCTCTCTCCGAAAGGCTCTGTCCGAGTGATTTCCGTTTGCGGGTATGCCTGTATGTCCGGTGCGTGCTGATCGAAAAAGTTTAAGGAGCCGTTCTCGAAGAGAGGACGAAGAATCTCGGCCCGGGGACCGGACAGGGCCTCCACCTTGACCGGATACGAGGGGATCTCACAAAAAAGGAAGCAGGCGCCTAAAATTCCCGGCAGGTTCCCGAGCCTTAGGATTTCGGATGAGGGGAACTCTTCCGTCGGGCCCGGAGGGTCGGCCATGGCCGCATCCATGTAAAGACCGATGGTTGCGATTTCGGTCTCCAGCTCGGTTTTTACATGGTCCTCGATCCGGTGGTCGGCGATGGTGAGGATGATCGTCCGGTCGCGGTCGGGGACAAGTCCCCGGTGGATCTGTGCGGTCAAAAGCCTTCGATAGAGTGTCATCCCCACAACCAGAAGGCTGTTGGACACACCCGAGAGGCAATGGATTTGGCCGACCGTAAGGGCCCGGGAGAGCAAGTCCCTCCGATTTGTCTCCGGAGAAAGAAGAAATCTCAGGTGTTCCTGCTGGCGGAGAGCGAGTGTCCGGCGCCCTTCCTCTCCGAGAAGCTCCATAATCCGCTTTGTCTCCGGCATGGAGTCGAGCTGCTGGTAGAAGGCGGTGACGAAGCGCTCGACGGCCGGGTCGATGGATTCGGCATACTTTTCGAGAAGCCCTTTGGCGGTCTCTCCATAAGGGTCGAAATCCCGGGAGGTGTTCTCCTGTTCGGCCGCTCCGGCAAGCTGCCACCACTCGGACCGTGACTGTTTCTTCTCCTTGATGTGGCAAAGCGCCCGGTCGGCTTCCCTGAGAAGAGTCTCCGGGTCGAGAGCATCGGAAGGATAGAGCGCGATGCCCATGCTTAGCCCGATATGAGTATGATGTCCCGGAAGAATCTCGAAGGTGGTTTCGATTGTCTTGTGGAGACGGTCGAGAAGGGCCAAAAACTCCTCTCCCTCCGGGGACCCGATCTCCTCGACGACTAAGACGAACTGTCGCCTCCCAGGCGGCAGATCAGATCGTGGCTCCGGATCGTTCTGGAAAGGCGTACGGCGATCTCTTTTAGGAGAGTGTCGCCCGCTGCGTGGCCGAAGGTGTCGTTGACGGGCTTGAAGTCGTCCAGATCGAGAAGTCCGACGAGAAAGCTTCCTCCCTGCCGGCTCTTCCTTGCGACAAGCTTCAGAAGGTAGTCGTCGAGCGAGGATCGGTTGGGAAGTCCCGTCAACGGATCGTGTTGGACGGAGAAGGCGAGTCTGGCATTATTCTCGAGCAGGTCCCTAAACAGGGTGACATCGTTTTGCACTCCCACGAAATGGGTGATCGTTCCCTCCTGACTGCGGACCGGAGAAAGCGTGAGAAGGTTCCAGAACGGCGTGCCGTCTTTTTTATAGTTCAAGATCTGACCCCGATAGGTATTCCCAGCGTCAAGAGCCTGCCGGATCTCGGAGACGGTCTGCCTGTCGGTGTCTGTCCCCTGGAGAAAGCGGCAATTTCTCCCTTCGGCCTCGTCGCGAGAGTATCCGGTGATGTTGGTAAAGGCTTCGTTTGTGTAGATTATGTGGCCCCGACTGTCGGTGATGACGACGCCCTCGTTGACTGCCACAAGGGCCCGGGCGAGGAGGATTTCTCCTTCCCTTGCCTTTTTTCGGAGGGTGATGTCGGAGAGGGTCCAGAGCGTATCGTAGCCGGCTTGGTCGAACGGCACCCCGGAGAGTTCGAGCCACCTCGGCTCGCCCGATCCGGAATGGGCGACGGGGACCTCAATCACCACATGCTCTTTTTGTCCTGCGGGCCGAAAAAGACGCTCCGGAAGCGCCGCCGGCTCTTCCGGGCTTCCAAGAATTTCGAAGAGCTCGCGCCCCTCAAAGGGCGGGGAGGCAGAAAGAAACTCTTCCATGCGGGAGTTTGCGAACCGGACCACTGTCTTTTCGGAGAGGATGATCCCGAGTGAGGCCGATTCAAGGATGGCGGCGTTCAGGGCGCTGGTCCTTTTTTCCGATGTCCAAAGGTCAAGACGGTCGAGCCCCCGCGAGACGCTTTCGGAAAGCTCCTCGAGGACGGTTCGAATCGAGGGATCGAAGACCTGCCGCTCCCCGTAGTAGAGCGCGAAGAGGCCCCACAGGAGACCTTTGTGACGGATCGGAAGGACGGCGAGGCTCTTGAGTCCGTAGCGGCGAGCACGCTCTTTCCAGGGAGCGCCGTCGGCGGCGTCGGAGAAGTGCTCGTCGAAGACCGCCCGCGACTCTCTCCAGGCCACTCCCGTCGGTCCCTGTCCGTTGGGGAGAGCCGGATCGACAGAAATGCGCGCCTCCCAAAGAAAGTCCGTCTTCCCCGATTGGGACAGAAAGTTGATGAGTCCGTCACTGCCGGGTTGTCCGATCCATGCGAGGCTTGCGCCGGCCTGCTTGATGGCGAGCTCCGAAAGCTCGTTGAGAAGGAGGCGCTCGTCCTCGGCCTTTGTCAGGATGGCGTTCGCCCGGGCGTGAAGGGCGTTGACCGCGGCAAGCCGCTCGAGTGCCCTGGCGTGAAGGTGACGCTCGGTCGTGTCGTGGATGGTGGCAACGAGGCAGTCCTCATCGCCGATTCTGGTGAGAACGGCGGATGCGTCGGCCCAGAGGCACTCTCCCGTCTTCTTTCGAATCCGAATGTCGGTGACGTGGACCCTCCCCGACTGAAAGACTCTGGGGTAGATGAGGCCTCCCACCCGCTGAAACTCCTGGTCGTCGGAGTAGAGCGCACGTACGGGCTGACCTTCGAGATCCGCCGGCCGTTCGTATCCCAGCATCTCAAGAATGCGGGCGTTGACCTTCAGGATGGTCCTGTTCCGGATCAAAAGGATCCCCGAAAGAGAGTTGTCGAGAAGGGCGTTCCGGATCGAAAGTGCCTCCCGCTTGCTCCGAAGGGACTGGAGACGCTCGATCCCCAGGGAGAGGTCCCGGGAGAGCTCTGTCAGAATCTCTCGGAGCGGGAGGTCGAAGGCAAAGGGGCGCAGGTGGTAGAGCGCGATGACGAAGGCGACCTCTTCGTCGAGGATCACGGGAAGGGCCGCAAGGCTCTTGAAGCCGAAGCGCCGGATCGCCGCTTGGACATTTTGAGCGAAGGGCGACGACTCCCCCTTCAAGGTTTGGTCGAAGGAGAGGTTGAAGACGGGGCGCCCGCTCGCCCAGGCTTGAAAGGGTGCGCTGACAATGCCCGTCACTTCAGGGTCGGACGGGATCTTCACCTCATCGAGCCAGCCGGTCTCTCCCGAAGCGGCAAGGATCTTGAAAAATCCGTCTTCTCCGGGGACGCCAATCCATACCAGGGCCATTCCCTCGAGCGAGACGGCAAGACGGCAGAGGGAGTCGTAGAGGGAGTCCTCATTTTCGGCACGAAAGACGCTTCTGTTTGCCCGGGCGAGAAGTCGGGTGTAGTCGGTCAGGGTTCGTATGGACCTTTCGGCCTCTTGCCTTCGCGTGATGTCCCGGGAGGAGTGAAGGGCAAAGCGGACTCCGCTCTTCGCAAATGCGTTGGATTGAATCTCCACGGGAAAGACCGCTCCGTCTTTCTTTTTGTAGAGAGTTTCAAGGCGCCGGAATCGTCCGGGAGGAAGCGCCAGAATCTCCTGGACCGCCGCGTCGATCTCCGGCGTCGACCAGGGGGCCTCCCACAGGGAGATGTGGAGACCCAAAATCTCTTCGAGCGAATACCCCAGGGATTCTGCAAAAGAGTGGGTCGCAAGGACGACTCGTCCGTTGTGGTCGGTGATATGGAGGGCATCCGGGGAGAGATCCAGAAGAGGAGCCAGGCTCTCGAAGATCCTGCGAGTGTCTGGAGGGAGGGGTTCGGGGGTGTCGGAATCGGTCGGATCGTGGCTCATCGGGTCTCCTTCCGGAATGGGGGGGGGACATTTTACATCAAGGTCCGATCGGATCAAGAAGTGGATCCATCTGGTCTTATGTCGCTGTTCCGCCTCTCTCATTGAGAATGATAATCATTTATTTCGCGGGTGAGGCTCGAAAGAGACTCGTGTCGCGTGCTTCGTCTGGCTTTAGGTTTTTGGATTCGGCGAAGTATACCACACAGGTGAGATAAGGGAAGGGACCTCAGGAAACCCCGTCGCAGAGATCCGGAGGATGTTTTGTTACTTGAAATTTTTTCTTTCACAGGGGTAGGATTAATGAAGCGTGAACGGTAAAAGGTTTTTCGACAGGAGGACGCACTATGAGCCTGCAAGCAGACCGCTCCCAGCGCGTTGTCGTCCTTCCCGGAGACCGCCTGTGGAGCGAAGGGGCGGAGGGGGGAGGTCTCTGCCGCCTGGAATCCCTTCCCGGCCTTATGGAGTCGATTCTTCTCAAGCTTCCGGCCGGAGGGTCGCTGGAGGCGGCCCCTATGGACCGAGAGGTCGTGATCTGCGAGGGGGCGCTCGAGATCGGGGGGCGTCTCTTTAGATCCGGAAGCTACCTTCGCATTCCGGGAGGGGCAGCCATTTTTGGCCGCGCCGGGGGGGAGACCCTTCTTTTTGTGAAGTCCGGACCGTTTCCCGAGGGGGACCGTCAATGGCTCGGGATCGACTCCGAAGGGGCGCGGTTTTTTCCGGGTCTGATTCCGGGATTGTCGGTATTTTCTCTTTTTTCAGGGGGGACGGCCAATACGGCCTTTGTCAGGTGGGCTCCCGGCACGGTCTTTCAGCCCCACCGGCATCTCGGCGGAGAGGAGATCCTCGTTCTCTCGGGAACCTTCGAGGATGAGCACGGCGCCTATCCGTCGGGAAGCTGGTATCGGGCTCCCCATATGAGCCGCCACCATCCCTTTTCTCGGGAGGGCTGTCTCATCTTTGTCAAAACGGGCCACCTTTTGGAGTCGAGTGCTTCGTGACAGGAATTGCCAAAAAGGAGTCGACAGGGTGAGCGTTCGAGAGATGACCGACAGGGAGGAGATCACCAGGGCGGCGCTTCGCGCCAACCGGCTTTTTTCCCGCTCGACCGGGGAGCCGCTCGAGGCCACCTTTGAAACCCTCTGCTCGATTTTGGTGGAAGAGCTCTCCGCCCGGCTCGTCGTTGTGAGCCGTCTCGATAGGGAGGATCTTGCGGTGCGCCCCGTCGCCGCGGAGGGCGTTGCCCGGGAGTACATCTTGGGAGTCGTTCTCTCCGCCCTGGCGGAGAGCCCCGTGGGGCAGGGGCCGGCCGGCCAGGTTCTCCGCTCCGGACAGCCGATGGTCGCCATGCTTCCCGAGGACATTCCCTCCGAGCTGACCGCTCTTGTCGACCGCGTCCGGACCTTTGGACTGGGGGGGAGCGCCCTGGCCCCTGTCTATACGGAGGAAGGCCTATGGGGGCTTCTCTCGGTCTACCGGGGAACCAACGTCTCCTTTAGCCCCGACATTCTCCCCATACTCGAGAGCTTCGCCAAGGACATCGGCGAGTTTCTCGACCGTCGCCGCCAATTTAAGGAGCTGGCCTTCCGACGTTCCTTTCAAACGGCGATCGAGTCCTTCCAGTCCCGCCTTCTCGAGGGCCTTCCGGTCCAGGAAATCCATGAGGTCCTGCTCGAATGCATCGTCGACCGGGCGGGGTTCCCGGGGGCGCTGATCGTCAAGGAGAGCGCCTCCGGGAACGCTCCCCCCGAGGTTCGGGTGGCGGCCGAACGGCTCCCTTCTCACGCCCACCTTTCCGGGCAGAAGGAGCTTTCCTCCCCTCCCGACAGGCTTCTTTTTTCCTTTGGATCGGATCTTTTTCCCCGGATTCCGGAGGGTGAGCCGGCCGGTTTTTACTCCGTGACCCACCCTCTGCTCTCTCCCCCGCTCAGGGAGATGATGGCGACGCTTTCCTTCGGGGGGATTCTCCTTCTCCCGTTCGAGCGGATCGCGACCCCCGCCCGGACAAGCACGCTCCTTGTCGGTCTCACCTCCTCCCAATCTCCCCATCAGGAGACGGTCGACCTTTTGTCCCAGCTTGCGGGGGCAGCCAGGATGGGGCTTTTGCAGAGCCGGGACAGGGACCGTCTTTCCCGCTATACCCGATTCTACAGGGCCATGGGAGAGGTGGGAAAGCTCATCTCCCGCCATCCGGCTCCCCGGGATCTCTTCGACGGAATCTGCGAGGCGATCGTCGAGTCGACCGGCATCGACCTGGCCTTTGTCTCCCTCGTCGGTCCGAACCGGAAGGTTCGGGTGGTGTCGGCCCGGGGGCGGGCCCGCAACTTTCTCGACGGGGCGGAGTTCTCCATCGATCCCCAGGACTCGGCACGATGTCTGATCCACAGCCGGACTCTGGGGACGGACGATGTGGTGGAGTTCCCGCTCCTTGAGGAGTGGCTCTGCTCCGATGCGGTCAGGGACATGGCAAGACCCTGGCATCTCCGGAACACACTGACCGCCTCCTTTCTCAAGGACGGCAAGAGAATCGGGATTCTCGGGCTCATTTCGGGCGAGGAGGGGGTCTTCGACAAAACTCTCCGGGGCCTTCTCTCGGGGCTTGCCCAGGACATCTCCTTCTCGCTCGAGTTTTACGAGCGGCAGGAGCGGCTTGAGATCCTCTCCACCACCGACTTGCTCACCTCGCTTCCCAACCGCTCCGCCTTCATCGGAGAGATCTCGCGCCTGACGGCAAAGGGGGGGGATCCCCCTCTTGACCTTGCCGTGGGAATTCTCGACTTTGACGGGTTCAAAAACTGGAACGACGCCTTTGGACATCTCGAAGGGGATCGGCTTCTCAAGGAGATGGGAGAGGAGATCCGTTCCATGCAGCCGGAGGGGATGTTCGTCGGGCGCATGGGAGGGGACGAGTTCGGGTTTTGTCTTGCCCGGGAGGGGACTCTCGACAAAAAGGAGGTCGAAGACTTCTCCCAAAGGCTCCTCGAGACGATGATCCGGCTGGATCGGGGCCACAATCTTGTCACCGGAAGCTTGGGTTGGGCGCTCTTCCCCGAGGACGCGACAACCCCTTCGGACCTTCTGGCCAAGGCCGACGAGGCGCTCTACGCCTCGAAGGCGTCAGGGCGCAACCGGATGACCTTTTTCGGGGGAGAGATCGCCCGCGCCATGATTCAAAGGGTGGAGACCCGAAGATCCTTTCCTCTGGCGCTCGACCGGGGCGAGATCCTCTTTTGGCTGCAGCCCCAGGTGGATGTGAGGGCCGGCCGGGTGGATGGGGTCGAGATGCTTGTGCGCTGGAGGTCGGGGAGAGAGATGGTTTCCCCGGGGGCCTTCATCCCCGAGGTTGAACGCGAACCGCTTTTGATCCGGAAGCTCGGATTGTATGCCCTTTCCTCGGCCCGAGACCTCCGGAGAAAGCTCTCCGGAGCCTGGCCCGGTCTTCGGATCTCCCTCAATATCGGGGCGAGCCACTTCCTTCACCCCGCCTTTCTCGACGACGTCGATCGTGCCATCTCGGGGGAGACGGGGGCGGGACTTGTTGTGGAGGTGACGGAAGGGGCCTCCCTCGAAAGACCCGAACACACCACCCGGATCCGCGAAGAGCTCAAAAAAAGGGGATTCGCCCTCTCCCTCGACGACTTCGGGACGGGCTTCTCCTCTCTCCACCACGTGGCCGATCTCTCTCCCGACGAGATCAAACTCGACGGATCCTTCATGCGGCGCTTCCGCTCCCGGACGAATGCCTTTGCCGTGGTGGGGGCAACGCTCCTCCTTTCGGAGCTTTCGGGGAGCCGGATCGTGGGGGAGGGGATCGAATATTCGTCGGATATCGGTCTCTGGCTGAGGATGGGAGGCTCTCTCGTTCAGGGCTACTTCTATGCCCGGCCCATGCCGGAGGAGGAGCTGATCGCCTTCCTTTCCCGGCCCCTACCGGAATGCGTTCTTCCTCCGGTCTATCCGGTGGAGGAGCTTCCCTTTCTCGAGTTCGCCTTCAGAGACTCCGGGGAGGCGGGAGGGGATCCGCTCCCCGGAGGGGACACCTGCCCTCTCGATGGCTGGTTCGAGACGCGCGGATCCCACTATATCCATCTTCCTTCCTGGAGGTCGGCCCGGGAGTCCCATCGGGAGTTTCACCGACGTCCCGCCGGCTCCATCCCCAAAGAGGAGTCCCGACGCCTCGAGGCCCCGCTCCACACGCTGCGAGAAGAGATGGACGCCTATCTGCTCTCTCTTTCCCATCGAAACTAGCCGTTCTTCGGCTCGTCTCCCGTCTACTCTCGTTTTGGACTACGTCGAAGGGTATCCGAAAAAAAGATCCATCGTCAGACGTTCCTGGGGAAATCGGAAGGCCGTCTCAAGGATCCGCGCCAGGCCGTCGACCATGGCCGGAGGTCCGGCCAGATAAAGCCGCGCCCCGTCCCCGGTCTCTTTGAAAATCCCTTCGAGCGCCGACGTGACCAGACTCTCCCGGGAGCGGCCGGAAGCGGCCGGCCCCCGGGTCTCGACGGGGACCCACGAAAGAACTCCCTCCTCCTTCCACAACCGGCACTCCTCGTAAAATGGGGTCTCCTCCTGCGTCCGGTTAAGGGTCAGAAGCGTCAGGTGGCAGCGTTTTTGCCCGGATTGCCTGATCTGGCGGATCATGCTCCGGAAGGGGGTGATGCCGATGCCGCCGGCGAGGAGAACGAGGGGCAGGGACTCCTCCTCTCCCTTTGGGAGAAGGAACTCCCCGAAGGGGGAGGAGATCTCGAAGCGGTCGTTTAAGCGAGCCCGGGAGAGGCTCTCCTTGAAGGGTGAGCCGGAGGCGAGACGGGTGGCGAAGGTGACCCGGGGCAGCTCTGCCGGGGCGCTGGAAAAGGAGAGGGTTCGGCTGTCCCCGGAGAGGGGCGGGTCGACGAAGGACAGCGAGGCGGCCTGGCCCGCCTCGAAGCGATAGCTCATGTCGGCGAGCTCGAACTCAAGCGAGAGCGTCTTCTCTGCCACGAGGCAGGTCCCGATCAGGCGGGCTCCAACGGCGGACTCAAGGCTCACGAACTCCTCCTGGCGACATTAAGGTGAGACAAGATGGCGGCCCGAAATCGTTGGCCTCCCCATGGTCGGCACTATCCGAGAAATATGGCATAGCCCACGGAGAAAAGAAAGGCCAGCAAAAGCCAGATCAAAGCCGGAAGAATCGAGCGGCTTCGGGAGATCGCCAGAGCGTAGAGTCCATTCATGAGGTTGTTGCTTCCCCCCGTGAGGATGATGGCCCCCTCGATGGCGGTCGCGCTTGCCGCAAAATGGCCTGAAAGAAGAGAGAGGACGAAGGGGGTGATGTCCGTGACGCCGGTGGAGACGGCCAAAAGGTGAAGGCCTCCGGCGCCGAACCGGTCGACGATCGCGCGCGTGAGCGTGGCGAAGAGCAGGAAGGACATGGCGAAGAGAAAGGCCGTCCGGAGCTCAAGGGGATGGGCCACAGGCTCCTCCCCCTTGGCGGGGGCGGGGGCGCCCTCCCCGGGACCGTTGGCCTTGCCACGCCTCTCCGTAATCCATGCGGCGCCAAGGGAGAGAAGAAACAGAATCCCGTAGGGAAGGAGCAACGGAAGGGAGATCGACGGCGGTCCGACCAGGGTGACGAGAAGGGCCATCCTGAGATACATCATGCTTGAGGCCAGGATGATCGATGTGGCGATCTGGGGGGAGGGGCTGGTCTTGGCGATCCTTGCGAGCACGACCGTTGCAACCGTGCTCGAGGTGAGCCCCCCGAGCGTTCCCGTGAGCAGGATCCCCCGGTCCGGGAAGAGGTAGGTCCGGGCCAGATAGGAGAGATAGGAGATGCCCGAGACCATGATGACCGCGATCCAGACACGGGTGTATGTGACCGGGATGATGTCGGCGATGGGGGTATTCGGAAGAAAGGGAAGGATGATGCCCGCCATGACGAGGAAGGTTGCCAGGGTTACCGATTCGGAGATGGGGAGGGAGTCGGAGAGGCGGCGAATCAGGGGGCTCTTGCCGAGAATAAGGAGGATCGCCACAAGGAAGACCATCAGAAACCAGAGGGGCTCCTTCTGCGCCACCGGGCCCGTGATGTAGGCCAAAAGCGCCATGAGATAGGGAATGAGGGAGGGGTTTTCGGCCTGGTGGCCCTTGTAGTCGACGACGAGGAAGGCGGCCAGAACCAAAAGGCCGGCGACAAGGAGCCATCCCGAGGGATCGAGGGCCATAAGGACAAAGCCCATGATCCCCGCAAGCGTCAGTGTCCGGGTTGTCCCGAACCCCTGGTTCTTCTCCGCGCTCGCCCGGCGGAAGGCGTGGAGCTCGAGCCCCAGGACGAAGCAGAAGAGAACCGTCAGGGCAAAGCTTACGAGCTGCGGAGGAATGGAGGGGGGGAGGGTCATAGAAGATTGGCCCACTCGCCGGAGAAGACGTCGGTGCGGGTGATTCCGCCGACAAGCCTTCGGGTGCGCTCGTTGTCGATCACCGGCAAGAACTCGAGGTCGCGTTCGTTCATGCGGGCGATGGCGGTGAGGATCGGATCGTCCACCGTGACCGTCACCACGTTTGTGACCATGGTCTGGGCGACGGTGGTCTCCCCCCATTTTTCGGGCGGGATCCGGTCGAGGTCATAGAGGGAGATCACGCCGATAAGATGCGGGCCTCCGGGGCTCTCCTCCGTCACCGGGTAGATGCGGTGGAGGTGGCGAAGGACGAAATGCTCCCGGAACTCGGAGAGGGTGAGATCCTTGGGGGCGCTGACGATGTTCCGGAGCATGGCGTTCCGAACGGGCAGGTGGAACCTGTTCGAGAGATGGATGTCCTCCCGGTCGCGCTGGTGGGTCGAAATGGAGGTGCTTCCGCTCACCACGTAGCTCACCACCGTTCCGATCAGCCCCGGGATGAGATAGCCCGAGCTGTGGGTGGCTTCGGCGATGAAGACGACCGCCGCAAGGGGGGTCTTGTAGCCGGCGGCAAGAAAGGCCGACATTCCCATGACGACTCCGAAGTCGTAGGGTTCGAGACCTGCGACCTGGGCCACGACCGATCCGGTGGCGGCCCCGAGGGAGAGGAGGGGAAAGAAGGATCCGCCGATGCCGCCGGCGGAGAAGGTGAAGATGACGGCGATCGCCTTGAGGAAGAAGAGCTCGACGGCCATCAGAACGGGGATGTTCCCGGTCAAAAGGTGCTGGATGAAGATGTATCCCGGGCCCAAGGGGAGGGCCTCCCCCCAGGCCCAGGTTGCGACGTATCCGGTGAGCCCCAGAACAAAGGCGCCCAGGAAGGGGCGAAAGCCGATCCTCTGGCGGGGGGCGTTCTCGAACCACTTCTTGGTTCGACGATAGACCCGGATAAAGAGCGAGGTCAAAAGGCCGCAGATCACGCCGATGACGATGACCGAGAGAAAGTCCTTGAAGTGAAACTGTCCCTTGGCGGCGAGCTTGAAAAGAGGGCTTGTCCCGACGAGGCTCACCATGACGATATAGGAGGAGACGCTCGAGATGAGGGTCGGGACCAGGGCGTTGGGGGCAATGTCCGAGCGGTAGGGGACCTGAAGGACGAAGATCGCTCCGGTGAAGGGGGCCTTGAACATGGCGGAAAGCCCCGCCGCCGCCCCGGCGAGGAGCATGACCCTCTGTTCCTCGTAAGGGATGCGCAGCCAGCTGAAGGTGCGGTCGACGAGGGAGCTCACCACCCCGCCGATGTAGGTGGAGGCCCCTTCAAGCCCCGCCGATCCCCCGAACCCCAGGGTCGCGATGTAGGCGGGGATCTTGAAGAGGGAGTTTCGGAGGGGGAGCTTGCCCCGGTATTCGTGGTAGCTCTTGATGATCTCCTCTGTCCCTCCGGCGTTGTCGACGCGGCCCGAGACGAGAATGTACCGGGCTGCAAGGACGCCGGCCATGGGGATCAGGATCACGATGAGATGGTTTTTGAAGGCGGTGTTGTAGAGGGTGAGAAAGAGCAGGCGGTAGACGATCCGCTCGATGAGATAGACCAGAAGGCCCGTCACGCTTCCGATCAGGACGGAGAGAAAGACCGTCCTCCAGAAGGTATTGAGCCGGGTGATATGGCCGAGGATCTGCCGGGTCCCGAGCCTCAGGCGGCGCTTTATCTGCATGGGGGGATCCCGGGAGCCCCGCCGGTCAGGCACGGCCTTCGAAAATAAGGGGAAAGAGTCATCATTCTGAAAGAATAGCGCCGCCGGGGCGGGATTGCAAAAGAGCCCTCTCAAACGGGCCAAAGAAGACGAACGAAGTCATTTTGGGGAGGAGGCAAAAAGGCCGGCCGCCAAGGCCCGGAGCTTGTCGAGGGGTGTCAGGGGACAGACGGCGCTCCCCCCGATGGTGGTCACGATCTTGGTTTCGAGATCGGCAAGCCGTCCGATCCCGCAAAAGGAGATCTCCCGGGCGGCGACCACGGCGGGGTTGCCGGAGTTCCAGACAAAGGTCATCTCGTCGGCCAGTCGGTGAAGGGCGCGGGCGATGGGCCGGCGCCGGTTCTCGTACTCTTTGATCTCCGACCTCAAAACGAGAGGGCCGGCCAGAAGCGCCTTGGCCAGAAGGGGCGCGAGCACGCGGGCATCCTCCATCGCCTGGTTCCTCCCCTGGGCGACGTGGGGGTTCATGGCATGGGCCGCGTCTCCGATGAGCACGACCCCGTCGCCACACCAGCGGTCGAGGTCGACCTTCCAGACCGGAAGGGAAAGGTAGCGGGAGGGATCTCCATAGCCTTGCGACTGGGCCAGAGCGGCAAACCCCGGAACGAGGGGGTCGAGGCGGGCCAGAAGGGGGGCGGTTCCCCGGGAGAAGAAGGCCTCCCGATCGGAGTCGGGAAGAAGCAGGAGAAAAAAACGCCGTCGCGCCGAGACGGAAAAGAAAAAGAAGATGGACCGGGGCCCCAGAAAGTACCGGCCTGTCGGGTCCCGAAGGGCCGGGGAGAGAGCGGTCTCCTCCTCGGGGAGAAGAAGAGAGCCTCCGAGATAGGAGTCACGGTAGGGGGCGATCCGGCCGTTTCCGCTGCCGAGCCCCGCGAGCTCCCGGACCCGGGAGTGACGCCCGTCGTCTCCCACGAGGACGCGGGCAAGGATCCGGGACTCTTCCCCGTCCTCGCGACGGGCCGTGATCGTGACGCCCTGGCCGTCGACGGCGAAGGCCGTCATCTCCGCCCCGAAGCGAAGGACGACGTTGGGAGAGGAGGAGAGATTCTGCGCCAGAATCTGGTCCATCTGGTGCGGCTCGATCGCCAGGGCAAAGGGGTACGGCCCCTGGCCCCGCTCATAGTGGGAGCGCATGAGGAGCCGGCCCTCCCCGTTTAGAAAGTCGAAGGAGCGGTAAAGAGTATGGGGAGCCGCCATAAGCTCCTTCAGAAGGGAGAGCTCCTCAAGAATGTCGAGACCCAGCGGCTGGACAAGCTCGCCGCGGTGGACAGGAGCGAGGCTTGCCCTCTTGTCGAGGAGAAGAATGCGGAACCCCAGGGGGGCGAGATAGTTCGCGAGGGTCAGGGCGCCCACTCCGGCTCCGGCGACGACGATGTCGAAGGCTTCTGTTTTCTTTCCGGCCTCACTGGTCATAGAAGGAGACTCCCGGATGGAGGGAACGGGTGGGGTAGTAGATCTGTGGGAGCTCCCGCACCAGCCTCTCTCCAACCCCCTTCCAGGCCTCTCGAAGGGCCGAGGCCTCTTCGAAGCCACTCCCCCGGCTTGCAAGTGTCAATGTCGCCAGGGCTCCCCCCTTGTCATAGATCCGCACCGTGGTGCGAAGTGTGACTGTCGTCACGGAAAAGTCGGGATGGACCGAGGTGCGCCGCCCTACCAGGATCGGATCGAAGACGAGGCGGTTTTCGGGGGCGGCACTGGTGAGTCCCCGGGGGGCGTCTATGCAGGACGGACCCCCCCCAGGATTGAGGCATAGCGTGATCCCGGCCGCTGACAGTGCCGGGACAAGGGCCACTCTGGCGGCCTTTTGCTCTTCGGGAGCGATCGTTTTCGAGAGAACGAAGAGGAGGGGGTGGAGTCGCCTTCTGTGATGAAACCGGAAGTGGACATCGATCAGTGTCTTGTCGAAGAGCCTCCGAAAAACAGGTCGGTCGAGAGGCGACCCGGCAACCGGCCGGAAGGAGCCCTCGATGACCCCGTGGCGCCCCGGGACGTGGATCCTTCGGATGTGGCAGCGCCCTCCCCCCCGCCCGTTGGTAGGCGTGCACTCCATCTTTAGCGGCAGACTCTTCCGGTAGGGTGGGAGGCGCAGGAGATGCGTCTCCCAGAGAAGCGTCCCGGCGTCGAAGGGGGTCTTCGGATCGGGAAAGAGGCCCCCAAGGGGAGGAAAGACAAGCGGCTCCGGAAGGTCGAGAGGGAGGACTCCTCCCCGGAAGGCAAGTCCCGAGAGTCCTTGCGCGGCATTTCCGGGGCCACGGCTTATGATCCGGGCCTCCTCGTCGAGCCGGGCGGGCGGAGCGGGGCGTTCCTTGAGCACAAGAGGCATAGTCTGTGGACGAAGACCCAGCCGGATGTCTCGGAGGGCCTTCCTCCAAAGGTGGGCGGCCGTTTCCCGCTCCTTTTCGACTTTGGGTCGGATCTTTTGCGGGAAGGAGTCGAGGGAGTGGATACTCCGCGAGCGTTCGAGGGCTTCCCTGAGGTCGCGGAGTCCTCGCGCTCCGTCCCCCCGGGCAAGCTCTCTTTTGGCGGTGGCGAGAAGACGCGAGAGCGCTCGCTCGCTCTCCCGGTCTCCTTTTGCCAGGGCGCCGGTCAGGGCGTCGAGGTAGGTCTGTGGCACCGAGAGAAGGAGGTAGAGGGAGGTGAGATGGATATAGGGCCTGTTGGGGCTCTCGATATAGGTGCGAAGCCAGCTGTCCGTCACATGGGGGCCTCCGGCCGGTCTCTCCCGGAGCCAGCGTCGGGCTTCCTCCGGCGTCAGCGAGTAGCCCTGCGAGGCCAGAAACTGCCCCAGGGCCCCGAAGGCCAGGTCGAGAGCCTTTGTCCGGGCTTTCTCCGGAGACCCGGCCTTGTGGGCGTGGCCGCTAAAGAAGAGCGTTTGGGACGTCCTCTTGGGAAGGTGCAGCACAAAAAGAGGGGGTCTTTTCGGCTCCTGCCGGAGAAGAAGCGGGGGCGGCGCGGAAGAAAAGGAGGGAAGAAGGGTGCAGGAGGAGAAAAGGAGCGGGACGGTCGCGAAAAGGAGACCTCCCGCCCGAAAGGAGAGTCGGGGAAGATGCGGCTCGGACAACGCGTTCTCAGGCAGTGTCGGGATCGTTGATCCTGTCCTGCTCTTCCGGTCCGTCCGTCCCCGCCGTATAGAAGCGCAAGGGAGAGAGACGGGAGATGTCCCCCAGAAGAGGGGCAATGAAGGTCCAGGAGCGCTCGACCTCGTCGTTTCTGGCAAAGAGGGTCGAGTCGCCTGCGATGGCGTCGTGGAGCAGGCGCTCGTAGGCATCGGGAGCCTTGTCGTGGTAGGCGGTCTGGTAGGAGAAGTCCATCTCCACCGGGTCGATCACGAGCTGGCCTCCCGGTCGTTTGATGCCGAAGCGCAGGGAGATCCCTTCGTTGGGCTGGATGCGGATGACGAGCTCGTTCGGAACCGTTCCCGGGCAGCCGGCAAGTCGAAAAAGGGCGAAGGGGAACTCCTTGAAGACGATGCGGATCGAGGTCTCCCGGCGACTCATCCGTTTCCCGGCGGTCAGGTAGAAGGGAACGCCGGCCCAGCGCCAGTTCTGGACCTCGACCTTGATGCGGGCGAAGGTGGGGGTGTCGGAGGTGGGCGGGATCTTCGGTTCGTTCCGGTAGCCCGGAACGGGAACGCCGGCCACCTCTCCCACCGTGTACTGGCCCCGGACAAGAATCCGGGGGATGTCCTCGGTGCGGATCGGGCGGAGCGAACGAAGGACCTTGACCTTTTCGTCGCGGATCGCCTGGGCCTCGAAGGCGACGGGGGGCTCCATGGCGGTGAGCGTCATGAGCTGGAAGAGGTGGTTTTGGACCATGTCGCGGAGGATCCCCGCCTCTTCGAAGTAGGCTCCCCGTCCCTCGACCCCGACCGCCTCGTGGACGGTGATGTGGACGCTCTTGACGTGCACGTTGCTCCAGAGGGAGCCGAAGACAGGATTGGAAAGGCGGAAGACGACAATGTTCTGGACCGTCTCCTTGCCGAGATAGTGGTCGATGCGGAAGACCTGGTTTTCCCGGAAGACCTGGAGGACCTCTCGGTTGAGATCCTGGGCCGAGGCGAGATCATGGCCGAAGGGCTTTTCGACGATAATCCGGGTAAAGCCTTTTTCTCCCGGCGTCTCGCTCTCGTTGATCGCCGAAAGGCCATAGGCGCCGAGATTTCGGATGATCGGGACGAAGTAGCTCGGAGGGGTCGCAAGGTAGTAGAGGACGTTCCCTTTGGTGGGATTTCTGAAGTCCTCCGAGAGAAGTGTGGTCCGGAGGGCGTTGTAGCCGTTCGGATCCTCGAAGGTCATGGCGTGGTAGAAGATCCGCTTCTCGAACTCCGGGAAGAGATCGAGCTTGCCGGAATATCGGGAAAAGGTCTGGACCGAGGTCAGGATCTCCTCCCGGAACTCTCCGTGGGTCTTCGGGCTCCGTGCCACGCCCACGATGCGGGTCTCCGGATGAAGGAGTCCGTCGACGGCCTGGTCGAAAAGGGCGGGCAGGAGCTTTCGGTGGGTGAGGTCTCCGGAGGCTCCAAAGATGATGATGGTCAGGGGCGGGGGCATGCCGTTGGTCGTCGGGGATCCGGAGAAGAGGGTGGCGGGTCCGGTCAAGGGAGATCCTTTCGGTGGAAGGCGGCCCGTCTCGGCCACCGGGATAGAGTGAAAATCCGGTTTTTCAGGAGCCTTTTTTGGCCGCGATCTTGCGCGAGGTGCTCTCGAGAAGGCTCTCGAAGGATTTGTTGAATGCGGCAACCCCCTCGGTGATCAGCTGGTTGTAGGCGGCTTCGAGCGAGAGCCCGAGCGTCGCCAGTCCGTCCAGGATGGCATGGGGGTTCTCCCCGCCGGATGGGGGATATTTGTCGATCGTCCGGGCGACCGTTCCGTGGTCGAAAAAGGCCTGCAGGGTCTCGCCGGGAACGGTGTTGACCGTGTCGGGGCCGATCAGGCTGTCCACGTAGAGGGTGTCCGGATAGGACGGATTCTTGGTCCCGGTCGAGGCCCAGAGGGGACGCTGGACGGCGGCGCCCTTTTTGGCGAGAGACCCGAAGGCGGAAGGGGAGAAGAGGTCGCCGAAGAGTTCGTAGACGATGCGGGTATTGGCGATCCCGGCCTTGCCCATAAGCTCCCGGGCCTTGCGGGCGACGGCGGGGTCTGTGGCGCCGGACGCGATCTCCGCAAGCTTTCGGTCGATCAGGGTGTCGAGCCGGCTGATGAAGAGGCTCGCCACGCTTCGGACCCGGGAGGGGTCGCCTCCGCCGGCGGCAAAGCTCTCGAGTCCTTCGATATAGGCCCGGGCCGACTTTTTGTAGGCCTCCGGCGAGAAGAGAAGGGTGACGTTGACCGAGATTCCTTCGGCAATGAGCTGGCGGATGGCCGGGATCCCCTCGTCCGTTCCGGGGATCTTGACGAGAAGGTTCGGGCGGTCGACCATCTTGTGCAGTGTTCTGGCCTCCGCGACCGAGGCCGCCGTCTCGTGCGCCAGAAGCGGGTTGACCTCGATCGAGACGAATCCGTCGAGCGTCTTCGAGCTCTCGTAGACGGGGCGGAAGAAGTCGCAGGCCCGGCGCACGTCGTCGACCATGAGATGGCGAATGATGTCGGTGGGAGATTGCCCTTCGGCGGCGAGCCGCACGATATCGGTATCGTAGTCGGAAGAGCCGTTGATCGCCTTTTCGAAGATGGTGGGGTTGGAGGTGATTCCCCGCACCCCGACCTGACCGATGAGGCGATCGAGCTCACCCGAGTCCATGAGATGGCGGCTGATCGAGTCGAGCCAGAGGCTCTGTCCTTCGCGGAGAAGGTCGGCGATGCGTCCGGTCGGGGCGATTTTCTTGTCCATGAACGTTTCTCCTTAAAGATTGAAGGGGCAGGTCTTCCCTTACAGGGCGATCTCGGGCCAGGACTCCCTGATGCGCGCGAGGATCTTGGGAACCGAAAAGCCGAACTCCTCCATGAGGCGCTCGTAGGGGGCGGAGGCGCCAAAATGATCGAGTCCGACGGCGATGCCCCGGGAGCCGAGATAGCGCCATGCGCTCATGGGGCTTCCGGCCTCGGCGAAGAGGCGAAGCGGGGTGGATCCCAGCACGGAGTCGCGGTAGGCGGGCTCCTGACGGTCGAAGAGGGTGGTGCAGGGAAGGCTCACGAGGCGGGTGGGGATCGACTTTTTCTCGAGCTCGTCCTGGACCTTCCAGAGAAGCGAGACCTCGGACCCTGTCCCCATCAGCGTGATCCGGGGGGCCGCCGAGGCTTCCCGGAGGATGTATCCCCCGCGACGGAGGCCGGAGCGGATGCGATCAAAGGGAACCTCCAGGATGGGAAGCCCCTGACGGGAGAGGACGAGCGAGACCGGCATCGCGTCCTGTTCCGTGATCCAGTCCATGGCGGCGAGGGTTTCGTTGGCGTCGGCCGGCCTCATGACGGCCATGTTCGGAAGGGCCCGCAGGGAGGTCAGGTGCTCGATCGGCTGGTGGGTCGGCCCGTCCTCCCCGAGTCCGATGCTGTCGTGAGTGAGGACGTAAAGGACCGGAAGGCCCATGAGGGCCGAGAGGCGCATGGCTCCCTTCATGTAGTCGGAGAAGACGAGGAATGTTCCGCCGTAGGGGCGGATCCCCGTGAGGGCCATGCCGTTCATGATCCCCCCCATGGCGTGTTCCCGGACCCCGAAGTGAAGGTTGCGTCCCCCCGGTGTCGAAAGCTGGTTGTCGGTCTCCCCCTTGATCAGGGTGTTGTTCGAAGGGGCGAGGTCGGCCGAACCTCCGAAGAGGAGAGGCTGCATCCGCGAGGCCTCCTGCAGGACGGTCCCGAAGGCCTGACGTGTGGCCATGGGCTTGTCGGCCGGGGAAAAGGGGGCGAGACGCGAGGCCAGACCGGAGGCGTGTTTGCCCATGATGACGGAGGAGTCGAAAAGCTCCGCCTCCTTCGGGAAGGCCGAACGGTAGCGGGCAAACAGGGCGTTCCACTCCTCCTCGAGGGCGGCCCCTTTGGCGGCGATCCCGGAAAAGACGGGACGGACCTCATCGGGGATGAAAAAGTCGGGGGAGGGCGGCCAGCCCAGATGTTCCCGGGTCTTTTTGACCTCTTCCGGCCCCAGAGGGGAGCCATGAACGTGGGCCGTGTCCTGGTAGGTGGGGCTTCCGTATCCGATGTGGGTCCGGATCGCGATCATGCGGGGCTTGTCGCGCTCCTGGGGAAGGGCCTTATCGGGGTCGGTGGCCCAGTCCATGGCATCGCGGAGTGAGGCGGTATTGTTCCCGTCGGCGACCTCCCGGACCGCCCAGCCCAGGGCCCGGAATCGGGCCGGAACATCTTCCGTGAAGGCGAGATCGGTGCTGCCGTCGATCGAGATGTGATTCCTGTCGTAGAGGCAGATGAGGTTCGAAAGGCCCTGATGGCCCGCGAATGAGGCGGCCTCATTCGCGATGCCTTCCATCATGTCCCCGTCACCGCAGGTCACGAAGACCCGGGGGGAGAGGAGCGCCATGCCGGGTCGGTTGAATGTGGCCCCGAGATGCCGCAAGGCGAGAGCCATTCCCACGGCGTTGGCAAATCCCTGGCCCAGGGGGCCGGTGGTGGTCTCCACTCCTGTGGTGTGACGGTATTCGGGGTGGCCGGGGGTGAGGCTTCCCCACTGGCGGAAGGACTTCAGGTCCTCGACGGTGAGCCCGAAGCCCGTCAGGTGCAAAAGGGAGTAAAGAAGGGCCGAGGCGTGTCCCCCGGAGAGGACGAAGCGGTCGCGGCCGACCCAGCCGGGATTCTTCGGGTTGATCCGGAGATAGTCCCGCCAGAGCACGAATGCGGGGGCGGCAAAGCCCATAGGGGTTCCGGGATGGCCGGAGTTCGCCTTCTGGACGATGTCGACCGAGAGCATCCGGAGGGTGTTGATGGCCCGAAGTTCGAGTTCCGGGGAGAGGGGCTCGGGGGAGTGGGGCATGACTTTGGGTCTCCTTCGTTGGAGGCGCCCGGAGACTGGCGACCGGGAGGGCTGTCGGGACGCATTTCGGAGAGGGCTCCAAAGGGGGGCGTTCCGGGATCTTTTTCTAGACTATGGGGGAATTTTCATCAAAAATCAAGCGGGGGAAGCCTTTTTTGTCGAACGGGATCTCTTTGTCTGAGGAGGATTTTGCCTCTTTCTTGTTGACCTTTTTGCTTGATTTTGCTAATAAATCAGGATGATAATTCTAATTCCAACAATAAAGTCTCTGCATTGAGCGGGTCGGGAATGGTGGACGGGGCAACGGGACAATCGAATGTGCTTGGGGGGCTGCGGAAGCCCCAAGTCGAGGCAAGTGCGGGCGCTTCTCCGGCCCTTCTCGAGAGGTCCGCCTCCCTTCCCTCAAAAAGCGAGAGCTCTCCCGACGGTCTTTCCCGGACGATCTCCCGGGCCCTCTCCTGGCTCGTCTCCTCCCAGGAAAAGGACGGTCACTGGGTGGCGCCGCTCGAGGCCGATGCGACCATTCCCTCCGAGTACCTCTTCCTCCAAGAGATCCTGGGGCGCCCCATCGATCCCGAACGCCGGAAGAAGATCGTTCGCGCGATCCTCTCCGTCCGGGGCCGGGAGGGCGCCTGGCCGCTCTTCAAGGACGGGGATCCCGACATCAGCGCCACAGTCAAGGCCTACCTCGCCCTCAAAATGTGCGGATACAGCGCGTCGGATCCGATTCTGGTAAAGGCCAGGGAGTGGGTCCTCTCCCAGGGGGGGGCCGGGCGCGTCAACGTCTTTACGCGGATTGCCCTGGCGATCTTCGGTCAGTACGACTGGGAGAAGGTGCCGGCCCTTCCCGTGGAGATGGTCCTTTTGCCTTCGTGGTTTCCCTTTTCGATCTACTCCGTCTCGTACTGGTCCCGAACCGTCATCGTTCCCCTTCTCTTTATCTACCACTACAAGCCCCTCGTCGCCCTCTCTCCCGAGCGGGGGATCCCGGAGCTTTTCGACCCTGCCCGTCCCGACGGAGACCCCTTCGCCCGCTCTCCCGGGATTTTTACTCTCCGGAACCTCTTTCTTCTTCTCGATATCGTGCTGCGTTTCTGGAACAGGCATCCCCCGGCCTTTCTGCGGCGGAAGGCGCTCTCCTTCGCCATGGAGTGGATGGTCCCCCGACTCAAGGGGGAGGGGGGGCTCGGGGCGATCTATCCGGCCATGGCCAACAGCGCCGTGGCGCTCTCCCTCTCCGGCTACAAAAACGACCATCCCCTCATGGAGCGCGTTCTTGCCTCCATCGAGGATCTTCTTTTCGAGCGGGAGGACGAGATTCTCGTTCAGCCGTGCGTCTCTCCCATCTGGGATACGGCGCTGGCGCTCGGGGCCCTGATCGAGGCCGGACTCACCCCCGACTCTCCCACGGTCGACCGGGCGATGGAGTGGTTCCGGGTCCGGGAGGTCCGGACCGTGGGAGACTGGGCCATCAAGGCCCCTGCCTGCGAGCCGGGAGGTTGGGCCTTCCAGTTCGAGAACGACTACTATCCCGACGTCGACGACACGGCGATGGTCCTCATGGGGATGGCCAAGATCCTTCCCTCCCGGCCCGACCTGTTCGACCGCATGGAAGGGGTCTTCCGCCGGGCCTGCCTGTGGGTGATGGCGATGCAGGGGACGGACGGGGGCTGGGGGGCCTTCGACCGGGACAACGACCTCCTCTTCCTCAACCACATTCCCTTTGCCGACCATGGGGCCCTGCTCGACCCCAGTACGAGCGATCTGACAGGACGGGTTCTCGAGCTCCTGGGCTCCCTGGGGTACGGACCGGACTTTCCTCCGGCCGCCCGAGCCATCCGCTTTCTCCGGCGCGAGCAGGAGGCCGACGGCTCCTGGTTTGGCCGTTGGGGAGTCAACTATATCTACGGCACCTGGTCGGTGGTGGCCGGGCTCAAGAGTGTCGGGGTCCCGATGTCCGAACCCTGGGTTGTCCGGGCCATGGAGTTTCTTCTGGCCCGCCAGAACGCGGACGGAGGGTGGGGGGAGGACTGCCTGTCCTATGCCTCGAAAGACTTTGCCGGACGGGGGGCCTCCACGCCCTCCCAGACCGCCTGGGCCCTGATCGCCCTCCTTCACGGGGGCCATGCCCACACTCCCGCGGTCCGGCGAGGGGGCGAGTTTCTTGTCGGGCGGATGACCCCGGAGGGCACCTGGGAGGAGGAGCTTTTCACGGGAACGGGCTTTCCCCGGGTCTTCTACCTTCGCTACCACATGTATCGCCACTACTTTCCCCTCTGGGCTCTGGCCCTTTACCGGAACATGACCGAGAGGGGACGGGCCCTGGGCCACGAACGGGTGGACTTCTGGAAGACGGCTCCCTACGCGCCGATCGCCCGAAGTGTCTGAGGTGTCCTTCCGCCAGGGCTCTCTCCTCGTTGTGACAGCCCTCGGGGACGAAGCCCGGGCCTTCTGCCGGGAACGTTCGGGCCGCCTCCGACCCCGGAGTCTGTCTCTTCGAGTGCCTCCCCCCGCACAAAACCTCTCCATGGAGGTCGTCTGGGCCGGTCCCGGCCGGGCCGGTCTCGACCGCATCGCCGGGGCCCTCTCCTCCGGACGCTATGGCCGCGTGCTCTTTTCGGGGCTTGCCGGCGCCCTCGCCCCCGACCTGTCTCCCGGGACGCTTCTGGCGGCCGATGAGGTGGTGACTCTCGAGGGGGAGAGGCTCCCGCTTCCTCTTCCGTCGGAGCTGGGTCTTCTGATTGAGGAGTCCCAAACCGGCCGCTTCCTTCGGACGGGCCGGATCCTCACGTCGGACCGACTGGTCTCCACCCCCTCCGAAAAGCTTCGGCTCCACCGGCAGACCGGGGCGATGGCCGTCGATATGGAGGCTGCCGGGTGGCTCTCTGTGGCTCGCCGGGCCGGGATCCCCTCCTGCCTTGTTCGGGCCGTCTCCGACGGGGCGGAGGAGCTCCTTCCCCCGGAGCTTCTTTCCTTTGTCTCGGAGGAGGGGGATCTGGCCCTTTCCGCAACGCTTCGAACCCTTCTCTTCCATCCGGAGCTACTTTTCGCCCTGATCTCTCTGGGGCCAAGTCTCCGTCTCGGAAGACAAGGGCTCTCCCGCCTGGGAGGGGCGCTCTTCGATGCCCTCGGGAGGGAGGGACGATGATTGGGCGGCCGGGCGCTCTTTTCCTTTCCCGACTTTTTGGATGGGGGACGGGGCTCCTTCTGGGGGGACTTTTCGTTTTCGAGCCGGCGTGCGCCCCCCCGTCGGCTACCGCGGTCCCCCTTGCGCCGCCTGTGGCCCCCGTCCAGACCTCTTTGGGCCCTCAGGGCTTAACCTTCCCCCAGCTTCCGATCGGGGCCCCCCCGCCCTTCAGTTACAGCACTCCCTTCGACAACACGGTGGTCGTCCCGGTTCCGGCGATCGGAGATTCGTTCAACTCGGGGATCACATACGGCACCATCGTTCCGATCCTCTATGCCAAGCCCTCCGGGCGGATCACCTCGATCTTTGCCCCGTCCGTCATGTACAACTCCTATATGGGACTTGAGACGGGCTTTCGCTACTACCGCTACTACAAGGGGAACCTGAAGCGGTGGCATGTGATGGGGATCCAGTCCAACTCGATCATGAACTTCTACGAGTTCCACTACCGGGATCTCTCTCTCGACCATGGGCGGTATATCCTCGATGCCCGGGTCAAGAGCTTCAAGAACCCGACGGCCCGCTTCTACGGGATCGGCCCTACATCCTCCTTCTCCGACCAGTCGAACTATACCTTGTCGACCACCTCGGCCCATGCCACCTTCGGGGAGAACTTTGATGACATGAAGTTCCGGGTCTGGTTCATGGAGCGCTATCGCGCCTACGGCGGTTCTCCCGGCCAGGTGCCGGGGATGGTCTATACCGGCCTGCTCTTCCCGGATGCCCCGGGATTTGCCACCGGGGCCCAGATCCTGACCCATCGCGCCAATATTACCTACGACACCCGGGACAACCACCTCATCCCCTCCTCGGGGACATACGCCCGGGTCTTCGCGGAGCTCGACAACAACATGACCCCCGGCCAGAGCAGTGTCTTCGACCGCTTCGATGCGGAGTACAAGACCTGGATCCCCCACGGGGAGAACGGGCAGGACGTCCTGGCCATCCGGGCCATGGTGAATCTGATGAACGGCCCGAACATCCCCTTCTACGCCATGAGCATGCTGGGGGGGGCCTTCAGCCTCGAAGGATACGGCACGGGCCGTTTTTACGACTACGATGCCTCGCTGGTCAACGTCGAGGAGCGGATCGCCGCCTTCGACATGAATCTGTTCAATGTGGAGTCGGAGCTTCAGGTGGCCCCGTTTCTGGGGGTGGGGGAGGTCTTTCGCGATGCCGCCCAGGTTTCGAGCCTCGGCGACTATGCGATCAACCCCGGCGTGGGAATTCGCGCCCTGGTCAAGCCCAATGTCGTGGGGCGTGTCGATATAGGCTATTCGACGGAGGCGGGGGCGGTGACCTTCGTGGGGATCGGCTTCCCCTTCTGATGCAGCGCCTCGGCCCGTCGGATGGCCTCCCGCGCGGTCGCCCTGTCATCCTGGGGCCGGGCCTTGGAGAAGTCTTCGGGGAGACGGTCGGAGAAAATGCAGAGGGGAAGGGTGACGGGCAGGATCAGCGTGTCGATGGGGCCGGAGACCAGCGTCTCGATGGTGAGGGAGACGCCGGAGAGGTCATGGTGGAAGCGAATGGCCGAGGCCGGCCGGTCGTAGAGGCAGAGGAGAATGTTCGACCGGATGTGCCATCCTCTGTGTTCGAGGTCCCCCGACCCAGAGGGAACATAGCGTCGGATCCGGTACCCCGTCTCCCGGAACACCCCGGTGTAGCGGGTGACGTGGAGTTGCCCTTCGCGGTCGAACCAGGCTACCTCGTCCTCCCGGATAAGGCGATGCCCTGCGGTGAAGCGGGGATCGTTCCAGTGAAATCCCATCGAGCGAAGGGCGGCCTCCGTCCGGGGGTGCCGGGGGAAGGGCTTCTCGCCCGGTCGGGCCGGGGGGTATGTGTCTGGGAGGGTGAGTCTCGCCAGATCAAGGACCCTTTGGTCGTTGACCGGCACGGGAGCGGTCCGGCAGGAGGCGATGCAAAAAAGCCCCAGTGCCAATAGTATCGGGGTCGCCCGGAAGGTCCTCCGGGAGGGAGGGGCAAAAGGGGGCGCGGTCGGTTCGATGGCGGTCGGTCCTCGTTCGGTGTGTGTGGCGTCGGGGCTCTCTCAGGCCATCCTGCCATGGCCTCCGGAAGCTGTCAACCGTCCCCTGGCCCCCAAGGCCCCCCTTCTCTGACGGCAGGGGTTTTTCGACTCTCTTTTTTACCTGATTAGCGAAATATACCTGTGCCCGGCCGGGCGCGGTCAAGAAACAACGCTGCGGGCTCCAATCTGGGATACGCTTTTTACTTTTCCAGCCCCTCACACCGCCCCGAGCGGGCCGATTGAAGGGGGGACCAAAACGGGGAAAAGGGGGGGAAATCGCCCCAAAAA
>JAJYYA010000047.1 GCA_021801345.1 Nitrospirota bacterium
TTCCGGTGGTACAACCAGGAGCGACCCCATCAGTCCCTGGCTTACAACACCCCCGAGGATGTTTACACAGGCCGGGTCACCTTGGGGCAGGAGACTTCATGAGACCCCAAGAGCGTCACAACGAAAAAACAAGACCTCTGAGAACCACTCCAGGGGATCTTCCCAAGGGGAACAAGATCAACTTTATGACATCTTTTTCCCAGAGAAGCACTGACCAAGCATCACCTTATTTGAGTCGATTTTCTGTCTTGACATTGGGGGTCACCATAGTCCTCCCCGGAACGTGATCTGAAGCTGTGAGTCAGTTTCGATTAACTGGAACAGACAGTTCTGTCGAAGAGCGATAGTGACGTCGCAGATCAAAATGAACAAAGTCAGGAACCTTGTTGGTGGAGTGTTTATGGTTCTTTCTCAAAGTGGCTGGTTTTTAACCGACCGCTGACAGAAAT
This sequence comes from Nitrospirota bacterium, assembly GCA_021801345.1. GTDB lineage: Bacteria > Nitrospirota > Leptospirillia > Leptospirillales > Leptospirillaceae > UBA4572. The sequence continues at coordinate 450 of JAJYYA010000047.1, forward strand.
CACAAATTTTGCCCCACGGATAAGCTCGGAAAACAATTAAGGAATTGAAGACAGAGGAATAAACATCGGGGAAGGATGCGGGTTATTATTTCCTTCCAGAAGTATAAAGCCTAGCTTTATGTAGAACGGAAGGGCTTGGGGGTCTGCATCCAGATACATGCCGAAACAAGCTATGGATTTAGATGAAGCTTTTGTGAGATCAAAGGCGAAGTTGATTAATTGCTTCCCTAGTCCCGCCCTTGAATCACTTTTGTTGACTCCCAGCATTATCAAACGAACACAAGGAATTATCCTGGGTAATGAGCCCAGGTTCAAAGAGGTGAGCCGATTCATAGTAATCGAGTGGTTGGCAATCGTGAAAAAACCTGCGAAGCGATCGTTTTGGCTGGTATCTAAAAGGGTATAGCCTATACTGAACCCTTGCTTTACCTGATTTCTGAATGAAGACTGAACAAAACGATCAACAACACTATTTCCACAATTGAACTTCTTGTAGTCAGTGTAAATTTTTCGAGGGTCAAAAAGCTCAATAATAAAACTCATTCACAGCGTACCGGCAGTCTAGGAAGACTACGCAGTCTGATCATCTCATCAGTGGGCATTGGCTGAGTCTGCAACGAGCGGGCAAGCTGACTCTGAGCTTCTTCTGAGAGAGCAATCGAAGTATGGTCTCGCAGGATTGTCCGCGCTTTTTCGATGGCAGCAGTAAGCATGAATGAAGACAAATCCAACCCGTCAAGGATCGCCGCCTTACTAAGCAGTTCTTTGGCCTCCTTCGTAGTTTTTAATTCAACGCGGGCATTTTTGACGGCAAGTGTACTCATAGTTCCCTCCTCATTTTTAAATTGTACGGACAGTAACCGTATATGTCAACTCGTTTTTGAGTGGCTAGGATCTTTGGAAAAAGAGAGTGATCATTTGGGTTTTGCCCACTGAGGAGGGTGTTTCGATTGTCGGAGATACCACCATAAATACCGGAGTGACAATGGGGAAAAAATCAGAACGTGAAGGCGAAGCGGTGGGCGTGAAGGGTCTCCTCCGAACGGCTGTCCGGCAGGACGTCCCTTACGCTTTTCAAAGACGGTTTCGCCTTGGGACGACTCATTTGGTCGGCCAGTGAATTACGACATCGCGATCCTCGGGGCCGGGGCGTCAGGCATGATGTGCGCCATTGCCGCGGGACGGAGAGGCCGGCGGGTGATCCTTCTCGATCATGCCCGGAAGCTGGCGCCAAAAATTAAAATCTCCGGTGGAGGACGTTGCAACTTTACGAACATTCACCTCGGCCCCGAACACTTTATTTCCGAGAATCCGGATTTTTGCCGATCTGCTCTGGCGAGGTTCACCCCTTTGGACTTCCTGTCCTATCTGCGCACCCATTCCATTTCCTGGCACGAGAAGAAGCTTGGCCAGCTGTTCTGCGACACCTCCTCGACGGCGATCATCGCCATGCTCAAACAGGAATGCCTCGAGGCCGGTGCCGAGTTCTCTCTGGGGCAGGAAGTATTGGATGTCCGGCGGGAGTGCATGACCGGGTCCGGTCCGTTCGTCCTTGAAACAAGCGGGGGAGTCTTCTGTGCGCCCTCACTTGTGGTTGCAAGCGGAGGACTGTCCGTTCCGGAGATTGGCGCAACTCCGATCGGCTATGGGATCGCCGAAAAATTCGGGCTCCGGGTGACGAGATTAAAGCCTGGACTTGTGCCCCTCACGGTTGGCTCGGGGTTTCCGGATCTCTCCGGCATCTCCGTGGATTGTATTGCCTCCTGCAACGGAGTGAGATTCAGGGAAAGTGCCCTGTTTACCCATCGGGGGATGAGCGGTCCCGCCATTCTCCAGATCTCGTCCTACTGGAACCCGGGCGACGAGATCGAACTGGATCTGCTCCCCGATCATTCCGGCTTTTCTTGGCTCGATCCCGCGGAGAAGCTCCTGTTTTCGAACGTCCTCTCCCGACTCCTTCCCCGGAGGCTGGCGCAATATTGCTGCAGAACGTTTGGGGAGGACAAACCCCTGAATCAGTATTCCCAAAAAGAGATCGCGGTACTTTCTGACCGGCTGCATGCATTCCGGATCAGCCCGAGCGGAACCGAGGGGTACAGGAAGGCAGAAGTGACCGTCGGGGGCGTCTCTACCCATGACCTGTCGTCGAAAACAATGGAGGCGAGAACGGTCCCCGGCCTGTTCTTTATTGGAGAAGTCGTTGACGTGACCGGCCATCTGGGCGGGTACAACTTCCAGTGGGCATGGTCTTCGGGGTTTGCCGCCGGACAGCATGCATGACATGACCGTTCCGGGATCTAAGGCGAGACACAATCGACGGACTGTCGGAGGCCTTTCGGACGCGAATCACTGACCTGTCCGATTCGCGCCAATGTTTCTGCTTAAAGCCTGGACGGTATTGAGGCCTGCATGATCCGTTCCGATTCATCGCAGGGGGGAGGGCTCTTCTCTGCGTGCCGATTTTGACCGACTCAATCGTCTCGGCACGTCATGACGGAGGAGGCTCGATCAGGGGGGCACAGCTTCGGACGAGGAGGTCGGCATAGGCTTCCCGGTCGCAGGAGTGGTCCGGGGAGAATGTTTCCCAGGAGCGCGCCCGGGAGGCTGGATCGGGATCCTGTCGGGCGGTGATGATGTAGCGGATCTTCTGTCCGGGCTCAGTCAGTATCCCGCGGGAGAGGCGCTCCTGGGCCACAATGGCGATGAGCGAGGACTTCTGGTAGTCCTCCGGCCTCTTTGAGAGCCGTTTTGTGATGACAAGTTCCGGGAGTCGCACCTCACCGTCCCGGAGGGCGCGAAGGGCGTCATCGAGGAGGGCTGCGGCCTCTGGGAGGACGGCCAGGTACTCTTGGCGGCACTTTGCCTGCGCAAGTCGCGCAAGGATTTCCTCTTGGACTCTTTTGACGAAGGGAGGGGTGTCGGAGCGACGGCAGGCCAGCCCACGCACCTTGATCTTGCCCGATCGGAAAACGCCGGCATAGCAGGTGGAGGCGGCCACGTCCGGCCTCCCCTTTGACGGAAAAAAACGAAGCCAGCGGTAGAGTCCCTCGAGGTTGATGGAGATGCCTGTTTTTTGGGAGATCTTCCCTGCCAGGTCCCGGCAGCCCTCCTCCGTCATCCCCGCTTTTGTCAGCCAGAGCGAATCGACGATCCCGTGCAGGAGGGCGTAGCCCTCCTCTTCTGCGACCTCCTTGGCCTGAAGAAGAACCTCTCGTCCGAGGGCCGTGACGCATTCGTGTGCGGAGACCTTTCCGAAACGGGCATTCTTATACCCAAGGTAGCCGAAAGAGACGACGAGAAGCCACTTGAGGGCTCCCTGTCGCTGTTCGTAGCGCCTCTTTTCCTCAGGGTCCTCGGCCCTGTCCCGGAGCTCCTTGTAGCGCGCACGCTTTTCAAGCAGAGGGGAGAGCACCCGGGGGATCAAGCCGTCCCTTCGGGTGCAGAGCGTGTGGCCGGTTCCCGGAACCCGGTTCTCCGGACAGCAGGGACAATCGACCGTTTCAGGAGAGATGTTGAAGGATGTCATGATGGAGGGATACATGGAGGCGAAGTCGAGTTCGCAGACCGTATCGTGGAGACCCGGGCGGGGGACGAAAACCATCCCCCCCTTGTCCCCTTCAAGAAGATCGAGGGCGCTCCGGAACTCTTCCGGTTCGTTTTTTCTCCACGGAACGAGAATTCCTTCCGAGAGGGCCCGGTCGATCTGCATGGAGGTGATGCCCGTTCCCGTCGAGCTCCGGGCCAGCGACTGCACCGGAATGCGCGTAACTCGAGACTGCTCGAGAAGTCCTTCGAGGCCGCATTCTGCATAGGCAAAGGAGTTCTTTCGGTCGATATGCCAGCGGCCGGAGAGGATCCATGCGCCTGTGGAATGAGTTGCCCGCCCGTTCTTCGTCGCGGCGTTCCTCCCTTCCCCCCTGTGGAGCGGGAGCGTGAGGCCTGTCTTCCCCATGAGGCGGGCAAGACGGGGAAAGATGAGGTCGTCTCCATGGTCGGTCAGAAGGAGATCGGGATCCTCCCGGTCGAGAAGGGTCGCAAGGGATTCCAGAAGAAAGTGCGGCTCCTCTCCCGCCAGGATCCGGACCTCCCCGTCCACCGTGACTCGAATGGCTCCGGGGAAGGCTCCCGGTGCTCCGGCCCGCTCCTCTTCGACGGCCATCTCCATGATCCGAAGCGGGGGAATCACCCATCCGGGATCGAAGGGGGAGTCCTCCGCACGAATCTCGCGCACCAGCCCCTCCTCGCTGGAGATGAATCGGCAGAGGGCCAGAGGGAAGAGCCCCGTTTCGTAAAGGTAAAGCCGAGGAAGATCGATGTCGCAGTTGTAGAGTGCTCCCCCCGGAAAGGCTCGTACGATGCTGGCTGCGACCGGACCGAATGCCCCGGGAGAGGCGACGGTAACTTCGAGAACCGGGCGGGGGGTGGGTTCAGCAAGCTCCCGTTTTTCTGTCAGGGAGAGGCTGCAAGGAAGTCCCATCCGGGCGATCTTTTCATGAATCGACGAAAGTTCACGGGCAGGGGCTCCGAGGTAGAAGCGCGGCTGGAAGGAGGCGCGGAGGGGGCGTCGCTCCCCTGTCGAGAAGAGAATCCACAGAAGAATCTCCCCCCGGGCGAGGACGACGTCGAGGAGCCACCCTCGCTCCTCACGATGGGGGGGCATGGGAGGAGCCAGGATCGGCCTTCGCGACGATCTGTGCGATCTTTTGCTCCAGGACGAGACGGGCCTTTCTTTCCTCGATGAGCATGGCAAGAAGGACGGTCGGCCATGGTTCGACGGGCGAAAGAGCGGCTCCGGCCTGAGCATGAAGGCGCACCTCGGAGAAGAGCGCATCGAGGATCTCCTGGTCCTCCCGGCGCAGAGCCCGCCTGAACGGCTTCCATTCGAGAAAGAGCGCGTCGGTCCGCTCTGTAAATGTCGGCAGGGTTCGTCCCACGGAATCTCCTTATCTTTCCGCCGGCACTGGCAGGCGGACGAGACGGGTGCAGGCCATTGCGGCACGCTCCCAAATCTTTTGGCATCGTCCGGAGAGGTGGGAGTCCTCGGGAAGGGAAAGAAGAACCGGTAGACTGCAAGAGTGCGCGAGATGCCGGAGGGAGCAAAGGGTCCGTTCGAGAAGGGTGTCGACCTCCCTCTCCGGGATGCGTTTTTCCGAAAAGAGAGGAAGGAGTCCCGACACCATGACGCCGCGCACGGTCTCCTTCAAAACAAGTTTTTCCAGCCGGCTTTCGGCGCAGGTTGCGAGCTGGTGCAGTGTGAAGAGGCGCGCAATCCTGATGCGCGAAAGGACGGAGAGAGTGTCTGCTCCTCTTTTTCTGGCCATTTTCGTTATCAGGTCGGGATCAAAAAGGTTGTCTCCGCAGAGAAAGACCACGACCCCGTCTCTGTCGAGAAGGGAGAGGGCGGCCTGGTGGAGGAAACGAGAAGAATCGGCCCCGGAGATCCCCACCATCTCACTGGTAAAAAGCTCCGTTCTGGTCATTGTCTCCCCCCGGGGCGTCAGGAAAGGGTTCCGTCGATCAGACGGAAGACTCCCGTCACGACGCCGACGATGCGGAATGAATCTTCCCCTGCCACAAGGATCTCCGAAAAATCAGGGTTCTCGGGAAGGAGGGAGACCTTTTCCCCTCTGCGGCGAAGCCGCTTGACCGTGGTCTCTCCATCGAGGGTCGCCACCACGATCTGTCCGTCGTCGGCCGTCTCCTGACAGCGCACGAGCACGTAGTCGCCGTCGAGGATGGCGGCCCTCTTCATGCTCTCCCCTTGAACCTTGAGAAAGAAGGACGGCCCCTTCCGGACCCAGGAGGGGTCAATGGCGAGATGGCCCGCGAGGTTTTCCTCTGAGAGGACGGGATGTCCTGCGGCGACCTGTCCCAGGATGGGGACCTCGACAAGGGAGGGTGTCGGAGGGCTCTTTGCCACCGAGAGGCTCCGGGCGCCCCGTTCCCGGAGGAGAACACCCTTGGCGGCAAGGCGGTCGAGATGTCCCTTGACGGCGCTGATGCCTCTAATGCCCGCCATCTCGGCGATCTCTCGCAGGGTTGGCGGGTAGCCATGGCGTGTTACATAGTCTTCGATGAGGGAGAGGATCTCCTTTTGGCGGGACGTCAGAGAGGGGGGTCTGTGCATCTCTGGGGGCCTCCGTGTTTTAGGTAAGGTGAACAAATGTTCACCTTACGAAGAATATCAGCCGGAGGAGGGAAGGTCAAGGGAGAGGCAGTGGGTGAGTCTGGATCAGCTCTTTCCCGGTGGGAGGAGTTTTATTAGTAGTAGGGACCGCCTTCAGTTCGGAGGATCTGTCCGTGAAAGAGGGGAGAGCGAGAGAGGATAAGCCATGCGGCAAAGTCTGCGATTTCGTGGGCGGTGGCCAGTCGGCCTCGGGAGGTGCGGGAGGCGATGCGGGACTCCATCTCCCGGGTCATGTGGGGCCGGTGGCGGTCAGGGGAGACGAGAATCTCGATGCCGGTTGTGAGGGGGCCCTGAGGGATGCGACTCCACTCCCCGAAGACTCCTTCGAGAGCGCCGATCCAGGTCCGGGCGAAGAGATAGCCTCCTGCGCGGTGGAGGGAGAGGGAGGGAAAAAAGACAAGGAGTGTTCCGTCGGGGGAGAGGCGGGGCCGGAGGTGATCGATCAGGCGGACGATGCGGGAAAGATCTTCGAGTCCCTTGAGAGAGCCTTCCGAGGGGGAGTCGGTGCGGACGAAGGAGGGATGGGCAAAAAGGGAGACGCTTCGGAGGGTGCCGCCCTCCAGTGCGGCCTCGAGTGCGGGGATCCCATGAGACTCGTGGTCCTGTATGACCGGGTCGGCAGGAGAGCAAATGTCCCAGAAAAAAGATGTGGCCTGTCCTATGGAGGGAAGAGGCTGACGATGGGATGTGACAAGGACCGCGTTGCGGGAATCGGAAAGTCGTTCGACCAGGGCTTCCCCGACCAGACCTCCCGAACCGATGAGAAGATGGATCCCGGTCAAGGTTCGGTCAAGGGATGGCGACCGTCGCCCAGTCCTTGGGGAAGGTCGTAAGGTTTTCGTGGCCCTGAGGGGTGATGTAGAGCATGTCCTCGATGCGGATCCCCCCTCCAAGCCGGGGATAGTAGAGCCCCGGTTCAACGGTGATCACATGTCCCGGTTGGAGCGGAACCCCGGTTTTTCCCACGCGGGGGGCTTCGTGGATCTCGAGACCTACTCCGTGGCCCGTTCCGTGGAAAAAACCTTCCATACGCCCCTCCACCTCGCCGGTTTTATATCCGGCAGCTTCGAACCGGGACTCCACCGCCTGGTGCAGTCGGGAGGAGTCGACTCCGGGAGCCGCGAGGGCGATCGCTTCCTCCTGAGCCTTCCGGACGGTCTCGTAGAGCTCCCGGAAGACCGGAGGGACGGGTCCCTTGAAGAGGGTCCGGGTCATGTCGGCATAGTAACGACTTTCCTCGGAGAAGGGAAAGATGTCGAAAACGATGGGGCGGTGGGCCGGCAGGGGGCCCGATCCCTCGTTGTGGGGGTCGCAGGCCTGGAGCCCCCCGGCGACGATGGTGTGCGATCCGATGAGGTTTTGGGCAAGGAGGGATTGCTTCAGAAGGGCCTTGAGCCGCTCCGAGGTAAGAGGGATTCCCTCATAGAGGATTTCGCCGTCTTTTACCGTCGATCGTTTGAGAAGGGCGACGACCTCGTGAAGGGCGTCCTCGACCCCTTTCTGGACCTTCCGGATCAGGTGAGCCTCCTCCCGGGACTTTAAGGCCCGAGCGGGGGTAAAGGCGCCTTCCACAGGGGTGACGGAGAGTCCTTCATCGGAAAGTTTTTTCGCGAGACCCAGAGGAAAGTCGAAGGGGACGTCCAGATCGGTCACGCCCCGGCTCTTCAGAAAGAGGGCGGCGATGGCCGAAAGACCCCGTTTCCCCGATTTATCAGCCTCCTCCTCCCACTCTGCCGTCGAGAGAACGTGGGTAGCGCGGCCGTCCTTGCGACCCCGGTCCCGTTCGAGGTCGGAGAGAAGCATGTAGCTCTCTCCTCCGATCTCGGCGTAGATGTATGGGTCAGGCGTCAGAAAGCCTGTCCGGTAGTAAAGGTCGGGGCTTTGCTCTCCAGCGGCGATGAGGAGTGTGGCCCTCATGCCCATGGTTTCTCCGTCACGAGATTCGGCTGGCGACCAGCATGCCCTGGGAGAGCGGCAGGATCGTTGTCAGGAAGTTTGAATTCCCGAGAATCTTGTGGTTGAAGGACTCGACCGAGGAGTGAAGGAGGGAGCGGGACCCGTTTCCCTCGGGAGGCGACATGCCCAGAGAGACGAGGATTCCTCCAGGGGCGAGCTTTTTTTCGATGGCGGGATACCAGTCTGCAAGCTTGGTGCGTTCCTGCTGGAGGTCGAGAACGATAAGATTCTGGGGCGCGTCCAGCGAAAGAAGATGGTCGGGGCCGGAGGACTTTGAAATCTGCACGCGACCGGACAGACCTGCTCTTTTCATGTAGTTCGATATGAGGCGAAGATTCTCGTCGCTGACGACCCCGATTGTGTGGCTCGCCGTGTCGGGGAGGGCCTTGGCAAGCCACAGTGTGGTCGAGCCGTAGGCAGCGGTCCACTCGAAGACATGCTCCATCCGCGTGGTGGAGGCCAGAATCGCCAGGAGAAGTCCTCCGGAGCGTCCCGTGTGGAAACGGCTGTGCTGTGTTGTCAGAAGGGCGATCTCTCCCGTGAGGGGATCCTTGTCGAAGGAAAGATCAGCGAGGTATTTGTCGAGCGTCTCTTCGTTGTTCATCGGAGTTTTTCCTGCTCCCTTTCTTGGTTGGATCGAAAAATGATGAGGTCATGGTCAGAATGCCGGCCAGGAGAAGGACCCGATTCCCGGGGGGCATGGGAGGGGGACACCTGACTCTAAAAGGAGTATTGGCTTGATCATACCATCGGACGGGAGGGAATGGAAAGCGGGTTGCGAAGCTATTTTCTGACGGGTTTGCCCAGGGCAAACGAGAAACGGTATCATTTAAGAGCTGGGTTTTAGTGACGGCTGTCAGTCCTTTCCCTGACGTTTGGGCTTTTAAGGTATTTAAGAATTTTTGGAGGTCTTGATGAAAAATATCACGGTGCACTATTCCGGCAAGAGCAATGAGGGGCAGCTTGTCCAATCCGAGGGGCATGAGATCGCTCTTTTTCGGGTCGACGGACGCTATTATGCCATCGAAAACCGATGTCCCCATCGGGGGGGATACCTTGCCGACGGGATCGTTCGGGGAGGGCAGGTGCTGTGTCCCCTCCACGGTTGGGGATTCGATCTTTCGACCGGAGCCTGTTCTACAAGGCCGGGAGAGGAGGTCCGTTGCTATGAAGTCCATGAACGAGAAGGAGACGAGGTCAGCATTGTCGTCTTGTGACCGGATTTCCGGAAAGGGGAGGGGGTGTGTTCTCCTCCCCTTTCTTTGTGTGTGCGGGGGTGCTTCTTGACGGCAATCCTGATTGCCGTCATCGGGGCAGTGCTCTCTCTCGGGTCGCTCACAAGTGCCGTCATTCTCAATAATCATCGAAACAAGGTTCAGGAGATTCGTCTGGTTTCGACCGAAGCCGATTCTTTTCATCGGACAGTCGCCAAAGTCCTCGACTTTGACTGTTCGGCTCCGGTTACAGACAAGGAGAAGCGGCTTTGCAACAGTCCTTCTGATCGGGTGACCCTCCTCCGGGAGTCCTACCTCCAGAGGGCGGCCTTCCTTGAGCAGAGACTGAGGCCTTTCGAGAGCTTTGTGACCGTCTCCGAGTACCGGGTCTTGGCCGACGAAGAGATGAACGACTACAATTATCCGAAAGCACATGATTACTTAATGCAAGCTGTCAGGATTATTCGTTACCATGACCGGGGCCGCCCCCATACGAGAAGCATACACGGGGCCTTAAGCTATATCCGCCTCCTGCGTCTCCTCGGCCAGTTTGAGATTACCCGCCCAAGGCCACTCTATCCGCGCGGAGACGCCTATTACATTCAGGCAATTGGCCTTGCCCAGGTCTCAGACTTCGATCTTTCCACCCGGATGGGATTGCTGGCCCGAACACATGTTCAGTGGGGTTGCTCCTACGTCCTGGCAAGTCTGCGCCACCCCCGCCCTGATATTCCCGCTAAGGCCCTGCGGGAGTTTGCCCGGGGGGAGGCTATGGTCAGAATCCGACGGGCGATCTCCGGGCGGCAGAGCCACCACGACAAGCTTGTCGAAAAACTTCTTTCCGGAAACGATCCCATAAAGAGGTCCGTTTGCCGGCAGATTTTCTAGGATCCAGAAAGGGATGGAGTGCGTGTTCTGACGAAGGGATTGGTCTCCCGCTCATGGCCGGCCGTCGAGAGAGGACCATGGCCGGGGACGATAACGGTGTTGTCCGGGAGACTTGAAAAAATGTGCCGGATGGACTCAAGCTGTTCCGGAAAGTCCTCCGGGGTCCTTGCCCGACCGGCCGACCCGCAGAAGAGGGTATCTCCCACAAACACAGACTCCTCCATCAGGTAGGCCACCGACCCTCGCGTATGGCCGGGAGCCCTGATGACTCGAATTTTCCACCCCTTTTTCTCGAGGGCACGACACCCCTCTGTCGGATCCTGCCAAAGCCCCTCCGTACTTCTTTCGCCCTCGAGAAGGGAATGGTCCTCCCGGGAGAGAAGGCAGGGGATCCTCCCTTCTCCTTGAAAGCGGCCCACTCCTCCGCCGTGATCCTCATGGCCGTGTGTCAAAAGAATGGCCTCGAGGGTGACGCCCTCTGGAGCGAGTTTTGCTTCAAGGCCTTCTCCTCCTCCTGTATCTACGAGCAGGGCTCGCCGCGGGTCTTCCGGGTGTCGGACGAGGGCGCAGCGGACCGCATAGCCTCCATAGCTCATATTCAGCGGACGGATCCGGGAGGAAAGCGTAACGCCCGGAGGAGGGGCTTCACTGAGGTGAAGTGAGGCCATGGCCTCTCCGTCAAATCCCAAGACAACACCCAAGCGAATGAGTTCCTGTTTTTTGGGCGCGCTCTCTCCGGCCTCAAGCGATCGCAGGAGATCGGTGGAAATCTCTGCCGCTTCTGCCACCACTCGAAGCGAGAGCTTCCTTCCATACCGAAACTTCTTAAGGACGTCCCCTGCCTGGTCTTCAAGGTGCATGTTGAGCACTGGTTTTCCCCTTCTCGAAAAAGTTGATACCGATAAAATAGACCACCATGGACCGCATTTGGTGTTCAAAGCTCCTGAGCGTGTGTTTCTTTCCCCCCTGAGCCGCCTTTTTGTAGTAGTAGTCTGCCAGAGAGTAGACGCCGAGCGCTTCGTAGGTGACACCAAAATCGGCATAGAGTTCTGTCGGAACAGGGTTTTTTTGAACGAGAATCCGGTTGTACTCCGAATTGAGAAAGAAAAGGGCGAGAACGGGTTTATTCGCAAGAAGGCTTTTGAGGGCCTTCCGGGAGGCTCTGTTGTAAGGGAAGAATGGGCGCGAAACAGTGAGGTGCAGAGGGCTGAAGAGGTAGCGAATATGCTGGGAAGCCTTGGCGTACAGGCGAAGATTAAGGGTCGTTTTAGGGGTGAAGTGACGTTGAAACAGGGAAAAAGGGATCTTTTTGTCCTTGTTTTGGACGACGACCGTCCTGTCGAGGTCGATATGGAAAGGAAAGGCCCTTAAAAAAAGGATGTGGAGTCTCAGGGCATTGACTCTGACTGTCATAGGCATGTTCATGGATTGGCACGGAGGGGCTTCACAGTTTCCTGAGATAATTCGCCTGTCGTGAGTCTGGTGTGAAAGGATGTGGATAAGCAGGAGATCGTTTGCTCCCGAGAGGTGGGCCAAGGTAGGAGCGATGAGAGAGAGATTTTTAAGGTCTTTCGGGGTAGGGATTGCGACAGGGTGAAGTTCGGGAACCTCTTCCAGATTCCGCAGAAGGGTACTCCGGAAGAGTTTTTCCTCGGGACTTTTGAGGGGCCAGACCAGAACGCCGATCCGGTGGATTGTTCCGAGTGTGATCGGGGGTTTGATGACATCATCGAGGACGACCTCGGGAGAGGCACATCCTGCAAAGAGGATGAGAAGTGGAAGGAAAAGGAGTCTTTTTTTCATCCTCAGCGCGCACTGGAGACCCCGGCATTGATGCCGGGGAGGAATGCGCTCTCCTTTCTGTTGGGCGTTGCCAATGAATACCCGTACCCGTCGGCTCTCTGAAGAAGCCGGCAAACCTTGTGGGATATCCCCTGGATGACTCCCGGTCCGGCTTGGATGTTGAAACTCCCCGAGGCCCGGACAGCCACCCGTCCGACATAGGTTCCGATCTTCTTGCCCCTCGTCACAACGGCCCGGACCAGATCCCCGGTCGCAAATCCAAAGTGGGCTTTTTTCCGGGTGAGGATCCCCCTCGGGAACCCGAAGGCGTCGAGGCGGGTTCTCTGGTAGCTCCCCCGTCCCGTGGCCTTTATGCCCAGGACGGGACGGTTCCCGCCCTCAATGCGGTCCACGTCTCCGACGCAAGCCGCATCAAGAGAATGGGTCTTCGGGAGTCCGAACCGGGTCCGGTTCCACTTCGTCAGTCCTCCTGATGCTTGCTCTACGGGAAGACCCGTTTGTTTCAGGCTCTCGAACAGTGCTCTCCGGGTGGTGTTCACGGCTGCGGCGTCCCGGAGAGGGGCCTTGGCTTTTGCCAGAATCCGGGACAGAACCTCCGGCTTCTTCGCCAGAAACGTCTCGACAGGGTTGGATCCTTTTCTTTCGTTGCAGAGACGGCAGGAGAGCGTCAGGTTCGAGATCCGGTCCGACCCGCCCTTCGACCGGAAATGGATATGATCGATCTCCAGAGGAACGTCCGTCTTCCCGCAATAGGCGCAGGAACGCCCCCACTTCTCAAGCAGATACTCCCGAACCTCGTAGCCGGCCAGCGTCCCCTGCTGATACTCGGCTCCGGAAATCTCCGGATTTTCCACCTTCTGCATATCGAACCGGACCAGCTCCTGGCTGATGGCGGACACGGGAGCACTCTTCCGGAGACGCGTTACCCTGGAGGCGGTCGTGTCGACCCGGTGCTGGAGGGAGGGCGGAAGCCAACCCTCTGTTCTTGTCCGGTTGTCGAAGCGCGGAGCCCGGTGCCGGAGATTCGACCGTCGTCGTCTTCTGAAGGCTCTCCGGGCGGTCAGCCGGTCCCGGATCGCTCCGCCCCGGTGGGTAAGCTCCGCCAGGAAGAGGACGTGGGCGGTCGTCTCCGCCTCTCCCGTCTCGGGGGAGACGACCGTCTCCT
>JAJYYA010000063.1 GCA_021801345.1 Nitrospirota bacterium
TAGTTCGAAAAGGAATCGTTGCCCGCAAGGCCCCAGATCATGGAGCCAAGAAGCAACAAAAAAAGACCGATAACACCGGCCAATATAAAAAATATCGGCCGGGCATCGGTCCACATCTTCTTGATTTCCGAGACAAGGCGCATCAGATGGTCACGACCGAAACGGATGCCACGGAAAAGAGACTACTTGGCGTCGGGGTTGGAGTAGATCGAGGAGATCGCCATGAACCAACCTGCGACGATGGCAAACCCGAGAGCGATCGGAATCACGTACTCGAGCGCCGTCCAGTTTCCAACGGTTTGGATAGGAGCCATTCTGGAACCTCCAGTCAGGATAATGTAAGAGTTCGGGCGGCAAAAGTGGCAACGCCGTTTCATAAAGAATACTCCACGACACAGAAATTCGCAACCTCTTCGGACTGAAGCAGAAAAAAAATTATTTTCTCTTTCTATACAGAGTAGTTAAATAATTCCTCCGAATCAGAGAAACCCCTCTACCGCCCGTAGCGGCCGACGAGGCGTCCCTTGGCAAGGGTCGCAAAGTGGATAAAGTAGCCGATCTGCGCGGGCGAGGCTCCCGGTCCCACTGAAAGCTTCGATGTCTTGAGCGCATAGACGGTCACGATGTAGTGGTGGGGGCGGTCCCCCTTGGGAGGACACGGACCTCCGTATCCGGGAGCCCCGAAGTCGGTGACTCCCTGGAGGGCTCCGGCAGGAAGCCCCTTCCCGTCCTTCGTCCCGACACCCTCCGGTAGACTGTGGACCTTCGGAGGAATGTTGTAGACGACCCAATGCCACCAGCCCGACCCGGTCGGAGCATCGGGGTCATAGACCGTCACTGCCACCGAGCGAGTCCCTTTGGGGAGGCGCCCCCACCGGATCTCTGGGGAGACGTTCCCCCCCGAACAGCCAAATCCCGAAAAGACATGGCGGTTCGTGATCCTTCCCCCGTTTTTGAAGTCGGGGCTCGCGACCTTGATGGTTGCAGCGTAGGCCCTTGCCCCCGGAACAACCCCGAAAGACAGAAGCGCCAGCCCGGCAAAGAGTCCTGCCGTCGTCCGTTTCAATGATCCGCTCATATTTTTTGTCGCGCGATTTCAAGCCTCGGCGTTTACGCCGGAAGATGGAATGCGCTTCTCCTTTCTCTTTAAATGTGGAGCGGGACTTCTCCCCGCCAACAATTGCGGCCTGTCCCCCCGGAACATGGCACGCACTCCCGGGGCGACTCCCCCGTCAATTTTCCGATTCGATCATGTCCGGATCGTTTTTTGGTTTCTCCAACAAATGCACGGAGGGCGATCCTCCAGTGGCAAAACGATCAGGGAGCGATCCCCCACCCTGGCCAATGTCAGACCAGTGTCGGCGTCGACATCCAGAACCCGGCCATGAGAAGGGCCCCCAGGGTCACATGGGAGCGAAAGAGCGCCATCGGTTCGCCATCACCCAACCCCCTCCTCATCTTCATTGCCTGAAGGGCCACCGTTCCGAAAAAGAGGAGAATCGTCCAGAGAAGCCACCCTGAACGAGGCAGGGTCCGTCCGGCCTCCCAGAGAAAGAGTCCGGACAGAACGGAAAAGAACAGAAAGACAGCCCAGAGATTGTCGCCAAAGGTCACCGCCCCGGACCGGACTCCCGCCTTGCGGTCGTCGGGGAGGTCCGCCACGGCGTAGATCAGGTCGTAGGCGGTCGCCCAAAAGAGCCCGGCTGCGGCCACAAGAAGGCCTTTGGTCTGGAGGCCTCCCGTCAGCTGAACCCAGGCCATCAGGGGGGCAGTCGCCCCGAAAGGGATCCCCATGAAAAGCTGGGGAAGGGGAAAGAAGCGCTTCATCAGAGGGTAGATAACCGCAGTACCGTACCCTGCGACCGCTACAAGAATCGCCCTTTCCGAGAAGAAGGGAAGAAGAGAGGCGGAGAGAGCCGTCATAAAAAGAAAGACCCCCACGGCCCATCGGACGGAAAGCCGGCCGTCGGCCAAAGGGCGGCCTCGGGTCCTTGCGACCTTCCGGTCGATCTCCCGGTCAAAAAGATCATTTACCACGCAGCCCGCGGACCGGGTCAGGAAGGCTCCAAGAAAAAAAAGCGCCATCCATCCCCAGGCGGTCTCTCCCGGCCGGGCGAGGAGGATTGCCCATCCTGACGGAAGAAAGAGGAGAAGCGTCCCCACCGGACGGTCGAAGCGGATCAAATCCAGGGTATCGCGGAACCTTCCTCTCACCGGGGGGATCCTCCTGCCAGAGCCAGCAGAGGCTGAAGAAAGAACTCCTCGATCAGAAGCGAAGCGCCCGAGGCGGCGGTCATCCGATAGGAACGGGTCCAGAAAGCCCCTTCCTTCTCGGCCGCATCGGGGTCGAAGGGAGCCGGAGAGGCATAGATGGCGTAGTCCTCTTTCTGAAGGGGACCGAAGCGGGCCTCCATCGACTGACCGATGGCCAGGTCGCCTTTCATGAGGGAGACCATCCAGCGGTCATCGGGGGAAGGGGGCATGGCGAGGACCCGGGTCCTCGCAAAGACAAGCCTCCCCACCGAGGGAACCCGGAGGTAGACCTTCCTGAGACCCTGGACGCTCTCGGGAAGGGAGACCGGTTCGACCGACACCGCCTCTCCCGTCAGAAACGACAGCGAGCGCGTGAGCGTGCCATCCTGGCCGAGAAGCACCCGAAATGGACCCGGGAGAGCGCGGAAGCCTTCCGGGAGAGGGCCGGGAAGAATCCCGTCCATCAGGAGGCTCCGACCACCAGGGAGTCCTTTGCAGAGAGTGACCGCTCGCCCAGGGACTTCTTGATCTCCCGCATCACCACCCGACCCATGGCCATCGGTTCGATGTCCCAAGCCAAGAGGCAGGCTTTGGCGATCAGCTCGCCCAAGGGACCCGGATTGTAGAGGAGCTTCCGGATCGTCCAAGGGTTGAGGGAGATGGGATCATAGTCCGGAGCAAGCCACCCTTCCCGCATGAGGCGCTTCTCGAAGCTCGTGTGGGGCTGGACCGCCAGGAAGAAGACCATGGGATAGACATTTTCCGGACCGAATATCCGGCAGATCTCCTCGTAGCTTTCGACCGCCTCTGCCAGGGTTTCCGGGGTCTCTCCCGGGGCGTTCAAAGAGTAGTTGAGAATGATCTTTCCCTGGTAGCCGGCATTTTTCAGGTTCCGGCACCCCTCCATGAGCCCCTCGAGCCGGAAGCCCATCCGAAGAGAGTCGAGGATCTCCTGGGACCCCGATGTGATGGCGACCTCGAGGTCGCCCATGCCCGATTCCACCATGAGTGAGGCCATCTCAGGCGAGATGAGACTTGTCCGGATATATCCGGACCAAGTCACCCCAAGGTCAGCCTCCTTCATCGCCCTAAGGAGCGCAAGACATTCGGGTACGGCCTTGACCCCGGGGATGAACTGGGCATCGGCAAACCAGAAGTTCCGGATACCCCAGCGGTCCCGATACTGGCGGATCTCTCCGATCACATCCTCGGGGTCGCGGTAGTAGACCCGCTTCCCCTCGATGTAGGTATAAAGACAGAAGGAGCAGCCATACGGACATCCACGCTTCGTCTGGATCCCCACGGTCTTGCCGTGATAGAGGGAGTGACCCGGAAAGACGGACTCGAGGTGGGCCAGGTCAAAGGGAGCCCGTCGGATCTCGACCGCCCCGGCCTTCTTGCCGAGGACGATCTCCCCTCCGCGGAGCATGATCGTGCGCTCGTCGTCGAGGGGCAGACCCCGGATAAGCTTGACCATCGCCTCCTCCCCTTCGCCCACGACTCCGATCACCCCTTCGGGAAGAAGTCGGATGATCTGTTCGGCAAAGACGGAGAAGGCACCTCCCCCCACCATCACACAGGCGCCCGGCGCCCGGCGCATCCCTTCCCGGATGAAGCGAAGCTTCTTATGGAACTCCGAGCGGTACTTCCAGACCATGCGCAGGCCGTCCCACGCCGCGTAAGCGCGGGTCAGGAGGTTCGGAGAATAGTAAAATTCGAAGGCCCGACGAAGGGAGTTGTCTCCTTCGTGGGGAGCGAAGATCTGGACGTCGCGCCACGAATAGGCCAAAAGATCCGGGGAGAAGCGGGAGATTGTCTTCGCGAGTTCAGAAAGCTGCTCCGCCTCGGCAAATCGCGTGAGGTCAAGAACCTCGAGAGCGACCTCGGGATGCTCCCGGTGGATCCAGTTGACAAGGTAGCCGATCCCGACGGGAAAAATCTGTCGGACGGGAAGCCACACAAAAAGGATCCTCTTGTACCTGAGGGGACGGGAAGAGTCCGACCCGTTCTCTTCGACGACCGAAAGGGGAATTGACTCCATATTATTTCTCTCCCGTATGGATCGCGACGATCCCTCCCGAGAGGTTGCGATAGCCTACGCGGGAAAATCCGGCCTTTTCGATCGTCTTCCGGAAGCTCTCCTGGTCGGGGAACTTCGCGATCGAGGCGGGGAGGTATTCGTAGATTCCGGTATTGTCCTTCGATATCCATCGACCGATCTTGGGCAGGATGAAAAAGGAGTAGAAACGGTAGAGCCCGTCCCAAAGGGCGTTGACGGGATGAGAAAACTCGAGGCAGGCAAAACGCCCCCCCGGCTTCAAAATGCGGTGGATCTCCGCAAGTGCGGTATCGAGGTTCGTCACATTCCGGAGTCCGAACCCCACAGTCAGCCGATCGACCGAGCCATCGGGAAGGGGAATCCGTTCCGCGTTGGCCTGGATCATGACGGGACGGGCGCGGCTTTCGCGCTCCTTGAGCCCGTCGATCAGGCGGCTCCGAGCCTTGGCAAGCCCCACGCGAAGCATCGCAAGGTTAAGGTCGACCGTCATGACAAGCCCCGTTCCGGCAGCCTTTTCCGCGGCCAGAAGGGAAAGATCGGCCGTCCCTCCACAGAGATCAACGACCACATGGCCAGGCACGATATCGAGAAGATTGATGGTCAGCCGCTTCCAGCGATGGTGCTGGCCCAGGGAAAGGACGGAGTTGTTCAGGTCGTAGGCTGCCGCCGCCGACGTGAACATGCTCTGGACGACCTCCTGCTTCTGTTCCTTCGCCGGGAGGGTGTACTCAGACATGGGTGTCCTTTCGATCGTTTGACGTGGAGAGATCGTCCTGCCGGACGGCGGACCCCAAGGCCCGCGTTTTCTTTTTTTCCATTATACCTCAAGAGAGTGCGGGATCAATCGCGAAAAACCCGTCCACCCTTTTCAATGAGGGTTTGTTGGGGCCGAATGGACAATCGATCCGGAAAAACCCCTCCTATCACGGGAGATTTTCGAAGCGAATTTTTCCTGTAGCGAGAAGAAGGCGCAATAAGAAGACGCTCAGGGGCACATTGAGATACGAAGTCCCGAAGGGGGAGAGCGCGAAGAGGGGCGCTTGGTGCACGGACGGGTCCTGTTCTTGTGGGACCGGGCCGCGAATTGGACAAAAAGCGCTCGGCCGTGAGTTGCTGATCTTAGAAATAAGGGAGGCCCATTCTTTATCCGGGGATCTTCCGGACAGCCGCCAGGAAGAGTTGGCATAGAGAGACAGCGAGAATTGGAAATTTTAGATGGGCCAAGAGCGATGCTCGCCGGAACTTCCGGGGGGTCGACTCTTGCCCTTGTCGGACACTCTCCCCGGATGTCGGCTGATTTTGCCCCTAAAAAATTCAGGCGAAGAGCAGTCATCCACTCGCATGTTCTCTATTTTGCCTTACATCGAGAAGATATCGACTCAAGCGACAGAGAGATCCAGAGTACGTCCGAGAGCCTTAAAAATTTTCTCGAGAGACACCACGGTCGGATTGGTTCCCGATCGTTCCCACTTTTGCACCTGTTGGAACGTTACCCCCACCCTTCGCGCCAGATCGGCTTGGGTCATTCCCGCCCCGATTCGCGCTTTCCGGATCAGGATCGGGCATGAAACATGCAGGTCCGGCTCTACCCAGTAGATCCCTTCCTGTGCTTCTTCCGGTCGCAAAGGATCCGGAATTTCCATTCCATGATCGAGCATCGCCCCCAATACTCCTGTCAGAGCTTCCCGTGCATTCTTCAGGGCTTCACCCAAAGTGTCCCCGTCCGTGATGACGCCGGTCAGAGGCTCGAGTCCCTGAACTGAATAATAATCCTCTTCTTTCAGAATCCGAACAGGATAGGTCACTTTCATGTTTTGTCTCCGTGAATATTGGCATCCTTTAAAATTTTGCGAGCCGTTCCAAACTTGATCTCCTTACCTTTGTGGACCGGGACCGAAAGTGTTTTTGCTTGACCCAGTTTCACAAAGATATGATGAGATCCTTGGATTCTGTCCAGTACCCAACCGTTTTTCTCAAGAACTATTGATCAAATCCCGGCTCTTCATGGCCTTTATAATACAACCTGAGGGTTGAAAATGCAAAGGATCTTTGCAAGCACCGTTGAGGCCTTGAACACCATCCATCCGATTGAAAAAAAACGGAGAAAAATGCCGGAATCACCAACCACACTCACCTTCTTCCTCGCGTCTTGAGGTCTCGATAGAAGAAGGCCTTCAAAGGGTCAACGAATGCTCTCCGATCCTCCCTTCTTGGAAGGCGGAGCGTCCTGTGTCACAATGATTTTATGAGCCTCGAAAAAATCGCCCTCATCGACATCGGATCGAACTCCATGCGCCTCGAGATCGTCGCCATCCGCGGCGAGGACTTCTGGACGGTCGCACGCTATAAAAGTTCTGCCCGCATTGCCGCCGGCATGTACCCCTCCCTCGAGATCGCTCCCGATGCCCTCGATCGGGCCGTACGAAGCATGGAGGACTTTGCGAAGCGAATCGCCTTTCATAGAACGGACCTGATCCGCTGCGTAGCGACATCTGCTGTCAGGGACGCCAAAAATCGCGAGCTCGTTCTGGAACGGCTTTCGAAGAGTCTTGGACACCCGATAGAAGTCCTCGAAGGGGAGCGGGAGGGGTGGTACAGCTTTCAGGGGGTCAAAAACGGGTTCGACATCCCCGACGGCCTCATCTTCGACATCGGAGGAGGGTCGGCCGAGATCATCGATGTGGAAGACAACCGTGCCAAAAGAATCCTGACACTTCCGCTTGGAGCGGTGCGCCTCTCGGAGACCTTTTTCTCAAACCGCTCCCGGCCGACCCCGGCCGAGTGGAAAAAGCTCGAGAGGTATACTTCGGATGTTCTGGAAAACTCAGGACTCTTCGACCGGTCCTATCCGGGACTGATCGGAGTCGGGGGAACCGCCCGCGGACTCGCCAGGATATCCCAAAAGCTCCGGGGCTATCCCTTTCATCCCGACATTCATCATTATGAAATCCTTGCCAGGGAGATTTTCCGGCTTGTCAAAAAGATCGGGCGCCACCTCTCCGTCGAGCAGGCGCGGATTCTGGGAGTGGCCCCCGACCGGGCGGACATCCTGCCCTCGGGGCTTGCGGTCATTGCGGCCATCGCCCGACTTTCCAAGGCCCCTTCCCTGACATTTTCCCACTATGGACTCCGTCAGGGACTCTTCATGGAGCACTTTCGCCTCCAGCAGGGCCCCCAAGAGGAGGCCGTCTTCCGCGAGACTCTTCACCGCCTCTCCCGCCGATACAGTCGCCCACGGGATCTCCGCCCATTTCGGGAAACCTATGCGGCCCTGGTGGGAGGCCTCCTGCCGCCCACGGTCGGAGCGAGGAGAACCCAGATTCTTTCCGATATTATTGGCACTTTCGACCACCTTGCCGTCTCTTTTGCTCCAGCACCAAACCAGCGGGCGATCTGGGACCTTCTCCTCCACGGGGAACTCCCCGGACTTTCCCAGAGAGATCGACTCCTGTCGGGCCTTGTCCTGTCCCAGGGAGAGGAGCGCAACCGGTTCAAGAAAAAGCCCCATCCCTACCTGCGCCATATCGGAAAAGAAGACCAGAAGCTCTTGGGAATTCTTACCTCAGCACTTATTCTCGCCAGAAGGGCTCTTCTTCTCTATGCCGGAGAGTCTCCGACGATTTCCATGCGGTCGTCAATCATACGCATTTCCCCCCCAAAAACAGACGAGAGCTCTCCTGAACTCATTCTCGAAAAGACGGAAAGTCTCGACATGTCGACCGGAGCTCCCGTCTCCGTCCAGTGGTTTTCCCTTCCGATCCCTGCCCGCTGATTTTTTCTTCTTTACTTGAGAAGGCTTTCGTAGTTTCTGAGCGTCTCCCCCACAAGAGCGTCCATCTTTCCGACGGCCCCCGACGAGAGGGTCATCTGCGAACGGATTTCTTCCGAGAGCGTCGTCAGGCGTTCAAGCGAGTTCTCGATGGTCGAAAAGGCCAGCTTGGTCTCCTCCGTCCGCTCCTTGGTGGAGAGAACGGCCTTGCCGAGTTCGGAGAGCAATGTGCTGTTTCTCCGTGTCTCTTCCACCGTGGACTCGATAATCGATCCAATGTCCCCCACGGACCGGGCCGTCATGTCGGCAAGCTTTCTCACCTCGTCGGCCACCACCGCGAAGCCACGCCCCTGCTCTCCGGCCCGTGCGGCCTCAATAGCCGCATTAAGAGCCAGCAGATTGATCTGCTCGGCAATCTTGCTGATGGCCTCCGTGATCTGCTGGATTTCGGAAGACTTCGCGTTCATGGAGTCGGTTACGGAACGGAGCGTCGTCATGAGACCTGTCTGACTGTCGACCGTCCTGGAAAGGTTGGAGACGATATCCCCCCCTCTGTGGACCTCGGCGTTGATCCCTGAAAATTCCCGAGAGATGGTATCGAGCCGCTGGGCGACCTGGGCAACCGACCCCGAGATTTGAGCCATCGACTGGGTCAGGTTCTGTCCGGAAGACTCGGCCGACTTGATCCCTGAATTCAAATTCTCCTCGCGAGTCACATCCGAAAAGACCGTCACGTAGGCCTGCGGCTGGGACTCCTCGTCGGTAAGGGCGAAGCTCTGGGAAAAGATGAAGCGGTTCCCGATCGTCAGGACGGCATTCTTTCGGGTCGTCTCCGGTCCGATGGCGGCGATATCCCGTCGGATCAGGTCCGGATCCCGGTGAAAAGAATGGATCGACATCCCCCGAAGATCCGCAGAAAGAGTTCTCCCTGTCAACTTTTCAAGCTCAGGCCGGATCGTCCGATAGAGGGTCTGCATGGTATCGTTGGCATAAAGGATCGTATTGCCCTCATGCCCCCTCCCCATGTCAGCCTCGGCGATGGCCACTCCCAGCCCGGGAAGCCGGTTCAGCGTGGTAAAGACCATTTTAAGAACAGAACGGATCGTGGTGCTCACCGCCTGAATCTCGAGATAGGGACTCTCAATATGGGAGTCCGAGAGACGAAAGTGTTGAGCCTCCCTCGCCTGCTCGGCCAGCTGGTGAAGCGGGTCGAGCAGACCACGCTGAACATTGTGCGCCAGCTTGACGGTCATGAGAGACGAAAGGATCGCAAGAACGAGAATGAAAAGGCTGTTCCCGATGACGATGTTCCGGATTGTCGCCTCCTCCGTCGCATACTTTGTTTCCTCTCGATCGACCGCCTTCTTGGCCACGTTCCTGTCGAGGATCTGGATCAGGTTCTGGACGCTGGCAAATCCCTGCTTCTCGACCGGCCGGGAAGTTGTATGAAAAAGAAGGGTTGAAAGCGCCCGCATCTGGATGAGATTGACCTTTACCTCCGCCTTTTCTTTGGGGGTGATCCCATCGAGGGTGCCGATCTGTTTTGTCAGACTGGCGTTCGTCTCGACAAAGTCGCGATAGAGGGTCGGATCGCTCTTTAAAAAGAAGGCTCCGGCATCGGACTGAAGTCTGATCAGAGCGTTCCGGACCTTCCCGACCTCGGCCAGCTCCCGGGAGGCGGCCGAAAGACGTCCGAGGCTTTTCACCACGAGAAAGAGTCCAACAATGGTCGTGATAGCGACAAGGATCGAGATGGCGACATTCATCCGGGTCCGAAACTTCTTCCCCTCCACCTGAACATCCTCATCCCTCTTGTCCGCCAGCCTGCGGGCGGCCGAATGCCTGTCTTCCACTCTCCGGTTGTTGTCAAAATTTTCCATACTTTATTTGGAGCCCCTCCGAAAGAGAAGGCCCCTCTCCTTTCTAGTCGTATAAAAAATGACAAGGCTTCTACGTAAGACATTATTTGCCATAAGAATCCTGAAACTAACCATGTTCGGAATTATTGACAATAATATTACATTTTCGTTTTCAATGTCAATTCGAATTTTTGAGAATTATAATAATAATAATTTATAAATGATTTATTCATAAAAATTCATGAAAACAATTAAAAAATTATAAAAATAATCTAAAAAAAGAAGAAAAATCGAGTCATATTCTCCTGACTTTTTCGAGTTTTACTGTAGGCGGCAGAAATGGCGAGGGCCTAGACATACGGGTCTACAGAGGCCATCCCCCGACATTCCCGAGGGAAGAGCGGATCTTTGAAAGTGCTGTCCCGTCGTTTTCGGCAGGACGGGTCCTAATTGACTTTCTCTTCGGGCGTTGCTAGCTTAGTTAAAAGATTTGCGAAAAAACGGGAACTCTCGGACCTCCGGTAACGGAATCCCCAGGGACGGACCCGTTTCGGAGAGTTTCCGGACAACACCCCTGATGCCTGATGAAAGCGAAACCGCGTGGAACGGACGACGCAATACCCCGGCCTCCTGATCGCCATTGAAGGCACTGACGGCTCGGGAAAAACAACACAGGCCGAACTTCTCAAGCACTACTACCTGTCCCGCGGAATTGCTGTGGTTGTTTCCGCCTGCAATACCGTGGAGCTCATCCGGGGAGCGATCTCCGACCTCAAGCAACAGAACTATCTTGACCCGGTCACCTTCAGCTTTCTCTATGCCGCCGACTTCGTCGACCGTTTCGAGCATCAGATCATTCCCGCCCTCGAATCCGGACAACTCGTCATCGCCGAGCAATACGTCTATACGGTCTTCAGCCGGGCGATCCTTCGGGGCATCGCCCCGGAATGGATCGCAAACATCTTTGACTTCGCCCTCGTTCCGGCCAAGACCTTCTATCTTGACCTCCCCGTGGAAAGCCTCCTCGAGCGCCTCCACTGGAAGACCCGCCAAGAGAGATTCTTCGACTACTACGAGTCCGGCATGGACATGAACCTCTCGGGCCGAAAAAAGGACTCCTTCGTCATCTACCAAAGACGGCTAATCGAGATGTACCGGGAGCTTTCGCGCACGCACGGTATGGAGACCGTCGACGCCAATGCCCCCATCCATCGCCAGCAGGCCCTCCTCAGATCGCGAATCGACGCCCTTCTCACGGCCCATCGGAAGGGCCAAAGATGATACACACCCCTCCCCACTCCTACCCGGGAAGACTCATCGTCGTCGAGGGGATCGACGGCTCGGGCAAGTCGACCCAGATGGATCTTCTCTCCGATTACCTTCAGTCCAAGGGTTTTGGGGTCCTGAAGAGCTCATGGAACTCGAGTCCCGACATCTCCCCCGTCATCCGGAAGGCCAAGAAGAAGCAGATCCTGACTCCATATGCCTTCAGCCTCCTCCATGCGGCCGACTTCAGCTTCCGCTACACCTACGAGATCCTTCCGGCCATGGAGGCCGGGATGGTGGTCCTGTCCGACCGCTACATCTATACCGCCATCGCCCGAGACTGTGCCCGTGGCCTTCCCCGGCCCTGGCTTCTCTCGAACTTCAACTTTGCGATCGTTCCGGACCTGACATTCTTCTTCCGGGTCGACCCGGAAACCTCCTACCAGAGGATCACCCGGACCCGGTCGATCAAGTTCTACGAAGCCGGTCTCGACATGGAACTTTCCTCCGATCCCCGAGAGTCCTACATCCTGTTCCAGTCGCGGGTTCTGGCCGGGTACGAAAGCCTCCGGGAGACCCACGGCTTCCACGTCGTAGACGCCACCCTCTCTCTCGAGAAGACGCAGACCCGGATGCGGCGGCTTCTGGCCCCCATCATTCGCTCGCTCAACTGAATCGATTTTCCGGGATTCCACTTTACCGGGCGTTGCGTCGCAGGACGGGCAATGTGCACAAAACTTAGGGCGACCGGAGACATCCCCGCGTGTGAACCCTGACGAGAAGACCTTTTTGAGAGACACTTTTCCCGTCTGAGCTATAGATCCGGAAGGCATATCCGGTACAGGGGAGGAGCCCCATGATCCGGGTATGAGTGTGAGGGACATCCTCAATCAGGCGATTGCCGTCATAGACGAGATAGTCGGAGGCGTTGTCGACCCTCCGCCACTGGAGATAGATTCCGTCACCTTCGGTGAGGGGGACGACATGAGAAAAGCTCGGAGGATCTAGATGGGCCCCGAAGGAGGAGCCTTTTCGGGAGCTCGGCTCCGGACCGGTCGCTGAAGAGAACGTTTCGCTGGAGGAAGACTGGGGGGGGGCTCCCGAAGAGCTCCCCGACTTGGCGCTTCCGGAGGAGAACAGCCCCCCGAGAAGACCGTGGGGATTATTGAAGACGGAGGGGTCGCAGGCAGAAAGACCAAAAAGCAACAAGAGGAATGTCACGGGAAAGGCTCCGAAAACCCTCAAGAACAAGCTCTTTCCCTCCACGATCGACTCCTTCTCCCTGCAACAATTTGACGCGCCTCCCCGTCTTTCCCCCTTTGTGTCCACGTGGTGCATCCGGCGAGGTTCAATGGTATAATTCTATGTGAGTTCCCCTGATTTGTCATCACACACGGTCTCTGCGTGGAAAACACCCCAATAATGCCTCCCGGAGGCCTGAATGAAGCTCTATTTCGGATCGGACCATGCGGGCCGCGAACTCAAGGACGCACTTCTCTCCCATGCCGCCAAGAAGGGGATTTCCGCTCTCGACTTAGGCACCGATGCCGACCTTTCCGTGGACTATCCCGACTATGCCAAGTCGGTGGGCGAGTCCGTTCTTGCCGAGCCCGGATCTCTCGGCGTCCTCGTCTGCGGAACCGGAATCGGCATGAGCATCGCCGCAAACAAGATTCACGGGATCCGGGCCGCACTTCTCTATAACGAGGAAACCGCGCGCCTTGCCCGGCAACACAACAACGCCAACATTGTCGTCTTCGGAGGCCGCGAGGTCACCGAAGACAATGCCGTCTCGTGGCTCGACGCCTTTCTCTCCGCCACCTTCGAGGGGGGGCGCCACGCACGCCGGATTGAGAAAATAGCGGAGCTGGACAGAATCACCCGCTAAACGTTCATGGAACGGCCTTAAAAGGCTAAAAACACACGGCCCCGCCCCAACCCGAGAGGAAATCTGCCCCATGCGCTGGCTCGAACAGAAGGACCCCGAAACCTATCAGGCGATCATGCAGGAAGTCGAACGGGAACAGGACCGACTGATCCTGATCGCCTCAGAAAACTATGTCAGCCCCTCCATTCTCGAGGCGGTGGGTTCGGTCATGACAAACAAGTACGCCGAAGGATACCCAGGGCGCCGTTACTACTCGGGATGCGAAGCGGTCGACAAGGTCGAGGAGCTTGCCATTTCCCGCGCCAAGTCTCTCTTCGGGGCCGAGCACGTGAATGTTCAGCCCCACTCGGGATCCCAGGCGAACATGGCGGTCTACCTCGCCGCCATCCGCCCGGGGGATACCATCCTCGGCATGAATCTCTCTCACGGGGGACATCTGACCCACGGAGCCCCGGTCTCCTTTTCGGGCCACTACTACAAGGCGGTCTCCTATGGGGTGGACCCGAAGACCGGACTGATCGATCTCGACCAGGTGAGGACGCTTGCCCGAGAGCACCGTCCACGGATCATTATTGCCGGGGCCAGCTCCTATCCCCGGACGATCGACTTTGAGGCGTTTCGCAAGGTCGCCGACGAGGTCGGCGCCGTCTTCCTCGTCGACATGGCCCACATCTCGGGTCTCGTTGCGGCCGGCCTTCACCCCTCGCCCTTCCCCGTGGCCGACTTCGTGACGACCTCGACCCACAAGACCCTCCGCGGCCCCCGTGGCGGAATGGCCTTTTCCCGGGAGCCCCTGGCAAAGGCTCTCGACAAGGCTGTCTTCCCGATGATGCAGGGAGGCCCTCTCATGCATGTGGTCGCAGGCAAGGCCGTCATGCTTCGAGAGGCCATGGACCCGTCCTTCCGCGACTACATGACCCGGGTCGTCGAAAACTGCCGCGTGCTGGCCAACACCCTGACAGAGGGCGGGTACACCCTTCTTACCGGAGGGACGGACAACCACCTTCTTCTGATGGACCTTAGAACACAGGGACTCACTGGGCGCGATGCGGAGCAGTTTCTTTCTCAGGCCGGAATCTTCGTCAACAAGAACGGCGTTCCCTTCGACGACAAACCCCCCACCGTCACAAGCGGCATCCGCATCGGAACGCCGGCCGCGACAACCCGCGGGCTAGGCCCCGAGGAGATGCGCCACATAGGCCTGTGGATCCGGGAGATCCTCGACAGCCGGGGCAAGGCGGAGGTCACCCGGAAAGTGGCCGACCAGGTCCGGGAGCTTCTTGGACGCTTTCCCATCTACGGGGAGATCCGGAGGAGTGGCTCCGTCTCTGACCGATGAACTGCCCCTTCTGCCGCGTCCCCGACTCCAAGGTCGTCGACTCACGCCTGACCTCCGACGGCCGCGGGATACGGCGCCGTCGGGAATGCGTGGTCTGCCATGCACGCTTTACGACCTATGAATGGGTCCAGGAGTCGGCCCCGGTCGTCGTCAAGAAGGACGGGAGGCGGGAGCCCTACGACAGAAAGAAGCTCTTCGAAGGGCTTCGCCGCGCCTTCCAGAAACGTCCCATCTCCACCGACGCCATCTCGGGCATTGTTGATACGATCGAGAGGACCCTTTCGGAGCTTCCCTCTCAGGAGATCGCCTCCCGCCGGATAGGGGAACTCGTGATGGAGCATCTCTCCCGGGTCGACCATGTGGCTTATGTCCGCTTTGCCTCCGTCTACAAAAGCTTCCGCGATCCTGAAGAATTTTCCCAGGAAATCCTCCGGCTTAAAAGTGGATCCGACACCCGCCCCCTTTGAGGGCCAGGGACTCTTGACCGTCCTTCCCTTCGATGCAATTTTCGACACCCCTTTGCTCACCTACCGACATCCCGATCGCCTCGGAGAGATCTTTCCGGGAACCCGCGTGGCGGTTCCCCTGGGCAGGCGGACCGTCGCAGGCGTCGTCTGGTCGAGCTCCGCCCCCCCATTTGAAGGCTCTCTCCGGGAGATTCACGAGCGCCTCGATCCCGCTCCTGTCTTCCCGTCGAGCCTTCATCCTCTCGTCACCTTCGCCTCCTGGTACTACAAGCTCCCCCCAGGGCTTCTGACGCGATTTGCCCTCCCCCCCACGCTCAGTCTTCCCAAGCCTCTTTCTCCCCGATTCTGGAAGGAGTACGACGCCCCCCCTCCGGAGATCCGGGAGGATGAAGCCGATCTTCCGCCCCTTTCCTCGGCCCAGGCTGCCGCTTTTTCCGCCTGGAACGAGGGTCGGCGGGAAAGCTTCGCCCCCTTTCTTCTCCAGGGGGTGACCGGCTCCGGGAAGACACGCCTCTACCAGGAGATGGTCCGCTCTATTCTTTCGGAGGGAGGATCCGTTCTTGTCCTGACTCCCGAGATTGGGCTCGTCCCGCCCCTCCTCGCTGCCATGCTCCGGATTTCTCCGCGGGCAGAGGGAGTTCACAGCGGGCAGACGCCGGCCTATCGCGCCCGGACTTTCGCCCGCATTCTTTCGGGGAAGGTTCCGGTCGTTGTCGGACCCCGGTCCGCCCTCTTCTCCCCCCTCCCAAACCTTGGCCTGATCATTGTCGACGAAGAGCACGACCCCTCATACCAAGCCCACGAAGGCCTCTCCTTCAACGCCCGAAACATCGCCCTCCGGCGGGCCCAGGATCTAAAAATCCCGATCGTCCTGGGCTCGGCCACCCCCCTCTCCGATACCCTCTTTTACGTCTCCTCCGGACGCTACCGCGCCCTTCGCCTCCCTGAGCGGATCGGCGGACTCTCCCTTCCCCCCATCTCTCTTGTTCCGGCTTCGGCAGGGGACGATCCCCTGCCGGGCCCGGTCGCGGAAAGGATCGACGAAGCTCTCTCCCTCGGAGGGCAGGCGGTCGTCCTGCTCAATCGGAGAGGCTACGTTCCCACCTTGCTTTGCCGTTCCTGCCACACGGTCCTCTCCTGCCCCTCCTGTGCGGTCAAGCTCGTCTTCCACAAGGTTCCCGACCGAAGGATGATCTGCCATGCCTGCACCTCCTCCTTCGCCGTTCCCGCTCTCTGCCCCTCCTGTCTGAGCCGGGATCTCGAGCTTCGGGGAACGGCTACGCAAAAGCTCGAAGAGCTTCTCGGGCACCGATTTCCGAAGGCCGCCATCGTCCGGCTCGACGCAGACCGGGCGGGATCTTCGGAGGAGAGTCTTCAGGAATTTCGGGAAGGGGAGGGAGACATCCTCGTGGGAACGCAAGTTGTGGCGAAGGGGCACGATCTTCCCCGAGTGACGTACGGGGTCGTTCTCGAAACAGACGGAATGCTGGCCTTTCCGGACTACCGCGCTTCGGAGCGGGCCTTCGGCCTTATTCTCCAGCTCGCGGGACGCGTCGGACGCCATCGGGAGGGGGGGCATGTCGACATCGTGACGAGAGATCCCGGCAACCCGATCCTCGTGTGGGCAAAAAGCTACGACCAAAAGTCCTTTTACTCCCACATTCTCGAAGAAAGAAAGCTTTTGGGATATCCCCCGTTTGCGCGCCTCGCCTCCGTGATTCTCTCGTCAGCGAGCGAAGAGCCGATCCGGGAGGCTCTTGCCGAAAAGGAGCCTTTCGGGAGATTCCCTCAGGGGGACGGGATCTATGGACCCGTCCCGGGGCTTCCGCCAAAACTCAAGAACCGGTACCGGGCCCAGATCGTCATAAAAGCCCCGTCCATCCGGACGGTCCATGAGAGACTCGAGCGAATACGAAGTTACTACAAGGCCAGGGGGAAGATCCTTGTCGAATGGCAGATCGATCCCTTCGATCTCGCCTGAAGATCGGCCCAAAGCCTCTGATCGCAAATACGCGACACAGCATGGTCTCAAAAACCAGACGACCTTCAAGAAGACGCGAGGAGGTCGGATTGAGATTCCTCCCCTCACTCTCGCTTCTCTCGCCGCGAAAGCAGAAAGGAAGGGGTTCCAGGCCCGGAAGCGTCATCCCGATTTTGGCATCGCGGCAATGGCCGCGCGCAGCCTGGCATTAGGCGCAGGTAAATTCTCCAGCAGATCCAGCACCAGCAGGCTGTCTCTTTCCGACAGCCGAATCCGCTCCGCTTCCTCGATGACAGCTTTGGCTTCGCGCATGGCGATCTGAAAGATGAAATCCGTCAGGGTTGTGTTCCGCAACGCGGCGGCCCGGATGAGGATCGCCTTTTGCTCAGGCCGGACGAGAAGCTGGATCCGCTTATTGTCCTCAACGGCGACTCTTGGCATGGTCGTCTCCTTTCATCTGGGTTAAATTGAAAGAACGCATGATTCTTGGCCTTCTCTCAATTTGTACTATTTGAAGGAGGTCATGAAAAGGGAAGCATTCGTGTCGAGTAGTCGGAGGTGTCGCCAACCCCAAGCCCTCGAAGAGCCGCTCGGGCGGGTTTCCCGCAAGCGGCTCAAGCCTTTCTGAAGCCCGGTTAAGCTGACGGGGGGATTCCCTCGATGGTGAGATTGACCGGCTTGCCGATGCGGCTGAGCATTTCCACCAGCGTGTCGATGGTGAACTCGGCCATCTTCTTGTTCACCACGTCGGACACGCGCGGACGCGAAACCATCAGGATCTCGGCCGCCTCGGCTTGCTTCAGGTGATGCTCGGCGATCCAGATGGTCGCTCGTCCATCAATTTCTGCTTCAGCAACTGGGTGTCGTTGATCTGCTTGCGGAAGGCTGCCTGCAAGCCCCTGGCCTCAGCGGGCGCGAAGCCGACCTCCAGGACGAGGTTCGCTCCGGGCTTCGTCACATGGCGGACTTCGGTGTCGATCTTCATCCTCAGGCGCGCATTCCTCCCCGGCATTGATGCCGGGGAGGAATGCGCTCTCCTTTCGTTTTTGGGTTGAAAGCGAATACCCGTATCCGTCTCCTCTTTGAAGACATCGACATGTTTTGCGAGAAACGCCCTGGACCACTCCGGAGCGGGTCCGGATGTTGAAACTCCCGGGAGGCCCGAACGGCCGCCCGTCCGACGCAGGTTCCGGCGTTCTCGCCCGTTTAAGGGTGATTTTCCGCCGATCCAAAGAAACCTTCCGGTCGAACTCCCGGTCGAACTTGAAGTTATGCTTTGTGTCCGGGGCGCCCATACCCCGTTCTTCCCTAAGACGGAGGGATCCCCTCGCGGGAGGCGCTGGCCGGCCCCTCCTCCTTTTTTCGGGGAAGGGAGTACTCGGGAGGAATGGCCCCTTCTCCCGGTCTTCTGCGGGAGGGAGAGTGTCCTTCGAGATAGCCGTCGACCATTCCCGAAAGAGAGAGGGGCGCCGACCTGAGGTATCCCGAAACCCGACCGTCCTTCAGGACAGGAACCCCCTCGGGAGAGCGGCCCAGAACTTCAAGAATCCGGCTCGCCCCGTCCTCCCATCTGACGACAGGACCGAAAGCAAGATCCTCGAGGTCATGAACCCGGACCCCTTCCCACTGGGAAAAGGACCGGCTTCGCGCGCGCTCCCAGGTGATCTCACCTCGATATTCTCCTGCCCTCCCCACCACAGGAAAACGCTCGCCCCGCCCCTCCCCGAAGCCCCGAAGGATCACCTCCTGCATCCACATCTCGTCGCGTACGAGGAAGGGAACCGGCTCCATCCAGCCGGAGAGCCCCCCATCCTCAAGGATCCGCGCCACCCGGTTCCTCCGGCGAAAGTCCAGAAGGACAGTGAGCAAAAGGGATCCCATAATCAGGCACCCAAAACCCGAAACCGGCATCCCGCGGCCGAGAAGCATGAGGCCAAAAAGGGAGACGGCAAAGGCTCCTGCCCAGCCCAGCCGTTCGGGAAGACTTCCCTCTCCAGGGCGGTCGAGGCCGTTGGCCCGGCAGAAGATCTGCGCCACGACAATGCCCATGTCGAAGGGAAATCCCGGAAAGAGATTGACAAACGCAAGAAAGGCGTTCAGAACGGCAAAGAGATGGAGAAAATAGGCAATCTGGGGAAAGAAAGCGGTCCAGGTCCCCCCCCCGGCTCCAAGCGCGGAGAGGGAAATCTGCCAGAGAAGAATGCTGGCGGCGGGACCCGCCAGCCGCACAGTAACGGAGGCGGGAACCGGAGGCCCGAAGTCCACCCGGTGCTCTGGGAAGGCCCCCCAGAAGGAGAGCGTCCGGCCCTCATAGGCAACTCCCAAAAAACGCGCTGCCAGTCGGTGCCCCATCTCGTGAAAGAGGACGGAAAGAAGTCCGAGAGACACTGCGGTGAGCCCCAGCATGAGCGAGGCGAAGCCCCCCCGAGCCCCCCCCGAAAATCCCCCGGCCCAAAAGAGAAAAAGTCCAAAAAAGGCCCAGCTCCTGTCGAGGCGGACCTTGCCTTCTTCGCCCGAGAGGCCTGCTTTCTTATTGCCCGCCCGCCGCATGTGCCGGGTGAGGCTCATCACAGGGCTGGGCCGGATAGAGGGGTTCGGCCGGGAAGAAGAAGGGACAGGGTTCTGAGGATCATCGCCTTGGAAAAGGAACGATAGTCGTGCTTGCCGGTCAAAATTGAGGCATAGAGGACGAGAAGGCCCGGATGACGACGGGTGATGCGGAAAAAGAGCGCGGGAAAGCGGTAGAGAACCTGGGCAAGCCGGGCCCCCTGGGAAAAATCCGGCCAGAGGGATTTCGTGACATAGGAGGCATAGTCCCGGGACGCCTGGGCAATCGCCTCCTGACCGCCAAGGTCGGACCGGGAAAGAGCTCTCGTCAGGGCCTCGGCCGCCCGTGTCGCCGACAGTATGGCATAGTAGATTCCCTCCCCCAGAAAGGGATCAACGATTCCTCCTGCGTCCCCCAGAAGAAAAAGGCCGGAAACCCGCCCATGGCGCACGGACCGGAAGTTTGGAAGAGGCCACGTCAGGACCCCTCCGGCATCAATATCGGCCTTTCGGCTTTCGAGATAGCGAGCAAACTCCCCCCTCGGGTCGACAAGGGGTTTTAAAAATCCCGCGACACCGAGACCCCAGGCAGAGTCTTTCTTCGGAAAGGACCAGGCGTAGCCCCCGGTAACGAGACCCAGGTCGATCGCGACGTGGCGCGCATCGATGGGATGGCGAAGCTCTCCGAACCCCTCGGCCGAAGTAAAGGGGCGGAGGGAGGGCCTCTCCCGGATACGCCGGAAAGCGTCCGGATCCAGATCCCGGAGAACCCGACTCGTGGCACCGTCGGCGGCGAAAATCGCCCGGGTGCGAATTTTTTTGTCCCCCGCCATAACGACAAACCCCTCCCCCTCGCGACGGGCGCTGACCTCCCCCACCCCGGTCATGACCTGAGCTCCCGAGCCAACAGCCGCCTTGAGGAGAGCCCAATCGAACTGATCCCGGCGCACCTGATAGGCGATCGGGCGTCCAAAGTCCTGAATTTGGGAGACTCCGCCGCGATAGGTAAGCGAGATGCCCGAAGTCACTTGATGGGGGATCTCCTCGAAAAGATATGGAGGAAGAAGGGGGAGGGTCCGGGCCGAGACCCCTCCCCCGCAGGGCTTGTTTCGGGGAAAGGAGGCCCGGTCGATTCCCAGAGAGGAGATCCCCGCATCGGTAAGAAGACGAAGGGCGGTACTTCCGGCAGGCCCCAGACCCACGACGAGCGCGTCGACTGCGATCTCGGAGGAGCCACCTCTGGCCTCTTCGGAAGGCAGCAAGGTCACAGGTTGGGTGTCCAGCCGATATGGTGCTGGGTCAGGAAGGCGGAGATGATCGTAAAGGCGTTCGAAAAGATAAGAACCCCCATGACCACCAGGAAGGCCCCAGAGAGACGGGTCACAAGAGGCATGTAACGGCGAATGGACCGCATGCTCCCCAGGAAGAGATTGAAGAGAACCGAAGCGAGAATAAAGGGAATCGCCAGACCGAGGGAGTAGAATCCGAGGAGCGTCACCCCCTTCATGACCGTTCCCTGAGTTCCGGCATAGAAGAGGATCGCCCCCAGGATCGGCCCTACGCAAGGGGTCCATCCCGCCGCAAAGCCGATCCCCACCAGAAACGACCCGGGAAGAGTCGCTTTCTTCCCGAGCAAGGGAAGATGCATCTCCCGGCTCAAAAAGGGAATTTTTAGCCAACCCGCGATCAGGAGTCCAAAAAGGATGATCAGGATTGCCCCGACCTTCCGGATCACCTCCTGATAGGTCAAAAGAAGCTCTCCCAGAAAGGAGGCCGAGGCCCCGAAACCGATGAAAAGCGTTGAAAATCCCAGGCTGAAGACCAGAGCATGGCGCAGGGACTCCCGAAGAATGACCCCCCGGGAAAGACTTTGGGAGCGGCCCGTCAACTCCTCAAAAGAAAGGCCCGTTATGTAGGAGACGTAGGAAGGAACGATAGGAAGGACACACGGAGAAACAAAAGAGACGAGTCCTGCCAGAAAGGCCAGGGTCCAGGAGATCGGCTGGTGTGACATTAGAGGCCTGCCTTTTTTTCGAGGAAACTCTTGAGATAGCGGACCACCCGCGGATCGGTCCAGTCGACCCGTCCCTCGACGCGGCTTACGACCTTACCCCGGGAATCGACGAGAAAGCTCTCCGGAAGTCCGTGAACTTTTAGTCCCGCCGAAAACCGCATGGCGGGATCAAGACGCAAGGGAAATTTCTTCCCGTACCGGGTTCGGATCCCCGAGAGCACCGTCCGGTCCGCAGCCCCTTCCACGATTCCGACCACATCGACCTGCCCTCCCGTCCGTCGGGAAAGCTCCACCAAGGAGGGGATCTCCCGAAGACAGGGGGTGCACCACGTCGCAAGAAGATTCACGAGAAGAAGGGGATGGCCCACGAGACTTCCGACTGGCACGGACCTCCCGGACAGGTCGAAAAGGGAGGCCGCAGGTATCGTCGGAGGGCGGGAGAGCGATCCGGCCCAGGCAGACGGAAAAGACAGAAGAGAGAAAAGTTCCGGTTTTCGCCACTGGGACTTTGCCCCAAGCCCGACCTCTCCTCCGCTTTGCGCCCCTAGCTCCCCTCCCGCCCAGACACAAAGGGCGAAAAGACAGGATCCCAGAAGAATGACCGGAAGCACAATCGAGCCGCCCGTCCGTCCCGGGAGGGAAGCTTGCCCCATCTCACTCCTCCGAAGCGGCCCTCTGGGCGGCGAGATAGGCCGCGGGGGTTTTGGGACCGTGGTCGAGGAGATCATGGACGACACGCAGGCTGTCCTTCATCCGCCAGTCCCGGGGACCGATCACATGCTCCGCCACCACTCCCTTTTGATCGATGACGAAGGTTTCCGGAACGCCGGTGATCTTGTAGAGGTGGTCAAGCTTGCCAAGGGGGTCGAGGGGAACCGAAAAATCGATGCCGTACTTAGCGAGAAAGGGTTTGATCTTCCCCTGATAGAAGACGTTGTTCTCGTTGACCGCAAGAAGAACGAACCGGTCTCCGGCCACGGTCCGGAACCCCTTGCTCATCTCCTCCATGGAGGGCATCTCCTGCCGGCAGGGCTTGCACCATGTGGCCCAGAAATTGAGCATGACCACGCGGCCCCGGTAGGCAGAAAGGTTGACGCTCTTTCCGTCGACGGTCACGAGACTGAAGTCGGGAGCCTGCATGCCGACAGAGACGGGGGTGACATTTGCCGTCTTGACGACGTAGGCGATCGCAAGAAACACGAGCCCTACGGCGACAAGATAGGGCCATTTTTCCTTTATCTTATCCATTTTCCCTTTCAGGCTCAGGCCGCGTAGGCGTGAAGACCGGGAATGATAAAGCTCACCCCCCAGTAAAGGAAGATCACCGCCACGAAACCGAGGATAGAGAAGTAGGCACTCGGCGCCCCACGGAGCCCCCGGGTCATACGGGCATGAAGATATGCGGCATAGACGAACCAGGTAATCAGCGACCAGGTCTCCTTGGGATCCCAGGACCAATAGCCTCCCCACGCCTCATAGGCCCACATGGCCCCGAAGATAACGCCCAGGGTGAGGAGAGGAAAGCCCACCAGAACAGATTTGTAGGTGAGATCGTCGAGATCTTCCGCCGACGGGAACTCCTGAAGGATCCACCCCACCGAGCCCTTCTTTTCTGCGCGCCGCTTGGCCAGATAGATCCCGGCGAGCGCCGCAGAGATTCCGAAGGCGGCATAGGAGAGGAACATCGTGAAGACATGAACTTTGAGCCAGTAGGAATTCAAGGCCGGATTTAAGGGCTCGACCATCTGATAGCGGTAGGGAAGCATCCGGGCCGCCCCCACGGCAAACATGACGATGGTCAGGACAAAGGCCCCGGCTACGCGGACCTTGTACTTGAACTCCATCACCATGTATCCGAGAACCGAGGCCCAGGAGAAAAGGAAGAGGGTTTCATAGAGGTTCGACCAGGGGGCATGATGGTCGGCGAGACCTCGCCCCACAAGGGCCGCCGTATTGACGATCCAGCCCGAAAAGGTCACCGTGGAGGCAATCGCCCCGACCTCCTTGCAGTGTGAGATAAGAAAAAGAAAATAAATCACTGTAGCGGCAAGATAAAGAACAATCACAGTATTGTAAAGAATAAAGGAGGAACCGACTGAGTTGATCAGGGACATCGCCTATCTCCTTGCAAAATGAGCCATATACCGCTCCCGCCGCCCGCCTGTGACCGAAAGAGAGGTCCCGGAAGGTTGCAGGAGAGTCCATTGTCGCGAAACCGTCATTTCCGGATTAGACTCCGGGGGAGAGGGACGGCGCCCCCATCTCCCTCTCCGGACGGGGCGTCGCCTCGTCGGAAGGGGCAAGATCCGAGCGGATCTCGGAGACAAGGGATTCGAACTCGCGTCCAAAACCGATCTTGTCCTTGTGGCCAAAGCCTCCGGCTAAGAGCTGGACCCCTTCTCCCCGAACACGGATACGCATCCAGATCTTCCGGTGGAAGATGAAGGACGAGAGGAAGAGTCCGCCGACGAGAAGAAAGGAGCCGGTCCAGACAATCGGAACACCCGGATCCTTGGCAAGCTCCAAGCCGGTGTAGAAGGGGGCATGGTATCCCCCGAAAATAAAGAATTCCGGCACTTTTTTCAAGACCTGGACCTGGGGAAACTTATAAAAATACCAGGGACTTCCCAAAAGTTTTCCATCCTGGGAGACCTCGATCTGGACCGCAGGATTCTTGGGTTTCTCCGACTGGGTGAAGACCGATCCGGTCTTGGGATCAAAGGCAAAGTCCGAAACGTACCGCACCATTTTCAGCGTATAGGGGGTTCCCGGAACGGCCAGGGGAGTATCCCACGCAAGGGAAAATCGCCCGATAAACTTCTTTTTCACCTTGTCGACGACCAGAATGTCGGCCTTTTCCAGCCTGTCTGGCGCCTCTCCGAAGCTCGCCTGGTAAAATCTGAGCCCCTGGAAGCTGAGCGGATGGTTGACGGCCACGACCTTGTGCTTCAGGATCTTGCCGTCCTTCAGGATGTCCACATCGCTGAAGTAGGCCTTCACCATCCCGTTCTTGTAATGGGTGATCCAGAACTTGTTCACCCTCAGGTCCCATCCCCCCTGAGGAATGAAGGTGGTGGTGTGGACATAGAAGGTTCCGAACAGCCGGAAGCCCGTCAGGCTGCCCAAAAGCCCTCCCGCCAGAATCACAATCACCGACAGGTGGGCGACATGCGAGCCGATGCGACCGAGGACACCCTTGTGGGCGTAGAGGGCAATATCCTTTCCGTCCGGCGCCATCTCGACCTTGTACCGGCGGCTTTCAAGACGCGTCTTCACGGCCTCCGGAAGATCGGAGACGGCCACCCGGGGTCGGGAAACAGAGATCTCGGAGTATTCCCGCTGTCTTTTCAGAAAATCGGGACTGACCGAGATTCTTTCCCGGAACAGCGACCGGATGGTGACGGGAAAGCGACGGTAGACACAGGTCAGGGCGTTGACGCAAAGGAGGGCCAGAAAGCTCGTGTAATACCAGCTGTGGTAGATGTTGTCGACCTTGAGTCCGACGATCCATGGCCCCCACTTTGGACCATAGGTGGTGACATAGTAGGAAGCATCCCGGCCCTGCTCGATGAAGGTCCCGAAAATCGTCAGGACCGCGAGGGTCATGAAGAGGACGATCGCAAGGATAAGGGAGGAGAGAAACCTGATGAGGATGTGGTCGCGAACAGGGCGGGAGGCTGCCGGAGGCATGGCGCCACTGGACGGACGAGACGAATCCGATCCGCCTGCACCTTCATCGACTCCCGAGGAGCCCTCCCACTCGAGCGCCTGCTGCTCTTCGGGATCTAATCGTTCAGTCATTATCATCCTTGCCGTAAGTCAGAATGGCCGCACGTTGCCTTTTCCCATGAGGAAAAAAGGACAGGCCACTATCCATGAATTTTTTGGAAGCTTTTTGGTTCTTCAAGAATACCTGTCCGGAACTCCCTGCGTCAAACTCCGGCCGATATTCCATCCTAGGGCAAATGCCCCGCGATGAGATACTTGAGCGTCTCGTCGCTTAAGATAAGCCCGCCGCCCACCATGGGAGAGGCGACGGAGGCGTTGAAGGCGTTGTAGTAGCCCGCATTGAGCCAGAGATGGCCAAAAAGCGTATATGTGAGAAAGAGCCGCGAGTAGGGGTTGGGGGTCATCGGATCGTAGGTGCCGATATTGTATACGGTGAAGGTCAGAAACAAATTCTTCAGGATCTGGTAGTCGGCCCCGAACCCGAAGCTGTTCTGAATCAGTCCGACCCGGACATCGAAGTCTCCGAACTTCTCTCCGAACTCCGCGCTGAGCTTGATTCCCTGGGTGGTTCCCGTCACCTGGGTGGGGCCTGCAACGTAATTTCCGTTGATCTGAGTGTAAGAGGTGCTCTGGGTATAGTAGGGATTTGTGGTGCTCACAACCTGAATCCGGTAGAACTTGTCGGAACGGGGATAGAGATCGAGAGTGAAAAACCCTTCCGAGGTTCCCGCCTTCGTCATATAGAGCCCCCGCATCCAGACGTCAAGCCGCATGCGGTCGGCCTTGTTGGTCACCCCCGAAAGCTTCTTCAGGGTTTTGGACAGGTTGTCGTAGACATCGGGGTTGTTGACGAGTCGGCCAATGGTTCCCTGGCCGTCGTCGATCTTCTTGAGAATACTGTTGAGGTGGGCAAGGGAGCTATTGGCGCTGTCGTAAGCGTCATTTTTGTTGACGAGAGAGCCGATCGTCCCGACTCCGTCGTCGATCTTTGTCGCGATCGAGTCGACCCGATTGAGGATATCGGGCGACTTCTTTTTGAGGGAGACGGAAAAATCCCGAAGGTTTTTTGTCAGCTCGTCGAGATGCCTGAGGGTCTTTTTGATCTCCTCCTTGCCTTCCGGCGTCCCGAGAGAGACCTTGAGAGAGTGGGAAACGGCGCTGATGTCATCGGCTATCTTATTGAGCTTCTTGATGAGCCGGTTGACGCTGACCGTCGTTCCCGGAGCGGAGAGAGTCCCCCCTGACCTTACCTCTTTCCCCGGAGGAGCGGCAGGGATCACCGGGGACGGAGAAGGGGGCTGCGAAGGGAGGGAGTCGGCCAGCGCGGCCGGTGGCGCGATCTCTCCGAACAGCCTCTTCAGAAGACCGGGCCGGTCAGGGTCCCGGGAGGGATCAAGGTAGGGGTGCACTCTCGAAGGCCCTTCCTCGATCTCGACATACATCTTCCCGAGAAACCCGTTGGAAAAAATGACGGCACGAGCGTCGGCAGGGATCACGACCTTCTTGTCGACAAGCATCCTGACCCGGGCCCGGCCCGAGCTCCCGAGTACGATCGTATCGACCTCCCCCACCTTGACGCCGGCCACCTCGACATCCGTCCCCTTTTCGAGGCCGTCGACCGAACCGAACTCAGCATAAAAGGCGTAGGAGTGTTCGGGATTCATCCTGTGGTGAGAAAGGCGCAGCGAGAGGAAGACGAGCGTGCCCACGGCCATGAGCACAAAGACCCCCAACCTCGTTTCTGCGGAGAGCTTCACGGACAGACTCCTTCGATGGACATTTAAAAAAGGCCCCCGCGCCAAAACGGGGCCTTCACGATACCCTCGTCTCGTCGGAAAGAACCGGAATCGGCCCCCGGGTCTCTCCATGGACAAACTGGCTTAAAAGGGGGTCGGAAGTCGTTCGGACCTCCTCCGGGGTTCCGGAAAATCGGATCTCTCCCCGGTACAGAAAAAGGATTCTGTCGGAAATCCGGAAAGCGCTGTTCATGTCGTGTGTGATGACGAGGCTTGTCACGCCAAGATCCTTCTTCATCTTCATAATCAGTTCGTCGATCGAGGCGGCCAGAACGGGGTCGAGTCCGGTCGTCGGCTCATCGTAGAGGAGAATGCCTGGAGCCAGAGCGATCGCCCGGGCGATTCCCACGCGCTTCTTCATCCCCCCCGAGATCTGAGAGGGAAACTTTTCCTCCACCGACACGGGCAATCCGACCATGCGAAGCTTCTCTCTCGCCAGATCAAGGATCGTCTTTCGGGGAATCTCCCGACGATGCATAAAAAGCCCGAAGGCGACATTTTCCAGGCAGGTCATGGAGTCGAAAAGAGCCGACTCCTGAAAGACCATCCCCATCTTTCTCCGGACCCGGGAAAGATCCTCCCCTGAAAGGGTCCCGATCTCCTCGCCGTCGATCTTGACGATTCCGCGGTCGGGAGACATGAGCCGCATGACGTGTTTCAAAAGCACCGACTTCCCCTGCCCGGACCCCCCGATAATGCAGTAGGTTTGTCCCTTTGGCACGGAGAAGGTAATCTCCTTGAGAACCTCCTGGAGACCGAACCGCTTCGAAAGACCCTCGATAACGATACTTTCAGTCGGAACCATCAGAAGAGCCATGCCGTCAAAAAGTAGTCCACGACAAGGATACTCATCGACCCGCTTACCACGGCAAAGGTCACGGCTCTTCCCACCCCTGCCGCCCCTCCGGAGGCAACAAATCCGGTCCGGCAGGCCCACAGAGAGAGAAGCCCGCCAAAGAAGACCGACTTCACGATCCCGGAGAGGAAGTCGTGAAGGGTCACATAGTGGCTGATTTCCTGGAAGTAGAGATGAGGGGACAGCCCCAGAAGCTTGACCGCGACGACATAGCCCCCTCCGATCCCCACCAGGTCCGCCAAGGCTGTAAGGAGCGGAAGCGCGACAAGAGAAGCATAGAGACGCGGCGTCACCAGATAGTCGACCGGGTCGACGGCGAGGGTCTCGAGCGCATCGATCTGTTCGCTGACTCTCATGCTTCCGAGTTCGGCTGCCATGGCTGAACCCGAGCGCCCCGTCACCATGAGACTTGTAATGACGGGTCCGAGCTCGCGCGTCATGGAAAGAGTCACGACTGCTCCCACAAGCCCCTCGGCATTGAATTTCCGGAAACCGATCCAGGCTTGAAGGGCCAGAACCATGCCGGTAAAGAAGGCGGTGACGACCACGACCAGGGTCGAGTCGGCCCCGATGCGAAGGAGTTGCTCGAAAAAATTCCTGGCGATGAAGGACGGCCTGAAGAGACCTCTGAGGCCCGCCATTCCCATCAGAAAAAGAGAACCGGCCACCTCGGGGATCCTGGGAAGAGATTCAGACAGGAAGGTCCGAAGCCGAGAGCGCGCCTCCAACGTACCTCCTTTCGGACCGGTGGCCCATGAGGCAAAGGATTTCGTAGGGGATGGTCCCCGCCTCGCGTGCCAGATGATCGACGGTCATGGAGAGCGGGTCCCCCGGGTCAATGAGACAGACCCATTCTTTCGGCATTTCATCCGCCGGGATGTCGGTCATGTCGACGGCCACCATGTCCATGCAGACCCGCCCCAGGAAGGGAAGTTTCCGACCGGCGGCCACCGCCCACCCCCGGCCAGAAAGAAGGCGGGGAAGGCCGTCGGCATAGCCCATGCCCAGGACCCCGATCCGGCTCTTCCGGGCAAGTCGTACCGTTCGTCCATAAGAGACGGAACTTCCACCGGGAAGAGTCCTGACAGACAAAAGGCGCCCCTCGACTCTGAAAACCGGCCGGACATCGGGGGATCGCACCCATCCGTTTCGGATCTCCCGGGAGGCTTCCGGGTAATGACCGTACAGAAGAAGCCCGGGCCGAGCCCAGGCCGACAAGGGAGGGCCTGAAGAGATTAACGGAGGGTCCAGGGAAACCTTTCCAGAGAGTACGGCCCCGCTGCTTGCCATATGGATCACCGAAAGCCGGGAAAGGGCCGGGTGGTTCCTGACGGCTGTGACTCCCCTGCGGAAGATCTCCCTGCAGGCCTCCGAGTCCTCCCGATCCTCCGAAACCGGGAAATGGGTCATGAGCCCTTCGATTCTGACAGAGGACAGGGCCTCCAGTCGATCAAGAATATCCACAAGCTCTTCCGGGAGAAAGCCAAGCCTTCCCATGCCGGAATCGATCTTCAGATGAAGGGGAAGACACGCTCCGCCGGTTGAGGAATCTTCGAGGAGTCGGATCTGGTCCGCGTGATGAAGAACGGGAGTGAGACTGAGGCGTCGGCAGAGAGAGACCTCCCCCGGAGAGAATCCGCCGAGCAGGACGATCTGGCCATCATAGCCCGATTCGCGAAGAAGGCAGGCCTCGTCGGCCCCCATGACGGCAACGCGGGGAATTCCCGCAAGGGAAATTGCCCTGGACACTGGAATCATCCCGTGCCCGTAGGCGTTTGATTTGATGACCGGAAGAAGATCCTCTCCGGGAGAGAGAGACGATTTCACCTCCCGAATATTGCCGAGAAGACCTCCCAGATCGACAGTCACGCGGCTCCGGGCCGCAGGGGAATCTCCGGACCGAAGGTCGTCGGCAAGGGGAGCAGAGGGTGTCATGGGCAGCCCCGAGCGTCAGGACTCAGGTCGTCAGGATCTCCTGCTCCTTTTTCTTGGCATGCTCGTCAACCTTTGAGGAGGCGCTGTCGACAAGCTTCTGTACATCCTCCTGAAGACGCTTGATACGGTCTTCGGGAAGGTGTCCATCCTTGCCCTTCTTCTTGAGGTCCTCATTGGCATCGCGCCGGAGGTTCCGGAGAGAGACCTTGGCCTCTTCCGCCATCTTTTTGAGAAGCTTCACCAAGTCCTTCCGGCGATCTTCCGTCATCGGCGGAACGACCATGCGAACGCATTTTCCGTCATTTTGGGGCGTCAGGCCCAGGTTTGCCGCCATGATCGCCTTCTCGATATCGGAGATGAGCTTCGTCTCCCAAGGGGTGATCGTAATCATGCGATTGTCGACGATATTGAGAGCGGCCACCTTGTCGAGGGAGACCTGATTTCCGTAGTAGTCGAGACGGATATGTTCGACCAGGGTCAGAGACGGGCGTCCCGTCCGGAGCGTGCTGATCTCCTTCCGGAAATGCTCGACTGCTTGATCCATCTTGACGCCATAGATCTTGACCTCAGAATCCACTCCCCACCTCCCCGTTCCCAGGCCCGACACTGGGTCTTTGTTCTAGAATCCTTGCCTGACGAGCGTTCCCACTGGCTCTCCCCGTACGACGCGAACGATGTTGTCCGGTGCATAAAGGTCGAAGACGATGATCGGCAGGTTGTTGTCCATGCAGAGAGAAACGGCTGTCGAATCCATCACCTTGAGCTTCTTTTCGAGAACCTCGAGATAGGTCAGTTCGACGAACCGCTCCGCATGCTCATTTTTTCTGGGATCGTCACTATAGATTCCATCCACCTTGGTCGCCTTGAGAACGACTTCGGCCCCGATTTCCATGGCACGAAGAGCCGCGGCGGTGTCGGTGGTGAAGTAGGGATTTCCCGTCCCGCCGGCGAAGATGATGACCCGCCCCTTCTCGAGATGGCGCATGGCGCGTCTCCGGATATAGGGCTCGGCCAGGGCACGCATATCGAGGGCAGTCAGGACCCGGGTCGACACCCCCTTCTTCTCGAGGACCGACTGGAGGGCAAGGGCGTTCAGGATGGTCGACAGCATCCCCATATAGTCGGCCGACGCACGATCGATCCCCTGACTGATCCCGGAAAGACCCCGAAAAAAATTTCCCCCGCCGATCACGACACCGAGTTCGACCCCCTCGGAGACCACCATTCCGATCTCCCGGGCAATCCGGTCGAGAACCGACGGATCGATGCCGAAGGAGAGGTCCCCCATGAGGGCCTCCCCCGACAATTTGAGAAGGACCCTCTTGTATCCGGGCATCAGCCCTTCCCTTCTCCTATCTGGAACCGGGCAAAGCGCTTGACGGCGATATTCTCGCCCATCTTGGCAATCTCAGAAGCGATAAGGTCACGGACCGTCACGCCCGGGTCCTTGACGTAGGGCTGGTCAAGAAGACAGCTCTCCTGGAAGTATTTGTCGATCTTCCCTTCCACGATGGTCCCCCGCACCTTTTCAGGCTTGTCCGAAACCTCGGAGAGGAATCCCTGACGAAGCGTTGCAACCGTCTCCTCGGATACGGCCGACCGGTCGACGTAGACCGGTCCTGCGGCGGCGATATGCATGGCGAGGCTTCTGACAAGATCCTTGAAGTTGTCGGTCCGGGCCACGAAGTCCGTCTCGCAGTTCACCTCGACTAAGACGCCGATCTTTGCTCCTGCGTGAATGTAGGAGCCGACAACGCCCTCGGCCGTCTCCCGATCCGCCTTCTTGCTTGCCTTGAGCGCTCCGCTCTTCTTCAGGATCTCGTAGGCCTTTTCGGGATCCCCTCCCGCCTCGACAAGAGCCTTTCGGCAGTCCATAAAACCGGCCTGGGTCTTTTCCCGAAGCTCTTTTACG
This sequence comes from Nitrospirota bacterium, assembly GCA_021801345.1. Lineage (GTDB taxonomy): Bacteria > Nitrospirota > Leptospirillia > Leptospirillales > Leptospirillaceae > UBA4572. Next base: position 31,671 of record JAJYYA010000063.1, read on the forward strand.
GTATTTGCGGCTATTTCCATCTCTTGCAGATCCTCCGTTTATCCTTGCGTTCCGCGTGCGCCGTCCCCCCGCCGCCCGGGCATCTGGCCCGAAGCGCACGGAGGTCGCGTCAAAAAAGGGCGTATCACCTATTCGGCCTTTTCGTCTCCCGCCTTGAAGGCTTCCTCAAGACCCGCGTTGATGACCGCTGGTTCCGGAGACTTCTGGGCCGTCCGGCGAGAAAGACCGCCTTCGATCACGGCGTCGGCGATTCCTTCGGCCATCAGACGGATCGAACGGATGGCATCATCGTTGGCCGGAATGGGAAAGTCGATCAGGTCCGGGTCGCAGTTGGTGTCGACCATCGCAACAACGGGAATCCCCAGGCGGTTGGCCTCGTGGATCGCGATATGTTCCTTCTTGGGGTCGACGACGAAGATGGCTCCGGGAAGCTGGCCCATCCCCCGAATTCCGGAGAGGGTCCCGCGAAGTTTCGATTCTTCCTTTTCAAGCTGGGCGATCTCCTTCTTGGGAAGACGGGCCCACTGCTCTCCTTCCTTCATCGCCTCGATCTTCTTGAGGCGGTCGACCGACTTGCGGATGGTCTGATGGTTCGTGAGCATCCCTCCAAGCCAGCGCTGAGTAATATGGAACATCCCGCAACGCTCGGCCTCCTCGACGATAATCGACTGGGCCTGCTTCTTGGTCGCAATGAAGAGGACGGTCTTTCCTTCGCCGACAATCTTCTTGATGAAGGCGGTCGCCTGACGGTAGCGGCGGGTGGTCTGCTGGAGATCGATGATATAAATTCCATTGCGCTCGCCATAAATAAAACGCTTCATCTTGGGATTCCAGCGTTTTGTCTGGTGTCCGAAGTGGACTCCGGCGTCGAGAAGTTCCTTGATTGTCACTGTTGCCATGAGATTTCCCTTTCTCTGGGTTTTTCCCTGCGAACCTGTCCCGCCATAGAGTCTCGAAATCTGCGACTCTCGCCTCTATGGACCCGTGGGACTCCGGATCTCTCCGCGGCCCGCTTTTGGAATAATTGTCAAAAGTGTGTGTCGACCCTGCCGTCACTTATCACACTGAGATCCTTGACTTCCTCCGGACTCGAAGGGAGACGGGATCGTCCGGGCGGTGTCGCTGACCGCCCATAAAAGCATTTATTTTTACCACAAACAAAAATAATCTTCAACCAGATCAGGTTCTTCCCTTGTATCCGGCATTGATCTTCACATAGTCGACGGAGAGATCAGTGGTCCAATACTCTGCCTCCATCGGCCCGATTCCCAGCATGACACGGAGGGTGATCTCCTTTTTTTTCATCACTTCGAGGGCTTTTTCCTCCTGAAGCGCCCCGAGCCCGACTCCGCGATGCACGAGCGCGACCTCACCCATGAAGATGTCGATCCGCTCCTCGTAGACCCGGACTCCGGAGTTCCCTATCGCCACCATGATCCTCCCCCAGTTGACGTCCTCTCCGAAGAAGGCCGTCTTGACGAGTAGCGACCGGGAAATCGACTGGGCAACTTTTCGGGCGTCGTTCTTTGTCCGGGCCCCGCCCACAATGATGCGGATCACCTTCGTGACACCTTCTCCATCGCGGACGAGCTGGTCGCGGAGAGACTCGCAGACGGAGAGCACCAGGGAAAAAAGCTCCCGAAAGCTTTCGCGATTCTTCGCCACAGGGAGATTGCCGGCCTGGCCGTTGGCCAATATAATCGCCGTATCGTTGGTGCTCGTATCGCCATCGACCGTAAGGGCGTTGAAGGTCCTGTCCGAGGCCTGGGAGAGGATCATGCGCAGGGCCTCTTTCTCCACCGCTGCGTCGGTTGTGAGAAAGACCAGCAGTGTCGCCATCTGGGGATGGATCATCCCCACACCCTTGGCGATCCCTCCGACCCTGACCGTCCGCCCCTCCACCAATCCTTCGGCCTGCGCCGACTTCGACTTCGTATCGGTGGTCATGATTCCCCTGGCGCAGTCTTCATAGCCTTCGCGGGTCGCCGTGGCCACAAGACGCGGAAGGGCCGCGACGATTTTCTCCATATCGAGGGGGCGGCCGATGACTCCCGTCGACGCCAGGAGGATCTTTTTCGTGTCGCACCCCAGATGCAGGGAGAGCTTTTCCGAGATGGACAGAGCGTCGCGCTCCCCCTGCTCCCCGTTGCAGGCATTGGCGTTTCCGCTATTGACGACGATCGCGCGAAGTCCCTTTCCCCGCACCCTCCTCTGGCTCAGGCGAACCGCCGGAGCCTTCACCTGGTTTGTCGTGAAGACCCCGGCCGCCACACAGTCGGCATCCGAGACGATCAGGGCCATGTCCGGATTTCCGTTTTTTTTGACTCCGGAATAGAGACCTGTGGCTCGAAAACCTGTCGGATAGGTGATTCCGCCCTCAGTTTTATTTTTCGACATTCTCTCTCTTTCAAAAAAGCCCGGACTGGGCGCTACAATGTTGGCAACTCACGGGCCCACATGCTCTCCGAGCAAAGCCATCGGCTCAGGAATGGCGACAGGGTCCGACATAGGTGCCCTTGAGCCGGGTCTCCATCCTCATCGGCATCGGCCCCGTGAAGGTAGTGACACTCTTTCCGTGAAAAGAGGTCTTTTCGTACGTGTACTCGCCCTTTGTCTTTTCATTTCCGCACCGAATCTCCGTATACAGCGTATTTCCGGCCAGGTGCTTTGAGAACGTACACTTATTGGACATCTTCGGATTCTTCCCCGGAACGAGATGTTGGCTCGTCAGACATTCAAGGACCGACGAACGTCGCCCCGGCATCGAAGGCATTCCCGGACTTTTGGAAACCATTGTCATAACCGCCTCGATCCTCCACTCTCCTGTTTTGAAAGGAGGAGAGGTTTGGGCGTGCGCACGGGCCAGCGTTCCCGAAAGAAGTACCAGAACCGATAACACCAGAAGACTTGTCCAGTTTCTCACGACACCTCCTTTTTCTAGGGAAAAAGTGCCGGAGAGGTCAGTCCTTCGCTCTCCGCAAATCCGAACCGCCGGTTCATCGCCTGGATTCCCTGTCCTCCGGCGCCACGAACAAGGTTGTCGATTGCCGTCACAACGACGAGTCGCCGACCCCGTGCCCGAACATAAATCAACACCTCGTTTGTCCCCCGAACATGGAGGGGATTCGGAGGCTGTTCGACCCGCCTGACAAACGGGCTCCCCTCGTAGCAGCGATCGACGACCGACGCCATCTCCTCTTGGACTCCCGGCTCCCTGAGCGTCATGTAAAGCGTCGAGAGAATCCCCCGGCTCATAGGGACAAGATGGGGAACGAAGGCGATCTCCCCCCCGGAAAAGGGGCGGAGGAGCTGCTCCATCTCCGGAATATGACGGTGCTCGAGGATCTTGTAGGCCGCCACTCCTTCAGCGATTTCGGGAAAGTGCGTCTCAAGCGTTAGCCCTCGTCCGGCTCCGCTGATTCCGGACTTTCCGTCAACCACAGCCGATCCTTCGACAACGAGACCCTCCTTGAAAAAGGGAAGCAGACCCATGAGTGCCCCAGTGGGAAAACATCCTGGACAGGCCACGACCGGTGCCTCTCCGAGGCGCTTCCCCGCCCACTCAGGAAGAGCGTAGATCGCCTCCCGAAGGCCCTCGGGATCGCCGTGTTCGATGCCGTACACTTTTTTATAGAGCTCGGGTGTCGCAAGCCTGTAGTCGGGTCCAAGATCGATGACCGGCGTCCCTCGCCCCCTGTAATATCTCGCGAGATCGAAGGACCCGCCCGCAGGAAGGGCAAAAAAAACGACATCCACATCGTCCCAGTGGGGAGAGTCGGAGACCCTCTCAAGGACGAGCGGGCTTCTCAGGTGAGGAAAGACGGAGGAGATCGTGTTCCCCGCCTTAGACTCCCCGGCGATACGGACGACCTTAGCCCTGCCGTGGTTCGAGAAAAGACGCAGAAGCTCCCCTCCGGCATACCCGGAAGCGCCAACGATCCCGACCCTCACAGTATTGAGCATATTTTTATCCAAGTCGTCATGGGCAGGATTCACCCTGCATTTGGAAGTCTCTTTTCCGGGCAGACTCTTCGGAAATTGACCAAAAAAAGGGGAGACAAGCGTCTCCCCCCTTCTGGCACAGGAATAACTCGCCCACTCAGCGCTTGGAGAACTGGAAACGCTTCCTAGCGCCTTTTTGTCCAAACTTTTTGCGTTCCTTGACACGGGCATCGCGGGTCAGGAAGCCTTCCTTCTTGAGAGACTCCCGAAACTCCGGATTGATCTCGAGAAGAGCCCGGGAAATCCCGTGGCGAATCGCCTCGGCCTGGCCGGTCAGACCTCCGCCGGTCACCTTCGCAAAGATATCGAGCTTGCCGGTCATATTGGTAATCTCGATCGGAGCCTTCACCTGCGTCGCCCACAGGGTCCGAGGGAAATACTCCTCAAGGGGGCGGTCATTGACCTGGATCTGTCCTGTTCCGCTCTGGACGCGAACGCGGGCAATCGCAGTTTTTCTCTTTCCGGTTGCGGCCCCGCGGCCCTCCTCGTTATGCTCTCTGTTATGCTCTTTCTCCATCAGCGACCTCCTGCAATGGCATAAACTTCCGGATTCTGGGCCTGATGGGGATGGGCATCCGCGGCATAGACCTTGAGGCGGCTCATAAACTGGTTGGCCAGCTTGTTTTTGGGCAGCATTCCCTTGACGGCATGGATGATCAGATGTTCGGGCTTTCTTTCCCGGACTTCCTTGGCCGTTGCCGACTTGAATCCTCCCGGATAGCCGCTGTGGCGATAATACATCTTCTGGGACCACTTCTTGCCGGTAAGGGCCACCTTGGCGGCATTCACCACGATGACATAGTCACCCGCATCCTGATGGGATGTGTAAAAAATCTTGTTCTTCCCCCGAAGGAGAAGGGCCACTGCGACAGAGAGGCGACCAACCGTCTGACCAGCAGCGTCCACGACGTACCATTTCTTTCCGGAAAGCTCTTCCGGCGTTGCGATTCTCGTCATCTTTTCCATAGAAACAACATCTCCTCAAAGTTTCAGGAGTCCACTCCTAGTGGGCGATCTGGACCAGCGCGTGCTTGGTGTCCTCAGTGGCCGCTGGCTGCGGCAATCTGAGCTTCGCGACTGTCTCCTTGTACGCCCTGTGAACCCTGTCTAGATCCTGGGTAAAAAAAGCCCCCAACTGTGCCAGCGAGGAATAAAGCGAGCCGTCCTGCTTGTCTAGGACAAGGGAGACGGCGGTAGGGGCAGAGTTTTTGTGCACTGCCAACCATTTCCGCACGGCCTCGATCTTCTGAAAGAACTCTTCTTCCCCCTGTCGCGCTCGCTCCATCGCCGGCAAAACAATACAGTCCACCTTCCCGAGGATCTTGGAGAGAGCCGTCATATCGTCCGACCCCTCGGCCACCGTCTCGGAGAAAGGGACCACCGAACTGCCAAGCCTTGCAAAAAAGTCCACAAGGCTCGAACCTAGCTCCGAGTCGAATACGAATCTCGGAACACCCACACGGTTGGTGCGTGGTTTCTTGGCGAGGGAGGCACCGCTCTCCTCGGCCTTTTCAAAGACCGTCGACCGGAGTTCATCAAGGAAACCCTGATTTTCCCGGCGCCAGTTCTTCAAAAGATTTTTCGCTCCGAACTGGATCAACGTCGAGTAGTAATCCCTGCGCATCGCACTTCTTCCAATGTTTCCCCAGGAGTAAAAGTCCTCCATGGCGGCGATCGCTGCGTCGTTCAGTTCGAAGGCGGTCATGTTCTTTGGACGGTAGACGGCATGGTGACCGTCGTAGAGACTCCAGTCCTTGTAGAGAAGCTCTCGGTTGCCCGTTGCGTAAAAGAGGTCAAAGTCCGGCGACCCCGGGAGCGGGGTGAGAATCATGAGCTGGATCGACTGGAGCTCCCATTCCTTGGCGAGCCGGGCCGTCTCGTAGATCGTCTCCTTGTCGTCGGTATCGGCACCGACGACAAACATCCCGTGAATCCTGATCCCATGCTTCTTGAAGGCCTCCACCGACCGAACGATCTTCTCGTAGGTCTGGCGCTTGTTGAAGAGGTCGAGTGTCTGGGGATTGATCGACTCGAAACCGATAAAAACGTTGAAGCAGTTACTTTCCTTCATGAGGTCAAGAAGCTCTGGATCGAAGGCGGTCTCGGTCCGGATCTGGGCTCCCCACTCGGGGGTCAGACCCTCCTCGATCATGCGCTTGAGAAGATCCTTGGTCCGCTTCCTGTTGGCCGTAAAAAGATCGTCGGCAAAGAAGACGTACTTGGGGTTATTGACCCGGATCTCATCGATGACCCGCTCGATGGAGTGCATGCGAAACCCATGGCCGTACATCCCCGGAACCGAACAGAATGTGCAGGTAAACGGACATCCCCGGGAGGTTGCGATTGAAATAAGCCCTCTTTTCTGGGTATTCCATCCCTCGACAAGGCTGTAGTCGGGAATCGGGTTCGAGTCGAGATCCTCCTTCAGGGGGCGGTCGGGATTGTGCATCTTGCGACCGTTTTTCCAGTAGGAGAGGCCCAGGATTTTCTCGAAGGGACGGCTTCCTTCCATTGCCTCGATCAGCTCAAACAGAGTCTCTTCGCCTTCTCCGCGAACAACATAGTCGGAGAACTCCAGCGCTTCGTCCGCCATAAAGGAGACATGGGTTCCCCCTATGACGACCGGAATACCGGCATCGCGAACCGTCTGAGCAAGCCTGTAGGACTGCGGAGCGGTCGATGTCAGCGTGGAAATTCCCACGATATCGGCAGACAGAACTTCCTTCATGTCGACAGGAGCCACGTCTTCTATATAGACCTTCACTTCCCAACCACGGTCGCGAAGCATCGTTCCAAGAAGGATGACCCCAAGCCTTGGAATCGTGAACGCACTATACACATGCAGGTGAGTCGATTTCGGCTCCACAAGCACGAATTTTTTAGCCATTTCCTACTCCCTTCAGGGGAAAATCCTTCCCGGAGCCAGAAAACCCCGGGAAGGCACCCCGCTATCCGTTCGGATGTATTCTGGCTTTCTTTGCAAGAAGCTGTTCTTCGGTCTCGACACAGTTCGGGTCGGGAATACAACACTCGTCGATGGGGCAGACGGCGGCACACTGCGGTTCGTCATGGAACCCGATGCACTCGGTACAGAGATCCGGATCGATGACATAGATCGGGTCTCCCTCGCTGATGGCATCGTTCGGACACTCAGGAAGACAGGCCCCGCAGGAAATACAGTTGTCGGCAATCAGAATGGACATTCAGGCCTCCTTGACCTTTCCTTTCAATACACTCCGCCCCTGTCGTTAAAAGGCGAAGTCTTAACCGCCTCGAAGTTTACAGTAAACACCAGCGGCGAATGATCGTTGTCTCGTAGCTCTTTCAGAACGAAAAGAGGCATACACTCACACAGGTTATCAATTTTATAGGCATATGGGGGAGAAAATCAACCTGTTTCAATTCAAGACTACCCGAAAAAGACTTCGTTATCGCACGGGAAAGAACCCCTCGCCCCGTCCGGCCCTTGTCAGATCAGAATTCCCAGGTTCAGAAAGAGGAATCTGGCAAAGGCCTCTCCGAACAGAATCATTAAAAGCGCCACATACAGAAGTCCGGTGGCCGCCTGTGTCGAGTGCATTCGGACCGTCTTGTAGGAGAGGATCGAGATGACAAGGCCTCCGATGACCCCAATCAGAAGACGTCCCCAGAGATAGAGCCCCTGAAAGGATTCGAGAAGAAGTCCTTCGGCAAATCCTGGCCGGGAGGTCCAGTCCCGGACGGTCATAAAGACCGAAAGCAGGGCCGTTGCGCTCGCCGCGAAGAGAAGAACCCGCACGAGAAACTCCAGCGGTTCGATCGGAAGCGTCGGGTTTGTCAGATAGAAATGTCCCCAGTTCATCGCCAGAAGAACGGAGCCGAGGAGGAAGGACGAGATGAAAAGGCTTGTCAAAAGAAGAATCCCGGAGGGAGATATCTCGAGGGAGTGGTTCAGAAATAGCCCGGCCCCTCCCACTGCCCCCAAAAGGAGGATGCCGGAGAGATTTAAAACCGGCCTCGACAGACGCCGGGAGCGCTCCCAAGGCACAAAGTTCACAAGGATATTGTAAAGAACGAGGCCGGCCGTCCCCCCCAACAGCAAAAAAACCGTACTCGCCTCTACGGGATTTCGAGAGCCCCCCGTGAATGCCAGTCCGGAGGGGCCGAGAGCAAAAAGGGCGCCTCCGGCTGCAAGAAGGAAGAGCAGGCCATGAAGCCGGTAGAAGGAGCGGTTCACGGAGGGGTACCTGTAGAGGAATGTCATGAAAAACGCTCCTCCGGCGGTCGTCTGAAGAAGAAGGAGTCCGAAGACATTGGGATGAAAAGACATCGAACAAGATCCTGTCGGTTAGAGGGATGAGTCCTATTTCCGGGACCAGGAGTCGCGCGTGTCGGAGGCCGTCACGCCGACCCGCCCTACGGGAAACGAAAGGGGAGCGGGATCCTTCCAGAGGGTGATCCTGACGGCCTCAATTCCCGGAAACGCCTCCATGAGCCTGTCCACGAGGTGGTCCGCCAAGCGTTCAAGGAGAGAAAACTCCGTCGGCTCGGCACAGGAGCGCAGCTCGTCTAAAAGCCTTTCGTAGTCGACCGTAGCCGACAGGGCATCGCTGTGTCGGGGGCCATTGGACAGACGGCACTCTCCGGAAAGGAGCAGCTTTTGAGGGGAGGCTCTTTCCGAGGGCTTCGTCCCGATCTTTACAAAAAGGGGAAGCGCCTCGAAAAACAGACTTTTTTCCATCAGGGCGATCCGACTGTCGACGGGAGCTTTTTGTCGATGACGATTTTGACCGGAGTGCCTCCGACCGTTCCCGCCACGGGTGCCGATCCGCTGAATTCGCCACTTGCCACGAGTGAGCTTCCGGACTCGAGAGAGAGGCGGGCGACCAGTCGAACTCTCCCCTGGAGGGTGATTCCGGTAAGCCGGACATCCTTCTGGGAGATTTCGAAGGGAACCGGGAATGTCGGGTGAATGAAAAGAACGCGGGCCACGGGAAGCCAGTCAGGAGAGGTCGGGCCCTTCATCAGCGCGACCACGGACAGGGAGCCGTGGGTCATCCAGAGCGGCACATGCGAGCCGAGGTCGACCGTCCCCACGACCTTTCCCGGAGCCGGGGGAGGAGCGGTTGCCCCTTTTTCTTCCGTGCATCCGGCAACCCCGGCAACCAGGATCCCTGCCGCCAAAAGAACCGCCTGGAGGGAAGGCCTTCTCAACGATGTCAGAGAGATTGCCATTAAAGGACTCCTTTTCTTCGCCTACGGCGAGACGATGACAAATTCCTCAATATGATAGAGCGGATCGCTCTTTACGATGACCTTTTTCCGGATAATCTGCTGGACCGCATCGAGAAAAATCTTCTCCGCCGCCAGCTCCGCCTCGACATCGGGGTGGACATAGAGGATCACGCGACGATCCTTCCCGCCCCGCCCCGAAGGCAGCTTTCTCAGGTCCTCGAAGATTTCGTAGATGATGGTCCGGACCGATTTGACATACCCCTTTCCATCGCAATAGGAGCAAGTGTCTCCCAAGAGGTGGACCAGATCTTCCCGAACACGCTTCCGGGACATCTCGACGAGACCGAGATCGGAGATCTTCAGGGCGTTGGTCCGGGCCTTGTCCCGGGAGAGGAGCTCCTGAAGAGCCTGAAAAACTCGTTCGCGGTTCTTCTCCTTTTCCATGTCGATAAGATCGAGAATGACGATCCCGCCGATGTTCCGGAGACGGAGCTGATGGGCAATTTCGTCCACCGCCTCGAGATTGGTCTTGAGGATTGTCTCCTCGGGGTCCTTCTCCCCCACGAAACGTCCCGTATTGACGTCGACGACGGTGAGCGCCTCGGCACGGTCAATGACAAGATAGCCCCCCGACTTGAGCCAGACCTTCTTTTCGAGTGCCCGCGCCACCTGGGCATCGACATTGTACTCTCCGAACAGGGGGGTTTTCCGTCCCCAGAGCTCAATCTTCGAAGCATAGGCGGGAAGATAGGTCTTCACGAACTCGAGAACCCGCTGGTACTCTTTCTGGTTGTCGATGACCAGTCTGTCGACATCGTTTGTCAGATAGTCCCGAATGGTCCGAAAAACCACATCGAGATCGACTCTCACAAGCGCCGGAGCCTTGGCCTGCTCCTTCTTCGCCTTGATATCCTCCCAGAGAAGATCGAGGAAGACCATGTCCATCCGGGCCTCGTCCTCGGTCATCCCTTCTGCCACCGTCCGGATGATATACCCCCCCTTGTGGGAGCGAAGCGAGCCGACGATGTCCTTGAGTCGGTGCCTCTCCCCTTCGTTGGTAATCCGGCGGGAGACTCCTATGTGGTTCACCTGAGGCATATACACGAGGTATCTTCCGGGAAGACTGATGTATGTTGTAGCCCGCGGTCCCTTGGTGCTGATCGGGTCCTTGGTCGTCTGGAGAAGAACCTCCTGACCGTCGGAGAGGATCTCCTCGATCGGCCGTCGACCCGGGCGCTTGGGGGGGGGCGAGGGGGCGGCCGGGGAGGGCTCACCCTCCGAAGCGGCCATTCCCGGATCCTCTTCCGGGGCTCCTGGGGGAGAGTCCTCCCGAAGGGCATCGGGAATCACTTCCGACCCCTCCACAAAAATGTCATCGACATAGAGGAAGGCGGCCTTTTCAAGCCCGATGTCCACAAAGGCGGCCTGCATTCCAGGAAGGACCTTGCTCACCTTGCCCTTGTAAATATTGCCCACGATCCCCTGGGATTGCTTCCTGTCGAAAAAGTATTCGACAAGACGGCCCCCTTCGATGATGGCGACCTTGGTCTCCTCCTCTGTTACGTGAATCAAAATCTCGGAACCCATCTTCCTCTCCTCCCTTTTCAGAAAAAACAAAAAATCATCGAAAAAATGTCTTTCGTCGCTTCCTTCACAGAGCTCCACGGGGAATAGCCCAAAGAGGCTGTAGAAGAACCGGTCGACAAAGACAGTCTCCCGGACAATCGACACACAGAGAGTCGAAGCTTATCTCCAGAGGGGGCGGCAAATGCCGCTTTACCTCTTCGAGTAGAAACGTACGTTCAGCAAAAGTGCGAGAGAGCCCAGAGAGATGATCATGGCCGATCCCCCATAACTCATGAGAGGCATGGGGACACCGACCACAGGCAGGACCCCGAGAACCATCAGCGCATTGATCAAAAAACTGAAAAGCAAAAATCCCATCACCCCGGACGCCAGATAAAACCCGACCGGATCTCGGCACTCGAGGGCCGTGCGCGAGGCAAACCAGACGAGATAGGCAATAAGCCCCAAAAACAGGAGCCCACCCGCAAACCCCCACTCCTCGGTAAAAACGGCGAAGACAAAATCGGTATGGGCCCCCGGAAGAAACTGATAGCGCACCTGGGTCGCACCGGAGAGTCCCTGGCCAAACCAGCCCCCGGAACCGACGGCCACAATAGACTGGATCGTATGATACCCCAGCCCCGACGGGTCGGAGGACGGGTCGATAAAAGCCCGGATCCGGTCCTTCTGAAACTCGTGGAGATGGGTCCAGACCACTTCCCACACAACGGGGAAGAAGGCCAGCCCTCCGAGAACGAAGATGGTTACAACCCGGGAAGGAATCCCCTTGAGCAAGACGTAGACGGAGAAAATGATCGAGAGCTCCACCGCCGTTCCTAGGTCCGGCTGGCGGGCAATCAAAACGGCAGGAAGGACCGTCGCAAACGCGCCACCTAGAAAGAGCGAGGGAGTCATCGGAAGATCCTTCCCATCGCGAAGAAAATAGGCTGTGAGGAAGAGAATCAGCGCCAGGATCATGAATTCGGACGGCTGGATCTGAAACCATCCGACACCGATCCATCGTTTGGCCCCATGGCTCTGATGCCCCGCCAGGACAACGACTAGGAGAAGAGCGAGGACCACGGCGTAGATCACTCGTCCATTTTTGACAAGGATCGTGTAGGGAACCATGAGGATTCCCACTGCCACGGAAAGCCCTACGGCCACCCACATTCCCTGCTTCATCGCAAGGTAGGGAACGACCGAAAAAAGAGTCAAAAGGTCGATCCCGATAACGGCACCCAGGACCCCGATAAAAACGGGGTGAACCTTCAGAATATAGGCCCCGATCTGGGGGATCATAGCGAGCTCCCGGAAGTTGCGACCGGGGGGGAGGTCGTCCGAGGTGAAGAGGGCGTCGCATGAATCACGTAGTACATCCGGAAGATCTCACGGGCCACAGGACCCGCCACATCGCCTCCATCCCCCCCATTTTCGATCAGAACCGACACGACAATCGAGGGAGCCTCAAAGGGACCAAAACCCACAAACCAGGAGTCAGCCCTGGGCCGTTTGATCAGCTTGTTCGCCCCCCGGTTGCTCACAACCTGCGCAGTCCCGGTTTTCCCGGCGACAGCAAAAAAGGAGAGGTTCACCGGATGGCCCGTCCCGTGTGGGGCAGCCACAACATCCCTGAGGTCGGCCTTCACAATGGGAAAGTCCTGAACGGGAAGAGATGTAGACACAAGCATTTTGGAACTTTCGTCAAGCCTGAGGTGAGGCGTCGCGATCTTCCCGTCCATCGCCACAACCCCCATCAGCCTTGCCATCTCAAGCGGAGTCACCGTCAGAAAACCCTGCCCGATCGCCATGGGGGGAGTCTCTCCAGGATACCAGGGCGCATGAAGATATTTTTTCTTCCAGGCCCGGTCGGGAACAGTTCCCGAGAGCTCTGCAGGAAGATCGATGCCCGTCTTCGATCCCAGGCCAAAGAGTCTCGAGACCCGCGCGATCGCGTCTGGCCCCACCTTCATTCCCAGAGTATAAAAGAAGATGTCGCAGGACTGCTCGATGGCTTTATGAAGATGGATCGTCCCGTGGCCCCCCTTTTTCCAGTCGTGAAAAATGACGGAACCGACACGAAAGGTCCCTCCGCACCGAAAGGATTTTTCCGGATCGAGCTTGTGCTCCATGAGTCCAGCCATTGTCGTGACGATTTTGAAGACCGAACCCGGAGGATAAAGTCCCTGGATCGCCCTGTCGGTCAGGGGATGCTCCGGGGCACGCACGAGGGCATTCCAGCGGGCGGTACTCATCGCCTGGGAGAGCTCTCCCGGACTATAGGCAGGATGGCTTGCCAGAGCCAGAATCTCTCCGTTTCTCGGATCCAGGGCCACGACGGCCCCCCTCCGGGCTCCAAGCATACGCTCGGCAACAGACTGAAGGCGCACATCGATGGTGAGACGAAGGGATTGGCCTTCTCCCGGAGGCTTGTTTTTGAGATTCTTGATCATGGTTCCGTGAGAATTGACGAGTTGGCGGCGCAGTCCGGGGGTCCCCTGGAGAAGGGCGTCGTACTCCTTCTCAATTCCGGACTTCCCGACTCCCGTCCCGGGTGGAAGATGGCGGTACAGGGAGCTCTTCAAATCGTCGGTCGTAAAAGAGCCGACATAGCCCAAGAGATGGGCGGCAAGATTATTCTCGGGATAGATCCGCTTGGGCATGACTTGTATGAAGAAACCGGGAAGGCGGTAGAGATCCATGTTGACTCGGCCGACCTGAGCCATCGATAGCCCGGTGGCAAGCGGCAGGGGCACATGGGGAGGGAGAACAAAGCCAAGATTGCGAAAGGAGCGACGAAGACGGTCGACCGGAATACCGAGGTCTGTTGCCACCCAGGAGATCTCCCGAGGATCCCGGACCTCCCCCCGAACCTCAAAAAGCGCAAAATTCGGGCCATTGTGGACAAGGACGACTCCGTTTCGGTCGGTTATCTCTCCTCGAAGAGGAGGGATCGGCGTCGACTTCACAATATTTTCCCGGGCCAGGGCGAGGTAATGCCCGTGCTTGATCACCTGAATGACATAGAGCCGGATGATCACCACCGAAAGGCCGACCCAAAACAGAAAGAGCAATCCGCGAAGACGCGCCCTGGGGGTGCCCAGCAAACTTTTCTTAAGAGAGCGGGAGTCCAATGCCATGATGTTTTTGTGATCGGAGCCCCCCGGATCCCCCCAAATGCCGCCCCAGAAATACGAACAGCATGCCGAGAGCCCCTGAGGTTGCGTCCATCATCAGCCAATCCTTCAATAGGTCTACCGTGAGAGGGTTGTCCAGAAGAAGGCGAGCGAGCACTCCCATTCCCAGATCAATCCCCATGATCATCCAAAGAAATCCATAAAGCTTTCCCGCCGAAGCGCCCGCCGAGACCCGGAGGCTTCCGGCAATCAATCCTTCAACCGCGTATCGGAGAACCGCAATCACGGGAGGCCCTGAAAAGACAAGCGCCCCCAGACCTCCCGCCAGGGCTCCAAGAAAAATGCCTTCCGCTGCCCGTTTTTTCTTGAGCAGGAGATAGAGAAGAACGGGAAAGAAATTCAACTCCTGCAAAAAAGAAGGCAGCCAGCGCGAGGCCGAAATAAGACTCAGAAGACAGAGTGTCAAAACGAGAGCCCGAACGGGAAGGTTCACCGACTCTCCTTCCCCAGAAGCGGACTCGCCGTCCATGAAAGCGGCGGAACCAGGACAAAAACGGCCCAAAGATCGCCCAGCCGTTCTTCGGGGCTTAGGTGAATCGTCTGAAAGATCCTGTGGCCTGAATTTCCGAGGGAGACGACAGTGCCAATCGGCTCCTCCGGAGGAAAATATCCGTCCTCGCCCGTCGTGACAACCTCGCTGCCCTTGTCCACATGCGTCAACGAGGGAATGTAGCGCAAGGAAAGAGGCCGCTCCCCTCCCCGTCCTCTGACAAGGCCCCTCTGACCGGAGTCAGTCAGCCGCCCCTCAAGGGCAAAAAGCGGATCCTCGACCCAAATCACCTGAGAGAAAACGTCGAAGACGCGTATAACGTACCCCACCACGCCCCGGGAGCCGATCACCCCATCCCTGACGGCCACCCCCCGGTCCTTCCCGCAGTCGAGGAGGAGGGTCCGTGGAGAGTCCGTCGAGTTTGCAGCCATTACATGGCATGCGATCGCCTTCTGGGATATACGGGCCTTAAGGGCCAGCAGCGATTCAAGATCCCGTGTTCTAAGATTGAGGATCTTTTCGTGGGCAAGTTCCCGGTTGAGCTTGGCCACCTGGGTCTTGAGACGAAGGTTCTCCTGCTGAACCCCGAGAAGATCAACGTAATGGGTGAAAAATCCCGAAGTATCCCGCGACACACCCGTCATTCCGGAGAGGAAGGAGCGGATGGCAAACAGCGGCGGGTCAAGGATCCACCGCTCGAAGAGGTCGGGATAGAATCCCACGACAACGAGGGCCCCGAGGAGGACGGAAAAAACCAGCAGGAGCTTTCCGGACAGAGGTCTTTTTACAGGCTGTGTCAACTCGCCTCAGTCTCCGAGAGAAACCTTCCTCAGCACGTCGAGCTCTTCCAGGGTTTTCCCTGTCCCGGTCACCACCGTAATCAAAGGATCGTCGACCGTGATGATCGGAAGACGAATCTCGTCCCGGATCCGGACATCGAGGCCGCGCAGCATGGATCCCCCTCCGGTGAGGACGATCCCCCGGTCAATGATATCGGCCGAAAGCTCGGGAGGAGTGTTCTCGAGTGTTTTCTGGACGATGGCGACAATGCTGTTGATCGTATCCGAAAGGGCTCCTCGGATCTCCTCCTCGGTGATCCTGAGCGTCTTCGGAAGACCTGTGATGAGGTCCCGCCCCTTGATAATCATGGTGTGGTCCTCCTTCTGGGGACAGGCCGAACCGATCTCCATCTTGATGCGTTCGGCCATGGAGTCCCCAATAAGGAGGTTGTGATGCTTTTTGATATAGCCGATGATGTCCTCGTCCATCCGGTCTCCGGCGACCTTGATCGACTCGCTGTAGACCGTTCCCCCGAGAGAGATGACCGCAACGTCGGTCGTTCCTCCCCCGATATCGATGACCATATTTCCGGAGGGCTCCATGATCGGAAGTCCTGCACCGATAGCGGCCGCCAGCGGCTCCTCTATCAGGTAGACCTCCCGGGCGCCTGCCATCCTCGCCGAATCCTTGACCGCCCTCTGGGCGACAAGAGAGATGCGGGAAGGAACGCAGATCACCATACGGGGCCTGACAAAGGTCGAACGTCTGTGAACCTTGTTGATAAAGTAGGAAAGCATCTGCTGAGCGATGTCGGGATTGTCGATAACCCCGTTCCTGACGGGGCGCACCGCCACAATATTGCCCGGAGTCCTGCCGAGCATCTTCTTGGCCTCGCGACCGATAGCGAGGACCGTGCCCGACTTCTGATCCATGGCGACGATCGAAGGCTCATTGATGACGATCCCCTGCTCGCGGACGTAGACAAGGGTATTGGCCGTTCCAAGATCGATCGCCAGATCCTGTGAAAGAAAGCCGAAAAGATTCGCGATGAGACCCAATTCCTTTTCCTTTACTCTTGGGGAACCCGTGATTCCGTTGATCCGGAAGTCGCGCTTCCGACTCCCGACCCGCCTCCGGAGCCGAGGCTCCTGTCCGCAATTTTTTTCACTGCCGTTCCCGCCAAATCGTCACCCAGCCGCCTGTCGGATCTCATTCCGACCAAAAGGAGCCCTTCAATGGAGACGACCGCCAGTGCAAGGATCCACCCCACCCAGGGAATCTGTCCCAGCATGTAGGCAAACCCAAGCGGGGAATTCCGAAGGGTCGACTCGTAGAGGCTGCAGGGCTCCCCCCCATGTCCCAGAACACGAAGCCCCGCCAGCCTCTTTCCCAGACTGCGACCTCCGGGAAGACCGTCGGCCATCAGAAGGTATGCCGTCGCCGCCAGCCACGCAAGATAGGAACTCCCGAGGAGAAAGCCCGCATGCTCTAGGGAAAGCGCCACGAGATAGTCGACGAACTTTGCAAGGAATCTGTCAAACAAGGCGGAAAAGCGGTCAGACGTCTCCCGTATGTCCACTTCCGAGCCTCCAGATCCCCCAGAATACGCATTGCTCAAAGGTTGCGATTAAGACAACTTACCCTTCATGAACGAAAATTGCAACTTCAATCGCTTTAACCGGCGGGAGAAAAGACCGCTTGGATTTCCCCGAAGACTGCACTGCAAGGCCTCTCCCCAAAGATGGCCGACCCCATGACAAAAGTATCCGCCCCGCAGTCTGCTACCCGGGCCAGATTTCCGGCCTTGATACCCCCATCGACTTCAAGCCGGATATGACGCGCTCCCGCCTCATCGAGAAGGCTCCGCATGGCGGCGATCTTTTTCATCGAATGAGGAATAAAGGACTGCCCCCCGAAGCCGGGGTTCACCGTCATGACCAGGACAAGGTCGATCATATCGAGGACATCGACAACCGACCCGACCGGGGTCGCCGGAGAGAGCGCCACGCCGGCCTTCATCCCTCGGGCTCCGATGGCCCCCAGGACAAAGTGAAGATGGGTCGTGGATTCGACATGAACCGTAACCCGGTTGATGCCGGCATCGGCAAGATCATCAAGATAGAGCTCGGGCCTCAAAACCATCAGATGGGCCTCCAAAGGGAGCGCCGTAATCTTTCTCAGCCCTGCCACCACAGGGGGACCGAAGGTCAAATTCGGAACGAAATGGCCATCCATCATGTCGAGGTGGAAGA
Organism: Nitrospirota bacterium; assembly: GCA_021801345.1. GTDB lineage: Bacteria > Nitrospirota > Leptospirillia > Leptospirillales > Leptospirillaceae > UBA4572. Next base: position 49,172 of record JAJYYA010000063.1, read on the forward strand.
GATCGGCTCCGGCTTCCGCCGCCGACGTGACCTCTTCACCCAGACGGAGGAAGTCAGCCGACAGGATGGAGGGAGCGATCAGTAGGTCTCGTCCGTTCCTGGAAAATCCCATTAAAAGGCATGCCTGTGCTGGGAAGCAGAGGAGCCGGCCAGAGCCTCAAGCCGGCGAATGCGCTCCTCTGTCGGAGGATGAGTTGAAAAGAGTGACATGAGACCACCCGCGTGAAAGGGCTCGAGGATAAACATATGGGATGTGGCGGGGTTCGCTGCCATGGGAACCGCCTCGACACCCCGCTCGAGCTTGGCCAGTGCCCGCGACAGAAAAAGAGGATTCCCGCAGAGCCTCGCACCTCCGGCATCGGCCGAAAACTCTCTCGAGCGGGAGATCGCCATCTGTACGAGCATCCCTGCGATCGGCGCAAGAATGACCATAAGAATGTCACTCCAGCCTCCGCCTTCACGCTCCTCCCGTTCTCTCCCCCCAAAGAGAGCCGCCCATTGGGCCATGCTTGCGAGCATGGTCACCGCCCCGGCCAGAGACGCGGCTACGGTCGAGATGAGCGTATCCCGGTTAATCACATGGGTCAACTCGTGACCAAGAACGCCCGAAAGCTCTTCCGTGGTCATAAGATCCATAATCCCCGTAGTGACAGCCACCGCAGCATGGGCCGGATCGCGTCCCGTTGCAAAAGCATTCGGGGAAGGGTCATCGATGATATAGAAGCGGGGGACAGGAATTCCTCCGCGGAGGGCCAAGCGCGACAGCATCTCCCGGATCTCCCGAATTTTCTCGTTTCCCGTCTCGGGAGCCACCTCGTGGGCACCGTACATGGACAGGACGATCCTGTCGGAGTACCACCACGAAAAAAAGTTCATGCCGAGCGAGAAAAGCAGGGCGATCGCCATCCCTCCATTGCCGCCGAGATGCCTTCCGATCACAAGAAGGAACCCCGTGAGAAGACCCAGAAGAATAACCGTCTTGAACGAATTGAACATTTGTCCGCGCATTCCCTTTCTTAGGTTGTAAGCCAGGAGGGGGCCAAGAGGACCATTGTGTTTTGTTTTTTATTCATGACCCACCTACAACATTCTCCATGCGACGTGTCGATAGGCACGTGCCCGCAATGCGGGCAACTAGGGCCGAAACGGTCCGAAGTCAAAGCCTCCGGAGAGGAGAATAAGACGCGAAGGACCAAACTCCTTCGCGCATCCTCGGCGAAAGAGGAACGTTCGGTCGCGAGACCGGAAACCCCACCGGAAGCCGAGAACGCTTAGGTGAGGGAGAGTTCATCATGATCGTATGGCTCCCCCGGGAAGTCGGACCATCTCTTCTCTTCTTCCCGGAAATAATGAATGTCGACCGCTCTGTCGCAAAAACTCCCATCAGCAGGCTTCAATCCTCGTCCGTCCCGAAAGACGGGCGCTATTCTTAAAACGAAGGCTCAACGACAGGCGGACTGGAAAATCTCTCCCCCGGAGAAAAATGCCGTCCGGCCATGAACTCTCTTGCCGTGAGCATACGCCCTCCTTCCCGTTGCAGGGAAAGAATCCGGTAGACGCCCTCCCCGCAAGCGATGTCGAGCCCCTCTGGAGAGAGGGAGAGAAGTGTCCCCGGAGCTCCTTCCCCTGCGTCGAGGAGAACCTCTCCCGCCCCGACCTTCACCGTTCCGATGGAGGAGGAGAAGAAGGCGCCCGGCCATGGATTCATCGCCCTCACGTGGCGGTCGACGGAAAGGGCCTTTTGGGCAAAGGAGATTCGTCCATGCTCCTTGGCAAGAAGGGGCGCAAGAGTTCCTTCCGGTGGCTGAGGGACAGGAACAAGCTCGCCCGAGAGGTACCCCCGAAGTCCTTCCACCATAAAGGCCGGTCCCAGTTCCATCATCTTCGCAGAAAGAGAAAGGGTCGTCTCGCGGTCTCCGACCGGAATTGACAGCCTCGAAAAGACCGGGCCCGTATCCATCCCACGATCAAGACACATGAGAGAGAGCCCGGTCATGGTGGCTCCGCTTTTGATCGCCCAGACGATGGGGGAGGCTCCCCGAAAGGCCGGAAGAAGAGAGGCATGGACATTTACGCATCCCCGGGACGGGTAGTCCAAAACCTCGCCGGGCAATATTTTACCATAAGCCACGACAACGATCAGCTCGGGAGACCAACGGTCAAGAAATTCCCGGCCAGAAGCCTCCCGTAGCGAGGCAGGGGAGACCGTGCTGATTCCGTGATCCATCGCCCAGCGTTTGACCGCCACGGGAACCACCGTCTGCCCCCGGCCCTTTGGACGGTCCGGCTGGGTCACCACCCCGCGAAGATCGAATCCGGACGAGACAAGAGCCTCAAGGAACGGAACGGAAAACTCGGGGCTTCCCATGAAAACCGTTCGAACCTTTTCAAAGCCGTTCACCGCCTCTCCCTCCGCCCTTTTTCCCATCGCCGTCTTCGCAGGTACGAAAGAAGGGAGGAGAGAGCTCCCTGGCGGTCGGGAAGGAGACGACCGTCGAGATGGTCGGTTTCGTGCTCCACCATCCGGGCGAAGAGCCCCCCTCCCTCGAGGACAACTTTATTTCCGTCAAGATCGTAGCCGCTCACAACCACCCTCTCGGGGCGACGAATCGCAAGATCAAGACCCGGAAAGGAAAGACACCCTTCTATAACGGGAATGGCCCCGCTTCGGCTCTCGACCTTCGGATTGACAAGAAGACCCCGGGTTGGAGGCCCGCCCTTTTCCCTTGGCCGCTTCAGGTCAAAGACAAAAAGACGCATCGAGAGGCCGATCTGAGGGGCCGCCATGGCAACACCCTTTTGTGTGGCCAAGGTGTCCCAAAGATCCCTGACGGCGGCACGAACCTCCGGAGAGACCGGATCGACCGTCTGCGACGGCATTCGGAGGAGAGGGTCGAGATGGGAAACGAGGGGACGGATCGCCAAAAGGACTTTCCTTAACTTAGCGCCCAGCCTTTTCGGAAGGACAGTCGAACGGAGCTCCTCCAGAAAGGGTGACGGGGACGACAAATGGATCGGTCAATACGATGTGGTCAGCTCGGGCCGTTTGGTAGCCCAACTGATGGCTCCCGGAGGAGAGATTCCCGATACAAAGAGAGAGAAGGGCGCCGGGAACGATCCGGCGCCCAAGGAGACGGTTTCCGTCAATCGACAGAAAAAGATAGACCCCCGAAGGATTTTTTGGCATCCGGAAGACGAGCGTGACGGTCGAGCCACGGGAGACGACGGAGAGCAGACGGGGGTCAGACGGGCGACTCGAGAGCGGAGCCGGAACAGCCAGAGCGGGCCCGTTCAACAACAGGAAAAAGAAACATGAAAGAACTGCCAGTAGCCCTCTTTTGAGAGGTCCTCCTGCACAATTGACATGTGTGACGTCTACAGAGCCCGATCTTGCGGGTGAAGAGTCGAAATAGAGGAATTTCAGCACAAAAGTCCTCTCATTTTACCCGCCATCCGAACAAATCTCTTCCTTCCCCCAAACCCTCTCAGCCAATTCTCTCCCTGATTTCCCGAACGCGGGAGGGATCGACGCCCACGACGGCCGCGATCTGATCCTCTGTCAGAAGACCCTGCCGCAAAAGATTCCCGACAACGATATTCTTTTCTTTCTCAATCCCCTGCTCGATTCCCTTCTCGATCCCCTTTTCGATTCCCTCTTCAATCCATTCGTCGACAATATTGGCCGCCATTCCTTCCTCCTGCACGATGGGGTCCAGAAGTCCTCAACACAAAAGTTCTCTCGTTTTTCCCGCCATCCGAACAAACCTCTTCTGTCCCCAAAACCCTCTCAGCCATTTCTCTCCCTGATTTCCCGAACGCGGGACAGGTCGACGCCCACGACGGCCGCGATCTGATCCTCTGTCAGAAGACCCTGCCTCAGAAGATTTCCGACCACGATATTCTTTTCTTTCTCGATTCCCTTCTCGATCCCCTCCTCAATCCATTCGTCGACAATATTGGCCGCCATTCCTTCCTCCTGCACGATGGGGTCCAGAAGTGTCTTGAGCTCTTCCGGACGATTTATTCCGCGATATCCTGCAATATAGGCAAGTTCTGGCTTGATTATAGCATACGTCGCCTTTCTTGCCCGAACCTCCCGGAAAAGGACCCTGAGAAAGAGCTTCGGGTCCCCAAAAATATATTTGAGGGCAAGGAGAGCGAGAACGCCGTTCAAGTCCGAAATCCTTCGCCGGATCTCCTCGTCCTCGATGCGTCCCAGATCGATCATCGCGAGAGAAAAGTCCGGAGAGCCTTCCCTGAGGAAGGGCGGAGTCCCAAGAACATCCGAAATCCTCTCGGGAAGATCCCAGGGTCTCACTCCGTGATAGAAAAGCACAGGCAGGACCGGGAGGGGAGACTTTCCCTCCCGGAGACTCCGGATCCAGAGCCCCGTCGCGTAATGGGCCACCTGAAAATAGGTTCCGGCATCCGGCACGCTCTTGTGCTCAACAATGATCTGTACCCGGCACTCTACGCCGTCAAAAAGCGCCGAGAAGGCCAGATCCATGAAGGATCCCCCGAGGGCTTCCCCCATCGATTCGGTGGGAAGGAAGACGAGGGATCCCGCATCGAGTCTGTCGGCAACCTCTGGGGAAAGAAAGGCCTTGAGAACTTCTCCAAGAGGTTTTGATATACCCAGCGTGGTCTTAAAGAATCGGTCATGAATGGCCACGTCGGTTGTCATCGAAAATCCTTATACAAAAAATCGAGTGCGAAACACTCGACCCTGTCAAAATTGTAAAGAAAATCGGCCCTATCTTCCAGACTCTGGCGGCCAAGACGACATTCCGATTTCCAAGGAGGATCCGGCGCATCCGTCTCCCACACCTCAGGCCCCTCTCGTCCGGTGGCGGCCGAGAACCGTCCAAAGCTCGTCCACGAGAAAGAGAAGATCCAGGTTGAGTCCTCCGACGGCGTTGGCCCACCGGGCCTCCCGAATGTGAAGAATCTGGAAGTCCTCCTTGAAGCGGGCGATCCCGGCGGAGAGCCTTCCGGACTCCTCCCGGAGAATGTCTCTCTCGGCCAGAACCCTGTCCCATTCGCCTTTTGTCTCCTGAAGCCGGTCGACGACAAGGGCGGTCTTCTCAAGAAGATCCCGATACTCCCTGACTGCATTGACGACACGGTTGATCTCCCGGGGATCGAGCAAGGACCTTCTCCTTCCTTTGGCTCCCCGGATTCTCCCGGAGGGCCTTCCACCAAGCTCTCCCCGTTGCGGAGAGCATTGACTTCCTCACGTTCCCATCGTAGCATGTCCCTTCATTTTAAAAAAATACATACAAAAATATTATAAAAAAAGAGATTTTTAGAAATGAAAATTTTCTATTATTAAAAAACAAAAAAAGGGATCAGACTCACCCCCGGGCGAAAATAGTGTAAAGGAAAGAAAACGAGATCGGAGAAAATCTCTCCTCAGCCCTCTTCTCCCATGATCGTCCTCAGCCAGGAGGCGATCTCCCCGATCTCGGGGAGGCAGACGGAATGGCCCATGCTGTATTCGACGAAGCGGCGCTCTCCGGCTCCGCCCAGTGCCACGATCCGCTCGAAGCTCTCCTTTCCGAGGCGAAGAGGAACGACCGGATCGAAGCTCCCATGGATCATGAGGAGTGGGGACGGGCTGTCTTTTAAGACAACTTCAGAGGCAAGGGGCAGATAGGTCGAAAGAGCCAGCACGCCGCCGAGAGAAAGCCCCCGGAAGAAGACGGACAGAAGGGCGATCACCCCTCCCTGGGAAAAGCCCGCCAAAATGACCCTTTCGCCGGGGATCCCACGCGCGATTTCGCGGTCGACTAGACGCCTCACCTGCTCCACCGAACGCCGCATCCCGACGATATCGGGATGGCGGGAGAGATCAGGCTGGGCGACGTCGTACCAGGCCCTCATCGGGGCTCCCCCATTGACACTGACCCGCATGACCGGGGCATGGGGAAAGACAAACCGTATCGGCGCCTCCGGAAGATCCATCTCCCGAACGATCCCCTCGAAGTCGTGGCCATCGGCCCCAAGACCGTGAAGCCAGATCACGGCGAATGAGGGATCGGGGCCCGTTTCAAGCTCCACCGCGTCAAGCATTTGGTCGTCAGCGGGCATGTTCTTTGAGTCCTTTCTTAAAAAGCTCCCGATCGTCATCGACCGGAAGGAGACACCCGAAGCTTCCGCAAAGGGTGCCGCGGGTCGTTCCCGAAGGTGGGCTCGGCTTTCCTGCGACCGCACTTCCCTCCCTCGCGCGAACCGTCCAGACAAGGGGCGCGGAAAGGACCGTCTCCCTCTGCCAGACCTCTGCCTTGGGCCCCCAGAGAAGAGCCACCGGGGCTCCCGCGTTCCAGAAGGACAGGGCCGACAGGAAAGTGTCAAAGCCCTCAGGTCTGACATTGAAGGTTGCGCCGAAGAGGTGGAGCGCCCGGGAAGCCGACTCGATCCATTCGGTCTCCCCCAAAAGAGATCCCAGTCGAAGAAGGCCGCGGACGGCCGATCCGTTCCCGGAGGGAAGGGACTGGTCGTGACCGGGCTTTGTCCTGACGGGAAGCGTCTCGTGGTCTTGCGCAGTAAAAAAGAACCCCCCCTCCATGCGATCCTCAAAAAGGTCCCGAAGGGTCCGGGCCACCTCTTGGGCGAAGGAGAGCGTCTCCTCCGAAAAATGTGACGACAACTCCTCCTCCAGCGACTCGAGAAGAAAGGCATAGTCGTCGAGATATCCGGAAAGCCGGCTTACCCCTTTAGCGCGCACTGCAAAAAGCCGTCCCTCCTTCCACATGTACCGGGCGATCGCCAGGTTGACCTCCCGCCCTTCCTTCAGCCAGTCCTCCCGGCCCAGATGGCGGCCCGCTTCAAGAAGCCCCCGGGCCCAGAGCGCATTCCAGGAGGTCAGGAGCTTGTCGTCGAGGGCGGGAGGGATCCGTCCGGATCGAAGCGCGAAGAGGCTCTTCCGGGCCCCTTCGAGGGCCGCATCGGCCTCTTCGGGCGGAAGATTCTCCTCCCTGGCCCACTCCTGAGCCGTCCGGGCAAGAACGGGATGCCAGAAGGCCCCTTCGAAGTTGGGCAGACGGTCAAATCCAAGGCAGGCATAAGCGGCCGTCCTTTCGGGACCCGACAGCGCCCGGTCGATCTCCTCCCGACGCCAGCGATAAAAGCGCCCTTCCTCCCCCTCGGAGTCGGCATCCCGCGAGGAGAAGTACATCCCTTCCGGGGACCGCATCTCCCTCATGGCCCACTCGACCGTCATCTCGGCCACACGGCGGAAGAACGGCTCCCCCGTCAGGAGAAAGGCCCTGGCGTAGAGGCCCAGAAGCGGTCCGTTGTCGTAGAGCATCTTCTCGAAGTGGGGAATCTCCCAGCGATCGTCGACGCTATAGCGCGCGAATCCACCTCCAATCTGGTCAAAAATTCCCCCCCTCGCCATCTTCTTCAGGGTGAAAAGAGCCATCTCCCGGTCGGAGGGTTCCGGAGAGTCGAGAAGAAAGGACAACCCCTGGGCATGGGGAAACTTCGGCGCCCCCCCGAACCCGCCGTCCGTGGAGTCGAACAATGCCCGCAAATGGGCTCTGAAGACTTCGACAGGAGCCGAAGAGAGGGTCGTCCCCTCTGCCCTTTTGGGAGAGAGACTCTCGAGTGCCTCGACGATCTGGCGGTTGTCGGGGCTCTCAAGGGAGCTGCGATGCTCGTCGTAAAAACTTCGGATGCGCTCGAGAACCTCCGCAAAGCCAGGAAGACCGAAGCGAGAGGAGGGGGGAAAGTAGGTTCCTGCGGCAAAAGGCACCTTCCGGGAGGTCAAAAAGACCGTCAGAGGCCACCCGCCGCCACGACGGGCCAGCACCTGGTGGGCAGTCTGGTAGATCGCGTCGAGGTCGGGACGCTCCTCCCGGTCGACCTTGATATTGACGAAGTGACGGTTCATGAGTGCTGCCGTCTCGGGGTTTTCGAAGGATTCGTGCGCCATGACATGGCACCAGTGGCAGGCGGCGTAGCCGATGGAGAGGAGGACGGGACGGGAACTTCTGGCGGCCTCTTCCCAGGCCTCCTCCCCCCACGGATACCAGTCGACGGGGTTGTCCTTGTGCTGGCGGAGGTAGGGACTGGTCTCGTTTTCCAGGCGGTTTGGCATGAGAGGGCTCTCCCGGGTGCTCGGGGGAGGAATCCGGGGCCCCATGGCCCCGAATTCCCCCCGGAAGATCATTCTAACCGGGAGATCGAGAGCTCGTCCAACAAAAAAACAAGGATCCCGCCTCTCTCACCCCGCCTAATCTTCTCCCCCCATGACGGCGCAGTCCCCCCCGGCATGCTTGGCCCGGTAGAGGGCCCGGTCGGCCCGGTCGAAGATCTCCCGGGGATCTTCAAGAGCCCCCCTTCCGAAAAGGACGACTCCCAGACTGGCGGGACAGAAGTGACTGTAGACCCCTTCCCTCCCGTCCTTGAGCAAAGCAGTCCCCTCGTAAGGGCTCGAAAGGGAGAGCCGAAGCTTCTCGGCAGCCTCAGACGCCTCGCAGGCGGCCTCCTCTTCTCCGATGCTCAGTCCCGAGAGCACGACCGCGAACTCGTCTCCGCCCAGGCGTGCCACGGTGTCGCTCTGGCGGACCGACTCCTTCATCCGGCGAGCCGCCTCCCGAAGAACCGAGTCGCCGGCCTGATGGCCCCGAAGATCGTTGAGCGCCTTGAAGCGGTCGAGGTCGACGAGGATCAGTGCTCCCCGGTTCCCCCCTGAGGAAGCCTCGTGGCGAGCCCGGGCGAAGCGCTCCGCAAACAGTCTCCGGTTGGCGAGTCCCGTGAGGGGGTCGTGTCCGGCCGCCTCCTCCAGAGCCTTCCTCTCCTCGAGAAGGGAGGAGACGGGGGCGAAGAGGGCGGTAAGGTGGCTCGTCTTCCCCTTCTCGTCCTTCACGGGAGAGAGGGAGATCCAGAGGGTCTCGGTCTCTCCTCCCGCGACCCGGACCGGGATCGTCCCCGAAAAATGGCCGGTTTCTCCCGCCACCTTCCAGGCCCGGGCGAGGGTCTCGGGATCGAAGAGGGGTGGGTCGATCCGGAAAAGGGAGCGCCCGCCGAGCGCCTCCCTCCGGAGTCTGAGCCTTCGGCAGAAGGAGGGGTTCGCGTCCACGATCCTCCCGTCGGGCAGGGCGAGGAGGATCCCGTCCCTCACGCTCTCGAAGAGCTGGCCCATCAGACAGAGCGAGGACTCGGCGGCCTCTCGGCGGGCGACCTCCTCCATGAGCCGGAGGGCCTGTCCGACGACCGCGTCGTACATCGACAGGAGCGTCCGGTTGAAGGTGGCGGCAATATCGAGCTTCTTATCGGCCAAGGCCAGCGCCTCCCCCGGGGAGAGCCCCTCCTCGACTCCACGAAGGACAAACGCCATCCGCCGGTCGCTCTCGAGGATGTGGCGGGCGAGCCAATGGGTCAGAAAGAGCACGACATCCCGCACCTCCCCGGGGCCGCAGGTCCGTCCGAGCTCCGCCACCTTCCGGGAAAATTCCCGGTGCTCCTCCTCGTGAAGCGCGAGGAGGCTCTCGAGGACGCCCCCCCGCGGAAGCGCCTCCCAAAGCCGCTCCTCCGTCCCGAAGTGATGGGCGGCGTAGACCCTGAGCTCGCCTAAAACCTCGGCGAGGGAAGGAGATCCGGGAAGTCCCGCCGAAAGGGCGGGGAGCCGGTTGACAAGTTCGACGAGCCCCCGGTGCTGTCGGTCGATCTCGGCGTAGCCCGTCTCGAAGTTCTCATTCCAGAAGAAGATCTTCGGAAGAATGTCCTGTCCTGCCCTGTCCTGTCCTGTCCTGTCCTGTCCATCCGTCTCTTTCCATCGCCCGACCTGCGAGCCCGTGGAGCGTGGCGTCACC
>JAJYYA010000019.1 GCA_021801345.1 Nitrospirota bacterium
TCCCGGGAGTGCTCCGAGTGCCACCACGTGGCCAAGACGAACCGGAAGACACAAGCCCGGTTCGTCTGCGGGAACTGCCGACACGAAGAAAACGCAGATACGAATGCGTCGAAGAACATGGCTTCAATGGCGCCGGTCAATGCGCCTATAGTCTCGCGCAGTACAGGCCGCCCAGCGGCCTAGCAGGGACAAGCTCCGCCGTTCACTGCGGGGTGGTTGACGTTTAAAATCCGCATCTCGATCGCATTCCCGGGTCGTAAAACGCACAAGACCGTAAGCGGGGCGGACGCCCAAGTGAGGATCAGATCTTCATCGCCTCCCGGACTCTCTCCATCGTGAGGGAGGCCTCCCGCTTCGCCTTTTCTGCCCCTAAATCAAGAATCTCCCGAAGACGTCCTGTCCCCTGCCCTTCGATCTCGCGGCGCCTCTCCCGGGAGGGAGAGAGGATCCGTTCGACCTCTTCTGCGAGTATTTTTTTGCAGTCGATGCAGCCGATGGCCGCAACGCGGCAATCCCTGTCGATCGACCCGACCGTCTCTCGGGGGGTGAAGATCTGGTGAAGGGAGAAGACGGGACACTCCTCGGGACGCCCCGGATCGCTTCTTCTCATCCTTTGGGTATCGGTCTTCATCGTCTTGAACTTCTCTGCCACGGTCTCCTTCGAATCCGACAGAAAGACGGCGTTGTCGTAGCTCTTGCTCATCTTGCGACCGTCGAGACCGGGAAGCTTCGGGGACTCGGTAAGAAGGGGAAGAGGTTCCGGGAAGACCTCCCCGTAGAGGCTATGGAATCGGCGCACAATCTCCCGGGCCAGTTCGAGATGGGGGATCTGATCCTGGCCCACGGGGACATGGGTCGGACGGTAGAGGACGATATCGGCGGTCTGAAGCACCGGGTACCCCAAAAATCCGTACTGGGCCAAGTCCCGGTTTTCAATCTGGGCCATCTGGTCCTTGTAGGTCGGATTACGGAGGAGCCAGGCGACCGGCGTCATCATTCCGAGAAGCAGATAGAGCTCGGCATGGGCGACCACGTGGGACTGCTGGAAGAGAACGCACTTCTCCGGGTCGAGACCTGCCGAGAGAAAGTCCAGAAGAAGCTCCCGGACGTTGTCGCGAAGAGCGCCGGTCTTTTCGTAGTTGGTGGAGAGGGCGTGCCAGTCGGCGATAAAGAAAAAACATTCGTGCCGGTCCTGAAGGTCGATCCAGTTCTTGAGAGCCCCCATATAGTTACCCAGGTGTAGCCTTCCGGAAGGCTGAATACCGCTCACGATCCGTCCGATGGGGGCGATTGCCGATTGTTCCACAGTGTCTCCTTGGTTTTGTTCGTGCCTCAGGCCCTACGAGCCCGCAAGCGTCTCGATATAGCGGGAAAGGTCCCCCATCACCGGCCAGACAAAACGGGACATGATCCCCAGATAGGGGTCGAGAACGACGAGTCCCATGACGATTAAAACCCCGTAGGGCTCGACGCGGGAGAGCGCCATGGCCGGAGAGGAAGGAAGGAGTCCGGAAAGGACCCGGCCCCCGTCAAGGGGGGGCAGAGGGATCAAATTGAAGACAAAGAGGACGACATTGATCTCGATACCCATCCGGAAAACCTGGGAGAGAAGGGAGAAGATTCCGGACTCCTCTCCCCCCCCCCACGACAGCAGTCCGTGAAGGATCGACATGTAGAGAAAGGCTTGGAGAAGGTTTGAAAGGGGACCGGCCAGAGCCACAAAGACCATATCGCGGCGGGGATGCCGGAGGTTCTCGGGGGTGACCGGAACAGGTTTGGCGTACCCAAAGAGAAATCCCGTATGAAGAAGGATCATCATCAGAGGAAGGAGGATCGTCCCGAAGGGGTCAACATGGGCCAGAGGATTGAGCGTCAGCCGGCCCGACAACCGGGCCGAAGGATCCCCGAATCGGTCGGCGACCGCCCCGTGGGCCACCTCGTGAAAGGTGACGGCAAGGAGCATCGGGATCCCCACGACCAGAAGCTGGGTTCCGATGCCGACAAGCCAGGCCATCCCCGATGCAATATGAATATGATCCACGCAAAAGACTCCGGAAGCGGCTATCGGTTTGTGATCGGCAAGGAACGAACCGGTTCCCAGTCCCCTCCCAGAAAATGATACAGGGTAAAGAGCCGGGAGACGGTCCCGGGCAGCCCCCAGGAGACAGGGCCCGAAAGACCATTATAGGATTTTTGGGCCAGGGCCGTCACTCCCAAGTGGTAGCGCGTGGTAAACCCCTCGGCCATGAGGGAGGAGAGAAAAGCGGCACAGTCGTAGCTTTCGAGCATAAGAAGATCGGGACCCTTCCCGGTGATCCGGGTAAGGCGCGACAGGGCGGCATCCTCGTCGGGGGTGCCCCCCTTTCCTCCGGCGATCCGGAAGAGATTGACCGGAGCGACGCTGTAGAGAGGGTTGTGGATGTCCGAGGTCATATCCCAGTGACGGCGCGCGACCATGAGCGTTTCGTTGCCGACGACGTCGACGTTCTGGATCTCCTTGTAGACAAGCTCGTCCATGACCTTGAAGGGGTGCGGCGAGTCATTGGGAAATGCCACCACGTCGAAGTCCGGGAGGAAGAAATAGGGAGAAGGAGGGGGATGGCCCTCCAGCGCCAGCATTGAAGAGGGATGGATGAGAAAGTAGGTCTTTTCCCCGTAGGAGACGAAGTCGCCCGAACGGTTCGTGACCCCGGGGGGCATCGGTCCATTGGAAGGGAGGGAGATCTCCTGGCCCATTCTCCGGAGACGGGCGACCGCCTGCTCGCGATGCATTCCTCCCGAGGAAAGGGAAATGGGGGTCTTGAGGGTCCCGCCTCCGTCCGACAGGGCTTTGCCATAGGCTTTGACGAAGCTCTTCCCATAGATGTCCTTAGGATAAAGGACAGCCGCCCTCGCCTTGGGCACAAGGGAGAGCGTAAAGGCCGCCATCGCCCGCGCGGTCATCTCCGGAAGGACGGCCATGCTGACCATGAACCGGTTGTTCGGGTCGGGGGGGAGCGAGGGGGTCACAGTCAGGATCTGGTCGGAGACAATTTTTTTTCGAAGCGCCTCATAGTCGCGCACGAGAAAGGGGCCAAGGAGAGCCCCCACATGTTCGTGCGAAACCAGGTCGCCGTACCAGCGCGAATAGCTCTGGCGGGGAAGCACAAAGCGGACCAGAACCGGAACGGGATGGGGAGCCCCGGCCTCCCATCCGGCAACGGCCCCCGTCAGAATCGACCGCATGTAAGGCTTAAGAGCCCCTCCGGAGATGTCGGGGAGAATGAGTCCCGCCCGGGGAGAGGCCCCGGGAAGAGCAATCCGGTTGGACAACTGTTCGGCTTCGGAGACGAAAAGAGAGTCCGGATAGTCCAGGAGCGTCCCGAGAAGGGTCCGCTCCGAGCGTTCGGGATCCCCTGACCGAAAGGCCAGGAGAGCCAGGCGATAGGAGGCGTAGTCCCCGGGAAAGTCGTGGGGAAAGGCCGCCTTCAGTCGGGATAGGGACGGTTCGTCGTGAAGGGAGCCAAAGACAAGATCGATCGTGCGCGTAACAACGGCTCTCTGGTCGGAAGGAGTCAGTCGTTCCAGGACCTTCCCCATGAGAAGGGCCCCTCCGAGCGGATCGGCCCTCTTCCAGAAGGGAAGGAGGATCGCCGTCGCGTGCCGGATATTACCGGAGCGTCGAAGGGAGGAAAAGTAGGGAAGAATCTGGCGGACGGCGGCATCGTCGTTCTTCAGGTCGTGGTCGGAAAGCGCGAGCTGATAGTGGATCCGCCGCACCTCCTCCGGAGAAAGCATGCGGGCCCGGGAGGGGGAGACCAAGGGAAGAAGGAGAGAAATGGAACGTCCGACAAAACCCAGATGGCGGTCCGAGGAGGCCAGTGCGACCAAAACCTCCGGAGAAAGGCCTGTCGATCCGGCCCCGAGAAGAGCCTCCTCAAGTCGATCGTGGGCCTTTCTGAAATCCCTGGAGGAAAACGCCTCCAGGCCCTGTCGAACGAGGTCCTCCTGAGAGATCGAAAGAGTCGTCGGAGTCGCGGGAGGTGGAACGGCAGGAAGGGCAATGGGAGGAACGGGAGAGGGCGACGGAAGGGGGTCTGAGAGAGCGGGTCCGACAGGTCCAGAACCAGAAAGAAAAAAGGCCAGGAGTGCCGTTGCCATCGCCTCCCTGCCCTTTTTCTCCGGCCCTCCCAATATAAAAGACACCAATGAGACCCCTCCGCAGACAGCGGCACACGCCGCGTTCGCCTCCCGTTCGGGAGACTCCATCCTCTCTCTTCTTCCCTCCACAATACACAAAATGACCGGAAGTTGCGACCCGAAAAGAAGTCCCTCAACCAGAACTCGAAAACTGGGTTTCGTCAACCACCCCGCCGTGAATTTTCCTTCCTCGGCCGGAGAGAGGTTGCCCCCACACCAGACATAACTGACTTGAAATCCTAGGAAAGGAAATGTTGGCATGGTCTAATTCGATTTCAGTACCAATACTTTGTCGTGGCGGAAGGATTGACTGACCTAAAAAATTGATACATACTGCAGTTAGATATCATTTTATCGCCTCCATGAATGCAACCGGGAATCTTCTGTCACTCTGATTGACGACATGGAACGGCTCTACGGAGAGTTCCTCGACAAGGGACGCCTGTGGAGAACAACGCAACAAGGCCTCCTGCAAAGAGGGTCCCGTCGTCCCCCCCCCCCAACCGAAAGGAGAGCGCGCACCCTCCCAATTTTGGGAAACAAAACGCCAAGAGAGATGGGGCCTGCGCGAACATTGATGACGACAGCAAAAATATTCCAGACGGGACGAAGCCAAGCAGTTCGCCTTCCAAAGGAGTTTCGCTTTAAGGACAAGGAGGTGATCGTCCGTCACGTCGGAAATGGCGTTCTTCTTCTGCCCATCGACAAGCCATGGGACTTTCTGGAAGCCGCACTGGAAGAATTCGAGCCGGGATTTTGTCTGGAAAGGGAGCAACCGGCCCTGGAGAGAAGGGAGACACTTGGAGAAGTCTGAGATTTTTCTCCTCGATACCAACATATGCATTTATGTCATTAACATAAAGCCACCCGATGTTCTGCAGAAGTTCCGAGAAAAAAAGAGCGGAACGATTGCCGTTTCAAGCATCACAGCCGGCGAACTGGCTTACGGAGTGCTCAAAAGCGGATCAGAACGAAACCGGCGTGCGCTGGAACTATTCCTGGCCCCGATCGAGATTCTTCCTTTCGGTCCAAGCGCCATCTGGCATTATGGTCGGATCCGCGTCACACTTGAACGGAAGGGGCAGCCGATCGGAGCGATGGATACATTAATCGCAGCCCACGCACTCTCTTTGGGAGCCACCCTCGTCACGAACAACACCCGGGAGTTTTGCCGTGTGGAGGAATTGCTGTTGGAAAACTGGGTCTGAGCCCTCCGGACCCGGCGCGCAGAAACGACCCGCTTGAGTCCGGATTCCCCACCCCCCCAATATCCTTGCCTATGACCACGACAAGCTTGACCGATTAATTGTCTCACCCAACCGAAAACCGTGCAAGGTCAACCTTTCTCTTTCCCCGAAGGCTAACGAAGAATGCGAAGATCGAGGTTTTAGAAGAACCAGGGAGAACACCTTAAAAAATAGTTGAACTTTCATGAAAAGTTCGTACAATGGAGAGTGATGGAGTGCTCATCTTCCCTCATTCACTCTAAAACAGAGAGTATAGAATGCCCTTCTCCCATAAAGAATCCGGTACCCATCTCCGTCTGTCGATCCTTCTTTCGGGATTGTTCCTTATCATGGCATGGATTTTTCCTGCGGGAATCGATGCGGCGCATGCCGGATCGCTGGCCTTTATCGAAAAGGTCCGGGTGGGGCTTCATCAAAAAACGGTCCGGATCGTCCTGACCCTCGACCGCCGCCCCCTGGCGCCTCGCGTGCACAAAGGAACCACCTCGCATCCCGATATCAGTCTGCCGGGCGTCATGCCGGGAACGACCGTCCATCGGCGACTCGTGGTCCGGAATCCCTCCTTTCGGCGCTATCTTTCGACGGTCCTGATCGGCTACGATCCCTCGGCCCGAAGCACGCGCCTTTCCCTTCGCTTCGTCCATCCGGTGGGTTCGCCCCGGGTCTTTATCCTTGCCCATCCCACGCGTCTCGTTCTCGACTACCCTCTCTCCGGGAAGCTCGCGCCCCTTCCCCGGAAGGCTTCCTCCCCCCCCAAGCCCCGCCGCATTGTGATCCCCGGAAAGGTTCTTCCCGCGCCGCATGGCGCTCCTTCGTCTCCGGCCCATGAGCCATCGCCGGCCTCGCCTTCGCCGGGATCCGCTCCGGCCAACCAGATCCCGGCGAAAGCCGACGGGACCCCCCGGGTTCTCAGCGCCGTCTTCACCTCCCCCGTCCATCACTTCCGCGTGGTTCTCGATGCCGGCCATGGCGGAAAGGACTGCGGAACGATTTCGGTCAGCGGCGTCTGCGAAAAAACGCTCGTGCTCGACATCGTCCGAAGACTGTCGGCAATCCTCTCCCGGGACCATCGTTTCAGCGTCATCCTTACACGCCATAACGACCGGTTCATCCCCCTGCCGGAGCGGACGCGGATCGCCAACGAATATCACGGAAACCTCTTCCTCTCCGTCCACGCCAATGCCGACCCAGACAGAAGCGTCCGCGGCATCGAGACATTTCTTCTGAACCTTCACTCGAGCGACGCCCGGGCCCAGAGAATCGCCCAGCGGGAGAACAGCGCCCTGGGAGTCTCCCGGGGAGACCTTTCGGCCATTCTTCTGACGCTCAAGATCAACCACAAAAAGAAACGCTCCTGGGAGCTCGCCAACGTCATCGACCGCAATCTCTCGGAGACCCTCCGATCCAACTATCCCGTCCGGGACCTGGGGATCCGTCAGGCGCCTTTCTATGTGATCATGGGAACCACCATGCCGGCGGTCCTGGCCGAGGTGAACTTTCTTTCGAACAGCACCGATGCCGGAATGATGGACTCCCCGCGATTCCGGGAAGAGGCTGCGAGAGGTCTCTACCGGGGAATCGTTGCCTACTACCGGGCGGTCCATCCCGAAGATCGGGCTCTTCGCGCCAGTGCCCGGCTGGCGGGCCAGGAGATCGCTCCTTGAGCGAAATGGATGCCGCTCTCTCCCATGAGGCCCATATGGTCCGGGAGAAGAAAGAGCTCCGAAAACGTCTCATCGCCAAGCGGGAGGCTCTTTCGAAGGACCTCCGAAAGAGCCTCTCCGTTCGAGCCTCCTTCCACGCTCTCGCCCTTATCGAGACCCTCTCATCCGGCGCTTTGGAGAGACCTCTTCCGCTGACACTGACGGCCTTCCTCTCTTTTGGCAGCGAGGTCGACACCCGGCCCCTGATCGCCTCTCTTCTCGAAGGCCCCCGGCATCCGAGGCTTTTACTCCCTTCGCTCCGCCATTCCAAAACGATCGTGCTCCGTCCCTACGACCGGGAGACCCCTCTTGTTCCGGGTCCTTTCGGAATCCTGGAGCCCGAGACCTCGGAGTCCGTCTCTCCTTCCGAAGTCGATATCTTCCTCCTTCCCGGCATCGGATTCGACCGGTCGGGGGGGAGACTTGGCTACGGCAAGGGCTACTTCGACCGTCTGCTTGCCGGCAAAAGCGTCGCGGGAAAACGCATCGGCCTGGCCTTCTCCGCTCAGATAGCCGACCGGATCCCAACGGCCGCCCACGACCACCCTATGGACTATCTTGTCACCGAAGAAGGATGGATCTCCTGTGGTTGACCGCCAAAAGATCGAGGCCGGCTTCCGGATGGTGCTCGAGGGGCTCGGCGAGGACACGACGCGTCCGGGGCTTGCGGAGACTCCCGGCCGGGTCGCCACGCTTTATGCCGATCTTTTTTCCGGATTCTTCCTCAATCCCGCAGACAATCTTTCCCTGATCGAAGGGGAGAGCTTCGACGAGATGGTCGTCTTAAAGCGCCTCCCCTTCTACTCGATGTGCGAACACCACTTTCTCCCCTTTTTTGGTCATGCCAGCATTGGATACATCCCGGACCACGGCCGGATGACCGGACTTTCCGACCTCGGACGCGTCGTCGAAACCTACGCCCGACGGGCCCAGATCCAGGAGCGCATGACGAGCCAGATCGCAGACTGCCTGATGGAGACACTAACACCCCAGGGAGCTATGGTCATCCTTGAGGCCGAACACCTCTGCCTTTCGATGCGTGGACTCAAGAAACCCGGGGTTCCGGTCGTGACGAGCGCCGTCCGGGGAATCTTCCTGAAAAATGCCAAGACCCGCCAGGAACTCCTCTCCCTCATCCGTTCCTCCTGACGCACGTAGTGGATCCCAGCTAGTCCTCTCACCCACTTTCTCGAGGATGACCCCCAAACTCATCATATTCCAGGGCAGTTCCCTCGACGACCTGAGAGCCTTCCCTCGCCAATAAGACGTGAGGCAGGGTACCAATTGGACAAATTCAGCGCGGCCAAGACCCTGACGACTGGAAACCGATGCCGACGATCGGGAAAGGTGTTCGAGAAATACGAATCCGAGACGTTACCGGAGCGTTTCGAGTTGTCTACATCGCAAAGTTCGCCGATGCCGTTCACGTTCATTGCTTACAGAAAAAGACACAGAAGACCGGAAAAACTGATTTGGAATTGGCCGGAAGCCGATATCGTGACCTGTTTGAGGGGTAGACAAAATGAGCGACGAAAAATTCGCCAGCGTATGGGATGCTATCGAAGACACCCCTGAAGAAGCCGAAAACATGAAGCTCCGTTCAGGATTGATGATGGCTCTGAAATCTTACATTATTCGTAATGACCTGAGCCAGTTAAAAGCCGCCAAACTTTTTGGCGTCACACAACCGCGTATCTCTGACCTTATGCGTGGAAAAATTAACCTGTTTAGCTTGGATGCATTGGTCAACATGGCCGCCACCGCTGGTATGCACGTTGAAATTCGTGTGAGAGAAACGGCTTGACGCAATTTTACCTAAGTGGATCCCTTTGGAAATCATCTTAAGGAGAGTCCCTCCTCCCCAAGATAAACACCGAGGTTAAAGGAGCAAGAAACATAGCGGACATCTTCCCTCCCCGGCTCAAGGAGCTCCCACCGTAGCCCCCCTGACATTGCCCTGCCATCCCTATCACGACTGAGACGATATCCCGATAAATTTCGCACCGGCGCACGGCAAGGTTGAACCGGAGAGGGGGATGGGCTATCCTGTGCGAGGATCTCATGACGACCCCCGAACGGAAAGAAAGGTGACCGCCCCATGGCAAAGATTCTTGATGGAAAGGCCCTTGCGGCCACACTTCACGAAGAACAGGCCCGCGAGGTGACAAAGCTTGCCGCGAAAGCCGGACGTCCTCCGGGGCTTGCGGTCGTTCTCGTGGGAGCCGACCCGGCCAGCCAAACCTATGTCGCCAACAAGCGCAACGCCTGCAAAAAGGTTGGCATATACGCCCCCGACTACAACCTGAAGTCCGAGACCACGACCGGAGAGCTTCTCTCGCTGATCGACACTCTCAATCGCGATCCGGCCATCGACGGAATCCTTGTCCAGCTTCCCCTCCCCGCCGGGATCGAAAAGGAGGCCGTCCTCACCCGGATCGCCCCCGACAAGGACGTAGACGGCTTTCATCCGGCCAACCTCGGACGTCTCGTGGCAGGAGAGCCGGGACTTGTCGCCTGCACACCCCGGGGAGTCATTACGCTTCTCGACCGCTCGGGGATCCCCATTGCCGGGAAACACGCCGTCGTGATCGGTCGAAGCCTCATCGTCGGCCGCCCTATGGCCCTTCTCCTTCTTAACCGCGACGCGACAGTCACCATCTGCCACAGCAAGACTCCGAATCTTCCCGCCATGGCCCGGGAGGCCGACATTCTCGTCGCCGCGCTCGGACGGCCGGAGATGATCGGCCGCGACTACATCAAACCCGGAGCTACAGTCATTGACGTCGGCATCTCCCGGGGCTCCGACGGCAAACTCAAAGGAGACGTCCGATTTGAGGAGGCGGCCGCCGTCTGCGGAGCCATCACTCCTGTCCCCGGAGGGGTCGGCCCCATGACCATCGCCACACTTCTCGACAATACCCTCGACGCCTACCGACACCATACCGGACTTTCGACACACTAGGAGCAGGACGTGACCTTTCGACAGGCCCTGGCCGATCGTACAACCTTCGTCATCACCGCCGAATGCTCCCCTCCCAAGGGAACCCAGACCGGCGAACTTCTCCGCAAACTTCTCCCGCTCAAGGGCCGCATTCACGGCATGAACATCACCGACAACCAGACGGCGGTCATGCGGATGTCCCCCTTTGCCATGGGCCTTCACCTGAAAACGATCGGACTTGACCCCATCGTCCAGATCACTCTCCGCGACAGAAACCGGCTCGCCATCCAATCGGACCTTCTCGGCATGTCCTCGCTCGGCATCGGCCAGGTCCTCTGCCTCTCGGGCGATCCCGCTTCGATCGGGGACCACCCCGACACCAAACCTGTCTTCGATCTGAGCTCGCCGGAACTCATCCGCGCGGTGACCCTCCTAAACGGCGGATCGGACCTGTCCGGAGCCGACCTCTCCGGCCCCACCGACATCCTCCCGGGCGCAGCCACCTCCCCCGAGGGGGACTTGTCTGTCGAAAAAAAGCGCTTCGAGGAGAAGTTCGACGCCGGGGCGCGGTTCTTCCAGACCCAGGTCGTCTTCGACGCCGACCGCATGGATACCTTCATGGACTTTGCCCGGCCCTTCGGAGTCCCCGTCATCGCAGGAATCATCCTTCTCAAAAGTCCTGCCATGGCGCGCTACCTCAACGAGAAGGTCCCGGGAATCCGCGTGCCGGAACCCCTGATCTCCCGCCTCGAATCGGTTCCCCGGGAGGAGCGACTCGCCGAAGGGGTCAAAATCGCGGCCGAGACCATCCGGGCCCTGGCCCCCCTCGTCAACGGCGTCCATATCATGACCATCGGGGCCGAAGAGCAGATCCCGGCCATCCTCGACCTGGCGCTGGACTGACAGCGTGAGCGGCAAGTCTCCCCGGATCACCGTTTTCGATCTCGCCGCAAGAAAGGGAGCGGGACCACCGATCGTGGCGGCAACGGCCTACGACGCCTTCCATGGCCATCTCCTGGCAGAGTCGGGTCTCGACATCGCTCTGGTCGGGGACTCACTCGGCATGGTCGTCCAGGGACAGGAGACCACCCTCCCCGTCACCCTCGAAGAGATGGTCTATCATACCCGCATGGTCGGCCGGGGCGTTGGCGGAGAGGCATTTCTTCTGGCCGACCTCCCCTTCGGCTCGTACCAGTCGTCGCCCGAGCAGGCTGTCGCCTCGGCCACACGCCTCGTCAAAGAAGGAGGGGCGCAAGCGGTCAAGCTCGAGGGCGGACGGGACTTCATCGAACACGTCGTCCGGATCGTTCGCGCCATGATCCCGGTTGTCGGCCATCTGGGGCTCCTTCCCCAGCGAGTTCACGCCATGGGCGGTTATCGCGTCGCCGGACGATCCCCTGCAGAGGCGGAACGGATTCTTGACGAGGCGCACGCCCTGGTCGAGGCCGGGATCTTCGCTCTGGTCGTCGAGGGGATCCCACGGGAGCTTGCCGCCCGAATGACCCGGGAGATTCCCGTCCCGGTGATCGGCATCGGGGCCGGCCCCGATACCGACGGGCAGGTTCTCGTCCTGCACGACCTTCTGGGGTGGACCTCCGAAAAGGACCGTCCCCGGTTTGCCCGGCCGTTTTCCGATGGCCGGGGCGAGGCCCTCCGGGCCCTTGCCGCCTATGCCCGATCCGTCAGGGAGAAAAGCTTTCCCTCGGACCGGGAGAGCTTTCACTCCCTGAACGAATGATCTAACATGAGACCATCCACACAAATTCGGCCCCTGAGGGGCAAGGAGATCTTCCTATGGCCTGGATCTTCACCTACGACTCTCTGATGTGGGACTTTCCCTACCCCTTCCAGTCCCGACAGAAGGCCCTCCTCGAAGAGCATCACCGGGCCTTCAACCACTTCTCCACGGAGCACTTTGGCTCCTCCGAGTCCCCCTCTCCCGGACTCGGGCTCGAGACGGCGGGCGACTGCACCGGAATCGCCTACCTTGTCCCGGAGGACGAGGAGGAGGACGTGATGGAGGCGCTGGCAAAACGTTACGGAAACCGCTTTGCGATGCGGGAAGGAACCATCATCGTCAACGGCGAGTCGGCCGAGGACGCCACATTCTTCATCTCCGACAGAACCCATCCCGACTACATCGGAAAGATTGTTCCCCAGGAGGTGGTGAAGATCGCCTTAAACGGCAAGGGGCCTCTCGGAACCGGGGTCGACTTCATCCTGCTCCTCTCGGAACATCTGACCGAACTCGGCATCATGGACCTGGCGGTCGATGCCGCCACGAGCCTTCTCAAGTGGCACGGGTACGGGAACCAGCAGACCCACAAGACGCACTTCTAGCCCAAGACTAGTCACTTATGCGCCTTGCCACATGGAATGTCAACTCCCTTCCGGTCCGACTTCCCCAGGTTCTCGACTGGATCGACCGGAAGGCCCCGGATATCCTTTGCCTCCAGGAGACCAAGGTCCCCGATGGCCGATTCCCGTCTGCCCCTTTCCGCGATCTGGGGTACGAGATCCTCTTTCGGGGCCAGCCGGCCTATAACGGCGTCGCCATCCTTTCCCGCCGTCCTCTCTCGGATCCGCTTCGGGACTTTCCGGGGGAGTCCGACCCCGAATGCCGGCTTCTCGGCGCGACCGCAGGCTCCCTCCGGATCCTCAATCTCTATGTGCCCAACGGACAGGATCTCGAGACTCCCAAATACCGCTACAAGCTTGCCTGGCTCGCACGGATCGCCTCACTCGTCGAAGAGGAGAAGGCGCGCTATCCGGGGCTGGCCCTTCTGGGAGACTTCAACATCGTTCCCGAGGACAAGGATGCCCACGATCCGGTGGCCCTCGCGGGACAGATTTTTCTCTCCGCCCCCGAACGCCAGGCCCTGTCGCGCATTACAGGCCTCGGCCTGCATGATGCATTCCGCCTTCTGCATCCCGAACCCGGCCACTACAGCTGGTGGGACTATCGGCAGGGAATGTTTCGCCGCAACATGGGCCTCCGGATCGACCTGATTCTTCTTTCCTCCTCCCTTGAAAAGACCCTCCTCTCCGCCGAGATCGATCGCGAGCCCAGAAAAAACGAGCGCCCCTCCGATCACGCTCCAGTCTTTGTCGACCTGGCGGACTCATAGAATCCTTTTCCGGTCTGCGTCCGACTGATTGTCTTCTG
>JAJYYA010000024.1 GCA_021801345.1 Nitrospirota bacterium
GAGGAGGCCTAAAACAGGGATTTTGAGGCTTATTTGATCAAAAAATGTACATTACTTTTTTTGTAACCATTATTTTTTGAAAATTTGGGAGTTTTGCAACAGCCTCTAATGTGTTAGGAACAGATGAATAGGCTGCGCATATCGCTGGAACATCACCGAAAAACCATGCTTCCAGTTCTTCGATGACGATACGATTGACAATACGGAATTGTCCGTCAGCTGCAGGCGATGATTTCGTTGGTAATGTTGCGTGGGCCGCAATTTTTTCCAGATGTGCTTTCAATTCTTTGCAATCATCGTCGTCACGATCAATGACGACCAAAGCCCGGATATCTTCACGTGGAATCCGTCGAGCGTACCCAGCAAGTCTTGAAGGTAGATCCTGCAATAGTTTCTGTTTTGAACCATGATCTATAATTCTGAACTCGACGTTTTGGCTTCCGAGTATGCGGGGGATAACAATTTTAAGGGTTTCCTCCATCGACGGTTCCTCAACGTGGATATAAATCATCCGAACCCCACACCCTGTCACGGATTATTGAATTCGAAATAATTTTCCATCCACAAGTCGCCAAGGACCGCTCCGGCATCCAACATTTCCTGAATGCCTTGGATTTCGCTGATGCGCTTAACCACAGTGTAACCATCGCTCCCTCGCATCATAGCCCAGACTTGCTTCGCCTCAAGAGCATTGATGAAAAATGGCGAGTGAGACGTGACAATAAGCTGGGTATTCTTCGTGGCGAGATTGCACTCTTCGGCTAATTCACGAAGCAACTTGGGGTGGAGGAAGTTTTCCGGTTCTTCAATTCCGATAAGGGGAGGCGGTGCTGGATCGTTCAGGAGAACCAGATAGGCCAGTAATTTCATTGTCCCATCAGAGGCGTAACGGGCTTGTACCCCTTCAGAAAAGGGAGCATCCTTAACCATCAAGAGTAAGTGACCTGTTGGGAGAGGCTGAGGAATGACTCGCTCAATCTGAGGGATGCGTCGGCGCAAAGCCTCAAAGATGGTTTCGAGACGTTCAGGGTGGCGTTCTTTCAAAGACTGAATAACGTTGACCAGGTTGTCACCTGTCTTCGACAGGCGCTCCTGGGGTCCAGCTTCGGGAATGCCCCGCATATCTTTTGCTGATAAGTGAGAGAGATGCCATCCAGTAATAAAATCGCGTAAAGCTTTGACGCGAGGATTTTCTGCCAACTGCCCCAGGGTGCTAACCGCTAGGACATCCGGCCCTGCCAGCGATTTTTCGACACGCTGGTCCTCTCGTTCCGGCACCTCTCCCGTCACCACAGATCCATGTCCCCGTTCGTAACGGAGAAAATGAAACGGCTGGCCTGTTTGGCCGCGGCGCCACCTCATCCATTCCTGAGTGATGAATGGGCGACCACTATCCTCGTCAATTTCAAGATGATAGCTGATGCGAGGGGGTTGCCGCTCTCCATAACGATAGCTTTCGCGGTAAGAAATCTCGAAACTAATGGGTCCTTTGCTGTCACGGCTGCGCATGTCCTTCAACCCGACCCCGCGCTTGTCCACCGCCCGGCGTAACCCCTCCGAAAAGCAGTCTGACAAGAAGGCGAAGACATCAAAAAAAGTAGATTTGCCGCTGCCGTTAGGACCAAGTAGAACAGATAATGACGTCAGGTCCTGGAATTCGACATTTTTAAGGGCACGAAAATTGCCAATTTTTATTCGTTCGACCCTCGGGGGAATACGAATAGCCCCAGTCATCGCTTAAACTCCAACCCGCCATTGCGTTCTAACTCTTTTTGCATTAATACTATTTTAATTAAAAATACCCGCATTCCATTCTCCATACAATCAGTTCACCTCAAGAACTCTGATAAATCTTCCTCCTTCAAGTGTGTATATCTTTTAAGCATTTGTAAAGTTTTGGTAACGTAGAAATCAGGAGACCTGAGAGAGGAGATTAAAAGGAATCGCTCTTCTGGGTATGGTCAGAATGTTCCGGATTAACCCGATCCGGGAATGGCCTGATTAGGGCTTATAAAATAATAACGTTACCTTTTAGTGGCGATTGCCCGGTCTGAAAAAAGTTTTCAAAGCACTGGACATCAGCGAACCCCGATGATAAAATCGGGGCATGAAGATCACAGAGAGCCTCAAGAGCGAGATAAAATCCAGATATGACGCCCTTCGGCCGGCGCTTGACGAACGCATGCGTCGGTTGTGGGCGGCGGCGGAAGCCATACCGCTTGGCCATGGTGGCATTACAGCCCTGTCCGAGGTTACGGGACTCTCCCGCATTGTGATTCGGAGGGGAATCAAGGAGCTGGAAGAGATCCAGAAGCTGGAAAAAGAGACGCTTCCAGGCTCGAAAAAACAGAAAACAAGAGCCCGGATTCGAAGGCCGGGAGGGGGCCCCAAGTCTCTGAAAGAGAAGTATCCCAATCTCGTCAAGAATCTTGAATCTCTGGTGGATCCTGAGACGCGGGGAGATCCAATGTCGCCTCTTCGGTGGACGACAAAGAGTCTCCGGACGTTGGCGGCCGAGCTTCGCGCCATGGGGTATGAGATCACCCCCATGACAGTGGGGACGCTTCTGCACGAACTTAACTACAGTCTTCAGGCCAACCAGAAAGTCCTCCAGGGCAAGAACGACCACCCGGACAGGAACGCGCAGTTCGATTTCATCAACGCCCAAGCGGAGACGGCCATGAAGGCCGGCAACCCCGTTCTTTCCGTCGACACCAAGAAGAAAGAGCTGATCGGGAACTACAAAAATGCCGGTCAGACGTGGGAACCTAAGGGGTCTCCCGTAGAAGTCAGGGATCACGACTTCATGGACGAGGAGAAGGGCAAGGTGGCGCCCTACGGCGTCTACGACATCGGCAAGAACGAGGGCTGGGTGAACGTGGGCACGGACCACGATACCGCGGCCTTTGCGGTGGAGAGCATCCGCCGCTGGTGGCTCATGCGGGGGAAAGAGATCTACCCGGACTGCACGGAGATCATCGTGACGGCCGATGGCGGAGGCAGCAACGGATACCGTGCCTGCCTTTGGAAGACGGAGCTTCAGGCGTTGTCCAACGAGATCGGCCGGTCTCTCCGGGTGAGCCACTTTCCTCCCGGCACCTCGAAATGGAACAAGATCGAGCATCGCCTCTTTTCCAGCATCTCCATGAATTGGAAGGGAATTCCGCTCACCAGCCACGAGGTCGTGGTGAACCTGATCGCCAATACCCAAACCGATACGGGCCTTGTCGTCAATGCCGTGCTCGATACCAACAAGTATCCGAAAGGAATCAAGATTGCCGACGAGCAAATGCAGGCCCTTTCAATCGAACGAAATGAATTTCACGGGGAGTGGAACTATGTGATCTCACCCCGATCAAACTGAAGAAAACGATAACGTTATTATTTTATAGGCCCTTAAGGCGATCCCCAACACTTATTTTGCAAGGGATGGGCTTGAAATGACGCGCGAGGGAGGTCCGTCAGAGAGAGAGCCAAAACATCGGCCGGTCGGAACCCACGCCGAACTTTCTCGGGAGGAAGCCCGGTCTCCCGTGAGCCGGCAGAAGGGCTCCTTTAGAAGGAGATCCCTCGATGAAACGTCACGGGAGAGGGCTCCCCGCAGATTCGCTTGGATCTTCCCTCAGCTCCGTACGATCCTTTGTCGAACAGGGGCCGTTCCGGCATCAACCGATCGATCGGAAAGCATTTTCCAATGCCTTGTCCAAAGTCACAAGATCCGATCCAAGCCATCGGGCGACCCACAGGTAGCTCGCATCATAGGCTGTGAGCCCCGACCGTTCGGCCAGATCCATGACCGACATGCAGTCGGGATGGACCATTTCGATATTTAGCCGAAAATAGAGCCGGAAAGCCTCCCGAATCGATTCCCTCTGATCGGGATGGCGCCAAATTTTCTTAAGGCACACATTCGTGAGCTCAAGCGAGATCAGCGAAGGGGCGATCATTTTTGGCATTTTTGAGGGCAGCGGAAACCGAGACGGCTTCAGGCTCCCCGAACAGAAGAGCTCCGATGGCGGAGGCATCGACAACCTTAACGGGCATCCCTGTCCCCACGGATCATCTGGACAGACTCCGACGGTGTGGTCAGAGCACGTTCGGAAACCCTCCGGAGAACTTCCTCCGGCTCCAAAATGGCGTCCGCTGCGACCGCCTCCTCAAGAATGGACAGGAGTTCTCCCTGCAGAGAACGGTGATGGCGCTCGGCTCGCGCCTTCAAGCGCTGGAGGACTTCGTCCGGCACATTCTTGACCGAAAGATGGGTAGGCATCACTATTTCTCCGTCACACATCCATTTTGGAGCAATACACGAGATCGCAGATTTTTTCAAAACATGATCTGTAGCTCTTGCCTGACTTGCAAAAAGAGCGTCGAGCGACGATTGCCGATGGCTCCGGTCCCTGACCTGAGACCCTGCCGACATCCATCCCCCTTTACCTCCCCTCCCAGCGAAAGATCCGGAGGAGCGGAGATCCTCCGGCCTCTTCGAGGGGAAGATAGACAAGGGAGCCGCGGGGATCGACGAGAATACTGTGGGCATGACGCGCCATAAATCTCTCCGAAAGCTTCTCCAAATGGGCACCGACCCTGTAGACGCCCACGACCCCCGACTCCGACGCGACGTAAAGGCGTTTTGTCCCGGGATCGAAGCTCAGCACGTCCGGCCGCGTTCCTGTCGTGCCCCGAAAGAGGACCCGTCCCGACCCAAGATCGACTCCCAGAAGCCGTGCGTCGTGTTCGCAGGCGACAAGGGCCAGATGACGTTCCCCCAGGATCAGAAGTCCGTGGGGATGGTCGCAGGGAAGAGAAATCCGCCGTACGATCTTAAGCGACCCCGGATCGACTCCCACGAGAAGGTTCCGGGTCTGGACCGCAGCCCACACCCGATGCTCGACCGGGTCGACGCGGGTGTTGCCGATCTCTCCTCCCAGGGGAATCGTACCGACAATCTTGTTCTTGCCGGCATCGACCACGCTGAGGCTTCCTTCCCACTCGTTCGAGACGAAGATCCTGTCCGTCGTCGCCTCGTAGTCGAGCCCGTCCGGATGGATGCCGACCGGAACGTCCGCCAATCGCCGAAGCGTCGCGGAATCGAGGACGACAAGGCGTCCCGTCTTTTTCCTCGACAAAGGAGAGACGGTGGCATACACCCGGTGGCGGGACGCAACCGCCAGCACCCCATGAACATGGGGGAATCCGGGGATGTCGGCAACCACCTTGCGTTTTGCGGTATCGAAGACCACCAGCCGGCCGTCTCCGAGATGGGCAATAAAGAGCCTTCCCGTCGCAGGATCCAGACTTTGGTAGTCAAAGCGCGTCGTCCGGCCCGGAAGAGGGGCAGAGAATACGAGAGTCCACCCTTTCCCATTTTCTTTCTGTTCCGCGACCGAATCCACGGAGCTCATCCCCAAGGCAACGATCCCCGCCACAAGGCAGAGTCCCCATAAAGCACCTCTTCTCATGACAACCTCCCGATTTAAAGCCATTTTCACCCTCCGACACACCTTCTCAGAGAGTAACTTGCCGGATAATTCCACACCGTTCCCGTCCCGGATCTGAAAAAAGTCATCCCGGCTCCTTTGGCAAGATCTGCAAGCGTCATCCCGATCAGGAGGCAAATGACAACCTCAGGTAGGGAGACAATCCAAGTAATATCCCGAGACAGCCTGACACTCTGAAATCGAGCGATCTCTATAATGGTAATACAATACGAGTCAAAGTCTGACGTTCCCCCCCCGGCCAAAATGTTCTTGTTCTCGATGCGCTTTCATGTCAAACTTTAAGAAATATGGTAGAAATCATTCCACCATGGAGGAAGAATGGCGCTGAACATTAAGGATCCGGAAGCGCACAATCTCGCGCAAATGATTGCTGAAGAAACGGGAGAGACACTCACCCGAGCGGTCAAAGAGGCCTTGCGCGAACGGCTTGACCGCATTCGGCGTCATAGAAGGCCCGAAGCAACGGTGGAAGATCTTCTTGCGATCGGTGTTCGCTGTGCCGCGACCCTCAAGGGCCGACCGGTCGATCATGAGGCCCTGCTCTACGACGATCGGGGACTTCCCCGATGATCATCGATACTTCCGCAATCATCGCAATTCTGTTTAACGAGGACGACGCCAGTCTTTATGCCGAAGCCATCGTCAAAGCGGATGACTGCCGCATCTCGGCTTCGACATTCGTCGAAACAGCCATTGTCATTGAGGCTCAGACAAAAAATGGTGGAAGTCATCAGTTCGACACTTTTCTTCGGCGAGCGGGAATTAAAATCGAACCCGTCACAGAAGAACACGCCCATATCGCAAGACAAGCCTATGCTGACTTCGGCAAGGGTCGGCATCCCGCCGCGCTCAATTTCGGAGACTGCTTTTCCTATGCTTTAGCAAAAGCCTCCGGAGAGTCTCTCCTCTTCAAAGGCGAGGATTTCAGGAAAACTGACATCAGATCCGCTCTCTGACAATCCTTGCAAAGATCTGACGCAGATCGGAACTGGAGAGAGGATCCTTGAGATTAAGCGTTCCCGCCCGTTTTCCAGAAATCCCGAGCGGAATCGGAGTTCCGGTTCAATTGGGAAAACCATGATGGTTCCGAGTCGGCAGAGGACTTTTCCTTTTTCCGCCCTTCCGGCCTGCTTGCAAATAGGTTTATTCTCTTCAAATAGAAGATTTTGCTAAATTTCCGGGTTCTCTCCGACGCTTCTTCCTTCATAGAGGATATCGATGGGAGAACTCGGGGCACAACTTTGACCCACGAAAACATCGGATGATCCAAAAGAAAAGGCCTGCCGTTGAGGCAGGCCTTTTCTCAAACTCGTACTCCGGAAAACTTCCCCGGACTCTAGAAGGTAAACTGTGCTCCGGCGAAGATATTGACAGGCTCGCCGGGGTAGACGAAAAGCATTTCCGGATTGCTCCCGTACCCCGTCAATCCGGCGGGGTTGTAGTAGTTCGTGTTGAGAAGGTTGTAGGCGCTGAGATACAGATTCGCCTTCTTGTACCACCGGGGACAGGCCGGAAGATCGTAGGTCGCATAAAGATCGGTCACAAAGTATCCGGGAACGTTCTGCTGGGCTCCCGTACCGGTGTCGATCACATTCATCATTCCGGTATAGCGCTCGTCCACAGTCAGGTGGTACGGACCGTGGTCGTAGGAGACCGCCACGTTCCCCATGTCGAGCGGCACGAAGGGAATCATCCCCCCTTCGAGATTGAGCGTTCCATTTGGAGTAGCGGCAGTCACACCGCTTACGGGAGTATTTCCGAGAACTCCATAGAAGTAGGTGAAATTGGCCGAGCCGGAGAAGCCGTAGCCCAGATCGATCTTCCCTTCCGTTTCGATCCCCTGCTCCCGGGCCTGGCCGATATTCTCGAACTGATTGTAATTCGTACCTGCCGAGTTCGAATAGGTCACAGCAACCGGCATATTGGAGATGTAGTCGCTGAAGACATCTCCCGCCAAAAACCCTCTCTTCGTTCCGTAACGGACGCCGGCGCTGAGATCCCAAACGGTTTCAGGATTGACGCCATTGGCGGCCGTTCCGGGCGCAAACCCCTTGTAGTCGAAAATTGCCGGGGGAGCAAACGACTCTCCGCCGGTAACGTAAATCTTCCAGTCGTCGTTCGGATAGTAGTTCAGTCCCACATGGGGCATGGGAATCAGCATGGAGCCTCCGTTGCTGACTCCGACCCCGCCGCCTCCCCCATAGGATCCCCCCGGGCCGCTGTTGTTGTAAAGACTAAACTGGCTGGAAGGCACCTGGTCGTTAAAGTACTGGGCCACGCTCGCCACCCGGAACCCCACGTTCAGAAGAACGGGCTTGACCGGCCGGTAATGGTCCTCAAGATATCCCACGATGCTTGTCTGGGAGTAGATGGCGTCGACCGTGCCTCCAACAATATTGTTGGACAGAAGGGGGTCCGTATAGTAGTGATAGGTCGCATACTGCCCCTTCATGCCCAGATAGAGGTTGTCATCCTTCCAGAGCCGGTATTTGATCTCGGCAATATCGCCCGCCTTGTAGCCTTCAGCTTGATAGTAGTTCTGGAGAAACTGGTATCCGAGCTGATTGCTCATGTTCGGATTGATCGAATTGAATCCTAGTGCTGCCTATTCCCCACAAGTCACCTGAAGCTTAATTTTAGCCAAATTTTCACCCGCTGTTGAGCTCGAAGCCCAGGCAGAGGTCCTGGAGCCTGCCATATCCGCTCCAGATCGCCATATGGCCCGGAGGCGGATCGTTCTTGCGTCCCTGGTGCCCTCCCAGACGCCCCACGAGGCGGACGGCCTCGCCGATGGTCTCCGGAGGCTTGAGATTGCTTCTCTTGGCGAAGGTCTGCAAGACCGTCAGTTCGATTATCGTGAAGAGCTCTCCAGCGGGAAGATCCGGCTGCTCCCGTCCCAATAGCGTCATGAGCATGATGCGCCAACCGATGACCAGACGGAGCGCGACGGCCCGTTCGAGACGAAGAGCGGTCTCGTGCGCGAGCGCCTCGACCTTGAGGCCCGACTTGAGGACCCGGTGCCAGTCCTCGATCCGCCACCGGAGGCAGTACCAGCGGACGCACTCCCAAAGATCGCCTCCGTCCGCGATCTCGACGGTCGTCAGAAGGAACCATTCGAGCGGCTCGCTTCCGTCCTCGGGCTCTCCCGTCTCCCGAAGGTGGAGCACGGTCAGCCGAACGGGCGCCAAGTTTTTCAGCTGCCCCGGAGGAAGGATGTCGATGACCCGGGCGCGCAGGACGCCCGTGGCGATCCGCTCCTCCCGCTTCTCTTTGGCCTTCTGCTTCGACTTCTTCGGCCGTGCGGAGAGACCCGGCACCGCGATCCGGAACGTCCCGATCTCGGGCGCTTCCCGTGCCGCCTCGAACAGGCTCGTCTTTTTCCCGTCCGCATCGACCGGGAGCGTGGTCCGGTCGTTCTTGGCCCGCACGAGGAGCTCGACCGCCCCCTTCCGCTGCCGGCGCTCGAAGAGCTCGAAGAAGTCCGCCTCCCGGTCCATCACGCACACCACCCGCGTGTCGGGGAGCATCGAGGCGGCGTCTTCGCAGGCGGCGAGTCCCCGGATCCACATCCCGGACTTCTTCTCTTCGACCGGGATCTTGGAGGAGGGCCGCTCGTCCGGGACGTCCGGCGGAGCCGAGAACTCCGCTCCCAGCACCCCCAGGGGTACCCCCTCCGTCGTCACCGCCAGGACGGAGTGCAGAAGCAGCCCCCGGCTGCTGGCGCTCGTCTGGTTCTTCCCGATCTTGCCCAACCCTTCGCACTGGGCAAGACCCGTATAGTTCAGGACGGTTCCGTCCTGGAGGCATAGGACCGTCTTGCAGGAGGCCATCCGGGCCACGGTGCGGTCGTGGTGGGGGCCCAGGATCGCCTCCACCGTCACACCCGACTCTTCCGGCTGCTCGATCAGACGATAATATCCCTTGACCGCAGCCCCCTGACCGCAGGCGGCCCGGGAGAAGGACTGCCCCGGAGCCGCTCCCAGGATCTCCGCGCTCGCCTCAAGTCGATCCGAGAGCCGAACATCTCCCATCTCCGCTCCGCCGAACTCGTTCGACGCCCACTCAGAAGAGTCCACTCCTTCGGCAATCCCCAAAAAGGAGGTCGACTCCGGCAAAAGCCCCATCTCCTTCCGGAAGTCGGGGGCCAGGGGGGTGAGGTAGACCGTCTTCTCCGGTCCGGGAAGCGCTTTTGTCCCCTCCGGAAAGACTCCCTCCAGAGATTCGGAGACGCGGCCGGACGCCTCCTGTCCGTCCTTCCGGACGACGGTCTCCACGAGGAGCGGACGATATCCGTACAGGGACTCGAAGTCGTCCGGAAGCCTCTCGAGCACCCGGGCAAGGACCTGCGCCGCAAGACCCCGGCCGGCGACCTTCGTCCGCAGCAGGAACCGGCTCATCTCAAGCACCTTGGGAAGCTCCCATTTCCGGGTCTTCTCGTCCCATCCCATCCAGCGATCCCGGACCGAGAGGGGGTGGGAGGCCGCCACGAACCCCACCGCTCCCAGCCATCCGTGCGCCGATCCGATCAGATACCGGATCTGGGGCCCCACCATGAGGGCGGAGCTTCTCGTCGGATGTTCCCGAATCATCAATTCATTGTAGGTCCGGCGCTCCTCCTCGGTCTCCACCACCACAAGACGACATTCTTCCCACACAGTCGGAACCTCCGAGGGTTCTGCGACGGCTGTTCCCAGGCGCACGGGGCTCCGATGTCCCTCCTGACGCAGGGCTCTTCCCGGGGGAAGGGTCACTCTCCCCTCCTCCGCAAGCTCCCGAAGCGCCCGCGCACATCCCGCGACCCGCTCCTTTCCCCGCTGATCGAGCAGTCCGAACTCCCGGCACACGGCCCGGGCGCTCTCGCTCCGGCTTCGGAAGGAGCCTTCTGACAGGATCTTTCGTACCTGATCGAGCGAGGCCGTCAGGGTCTGTTTGATGAAAAGACGCTCGGAAGTTTGCATGCGTCGATCATACGCACTCCCGACGCCTATGTCCAGCCCCCCTCGCTACCCCCCTCACGCTCCGGTCGTCCCGGATTTTGAAGCTCTCCCCGACTTGTGGGGAATAGGCAGGGCTAGTGACGGGAGAGCAGGAAGTTTCCGAGCACGACCAGGAGCGCGGTGACAATGAAAATGATGCCCACGATGGAGACGAGGATGATCCCGGCTCCGAGGGTTGGATATTTTTCGAGGAATCGTTTCAGGGGGCGACGCATGGGGACTCCTGTGAGAATGGTGGAACCGTTAGAGCCGGGAAAG
Organism: Nitrospirota bacterium; assembly: GCA_021801345.1. Taxonomy (GTDB): domain Bacteria; phylum Nitrospirota; class Leptospirillia; order Leptospirillales; family Leptospirillaceae; genus UBA4572. The sequence continues at coordinate 10,757 of JAJYYA010000024.1, forward strand.
CCGAATCTCCGCAATGTGAAGGAATTACATGCCACGGTAGCCGAAGGGACCGTTGAAGTAAAGTGTCACGGTCCCCATGGGGGTGTAGGTTTTAGGGTAATTGGACTCGGTGACCGGGAGGGCGACCCCTGCTCCCCATGTGGCGGAAAACTTTTGGGCATGAGGCCATGTGATCTCGACTTCCGGAGCGATCCAGAGGAAGGACCAAGCGGGGGCGTTGGCGGGGCCAAAAAAAAGACTGGTGCCGCTTTGGGTCTCTCCGTAAAGCTCGAGAAGTCCCCCGGCGCCCCACTCGGTGTTGGCGACGTATTCGAGCGCTCCGGCATAGTAGGTGAGGTTGCCGTCCACCATGTGAACGCTTCCCGAGTTCCAGGGAATCTGGTCCGTCCCGTTGTTGAATGTGTACCCGGGGCCGACGGCGGCAGGATTTTCCACGATGTCGCCAAGCTGTATGTAGACCATGAAAGGCTTAACATGTTTTCGGAGAAGAAACATGACGCCTTCGTTATAGGTGCCGTTCCCGAGCTGATCGGCTCCGTAGTCCTGGGGATTGAGATTCTGGTACTGGCCGGACGGGATCCAGAAGTCGAACGTGAGGGCCATGGCCGGCATGGCAAAAGGAAGGTAGACATTGCCGTCGCTGGTAAGTTGCCATTTGACCTCGAAATGGGTGTTCCCGACGCCAAAATGGCTGGCGGAGCGGTCGATCCCCTGGGAAGGGGCGGCCCCCTGCCAGTTCTGGATAAGGGGGAGAAAGGTGTCGAACTCGAGATTGTGTCCAAGCCCAACGCCCAGACGCATGGGCATAGAGAGCGAGGAGGCCGAGATCCCCGGAGTCATGTAGTCGTAGGCGAAGGGCTCAATGTACCAGGATCCGACAGGCTCCACCTCGGCCGTGCCGGTAAAAAAAGGACCGCTCGTGTTGGGCCCCCAAGGAAGAAACGGGGGGGCGAGAGCCTGAAAATCCTTAGCGACCGCGGCATCGTCAGAAAAGGGGAGAAGAAAGTCCCCGGCCCCGGAGCCGGAGGAAAGGGCGCGGGCTTCGACGGGTTGAAGGAAAAACAGGAAAAGAGCTCCGAAGTAGAGGCTGAAAGAACGCAATGAAAAGCTCCGGGGTTGTTCGGTCGAAGGAACGGTTATCGGGAGACGGACAGGGAGGACTCCGAAGTCGCAGTTTCATCGTGGTTCTCGAGGAGGATCGCCATGGCTTTGGCATTTTGTCCGTTGTGTATGAGAGCCTTGGCCAGCATCTTGCGATAGCCCTTGGGCCACGTCCGTCGGGGTTCGATAAGGGAGAGAAGCGACAGTGCCCGTCGGTAGCGATGGCGGACGATGAGAATGCGCGCTTCGTTTAAAATGTAGGGCTCGTCGTTGTCGTTGTTCCGGAGGGCCCGGGCCTGTTCGAGGTATCCTATGGCCTTCCGGTCATCCCCTTCCTTGTACTTGATGTAGGCCATGTTGTTCAGGATCGAGGGTTCTTTCGGGTTGTCGCGGAGCGCGAGCTTTAAGTCGGCTTCGGCCGCTGCGAGATGCCCTTTCCCCAGTTCTTCGAAGGCCTTTCTTTCGTGGAGGTAGGCGCGCACGGAGGGCTCTGTGGTCGCGGCGCACCCGGTCGCGGAGAGGGCGAGGCAAGTCAAAAGGACGATTTTTTTCAAGATGTCTCCATATCCCTTTGGAAAAAACAATTCAATAATCTGTCATCAGCGTGTCGAAGGAGTTTTTGACGACCAGCGTCCGTCAGGCGGTGGAACCCCGCGAAGGAGGCTTGGCCGCCTCCTGCATCTTGAGGTAGTAGGCCGCGGCGAATCCCAAAATGGCAAAGTCGTCAAAAAACCCCAGAAAGGGAATGGTATCCGGGATAAAGTCGATCGGCGTCAAAAGGTAGAACAGGGCACCGTAGGCGATGAACTTGTCGGTCAGTCCGAGCTTGCGGGAGCCGACGACCGAAAGGAGTGTGGTGATCCTCTCCGACCACTCCGCCCCCATCGCCTTGAAGCTTTGGAGCTTGTCCGGATTCTTTTCGACGTCCGCCTGCTTTTTGGCCTGGGCGCCGATAACGACGAGGCTTGTGAGGATCCGGTCCCCGGAGATGGTGGGGTCGACCTCGAAGTCGGAGGGGAGTCCCAGATTGACGATGGCGGCCCGGTGTTCTCCCGGGGCAAGTCCGGAGAGAAGGATCGGCTTTATTTCGGGGATTTCGGGGTCAAGAACGCCTTCGGAGACAAGGCGGTAGCACGCATCCCTGATGGCAGGAAGATAGACCAAAGGGATGGGAGTCTCGGCCGGCTTTTTAAGCCATCGGCGAAGAGTCATGCCGGACAGACCGATGGATCGGCCAAGCTCTTCCGGGGAGTAGTCTGTTGCCTTGAGAAGGCTTAACAAATGTGAATTCGTCATGCTTAGATGTTAATGCGGGAGGTTGGGAGAGTCAAGAGGGGGCAGACCATTTGGCTGAAAGAGTGCGAAGAGGAGGAGTGGGTGTTGCTGCGTCGGGCATCCGGGTCGGCCGTTGTATCGGAAGGATTGTGTGTGTGGCGGACGGGAAGCCTAATGTGGCCGAGCGGACACTTTAGGAGTTAATCACAAGGATGGTCTGAGAGAAGGTGTTGTTAGGACCATATCTTGGCATCGATTGGGAACCATAACTTGGCACTTGAATTTATCCAAAAATATAAAATATTGCAAAAACAATTCTTCCCCTTTGTACTCATAACTTGGCACTCGCAACAGTTAGGGAATCATAAAGTGGCACTGGAAAGGGATCGACAAATTGCTTTTTCTATGTTTTAATTAAAGTGCATTTTATTTCTGCAAAATAAAAATCAAATGGATGCATTTCTTATGGTAAATAATTTTGAAATTAAAGGCATCATTGGTCATTGTGGCGATAGAGAAGTATTCCTTGGCTTTGCGACAGCCGTTGATCTTAGCCGGATTAGTTTCCTCGATACATTGGATGAGTTCTCGGGGAAGGGGTATCAACGCCGATTCCATCGCCAACATAGTCTGGAATTCAAGCGATATATCCAACAGCCTGGCGCAACAACGATCCCGTTAACATTTAATCTTCGCCCAGACCGTAAGGGATGGGACTTGAAGCGCAATACGCAAGGAGCATCTCTTATAGTGGATGTTCATTCAATGCCAGTGATGTCTCAAGTCGATTGTCAGCATCGGCTCGGATATTTGAAAGAAAGCCAAATTCCCTTCGCATTTATGGCTTACATCGGTTTGACTATCGAAGAGGAAATGGAAATATTTCGGATTATTAATGGTAAGGCCAAAGGCCTAAGCGGCAGCCTGCTCGATTTTACCGGATCCCGTTTGGTCGAAGACGACCTGAAAGCTGTAAAGCCCGAACTCTTTCTTGCATTGGTATTGCATGAAGACAGGCGATCCCCGTGGTATAAATGTCTCGATTTGGGAGGTAATCGAACGACGGGGCTTCAGCGGGTGGCTTCACTTCGAACGATGCAGAAAGGTGTGCGTCGCTTCCTTCGCGAGGCAGGTTTGTCGAACAAGGAGGTCAGTGATTCCATCGCAACGTTACTTATTGATTATTGGCGAGCGGTCACTGTGGTACTGCCAAAGCAATGGAGTCAGCCACGGCAACACGTATTAGTCAAGGGTATAGGAGTGTATTGCTTGATGAGTTTGGCCGGAGATCTCTACCGTGAGTCCTTGAGTAAGGCTGGGATGTGTGACATTGATTATTTCATAACGATGTTGTCCGACTTCGTTAATGATATCGATTGGTCAAACAAGGGGTCGATGAAGGGTTACGGCGGCGCCGGCGGCGCTGATTCAGCACTGGAACTACTCCGCCAGGTCAGAGACCAAAAACTATCCGGATGTGTAAATTATGCCAAATAAGAATGTTCTTCTTATAGAGCCTGGATATAAAAATAAGTATCCACCGCTTGGTTTAATGAAACTTGCTGCCTACCACGGTCCATATGGGAAGCGAGACAACGTCAAATTCATAAAAGGTGATAAGGATAAATCGGTCAAACAGATCAACTGGGATCGAATTTATGTCACCACGCTTTTCTCGTTTGAATGGAAAGAAATATCAAAATCCATTGATGCGGCGATTGCCATAGCACGTGGTGACTCTACCAAGGTGTTTGTTGGTGGTATCGCAGCCTCACTCATGCACGATAGGTTTGTGTCTGAGCCTCGCTGGAGAGGGGTGCGATTCATTTCTGGATTGCTATCAAACTCCCCAGCTGAATCTTTACAGCTCGACGACTTTGCCGAAGAATTATATTCAGACGACACTAACGGAACTCCCATTGAGGACTTAGTTCCTGACTACTCGATCCTTGATCAAATCAAGGATCAATATGTTTACCCCGTTCACGACGCTTATTTTGCCTATGCATCGCGTGGTTGTGTTCGCAAGTGCCATTTCTGTGGGGTTCCGAAGTTGGAAGGTGATCAGCGAGATGCTCAATCAATCACTGGACTGATCAAAGCTATCGCGGAACGTCACGGTGAAAAACGCGATCTGATGTTGATGGACAATAATATTGTGGCATCACCAAACTACAAAAATATCATCGCCGAGATTCGTGACAATGGTTTTCAGAGGGGAGCCATGTTCCGTAGGCCAGGTAAACCAGCGGTGCAACGCCGGGTTGATTTTAATCAAGGAGTAGATGCCCGAATTCTCTGCAATAGTAAAATGTACCTGAAGGAAATGTCCACCATTGCTATACGTCCTCTTAGAATCGCCTTCGATCATCTCGGAGTTCGTGAGGAATATGAGCGAGCAATTCGCATGGCTCATAGTGTTGGACTACATGACTTGTCAAATTATATGCTTTATAACTTTTCAGACACTCCGGCAGACCTTTATGAACGCATGCGTATTAACATCGATTTGAATAATGCACTCGGGATTAGAATCTTCTCATTCCCAATGCGGTATCACCCTACCGACCTGCCTGATCGATCCTATATTGGTATTTATTGGAATCGTTATTATCTCCGGTCTATGCAGATCATCTTGCAGGCCACACATGGTGTTGTTAGCGGCTCTCCGCAATTTTTTTGTAGGGCTTTTGGTGAAAGTAAAGAAGAATTCGAAGACTTGTTATTGCGCCCTCAGCATTTTTTATTCAATCGATTCTGGTATGAGGAGTTCGATGGCCGGGCTGAGTTTGATGAATTTGAATTAGATTTCAAAAGGTTGTCGAAGGATGATCGCAAGGAGTTAGTGGATCTATTGTCCAGCACCACCCCCGGGGGCTTTTCTGGGTTGATAGGGAAGTCTTCCCGCAACAATGTCAATCGGATACTTAGCTACTATGTTCCCCTACCCGAGAATGAAGAAGCGAAAATATGGAAGATTCAGCGTATGCGTTTGCAAGAGAACAAGCGACCACAATTTTTCGATAAAAAAATCATCCCTGCAGATGAGCTGGTCGAAGATGCCGGCTTGGCTGAAACCATCTGAAACAGGTGTCAAAAATGAATGTTACTCCCATCAGTATTTCTATAAAACCTAAGACCCTGATCGAATCGAATATCGTCGTAGGTAAGGACGTCCTCGAACTCCTAGCAAATGCAATGTATCTTGATCCTCTGACGATCTATCGTGAATATGTTCAAAATGCCGCCGACTCCATTGATGAAGCTAGAATGGCCGGGCATTCAGTGAAAGACTCGAACATCATGATTCACCTGGACCATTCTAGCCGTACGGTACTTATTCGTGACAATGGTAAAAGCATTCCAAATGATGAGTTTGTCAAACGCCTAACTGCCATCGGTGCGAGTCATAAGCGTGGCACTGACCTTCGTGGTTTTAGAGGCGTAGGCCGTCTATCTGGTCTTGGATATTGCCAGGAGTTGATCTTTCGTGGCAAAGCCAAGGACGATTCGAGGGTCATTGAGGTTTCTTGGAATAGCCGTACCCTCAAGGAAAAACTAATGGAGGCTTCGTATCCCGGTGGTCTTAAAGACATTATCTCCGAAGTTGTTACTTATAATGACTTCCCCGCTACGGATAAGGGCGAGCAGTTCTTTGAAGTTGAGTTAAGGAAGGTCCAGCGTCTAAAGAACGACTTACTTATGAATGAGCAAGCGATTCGGTCCTATCTCTCACAGGTGGCTCCGGTACCCTTCAGTCCAGATTTTACGTTTGGGGAAGAGATTCAGAAATTTTTAGCGGAACGGGGAATCCATCCAGTGATCCATGTCGAACTAAATGATGGAGCAGGTCAAATTTATCACCGTGCCCGAAACACTATTGAATTTAATCCTAAGGTCCATGATACGCTGAGAAAGATCGAATTCATCGAGATTTTCGGAGACGACGGTGAATTATCGGCCTTTGGGTGGGTTGCGGATCACTCATACTTGGGTGCGATTCCCAAAAGACTTGGGCTTGGAGGCATTCGGCTACGTTCGGGAAACATACAAGTAGGTGATGAATCTCTGCTAGCTCCGTTGTACCCGGAACAGCGTTTCGTTGCCTGGGCGATGGGCGATATTCATGTGTTATCAAAGAAGATCATCCCGAATGGCAGACGCGATGATTTCGAACACAACGTTCACTACTCTTGGTTGCAATCGGAACTTTTAACCAAGACTAGTGAACTGGCACACCGAATACGTACACGCTCTCAGCAACGCCAACATCTACGAAACGTCCAGATTCATTTTCAGTCCATAGATGACTGGTATCGTCTTGCACAGAAAGATGATACTCCATTACTCCTGAAAAAGGCCCTAATCGAACTAACTGATGAACAAGTTCAGAAGACTGCTAAGGAATTAAGAAAGCTTGCGGAGGGCAGCAATGAACACCAAATGGCCACGGAGCGGCTTAACCAGAAATCAATCGATATTCGTGCACTCAGCCATATGATCGAAGGCAGAGAACACTTGGGGGTCATAAATATCTCCAAAGTCACAGAAAAAGCGCTACTCAAGGCACTGAAGGTGGTCCTGTCGAATGCCCGTTCAGCAAAGGTTGGGACGAAGACTGCCCTTGATATTGTCGAAGCGGTAACTCAGGGGGGGGAGGCAAATTATTCTAATGATTGAACCCGTTGATTTTCTTGGCTATATGCTTGATGCGGGATTCGATCTTGTTAATTAAGTATGAAAGATTCGATCGCTCCTCAGAGGAAATATTTGTAAGCTCGAGCTCAACATTTTCTTCAGCAAGGAAATCCTTGAACTCGGTGAGCCTTTTAGCATAGTAGTTGCCAGCTCCCCGGATATGAGCTTCCTGAAGTGCATCGTGAAACGACAGTTTGCCATTCATGAATTTCTTGAGAGTGTTTCCTCCGACCTTTACGATCTTCGATAGCCCATCGCGAATATCAACAGCACGTTCGATTTCTTCATTTTTGATCATTTCGGTAATTTTCTGATCAAAAATGGGGTAAAGCTCACGTGTGTGATTAAACCGACGACCTTTTAATAGTTCGTCGTAATAACTCCATCGTTCTGGATTGCGGTCATCGACATTCAGCATGAACTCGTAGACATGAATAAGATGCCTTATCTTTGCTGGTGTCAACCCGACTTCGTGGTGCAATTGTTTTTCATCGATACCATGGGTCTTGAAACGCCGGTAAAGATACCCGGCTTGTTCGAATGGTGACCAGTCCTTCTTTCCAACGATGTGGAATTCACCAAGTAATGAGAACACTTCGCTGTCGGAAATGGTGTCGGGAAGAATCCGTACCCGGATCATCTCCCATGTGCTAGCATCCCGCTGCGCGAGGAGACGATAGGCTGCCAGTCGACTGTTCCCTTCAAGAACGATATTTTTACGAATCAGTACTGGCTCAATTAGGCCACCGTTGTTCTTGATACTTGGGACAAGGGTTTCGCGAACATGCTCGGTTTTCGCCAACGCCTCGAAAATCTCTTCCTGAGTTGGCTCACCTCCCCCTTCATTCCAGACGATGGAGTAGATGCGAGGATTCTCAGGGTAGAAAAGGAGAGTGTGTTGTGGTAGAAAGCCTGTTTTGACCTTGATCTCTCGTTTACGCAGCGTGATGGTGTCTTCCGTGAAATCACTCATCAGTCCTGGCTCCTCCCAGAATCCTTTTAAGTATTTCGAAAAAACCCAATGTAGCTCGCTCTGAATAAGCCCGTGCGTCAATGTCTCCCTGTGTGAGCTGTGCCGCTAACCGTTTTTCTTCTAGCAGACAATCTACCCATTCGTCGACTGAATCAACCATGAGCATGTTGTATACGTAACATGTTTTTGTCTGTGAGACCCGATGAATGCGGTCCTGTGCCTGCAAGTAATCGTCAAGACTGTACGTGCGATCATAGAAGATGACATGATTCGCTATGGTCAACGTCAAACCTTCCTTGGCAGCACCGGGTGTCGCGACGAGCACCTGGTCATCGGGATTCTCAAGGAACCATTTTACGACGGTATTGCGCCTTTCCATCGGCATCTTGCCATTGAGCGCGAGCGCACCAAATGATGACAGTTTATTAAACAGCCATAAGCAGTTGTCGTTGAAGGTTGTCCAGACAATTGCCTTCTCCCCTTGGCGCGTAATATCAGTGAGCAAGTGATAGAGGGGCTCGAATTTTCCGGGCTCCGCTGTATAACTTTCGTCCACCATGACAGGATTGGAAGCAATTTGTATGAGTCGAAGCAGGCGCTTTAATATTGACTCCTGATCTTCCTCGATCAGTTTTCCATCGCGAACAATCAGGGCACGAAGCTCTTCTCGCACCTGCCGGTACAACTCGAACTGTGCCAACTCCCAATCGCACTCGATACGTTGGAACTCCTTCGAGGGCAAGACAATTCGTCCACCGTCCTTGGTTTCCCGAATGGAGAAGCTTGATATTTTGCGATTAATATCCTCCAACCGATGTTGGTAAGCCTCAAATTCTTGTTTGCTGTGTTGGATGCCCGTCGTCAAGTCTGTTTCACGCTTGAATTTATTAAAGTCCCTACCAAGCGATGCACCGTGGTCAAGGAAATAAACCTGAGCCCATATGTCGTAGGGACGGTTTGCGACCGGTGTTCCAGTCATGATTACCCGCTTAGTGAACAGAGGGGATAGTTCGAAAAATGCCTGTGTAAGTTCGGCGTCAGGATTCTTGATCTTGGCAGACTCATCGATGATTACACCCACTCTCCTGGAGGATAGCCATGCCTTGAAGCGATTAATTTCTTTTTTGGCTGACTCAAAGTGACTAAGCACCAGGCGGGTAGGGGTTGTGAACACATAGTAGTTTTTGGTCGAATTTTCTGTGACGACGAGGGGGGTCAATTGGCTGTGTGATCGGAATTCGCGAATCCAGTTTGCGATCAACCCCTTCTTGGTGAAGACGAGTACGGTATCGACTTCCTTGTTCTGGAGCCAACGCAATATTACATCAATGGCAATCTTTGTTTTTCCCAAGCCCTGCTCATGAAAAATAGCCGAATAATCTCGGCAAGCAACAAATTCAGTTGCTTCCTCCTGGTAAGGGAACGCCTTGTACTTTGCTTCAAGCACTGGCTCTGAGTGGAGTCGAAATCTGAATTCATTCATGCCAAAATCTCCTAACACTCGATGAACCTAGCACGTAAGAGATCACGCAGATAGGAATGTTTTCGGAATTAGTTCTCCTCCGTATGAGTTTGCAGACACGGATCGCAGTGCCCGCAGACAACCATGGTACACCTATCCATAGTTCTCCCTCCGATTGTGTACGTAGGTAATCGAAGAAAGAAGTTAGCTGGTCAGTGGTATGCTGGTTGTCAATATCGTCAGTTGTTTTTGCTTCGCCAATGAGTGTACGGCCAGTCGAAAGGTCACGGGCAAAGACATCGGGGCGATTGGAGCCGATATATGGAGGCGGTTCTCTAGAGACTAAATCTTGAAGGTCGAAATAGACTACTGGTAACTTGTTCCAGCGAATATCATTGGCGATATCGTTGGCCAGTGCTCTGACAAGGAAGCGGTGATGCTCGCTCTCACTCACTGTCGGTGATCAGGCCTATATCTCTGCAAAGATCATGTAGCTCCTCGTAGCAGTCGGAGAGTGCTTGGGAACGAGGGGAATCATTGTCTTCTCTGAGGGCCTTCACATCAGGGTAGTTGAGACTTCTAATCTTACTGGCGAGAGCATTTGCTAATTGATCTATGGTTGCATCTTTAATTACTGCGCTTGTGTTTGGTTGCTCAAGTACCTTCATGGCTTCACGAGCGTCATGAGATAAGAATTTTTTCTTGGCTTCAGGGTTGTTCAATATTCGCGGAAGCTGACGAACTGTATTCAATGGAGTGATTTTTGAATCATTAACCCATCTAGCAAAGTTATCCATTGTAAATCCTGCCTTCACAATGGATTCTTTGACCTTGGGCTTTTGTAATTCGACAAACGCGCTAAATCTAGTGTAATCGGGCTGATTCTGACCAACCAAAGGCATGTAGAAACGCTGCATATCCTTATAAGCTTCGATATACTCAACGATTTCTCGATTTCTGGCGGAGCCACCGCAGTAGTCAAGAATTTCGTTGATCGATAGCTTTTGTTCGGCGTATAGCGAGTGTAGGTATTTTGCTTTGGCATATGGACGCCATTGACGAGGGCCGACCAAGTGGGACTGTAGTCGGATTGCGTGTTCACCTTCTTCCTCAATGTCCGGGCGAACGATTGCTGGAATCGTATCCCATGATCCGGGGGCCTTTTCTTCCGCAAGTTGGCGATAAATCGATACGCGGGTATTCCCTTCAATTACCACATACTTGCCATCAGTGCGCGGTGTGACAACAATGGGGTTAATTAAGCCTTTATAGGCGCGGATTGATGCTTTGAGACTGGAAAAAGTTGTTGATGAGCCTTTTTCATCGTCATCAGGGGCAAATTGCCCTAATGCAAGCTCAATAAAGCTCTGTTGAGGTTCGCCCTCAATAGACTCTAAGGCTGGAGCAACACGTGGATTGCGTAGGTCAAGGATGATTTTGTCGATTGGTAAATACTGAATCGCCAATTCATTCATCATTTTCCCTTGATATAGATAGTGGCACTTTCAAGCCGATCTTTGATTTCAATTGATCCCATGAAAGAATCGAGTCACATAATAATATTTGCCCTTTTTGCAGTTCATCACTACGTCTCTAATTGAAGATCTTCAAGGTTCGGGGCTTCGCTAACAGAGTAGGTAAGCTTGTCCACGCCCAGCAAAGCTTTTGCCAGCTTAATGGCACCCGCGCCACTACTAGGAAAGTTATTTGAGGTGAGCGAGAAGTTGTTCAAGTTTATCTTTAGACGGGCGAATTGACCTTCAAAGAATTCTTGTCTTAGATCTTTGTGTTTGAACCCCTCTTCCAAGAGATGGCGAAACACAATAATTAGGGCTGTATATCCAACCGTCTTTCGAATCACGAAATTCCCTTCAGAATCTTCCCATTCCTCCTCAAAGGTTTTTGCGGCGGCAGAGAAATAATTTTTTACTATTTTCAGTATAAATTGATCATCGCCCTTCTTAAAATATTTGCGTAGTGGACACCGTGGGTCATCATTAAGTTCTTGTTTCCCTTCCTTCAATATCCGCGCATCTTCATTCGGCTCTTTGGAAATAAGCTCTTCCAGCCTAGCAGCAAAACTACCTTGTGAAAGCATAACATCCTGAAGATGATGAGGCTCCCTTCTCCCAAGCATTTTTAATCGTTTATAGAATGGACTTTCAGGATCGCTATTTAGTGATTGTGCTATATAGTGACAGGTTTTCTGTGGGCTGCGTGAATCAGATAAACCAAATAAGTCATAAATTAAGGATTTCGAAACAGGTGTTTGCGTGCTGTTTATGATCGAGAAGACGAATGCTTTCTCATCTAAAGAAAGATCAAACATAAGTACAACAGGCAACTCGAAATATTCTATATTATTTAGAGATTGTTTAAGGCCCAACACACGGTGTTGTCCATCCAGAACATCGCCAATCATCCCATCGTCAGGTAGTTCAAAACTGGTTAACGACGGATTACAGTTGGAATCTTCACTTTGAAGATTGACCCTCCTTTCAGGGGCAATTTTGCTATCCAGCGCAATTATTATAGGTGTGGGAAAAACAGCCTGAGGGTCGCCGGTAAAATCAGCAATCTTTTGTACGCGCTCACCACTGAACATACGCTGAATCTCTTCACTGTGCTCAAAGTCAGAAGTTCGTGGACGATTGTTTACTCTTCCAACCAAAACGCGCGCAGGAAGTGATGAGATATAGAACTCACCAAGCGGCTGCTGAACCCGAAAAGCCAATACCCTCATTTCTCACTTATCCTTATTAGACCTTCTCGCCAAATGAAGTTTCATTCTGAGTCTTTGCTTTTTCATTAAGGTCCCGTACTTCCTTGTTTACATCATCAGCAAAGTGCTGTGGTATCAATGGTATCCTATAGAGGGTATATAAATGCAACGCAATCATCATGCTCAGCACCCATAATAAAATTTCCAACGAATAATTGGTATTCACCTTCTGAGAAGCCGGTTCTGAGAGGAGTGGTCCGGCCAATGTAGCTTGAAAGATTACAAAAATACCTGCGACAATGCTCCAAAAGAGCTTTTGTTCAAAAAGATCAAGCTTTTCTTTAGAATAAAATGCATCGATAATTTCTGATATGATTAGACCCACGCTTGATACGACTATAGATATTGAATAAGTGTACATGGTGGCGGATGCAAGGTTCTGAGTTAAAACGTCATGGAACTTTTCGCCGTTTTGCAAAGTTAGAAGAAATGAAACCCATACGCCCAATTGTCCAACAATTAAACTAACCGCTATAAAGAGAAGAAGGGAGGTTTTGTCCTGCCGACAAGCCTCCATATAGAGAGAGTATGTATTTTGAATAAATATTTTTATATGCGCCAACCTGTTTCCTTTCAATTTTTCTCACTCCGGAAACGAAATCCCCAAGTTTTTCAAGCGAAACTCTACCATTTGCGCACTCACCTTGTACTCTTTTGAGATCCTCCCAACGATTTTCTTCCAATCCAGTATTTTTTTCTTTCCAATTACTTGAAGGGACTTCTCTACAAAATCTTTTGGCATCAATAGTTCAGCCGCGAATCCATTAGCTTCGATCTCCTCTTTGTCGATAGCTAAGGCGGACTTAGAATCCCTGTAACGAATTATGGGGGAGTCGACATACATTTTTCCCTCATGGCACAAAAGATGGCCAATCTCATGGGCAATTGTGAAACGTTGGCGGTGAATGTGATTCGTCGAGTTCACCCCGATGACTGGTTGCCCCTCATCCCGATAAAGCATTCCATAAACCTCTTCCTCCCCTTCGCGGGAAGGCTCGTAAACGAGTCTTGCTCCCAACGAATCCGCGATTCTTTCCACTGGTACCGGAGCTGATTTCACCCCGTTTTTTTCGAGAAGATCTCTGACCATTGATTCAATATTAGGCATTTCTTTCAAGCTCTCCTGCTGATCATCCATTTCAGTTTTTTGGATTTTTAGAAGGTCTTCGTATAACTCTTTCCGCCCATCCTCCCTTTTTTGAGGGGTTCTCCGTAATCTCCCTGGCGTCGCTCAGGCTTGTCTCGATAGGAGGGAGAAGAGAATTCAAGTCACACTTTAAGGCTAAAGCGATCCGGTAGAGAAGAGGAAGAGAGATACTTTGGCGCCCGGCCTCAAGATTGGCGATCGTTGTTCGGACGACACCAACCCTGTCGCCGAGTTCTACTTGGGTGATCTCGGACCTCTTCCGTTCTTCGGCGAGCTTTTTTCCAAAGGCAATGTTGACGGGATTGGGTTTCATGTTCGAATTCTAGGCTAAATGCAGAAAAGCGTCAATGAAAAAAACGACAAAGTCTTGAAAGTCATTTTAAATGACGGTATGATCGATTGCTGAAAGTCATCTGTGATGACATTATAATTTGTAATGTCATTTTCTGTAACCTATAGAGGACGGGGTAATGTTGAAGTATTTTCAAATCGAGAGCCTCTTTGAAACGCTTGGGATAGGGGAAGCGGGGAGAAGACTCATCGAAGAGATCAGAATATCAGAGCCGGTTCGCCGGGTTGGCGGAGGTACCTCCAATGTGTGCGTCCGGTATCCCAGCCGCAAGATGGGGCGCATCATCCAGGCGGAAAGCCATACGGTTGAACTGCCTTTTATCTATGAGTTGGAACATGATCCGGAAGTGTTTGAATACTATGATCAGCCCACTTCCCTGAAAATTAATGTCAAGGGGAATGGGAATAGGAATTTTGGTTTTTTCTATACTCCCGATTTTCTTGTCATCGGATCCGATTGCATCCGGTTTGTGGAGTGTAAAAGTGGAGATGACCTTAAAAAGCTCGCCGAAAAAAACCCTAACAGGTACAGAAAGAACGAGGAAGGGATATGGATCTGTCCTCCCGGCCAAGAGGCGGTCATCAAGTATGGGATCGAGTTCCGGGTGTGGTCGTCTAAAGAAACAGATTGGGTTTTCCATGACAACGTCCGTTTCCTTAAGGATTATTTTGACGAAAAATGCCCGGATCCCGCCTCCGAGGAGGAGAGCCGGATCATTTCCATCATTCGAAGCCAAAAGGCGGTTTCCCTTTCAGGTCTAATTCGTGATCATAAGGTTTCTTCGGATGCCGTCTATCGGTTGATTGCGTTGGACAGGCTCGCGGTGAATATTCGGGAAGTCCGATTGAGAGAGCCGGATAAAGTCCTGTTCTTCTCCAGTCCTGCCGCCAGGGCGGCCTACGAATCCAGCGAAAGGATGGATTCTGGAATGTTATTGCCATCTGGCGGACTCACCATCGCGTCCGGATCGAAGCTCGAATGGGAAGGATCCGTTTGGACCGTTGCGAACGTCGGTGCCAGAAAATACCTCTTGCAGGCATCCGATGGACGTTCTGTCTCGCTCTTGCACAACGACGCGATCGATCTGTTCGAGAAGGGGGAGATGGCTCCTCTGATGGAGCCGTCTCGACAGGAAGAGGATCTTTCCAGAAGGAGGGTCGAACTTCTTGAAAAAACAAGCGAGGACGAGCTTGCGGAAGCCATGAGACGTTTCGAACGGCTCGGGATCGAGAAAGGAGGGAAGATCCCGAGTCGACCATCCGAAGGAATTTCACGAAGGACTTTTTATCGGTTAAAAGCGCAATATTTACAGTTTCACCACGAATTGGGCGACGGCATTCAGGGATTGGTCCCTAAGTCATCCAAGAGAGGAAATCGCCTTTCAAAGCTTCCCGAGGGTTCATGCGCATTGATGCATAAAATCATAGAGGAAATTTACGAATCAAAACGACAGGTCTCCATTGCGACCGCCCATCGAAAGCTTTCCTTGGAATGCGAAAGATCCGGCCTGCCCGTCCCCAGTTACAAAACCTTCAGGAAGGCCGTGAAAATGAGACCAAAAGAAAATCAGTCCAGAAAAAGAAAAGGGAATCGGGCGGCCTATTCGTCCGAGGAATTCTTCTGGAATATCGACGGGACGACTCCCCGTCATGGGACAAGACCGTTCGAAATCTGTCACATCGACCACACAGAATTGGACATCGAACTTGTGGCAAGCGACACGAACAAACCGATGGGGCGCCCCTGGCTCACTCTGATGATCGACGCCTACTCGAGAGTGGTTGTCGGATTCTATCTTACCTTCGATCCTCCGAGCACCCAAAGCTGCATGATGGTTCTTCGGGACTGCGTGAGGCGGTTCCGGAAACTTCCACAGACGCTTGTTCTGGATAACGGGAAGGAATTTCAGTCGGTGGCCTTCGAGGCCCTCCTGGCCGCATACGAATGCGAGAAGAAATCACGTCCTCCCGCGAAAGCCAGGTTCGGGAGCGTCTGCGAGCGATTCTTCGGGAAGACGAACACGGAACTTCTCTATGGGCTCGCGGGGAACACCCAGATCACGAAGAACGTCCGCCAAGTGACGAAATCAGTCAACCCGAAGAATCTGGCCGTCTGGACTCTTCCGGAACTTTATCGGCTCCTTGAGGAATATCTGTTTGAGATTTATCCATCGATGGATCACCCGTCTCTCGGTGATTCTCCGAAGGCGGTCTTCGATCGGGGGCTCCTCTTGGGAGGGGAACGAGCCCATAAGATTGTTCTCGATACGGAGGAGTTCAGAATGCGGATCCTCCCGTCCTCTCCCAGGGGAACGGGAAAGATCGATCCGAATACGGGAATCCAGGTCCAATACATCCGCTACTGGCACGACTGCTTCCGGGACCCGGATGTCGCCGGACAATCCGTCAGCGTCAAATACGATCCGGAAGACGCCAGCGTAATCTATGCGTTCATTCGGGGACGGTGGGTCCAGTGCCTCTCCGAGAATTCGGGGATTTTCCGTGGTAAGTCTCGCAAGGAAATTCTCCTTGCGAGCCGGGAACTCTCCAGACAAATGCAAGTGGCTTCGAAAGGCCGTTCCATTACGGCGGGAAAACTCGCGCACTTTCTCGAAAGCGCCCTTGAAACTGAGGAGACACTCCGGCAGAGGAGAAAGGATGCCGAATTGACAAGGTCGTTGAAAGATGCAGGGCTATCCGTGGTCGAAGGGAGCTATCCGGAAATTCCCATGCATCGTCCGGATTCTCTTCCCAAGAAAGAAAATCTGGGCGGAATCATCGAATCGCTTCGAAGGCGAAGCGAAACTGCCCCGAGAACCCTGGAGGAGTTTTAAGTGACTCTCGATCTCCCGAACGAACGTCCCCTCCCATCCTCCTCTCCGGAAGAGCGGGTCGAGTATTTCAGGAGAAAGAAGCTTGCTCACCGGAACCTTGCCCGGGCGTGGGATAAGCTTCTCGTCGCCGTCATGGATCCGGACCCCTGTTCTCTGACCCTTGTTTACGGGCCCACCGGCGGGGGCAAGACGACACTCGCCCATCGGTTGAAGGACTATCTGGAATCCCTCGATGGGAAGCTTTCGAGAAGTCCTGGAACCATTCCGGTCGCATTGATTGAGGCTGTCGCGTCGGGAAATTCCGGGTTCGACTGGAGAGATTATTACATTCGCGCTCTGCAAGCCCTGGACGAGCCCCTTATCCACAAAAAACTCGATCCGGACTTCATGCTGTATACGGCAAGAGCGTACCAGACCCATCTCAGGTCGAAGCGGCCTTCTGTCACGGATCTTCGCAGGGGACTCGAATCCTGTCTCCGTCAAAGGAGTCCCCGAGCCTTCCTCATCGATGAGGCCCAGCATCTCAAGAAAATCGCGAGCGGAAAGCGACTCATTGATCAAATGGACACGATCAAATCCCTGGCCAACATGACCGGGGTCAAGCATGTCTTGTTCGGAACCTATGAATTGTTCGGCCTGACCAATCTGAGCGCACAGTTGAACCGCAGAACGGTGGAAATCCATTTTCCCCGGTACCGGTTCGACGACCCGAAAGACATGGAGGAATTCATCCTCTTTCTCGAAAGCCTCGAAAAACATCTTCCCATGCCCGAGCCTTCGCTCCTGTCGGAAAACCCCCTCGCGGTGAGGTTCATATATACGCGTTCCGCTGGATGTCCCGGGATTCTCAAGGACTGGATGACTCGGGCTTTGGGAGAAGCTATCCGGGAAGGTTCAAAGAAGGTCGATATCTCCCATTATGAAAGGACGGCCATTCCGGATGTCCAACTCGCGAGAATCGCCCGGGAGATCAAGGAGGGGGAAAACCAGATCAACCCGGACCGGTCTGAGGAGATTGAATCTCTCCTTGGAGTGGCTTCGACCGACAGAGGAGGACCATTCCAGCAGGCAAGCATCAAATCACCAGAAAAAAGATCCCGGAATCCTCGACCGGGAACGAGAAAACCCGCACGGGATCCCATTGGTCTTGGCGGGGCCGAAATACCTATGGAGAAATCCGATGACCGTCCTATCACCCGCCCGGAAAGCGCATAGTACCCTTTATCATCTCGAACCCATTGGCGTCGGGACTCCCGATGTCGAAAGTCTGACGGGCTACATCTCCCGGCTCGCGAAGGCACATTGTCTTCCAGTCCAGCCCTTGGTAAGCGAAATCATTGCCCCGGAACTCGGGATGACCTCAATGGTCCGCTCCTATTCCCGATTCTTCAAGGAGTCCGCATGCTCGGTCAACGGACTGGGGCAATATGCCGAGGACTTCCACTCTGCGATGGAGCGCTTGACCCTCAGGGGAGATCTGTCACGGCTGACGATGCTTCCCTGGAAAGGCGTGTTCGATCCCGGCGGAAAAGGGCTGAACAAGCCACTCAAGTCTTGGTGCTCATCATGCTTCCGGGAATGGTTCAAAAATGGAGCCCTGCTTTACGAGCCTCTGATATGGACTCTCTCGTCAGTCCGGATTTGCGGAAGACATGGATCTCCACTCAGGACAACCTGTCCAGGGTGTGGAGAGCCACAGCCGGTCCTGGGCCGGACCTATCCGATCGGGTACTGCTCTTCATGCGGAGAACAGCTTTGGAGCAAAGAGGATGAAAAAGTCGAGGGGGAAGAGCACGTGACGGAATGGGACCTTTGGGTAGTCACGGAAGTGGGGAGGCTTCTGTCAGCATCTCCGTCCGAGTCTGGCATGGCAACCCAAAAGCGGTTTCAGTCGGCTGTGGCGGATGTGGTCCGCCATCTCAAGGTTACCAATACTCAGGAACTCGACCGGTCCATCGGATTCGGGGAAAGTACGATCACCCAGTGGCGGAGGGGTCGGGGAAAGCCCCGGTTCGATTACTTTCTCCTGTTTTGTTTCAAGACGAACATTGTTCCCAAGGATATGCTCTGCCGTTCTTCGGAAGAATTTCTTCGAAATTCTTGGAGACCTGGGTGCAAGGAGAAAATATCGCGGAAGAAAGAGTCCCACAAACAGGAAGAGCTTCGGAAAAGGGTCAAAAAGGAGATGGAGACTCTTTTATCCACCGAAAATGCCCCTTCGCTGAAGGAGTTCGCCCGAAATCTTGGAGTCGGACTCGGTTATCTGCGGTACCGGTTTCCGAAGGAATCAAAGAGGATTGCTTCCCGATACCGGGAACGCCTTCGCGAGAGCAAGGAATCACTTTTTCACGAGAGGTCCGAAGCGATCCGGAAGGCAGTCGATGATTTGAGAGGGGCTGGTGAGCATCCAAGTAAATGGAAGGTTTTTCGGAAAATTCCGGGAATTCTTCCGGGAGGGGGGAAGGACAAGGATTTGACGAGGGTCTGGAAGGAGACCCTTGAGGGAAAGCATATAGTTGGAGATCCATCAGGATGTTGATAAAGTATGCGCGATCAAATATTTGCATTTTAGTGAAAACTACTTATAAATTAGACCGTTGTTGGGAAAAAGGATTCCTGGTTGTGGAACATGGGGAAGGAAAAAAAGTTAGCAATGAACTCCTCACACCGGCCCGGTGGGCGGAATAAGGTAAAACAGAAACAGGTGTGAAGAGAAAAGACGGAACAAAAATTCTTAATCTTCATGAAAATTAGCTTTTATTAATTCCACTTGAATAGATTTAATAACTTCTGGTTTTTCTATCGCTTTGAGCTGGTTTAGAAGGTGATCAGCAACCCTATTTGATTTATCCATCATAACTCTTCCTCTCAAGAAACAACGCGTAAGTAGTCTTTAGTAAAAGCTTTTAAAATAAATTTTTCGTTCCATTTTAGATTTTTTCAGGCACATTTCGGCAGAGACTCCTCCCTTGAGGGAAGGTCGGGGCGCCTGAAAATGTCCGGAGTTGGAATTCCGCCTGAAAACAGGAAAAAAGCCATGTTTTTTCTATTTTTAGGTAAAAAAAGGACGCACCTCTCCCTTCGAGTTTTAAAAGTGTTGAAAAATAAGGCTTTCCATTACCGATCCGCCCGTGTTGGCGGATTGATCAGGCCGAAATAGGCGTAAGGACGTACCCCATCTCTTTGACCCGTTTTTTCAGATTTTCCATGACCCGCTTTTGATAGCGTTCTTCGTAGGCTTTTTCTCCGGCATCGACGAACGCTTCCCCCTTGGTCAAAAGGGCAAAGATGATCCTGGCCAGCTTGTGAGCGGTGGCGACGATGGCGCTTCCCTTGTCCATGCGGGAACACATGCGACGGTAATAGGCTCCCAGAGCCGACTGGCTTCGACGAAGACCCGCTGCCGCCAGACGAAGAGCCTGTGCCGCCCGATTCTGTCGCTTGGGAATATGTGACGAGAGGACTTTGCCTCCGGAAACCCGGGTTCCGGGAGCCAGACCCAGCCAGGAACAGAAGTGTTTGGCCGAAGGGAACCGAGAGAGGTCTGGCCCAATCTCGGCCATGATCTTCATCGCTGTGTTGACGTCGATGCCGTTGATGCAGGTGAGGTCGACCCCGGACATCTTGTAAAGCGCCACACGAATGTCGAACAAGGGTGCGTTGCGCGATGGAGAACGGCGCTTTACTGCGGGAGAAGGATCGCCATGCTTTTCCAGAGTCTTCAAGAGGGATTCCAATTCCCTGTCGCATTCAAGAATCTGAGTGGAATAGGCGTCGTACATATTGACGGCCACCCTCAGGGACAGGAGGTGCTCGGACCGCCAGTTCCCTTTCAAAGACTTGGCCACCTGCTCTTGGGAAGACCGGACGCGCCAGTCGCACAAAGTCGCCAAGATCATGGGATCTCTTTCGCCTTTAAGAATCGCCCTTGTAATGGCCATTCCACTCACTCCGGCCAGATCGGACAGAACGTTGCCCAGTTGGATATTCATTTCTGTATAAGCTTTTTGCATCCGCTGAACCTGTTGTCCTTGGTCCCGGACCAAGTTTCCCCGGCTCCGGACCACCGAGCGAAGCTTGCAGATCTCGTCTGCGGGACGGTAGGCGCCATTGAGGAGCCCATAGGACAAGAGTTGCTGAAGCCACTGGCAGTCCAGAATGTCCGACTTGCGTCCCGAAACGTTCTTGGCATGCCGGGCATTGACCAGCAGAACATCGAATCCCCGGCTATCGAGAAGTTCGAAGAGCGGGATCCAGTACACGCCGGTCGACTCCATGGCCACCGTCGTGATTCCGCACTCCGTAAGCCAGTCCGCCAAGGCGTTCAGGTCGTCGGTAAAACTCGGAAACTCCCGAACCGGCGTGTCAGAGCGATTGGAAGGAACCGCCACGTAATGGCTGGCGCTTCCGATATCGATCCCCGCGGCATTGGGATTGATTTCAGTCAGGGGCGTCGGGGACACAACCTTCTTCTTGAAGGTTCGTCCGTCCGGCTTTCTTGGCTTGAGTTTTTTCATCGGTCTGCTCCATGATAGAGGGTGGAAGGGGGCGCCCCTCTGGGGAGCGTCTCAAAAAGGGCACTCTCTCAAACGGGATGTGACAAGGCCAAACAAAAGCCTTCCACTCGCCAATGTCGCCTACGCTACCCCGTGACCATGCTGAATATCGGGCGCAACTGCGCTCCAGTGTACGTTCGGTCTTCGGGACGCCCCCTTCTACTTTTAACATCATGACTGGGAAAGTAAAGGGTATTCCAGATTGGAGCCCGCAGCGTTGTTTCTTTACCGCGCCCGGCCGGGACGGTATATTGTGCTGAATACTTGGCCAATGTCGTATCGGTCGTGATCAGGGTGATGCCTTCGACGATTGCCTGCGACAGGAGAATCCGATCGAACGGGTCTTTGTGAATCATTGGGAGGTTCTCGATTTCCATGACATGATTGCGATTTCCCATAAGCTGGCAGGGCTAAAGATTAAAACATTCGCCCGATCATTCAGAAGCGAGCGGACCGAGACAGGGAGTCGATCTGGAACTCCCGCAGCCCAAAGCAACAATTGGGTATCAAGAAGACATCTCACTTGTCGCCCTCGAACATTCTCTCGATTTCTTCGGCATGCATCTGGTTGAAATCGTCCGGTACCCGGATCTGTCCGGACATGAACCCGATGCGACGCATCTGATCTCAGAATATCCGGGACTACGGAACTGGACGCTTCAGCCCTTTGATTCTTGAGGCTTCGAAGGGCGGGCCGGATGACGCGGCCCCTAACGAGGTAAAGCAACTGCTGCCGCAAAATCGGCGGCAGGCTGAGAACTCGAACCACCAGAAGCGAGGAGCTTTTGGAATCCTCTTCCGTCATGGAGAGGAGGACGTCAATTGATCTAGTTTATATCTTGAGCGATTTCGTGCCGCGCCTTACAATTTTATGGTAGTATGAATTTAATTTTGTGCTTACATTTGTGAAAATTCTTTTTTTGAGAGGGTTCCATGCTTGCTAAGGTTACTGACAAAGGTCAAGTTACCGTCCCAAAGAAGATACGCGACAAGATTGGAATCGTTCCAGGAAGTCGCCTAGATTTCGCACTAATGGAAGATGGTAGCGTTGTTATTCGCTTACTGGCGAGGGGTTCCGACAATCTGTTTGGTGTGGTCAGGAGACAGGATCAAGCCCCTCTTAGCGTCGAGGATATGGATGACGGTATCGTTGATGCCGTGACTTCGCGCAATCGTCGCGCATGATCGCTCTCGATACCAATATTCTTGTGCGTCTTGTCACTTGCGACGACGAGCCGCAGGCCATGCGTGCGAAAGGCATATTCGATCTCCATGGGAGTGAGGATGGCGCGCTCTTCGTATCCGACATCGTGTTGGTCGAATTGTGCTGGACGCTTGATCGCAGTTATCGACTGACAGGTCAAGAGATTGAAGAGGTTCTTTTCGCCTTGCTCGATAATAACACTGTCAAACTCGAGTCCCCTGCCGCAGTGCGTGATGCTCTGACTATTTTTAAAAAAAATGGGGTTGGATTTTCTGATTGCCTGATTGTCGCCAAGGCACATCACGAAGGCTGTTCCAAAACGCTCACATTCGATCGGCGAATGGCCTCCCTTCCCGATGTTGAGGTTCTGTAAGGTCTCGTTCGACAATAAGACAAACGGCAGACTCCGATAGTGTCCCCCTCCCCTACTCTCCTTCAGGTCTTCA
The DNA here is from genome assembly GCA_021801345.1 of Nitrospirota bacterium. Classification (GTDB taxonomy): domain Bacteria; phylum Nitrospirota; class Leptospirillia; order Leptospirillales; family Leptospirillaceae; genus UBA4572. The sequence continues at coordinate 33,586 of JAJYYA010000024.1, forward strand.
GAGATCCACGCCATTTTCCCTTCCATAAACAGAAACGTCCTCAACGGAGCTCAGTAGCATTGATCGGTCTTGCTGTTTTTTTGGAAGATGAATTAAGATCAGTTCACTGATCTTAATTCATCTTCTTGGAGAAAAATATGCTAACTATCTCGGAAGGCGAAATTTTTCATCGGCTCGAGTTCGACAATCCCTGGTGGACAAGCGGTGTCGGCATCGACAGGCAGGTCTCCGAATTCAAGCGGAGAACATACTTTGCCCCCTTAATTCGACTTATCGAGGAGAGATCGGTCAATCGGGCAGTCGTTGTCATGGGGCCACGCAGGGTCGGAAAGACCGTCATGGTTTTTCATGCGATTCAGGCTCTTTTGGATTCGGGTATTCCTGGAAACTGCATACTCTACGCCTCTCTCGAAACCCCCCTCTACAGTGGACTGCCTCTCGAGAAGATCGTAGGGATGTTCCAATCGCGATTGGGGCACAAGAGAGATGCAGAACTATATGTTTTTTTTGACGAAGTGCAATATTTGCGGGATTGGGAGCGACATCTCAAATCGTTGGTAGATTCCTTCGCATCTTGCAGATTTGTCGTAACCGGCTCGGCCGCAGCTGCGCTGAGGCTCAAGAGCCGGGAATCCGGTGCCGGTCGTTTCACTGAGTTCATTCTTCCTTCGCTGACCTTTTCTGAGTATGTCGATTTCATCGGGCGCAAGGATGCTCTTGTCGATCCTTCCGGAGAGACAACGCCGGATATTGAAGAACTGAACAGGGAGTTCTGCCACTATCTCAACTACGGCGGATATCCCGAAGCGGTTCTCTCTGGCACGGTCCGAAACAACCTCGACCGGTATATCAAAAGCGACATCATCGACAAGGTTCTCCTGCGCGACCTTCCGGGTCTGTATGGAATTGGCGACATCCAAGAACTGAACCGGCTCTTCACGACGCTGGCCTACAATACCGGCATGGAATTGTCGCTTGAGGGCCTTTCGAAAAGTTCCGGCGTAGCCAAAAATACAATCAGACGCTACCTGGAGTATCTGGAAGCCGCCTTCCTGATACGTCGAGTCGACAGGATCGATCTTAACGCCAGGCACTTCAGGCGAGCGACATCATTCAAGGTCTACCTGACCAATCCATCTATGCGGTCGGCATTGTTCGGACCTCTCGATTCAGATGATTCGGCCATGGGGCATCTGGTTGAAACGGCGATTTATAGTCAATGGCTTCATGATCCGGGGATCGACCAATTGTATTTTTCCCGATGGGCCGGGGGAGAGGTCGATATCGTGCACGTCGATACCATGACACAAAAACCGACATGGATCGTTGAGGTGAAGTGGTCGGACCGGGCCTGCGAAGACAGGAAGGAGCTCAACAACTGCGTAGAGTTCTCTCTCCATAACAAGATCGATAAGATAAGGGTCCTTGTCACGACAAAAAACATGACACAAAATGTCATATACAAAAATATTACCTTCGACTTCCTTCCGAGCAGTCTGTATGCCTATATTGTTGGAGAGAAAGGACGAAAATTAAGAGGAGAGTCGTTCTGATCCGAATCCTTTCTCTCCGTCTCTCCTCTTTGCCAAAAGAGACGGTTGGAATCCCTTTGACATCCTCCCATCCCTCTCGCTTCGCTCGCCGCGAAAGCGGAAAGGAAGGGGATTCCTTCCTGCCAACTCCCCTTTTGAAGACGGGGAGGAATCGGCGGACCTGAACGGTCAGGCAGCCTGTTCGGAGGTTTTCGCCTCCGAACAGGCGCTGCGGGCTTGCCCAGCCCTGAGAATATTCTTTGCGGCATTGATATCGGCGTTTTCCGCATGACCGCAGGCCACGCAGACGAACGCCTCCTGCGTCTTCCGATTTTCCGGAGAGACAGGACCGCAGACGGAACAGGTCTGGCTCGTGTACTGCGGGGGAACCCGGACCAGACCCTCCTCCGTTTTGGGACAGCTTATCTCCCAGGAGGGTCAGAAAGATCCCCCATCCCCGGGAGAGGATCGAGCTGTTCAGCCCGGCCTTCTGGCTGACGTTCTTCCCGGGGGACTCGAGAGCGTCTCCTTCCCCCTTCCTCTTGAACCGGGGGAAGCCCTTCTTCTTCATCACTCCGTCCCACAGTGCCCGGTCCAGAAACTTGAGGGCCCACTGCTGCGGATGGACCGGACCAAGCGCCAGGAAGCCGTACTCGTCGCTCGACCTCCAGAGGGTCAGAAGTTTGGCCATGTCCCCGTAAGATAAAAGAGGGATCCCCGCCTCGAGCCTCCTCCGCTGGAGGTCGAGGGCCTTGTTCCAGACGAACCGCACGCACCCCGCATGGCGGGAGAGAAGCCTCTCCTGTTCGGGAGTCGGAACCAGACGGAATTTGAAGGCTTGTTTTCATGCCCGACATAATAGTTGGCCTCATGGTAAAGTCAACCTAACTCAGACATGGAAGACTCGGAAATTCGCAAGAAGCTTTGGGACCGGGTACTCTGCCCAGCTATTTTGCCGGAAGCTGTGGCGGCGCTCCCATCGAAATCATTCGCCAATACATTGAACAGCAACAGACCCCACACTGAAAGTCAAAATTTCAGGACGGCTCTGCCGTCCGCGCTATCCTTCCCCGGCATGAATGCCGAGGTTTGCCGCGCGACTCGATCAACCCCCATAGGGGAACAGAGCCTTGTGCGATATTGTCGGACGGATTATAATACAAAATGTCATACATTCTCTGTGATCTTTAAAACCCTTGAGTCTCATAAGCAGTCTCACCCTGAAAAGGAAAAATGGAGAATCCTTGAGTCCCATTTTTCCCGGAGACTACCATGCCATCCTTTAGTATTCGCCTTCCGGATGAACTCGAATCCCGTCTGCTTGAGGAGGCTCGAATCGAAAACAAACCCCGATCGGAAGTTGTGCGTGAAGCTATTGCCGAATATGTGACGCATCGAGAACGGGAGAGGTTTTTGGGCAAACTGGCCTCTGCCGCACGCGCCCTTGCTAAAGATCGGGAAACCCGATCCGAAGTTCTGGAGATTGAAAGGGATTTGATCGATGAAGGGATGGATGTTTTGCATGGGTCCGAACCCATTCAGGAAACCGATTCCGGAAATCGATGGTGGAAGTGAAACGACGCGGAGAAGTGTGGGTAGCGAACCTTAATCCCCCCAAAAAAGGAGAAATAGGCAAGGTTCGACCGGTTCTCCTTATCCAGAACACCTTCCTGGAGGAAGCAGGGCTCGAAACCGCCGTGATTCTGCCCCTCACGACTCAATTTCGTCCTTCCTTCGATCCCTTGAGAGTCCGTATTCCGGCCAGGGATCGTCTACTGAAGGAGTGCTTCGTCGTTATCGAACAAATTCGTGCAATCGATATCTCCCGGTTCTCGGAAGGTCCGCTGACCACTCTCACCTCTCAGGAAATGGCTGCGGTAGAAAGAAGCCTCAAAGCCGTTCTTGGCCTCTGGTGACACAACTTCCGTTCTCATCACTTTTCCGCTCTTCCGGGGTCTGCCCGTCAGGAGCGGATGTCCTTGCGGTTTTCTCTCCCGCTTTCCCCTCCCCACAGGATCGAGACCGGAGCCGCAAAAAGAGTGTCTCCGAAAGGTAGGACATGGCTTCCATCATGGAGAACGAGGCCCAGGCTCATCCTCTTCCCCAAAAGTCCGGCCAGCTTTTTGAGTCCCCGGAAGTCCTGCCCTGTCACGGTCATGGCGGCCTTCACCTTGTGGATCGTTTTTTGCCGACATAAGGAGGCTCTGGTCGTCGAGCGTCAGGTAGGGGCGGGCTCCCGTGAGAGAGAACTGCCGGACAAGGGTACTCTTCCCCGCCTGTCGGGGTCCGACGACAAGGACGACAGGTGTGTCGGAGAGGGCCGCGTTAAGAGCGCGTATCGAAAAACGGGGGTAGATCGGGGTTGCAGGAGGCGACATGGGGTCGTCCAATCCGGAAGCAAATTATTTTTATACTTTAATATCATGTTTTTAAAATGTCAAAGATAAAAAATATCCGTACTCTATTTCGATTCTTTTATTCTTCCGAATTGGCCTCCCCTTCCTCAAGCCATCGCTTGTTCCGAACGTCCTTTTTCCGACGGGCGTTCCGCGATCGCATCGCAAAGCCCGCCGGGATCCCCGGCCTCCGGGCGGTCGGGCGGGGAGGAGGGGCCTCCTTGCTGAAGAGACGACGTTTCTTTTTCTTTGCCATAAGGGGGGGGCTCCCGGAGAAATGAACTGTCCGTGTTTCCGTTTTGGGGGGGAAGGACGCGTTCCCCTCAGTTTTTAAAGAAACGCTCGGCCTGTCGCCAGGATCCCCTGAGGACTCTTTTCTCCCGGGAGTAAGGATCGAGGATGGGTGAGACGGGGGCTCCGGGGCGAAATCCGCCGTCGACCACCGCAAGATCGGGGAAGATCTTGTGGATCGCCTCCCGCGTTGTCAGCGGAGGAGATCCGGAAGGATTGAGGCTCGTTCCCGAAAGCGGTTCCCCCAGAAAGACAAGAAACTCCCGAAGCGTCCTGTCGGGAGGGATCCGGAACGCGACCTTGCCGGACTTGGCCATACCGAGAGCGAGGGCAAGGGGTGTGGCGGGGAGAAGAATGGTCAAAAATCGCGAAGGACCCGTCATGAGACGGTTTTTCGCCGGGTCTTTCGGGAGTTTGGCAAACCTTGCGACAATCCGGAGGCTTCCTGCCAGATAGAGGACGGATTTCCCTTCGGGCCTACCCTTGATCCGGGTGAGACGCCGGGTCTCCCCGGGAGGTCTCTTCGTGGGAACTTCGGCCAGGGCATAGGCATACTCCGCGGGGAAGCCCACGACCCCTCCTTCAAGAAAATAACGCCGGATCTCTCTCCATCCGGAGCGGTCTTTCAGAGAGGCAAAGACTGGAGCCGCGTCCATCTTCTAGTCTTCTTTTCGGCTGTCCGAAAGCCCCGGTAAGGACTCGGATTCCTTAAGGGCAATGTCGGAGCGGACCTGTCCGCCTTTTAAACGAACCCCCTTCACGATCCGGTAGGCTGCCTCCCGGGCGCTGGCCAGGGTTGCTCCCCGACCGACAGCCGTCAGAACACGGCCCCCGGAAGAACAGAGGGCTCCGTTCTTCTTTTCGACTCCGGCGAAGTAGAGTGCCCCGTCGGGAATCGGCGTTTCGGGAGAGGGAAGCCCCTCGACCGGATCTCCCGTCACAGGCTTTTCCGGATAGCCTGCCGAGGCGAGGACGACGCCGACTCTGGGCGTCGCCTCGATTGTCCAGTGATCCTTAAGATCCTTTGCCGCAATCTCCTCCATGAGGGGAAGGGCCGACTCTCCCAGGGTTTCAAAGAGAACCTGGGCCTCCGGATCCCCCATGCGGGCGTTGAACTCGAGCACCGAAGGACCATCCTCCGTCATCATCAGTCCGGCATAGAGAAATCCCGAAAAGGGGGTCCCCTCCCGAGCGAGCCCCCAGAGGCATCGCTCGACGATCTCCCGCGCCCGGCTCTGGTCGCGCTCCGTCCATCCGGGAACGGGGGTCAGGGCTCCCATCCCGCCCGTGTTCGGTCCTTTGTCCCCCTCCCCGATCCGCTTGAAGTCCCGGGCGGTAGGAAAGGGAACAAAACGCTTTCCGTCGGTAGCGACGATGAAGGAGACCTCCGGCCCCGAGAGCCCCCGCTCAAGGAGCACGATCTCCCCTCCGGGGATCTCCTTTCGGTCGAGATAGCGGCGAAGGGCCTCCTCCCATTCCCCTTCCGTCGTCACAACCGAAACCCCCTTCCCCTGGGCCAGGCCGTCGGCCTTGAAAACAAGTGGAAGGCCCCATCGCTTGAGCGCCTGTTCCGCCTCTTCGCGAGTCGAAACTTTTTGCCAGGAGGCGGTCGCGATTCCCGAGCGTTCCATAAGTCCTTTGGCAAAGGTTTTCGAGCCCTCTATCCGGGCCGCGCCGGCGGTAGGACCGACGACAGGGATTCCCCTTTCGAGAAGAGCGTCGACAAGTCCGTCCATCAGGGGTTTCTCCGGGCCGACAACGACGAGATTCGCCCCGGAACTCTCCAATATCCTGGCCGCAAGGCGGGGATCCCCGGGAAGGGGCTCCCCGCGAACCACGCCTTCCATTCCGTCGTTTCCCGGGAAGAGGAGTATGCGGGACTTTTCCTTCGAGCGAAGAAGGGCAGCAGCCAGAGCATGCTCCCGGGCGCCGGATCCGACGACCGCGATTTTTTTCTCCATCGATAGGATCCTTTCTTTCGCTATGCGATCAGTGCTTGAAGTGGCGGACTCCCGTCAGGATCATGAACATCCCGTATTCATCGGCGGCGTCGAAAACCTCCTTGTCCCGGATAGACCCGCCGGGCTGGACGATTCCTGCCACGCCGAGCTTTGCCGCCTCGTCGATCCCGTCTCGGAAGGGAAAAAAGGCGTCGGAGGCCAACACCGTTCCCTGGGTGGTGCGGTTGGCCTTCATTCCGGAAAGCCTGACCGAGTCGACGCGGCTCATCTGTCCCGCGCCGATTCCTACTGTCACGCGGTCCTTCACCAGAATGATCGCGTTGGAGCGAACGTGCTTCCCGACGGTAAAGGCAAAGAGGGCGTCCTCCCACTCGCTGTCGGTGGGGATTCTCTTGGTGGCGAAGGTCACCTTGTCCCGGGAGGGCATCACGATCCGGTCCGGAGTCTGAACGAGAAGTCCGCCGGAGACGGAGCGAAGTTCGAGGACTCCCCCCTCCCCTTCCCCGCCGCCTTGGCTAAATGCATCGGGAGCTTCGAGAAGACGGATGTCCTTTTTCTTGGTAAGAATCTCGAGAGCCTCTGGAGTAAAGCCTGGGGCGATGACCACCTCAAGAAAGATCTTGGCCATCTCTCCGGCGGTCTCGGAGTCGAGCGGGCGGTTTGTCGCGACAACCCCGCCGAAGGAGGAGACCGGATCGGTGTCCCGGGCCTGACGGTAGGTTTCGAGAAGCGACTCTCCCGTAGAAGCGCCGCAAGGATTGTTGTGCTTGACGATAACGGTTGCCGGGCCGGAAAACTCCCGCACCAGGGCGAGGGCCGAGTGGGCGTCGAGAACGTTGTTGTAGGAAAGCTCCTTCCCCCAACGCTTGACGGCGGTTCCGACCCCCCGGTCGGCCGCATTTGCCGAGCGGTAGAAGGCGCCCTTCTGGTGAGGGTTCTCTCCGTAGCGAAGCGTCTGTGCCAGGGTAAAAGAGGGAGAGAGGACGGCCGGGAACTCTCCGATTCCGGTCTGACCCAGATAGGAGGCAATGGCCGCGTCATAGGCCGAGGTCATCAGAAAGGCCTTGGCGGCAAGCTCTTTTTTGAGATCCTGCCCGACCTCCTTCTTCGACTCGAGAAGGCCAAGAACGCGCTCATAGTCGGCGGGGTCGGTCAAAATGACGACATCCTGAAAGTTCTTGGCAGAGGCCCGGACCATGGCCGGTCCCCCGATATCGATCTGCTCGCAGGCCATTTCGAGAGTGGTCTTCGGATCGGCAACGGTTTTGACGAAGGGGTAGAGATTGATGCAGACGAGGTCGATGGGCGTGATTCCGTGGGTCTTCATCTCCGTCTGATGCGCGGGATCCTTTCTCTTTCCCAGAATGCCTCCGTGGATCTTCGGGTGGAGTGTCTTGACCCGACCCCCGAGGATCTCCGGGAACCCTGTGACGGAGGAGACGTCGGTGACAGAGATTCCGGCCGATCTGAGCATCGCAGCCGTTCCCCCTGTGGAGAGGATCTCGACTCCGAGGGCAGAGAGCCTTTTGGCAAAGGCGTCGATGCCGGTCTTGTCCGAGACGCTGATCAGGGCCCGGCGGATTGTGTGAGGTGTATCAGTCATTCGATTCTCCTTTTAATAAATGCTTCTCGCATTGGTTTTGAGCTGTGGGGCCGCCCAGACGAGAGCGTCTGGGGAAGACCCGTTGCCGGGTTTCTAGAAGACCTTGAGAAAAGGAGCCGGAAGCTTCGAGAGACCGTTTCTGAAGGACGGGATCAGATAGAGGTCCGACTCGATGATGGGGCTCTGGTCGCGAGCGCCCCGTCGGGGAATCAGGATTGTTCCGAGATAGACGGACTTTCCGAAGGTGCCGCCGATCTCATGAGCGAAGCCCCCGTGGGGGCCGTTCTGGACGAGAAGAACGGGGTGGCCCACATATCTTTCCGCCTCGGATTCCGGAAGAAGGGTCGTCCGGAAAGGGCGTTTCGCGCGGATCTGGTAGACCGGCGTTCGTCCGTACTCAAAAAACTTGAGAAGAGAGGTGTTGGGGTATCCCTCCACGAGCCAGGCAACGGGGCGCCGGGACGGGGGGAGTGCGGCGACGACCTTCCGGATCTCCCTGTCCTCGGTGGCAAAACCTGCCATGCGGCCCGTGGGGTCGACATTCGGGTCGATGGGAATGATCGGCCGGAAGATCTGGACCCCTACGGCGAGGTTGGACAGAAGGCCCAGCGCCACGCCGGCCACGGCCACGCGCAATAGCAGCGGGCGGAAGGACCAGGAGGAGACCATGGCCCCTGCCACGAGAAAGGCCCCCAGATATCCTTCGACCGGCCAGTTGGCCTCGACCTTGGCCTTAAGACTCGAGTAGGCGAAGAAGAGGAGGATCGGATAGGAGGTGATCCAGAAATAGAGGATCGGGGTGTCGCGATTTTTCCGGATCTCCCGGAGCCCCCAGACGGCGGCGGCCAGCACGAGGAGGTAGACGATCGGCGTCATGACCCCCGTCTGTCCTCCGAAATAGTCGGAAAGTCCGGCAAGGGGAGAGAACTGGTGAGCCTCCATGCCGTGGTGCCACTGGAACCGGAAGGAGGCCCAGTCGTGAGCGCGGTTCCAGAGAATGACCGGGGTAAAGAGAAGGAGTGCCGCCAGGGCGGAGATGTAGAGGGAGGGGCGCCAAAGCCAGGGGCGATGGCGGGGAGACAAAAGGAGATAAAGCAGAAGAAGTGGGCCCAAAAGGACCATGGTGTACTTCGAAAGAAGCCCCAGACCGAACCAGAGTCCGGCCAGAACCATCGATCTCCCGCTGTTTTTTTCCAGGGCCCGGGAGAACTGCCAGAGCGTGAGTGCGAAGAAAAAAATCACAAGGGAGTCGGGGGTGATCAGAAAGGCTCCCGCCGAAAAAAGGAGGGAAGATGTGACAAAAAGGACGGCCCAGGCGCCGGCCCATCGGTCCTTCAAAGACTCCTTCCCCATCTCGTAGAGCAAAAACGAGAGAGCCAGGGAGATCAAAAGGGAGGCCATCCGGATACCGAGCTTGTCCGTTCCGAAGATGTGGGTGAAGAACGCGATCGTCCAGGCGATAAAGGGCGGATGGTCGAAGTAGCTCATCTTCGGGGCAAGCGACCAGATCCAGTAGTAGGCCTCGTCGGCGACAAGACCCGCCCGCTCCGCCAAGACGAGATGGAAGAGGAAAAAAAATGAGGCGAGGACGAAGACGAGCTTCCCGGGCTCCTTCGCAAGGGTCATTTCTCTCCTTCCTTCCCCCGGACGGCACCGTATTTTTCCCGGAATGCCAGGACGATCCGGAGGCTGTCGAGAAGAATCCGGCGATTGAGGGTGGACTCTCCCAGCACGCGGTCCCGGAAGGTAATCGGGCTTTCGGCCAGTCGATGGCCGTTTTTGTGGATGATCAGGAGGATCTCCTGAAGGAGGGAGGGGCCCCGGCTGATGAGATCGGTCCAGGGGATCTCCCGGAGGAGCTCCCGACGGAAGATCCGGTAGCCCGAGGTCGTATCGCGGTAGGGAAGGCCGAGAAGGGCCCGAATATAGAGATTGGCGGCCCGGGTCAAAAGCCGGCGCGCCAGCGTCCTCCCCTCCTCTCGCCCCCCGGGAACCAGTCGGGAGCCGATCACCCCGTCCACACCGGAAGTCAGGGCCTTGAGAAGTCCCGGAAGATCCTCCGGAGCGTGGGAGCCGTCCGCGTCCATCTCCCCGATCAGCGGCGCTCCCATGTGGAGGGCCTGGAGGTATCCGTCGATACCGGCCGGTCCCCTGCCCCTGTTGTCGAGGCGTTCGAGAAGGTAGACGTGGGCCGCATGGGCTTTCTGGAAGGACTTGACCGCCTCCCCTGTTCCGTCGGGAGAGCGGTCGTCGACGATAAGGACGCCGACCACCGCTCCTTGTGCGGTCAGGCGTTCAAGAAGTCCCGGGATATTTTCCGCCTCGTTGTAGGTGGGGACGGTCATCAGGAGATCCGGTGGTGCCAAGGGAAGGCGGGGCGGAGAAAAAAGCCGTGCCGTGGTCCCGGGGAGGGGCGCAAGCGAAAGGTCGAAGGAGGGGGTGAGGCTCTGCGCGGAGAGGGTCACTGGGCTCCCCCTCTCGAGGAGTCTCTCTCTCGTGGTGCGGCAAAGGCGGCGATCTGCCTCATGACCGCGTCCGTCACTCTTTGTGCATCGATCGTCTCCATGCAGGAGGGATGGATATCGCAGCTGCGACGGTAGCAGGGCGCGCATGAAAGGGGCGTTACGATCTTTTCTCCTCGCCCGAAGAGTTCGATCTCGTGGGGCTGGGTCGAGCCAAAGAGGGCGACGACGGGCCGCCCGGCGGCAAGGGCCACATGCATGCCGAGCGTATCGCCGGTAACGACGACCCGACAGAGAGAGACAAGGGCCGAGAAAACCCCAAGAGAAAGGGCCGAGCCGACTTCTCGAAGATAGGGGCTCGAGATCTTTCGGGCGATCTCGGCATTTCTCGAAGACTCCCGGTCTCCCCCGAGGAGCAGGACGGGGATCCGGGCCCTTTCGAGCTCCCGGATCAGTTCAAGATAGCCGAGGACGGTCCAGTCCTTGTTGACGAAGACCCCTCCGGCCCCGGTATTGAGGCCCACGATCGGATCGGCGGGAGAGAGCCCCTGGCCTGCGAGGAGCCTGCGGGCCGTTTCGAGATCTTTTTCCGAAATATCGAGGTGGTAGTCGTCGGTTTCCGGGTCATAGGGGATCCGGACCGCCTCGGAAAGAAGGTCGGGGTAGCTTCGCCGATTGCCGTGGAACTTTTCCGGGTTATCGAGCCCGAGGCGATAGTAATACGCCATCTCAGGGTTGAGGGGGTAGACCGCCCCCCGGGAGTCTACCCCCATTCCCCTCTTGTCCGGGGCGGTCGCAACCATGGCCAGTGCCGCCACCTCGGGCTCCTTGTCGAGGGAAAGGACGAGGTCGAAGCGTTCGACATGGAGACGAAAGAGCGTTTGGGGGGAGAGTGTCCAGATCCGATCGACTTGGGAGGCGGGGACGAGGGGAACAGCTCCGGGGGCCGTAATCCAGGTGATGTGGGAATGAGGATAAGCTCTCCGGATGCCGCCGAGAAGGATCGTCGTCCGGAGGACGTCGCCCAGGGCCCCCGTCTTGAGAAGGAGGATCCGGAAGCCCTGCGGCGAATAGTCCGTGCAGCCCTCGCAGGCTCTTCCGAAGCGGCAGGGGCGGTCGCCGATGTAGTGCCGGCAGTCAAGTGCCACAGGAAATGTCCCCTGCCCCGCCTCCCGGGAAAAGTCGCGCCAGTGTTCGGGGAGGGCTCCGGGCACGTTCTCGAAGTTGTTGAGTTGGGTCACGATACTCCTCGTATTGTCGGATCAGGGCCGAAAGGGGACATGCCGGAATCCGATCAGCCAGGCCATGTAGAAGATGCGTGCCGGATGGCCGTTTCTCATGACCACGAAAGGCTTGAGGGGGATCACCCGGTCGAAGGTTCCCGGCGGATAGAATTTCGCCGGGTCGACTTTGTACTTGTCGGTCGAGACGAAGAGTCCGTTCTGGCCGACAAACCGGTGGGGATCGCTCCAGAAGTCGAAGCCGGTCGTTTCATGGGACAGACATATTGTATGGGAGGAATTCCCAAGATAAAAGGCCAAAAGATCGGCGGTATTGAAGTGCTCGGCGGCAAAAAAGAACTTCGGCGTCACCCGTTCGGGATGTCGCGCCAACTCTGCCTTGATCGCTCCGGCCAGCCTCCTGTAGCCGAAGAGGTCGTTGGTGATGTCGACCCAGAGAGGGACGGTCGCGGGAAGCACGATAGGGCGGAAAAAAAGCTGGACCGTCGTCAGTGCCGCCATGCTTGCCCCCAGAAGAACTCCGGCCAGCGTCCAGGAGGAGAGGCGGGAGCGGGGAGCCGTGGACCAAAGAAGCGCGAGGAGCGGAAGCGCGGTGAGATACCCCATGGCCGGCCAGTGGGGGAGGATCGGATGAAGAAGGCCGATCCCGTTGAAAAAAAGAAGGGGCAAAAGGGAGAAGACGAGGAGAAGGCGCACGACGAGGGGGTCGGCCTGTCCCGGCGGAGAGGCACGAAGAAGGCGCACGAGAGTTGCCGCCAGGAGAACGAAAAGAATGGGCGAGACGTAGCCCATCTGGCCAAAGACCATCTGGTAGAAGGGAACCCAGGAGAAGTGGGCGTGAGAGCCTCCCAGTCCGTGACCTCCCTGAAAAGCAAAGGAGACCCATCCGTGGCGGAAGTTCCATAAAAAAAGAGGCCACGACACCAGAAGTCCCACTAGAAGGGCCAGATAGGGGGCGGGGGTGAGGAGACGGGCTCTGTGGCGGGGAGAGAAAAGAAGAAAAAGGAAGCTTCCCCCTGCCAGAAGGACCCCGTTGTACTTGGACAGGAGGGCCAGACCGAAGGTCGCCCCCAGCAGGAGCCATCCCGCAGCCCTGTTCTTCCGGTCGAGTCGCTCGTACCGGGAGAAGAGGACCGTCGCCACAAGAATATGGAGAAGCCAGAAGACGGAAAGGGGAGCGTCGGGGAGGATCAGCATCGACCCCAGATATCCGAAGAGCGGCACGGCGTTCACGAGAAGGAGGGTTCCGAGAACCATCCTGCGGGAAGGGCGAAGCAAAAGAGCGATCATCAGAAGAATAACGGTCGAGAGAAGGAAGAGAATCGGGGCAAAGAGGCGGACGCCGAAGGCGGTCGTTCCTCCAAGGAAGATCCCCGCCCGGATCAGGAGGGCGACCATGAGGGGGTGGTCGAAGTAGCTTGCCGCCGGATGGAGGGCATACATGAAATAGTGGGCCTCGTCGTTGCCCAGGTCGAAGCGGCCGATCATGAAGAGCCGGAAAAGAGTCGGCAGAACGAGGAGGGCTCCCGTCAGAAGAAGAAAGCGCTGCGGGCTCAGTCGGGAAAGAAAAGTCCTCAACGGTGTCGGCCTTCCCCGAAGAGGGGCGAGAGCGCGGGGATCCTCAAAAGGGCCGAAACAACAAAGAATCCAGTCGCTGCCCCAATGATGGCCCCACCCAGAACGTCGAAGGGATAGTGGACCCCGATATAGATCCGGGAGTATCCGACAAGCGTCGCAAAAAGAAAGGCATAGGGCGTTGCCCGGGGATAGATGAGCGAGAGGATCGTCGCCTCGCAGAAGATATTGACGGCATGGCTCGAAGGGAAGCTCCACGAGTCGGAGCAGCCCAGGGGAAGGTGGAGGGGCGTCTCCCCGTGGCAGGGGCGGACCCGGTGGAAGAGCGACTTGAGAAGGCGGCTGGCCAGCGGATCGGAAATGGCCACGCCCACGCCGGCCGAGAGAACGAGAGCCTTCCCGCGACCCCCTCCCCAGAGAAGGAGGAAAAAGACCGCGACGACAAGACTTAACGCAAAGTTCTCCGGACGGGTCACGAAGACAAAAAAGGATGTAAGCCACGGCGGATGGGGCGCGTAAAGGATCCGGTGGTAGAGGGAGAGATCGAGGGAGGCGAGACCGTTCATTCCGGAGAGTTGTCTCCCGGCGCGGATTTTCTCAGCCTTGAGATCTCGTCGGAGAGGCGGGCTACCGTCCGTTCGAGCTGCTCGATACGCTCCTGGGTCGGATCGGGCATGTCCTGATGGTTCAGCGTCCATTCGGGGTAACCGGACTCCTTGGTGCGGACGACCCGTCCGGGGATGCCCACGACGGTCGAGTGGGGAGGGATCGAGCGCAGGACGACCGCATTCGATCCGACGCGGACTCCTTCTCCGATCGTCACGTTCCCCAGGATCTTGGCCCCGGCCCCCACCAGGACGTGGCTTCCCAGCGTAGGATGGCGCTTCTGTCCTTTCTCCTTTCCGGTTCCTCCCAGACTGACCCCCTGGTAGAGGGTCACCTCCTCTCCGACGACCGTCGTCTCGCCGATGACGACCCCCATGCCGTGGTCGATGAAGAAGCCCGCTCCGATGGTCGCGGCGGGATGGATCTCGACTCCGGTCAGAAATCGCGCGAACAGGGAGAGAAGTCTCGCCGTCATCGTCAGTCGGCGGACATAGAGAAAGTGCGCGACCCGGTAGAGAAGAACGGCATGAAATCCGGGATAGGTCAGGAGAACGGCCAGGACGCTCCGCGCTGCCGGATCCCGTTCGAAGACTACGCGAAAGTCCCGGGAGATCACCTCCCGAAGGGAGATTTCCTTGCGCCGGGACATCTTGTCTGTGGTGGCATCGGCCAGGCTCACGGGGAGTCGCTCCGAAGGACGGAGGCGATCGCCCAGACGGCGATCCCTTCCTCTCGTCCGGTGAATCCCATGCGCTCGGTGGTGGTGGCCTTGATGGAGACATCCTCCGCCCCGACCTCAAGAAGACGCGAAAGTTCGGCCGTCATCGCCGGAATATGGGGGGAGATCCGGGGTCTTTCCGCGAGGATCGTGATATCGACCTGGTGGGGCCGGTAGCCCTTGCCCCGAACGAGCGCGGCGACCTCCCGAAGAAAGAACCGGCTGTCCTTTCCCTTGTAGCGGGGATCGGAGGGGGGGAAGTGGTGGCCGATATCGCCGAGCGCCAGCGTGCCGAGAAGGGCGTCGCAGAGGGCATGGATGACCGCATCGGCGTCGGAGTGGCCGTCGAGGCCCCGGTCGTGCGGGATCGTGACCCCTCCCAGAACGAGCGGCCTGCCTTCCTTGAAGGGGTGGACGTCGACCCCCTGCCCTATCCGTAACATTTTTCGGCGATCCTTTCGTTGTCGGTCACTCTCGTCCTGAGAGAACGATTGCTCAGCCGGATTCCTATGGTCGGCTTCAGGCGGCGCTTTCGGCTCATGGTCCTGCCTATGCGTCGACTTCCGGGCGGTCTAGAACTCGGCACCTCAGAAACTTGGCTCCGCCCGGCTGAGCAATCGCTCATCAGGTCTCTTTTTAAAGAGTAAAAAAACGATCACAGTCCGAGATCCGACCCCTTTTTTCGCGGCTCTTTTCCTGGCGTTCGAGGGAGTCCGAAAGGGTCCGGTCAAGCGATTTAAGCCATGGATCGAGTTTTTCCCGAAGATCCCGCACCTCGGGAAGTGTCGGAACGATCCGGACTTCTCCTTCCCGGCGTGGCGCATAATGGCAGGCCCGTCCCCAATCATAAGTAACTTGGAGGGTTTCCCGAAGCGATTCCCAGGACGGTTCATACTTGACGGCTTGGTCGAGAAGTCCGGGGAGACTGTGCACCATTTCGACCTTGATTCCTTTGCTCATGAGAAACGCCTTCATGTATCGTTCCGTGGCCTGAAAAAGCTCATCCATGGCCCCTATGTCATAATCTCTCCGAAGGTCGAGTTCCATGTGTTCCAAATGTCGTCGCGCTTCCTTCAGCCAGTGTTTGATATTATAAAAAACCTCCCTTGCCGCCATAAACTCCTTTTCTTTTCCATAGAGAAAACGTCCGTTGAAGAACGACACACTCACATAAGTCTGTCCTTCGGACAGCCCTTGGGCAACCTCCTGGGGTGTCCACACCTGAACGTCGAAATCGACGGGGGATCCGATCTTCCGGAGGAGATCTTCCGCGTCGTGCGTCCTCTCTATCGGCTCTCGGTCCGTTTCTTTCACGACCAGAAGATCGATATCGCTGTCGGGATAGGGATCCCCGAAGAGGCGGGATCCGTGGAACACGACATGGCTGGCCCCGTACTCCCGGACGAGAATCTCCGTGGCTTGGGAAAGGATCTTTTCGAGAACCCCGGGACTTTGGATATCGATAGATTGGACAACCATGTTTTTCTCCGAAGGGGGGACAATTGCCCTATATGTTCGATTCTACTCCAGATAAAAAAGGACCGGGCAGGAGAACGTGAGTCGGGAAGCAACCATTGTCCTGTCCGGAATTTTATCGTTCGGACAGGATATCCTCTCCTCCTCCGCATGCGTTCCAAACTAGTTCGATTTATTTCCCCGTTCCCGTGAGGTCTCCAGAGCAAGATCCTCCGGACGGGTGATCTTGCGGTTTTTTCCGGAGCCCTCGACGAGGTAGAACGGAATGCCGGC
Organism: Nitrospirota bacterium; assembly: GCA_021801345.1. GTDB lineage: Bacteria > Nitrospirota > Leptospirillia > Leptospirillales > Leptospirillaceae > UBA4572. The sequence continues at coordinate 49,720 of JAJYYA010000024.1, forward strand.
CCTGAGAAAAAGGCTGGCCTCATCCGTAAATTCTCGGTCCTCGAGCCTTGCCAGGTCAAGAGCCCTGAGAAAAAGCTCCCGGGGCCCCCCCTGGGGCGTCTGGGCGGTGACCATCCGATCGCGGGAGACGATTTCGGCGATCCGGATCCCTCCTTCCCTCTCCTCGTGGGTTTTCCAGAGGGTGTCGACCACGGGGACCCCCACTCCGACGGCCTTGCCCTCCCGAAGTGTCCGGATCGTCTCGGCAAGGACCGAAGCGGAGAGAAAGGGGCGGGCGGCATCGTGGACAAGGGCCCCCGTAATGGCAGGGAAAAGATCGAAGAGGCGGCGCACCCCCCGTTCGACGGTGTCCTGGCGCCGCACTCCGCCGGCAAAGACGTCGAGGCGACCGGATTCGACCGATTCGGGAAATCGCCGGGCCAGATCCATCCGGACCTCGTCGACATAGAGGGCGGGCATGCCGACAAGGACCACCGCGACATCGGGTGAAGCGAGAAAGGGGGCAAGCGCCTTTCGGTAGATCGGCTCGCCTTCGATCTCGAGGAACTGCTTGGGAACGGGTCCCCCCATGCGAAGCCCCTTGCCTCCCGCCGCAAGGACCACCCCAATACCGCTCATGTCGAGGGCTCCCGAGAGGAAGCGCCTTCCTCCGTCTCGCGCATCCGTCCGAAAATCATCCGTCCCGCCGAAGTCTGGAGAACGCTCGTGACCACCACGTCGATGTTCTTGCCGATGAAGCGCCGGCTGTTGTCGACGACGATCATCGTCCCGTCCTCGAGGTACCCCACGGCCTGTCCCGCCTCCTTCCCGTCCTTGATGAGATAGACCCGCATGATCTCTCCCGGAAGAACCACCGGCTTGACCGCGTTGGCAAGATCGTTGATGTTGAGGACCCTGACGCCCTGGAGCTCGGCCACCTTGTTCAGGTTGAGGTCGTTTGTGACGATGACCGCCTTCATGCGGCGGCCCAGGGCGACGAGTTTGGAGTCGACCTCGCGGATATGAGGAAAGTCGTCGTCGGTGATCTGGATCTTGATGCCGGGGGTGGTCCGCATGCGCTGGAGGACGTCGAGACCTCTCCGTCCGCGGGTCCGCTTCATGCTGTCGGGGGAGTCGGCAATGAACTGGAGCTCATGGATGACGAACTGGGGAATGGTAAAGACCCCTTCGGCAAAGCCTGTCGTCGCAATGTCGGCGATCCGTCCATCGATGATGACGCTTGTGTCGAGGAGCTTGGGAGGGACGGCGCGATAGCCTTCGAGCCAGAAGGAGAGAAAGGAGCCCGCATACTGGAACTCTCGTCCCGCCCGGATTCCCACGATCATCCCGAAATAGCCCATGATGAGGCCGATGAAGATGTCGAGAGGCGCCGTCTGCTCGAGGGTCATGTGGAAGAGCGACCCGGTGGAGTAGGTCAGGACGCCTGCGGCAATCAGCCCTCCATAGAGGCCGATGATTCCCCCCAGCATGATGCGGAGGGGAACCTTTCGGAAAAGAAACTGGAGAAAGAGGGCGGAGCCTCCGACCGCCATGCCGATCCCGAGTCCTACCGGCCAGGGGTTGTCGCGGATGCCTGAAAAGACGTAGATCCCGGCAGTAGCGGTCACTACGAGGAAGAACATCTGGGTCATGGTGGAGCGATTCATGCGCAAGGGTCACTCTCCTCGAAAAAGCTCTACCGGTAATGGCCAAAGACCGGAACGGAGTGTCGGAGGGAAGCGTTTTCCTTCTCCTTCCCGATCCCGTCTTCCGTGACGAGGACGATGGCCATGATCAGCATAAAAAGGAGAGAAAAGGATCCGCCCCACATGGGATGGGCCATGCCGGCAAGCAGAAGGTTCAGGAGAAATCCGACGGTCATCCCCTTCAGGAAACGGACCGTCTCCGACCGCTTCTTTTCCCGGAGGACCCTTCCTACCCAGAAAAGAAGGAGAAGGGCAAAGGAGAGGACCCCAAGGAGACCGTACTCGCCGAGAAGGTTGAAAAAGAGATTGTGGCCGTGGGAGGCAAAATCCGGAAGGTTGTAGATCTTATGGATGTTCGGCATCTGGAATGTATCGGGCCCCACGCCCAGAAAGGGGCGGTCGTGGAAGATCCGGATGGCCCCCGCCCAGGTTTCGTAGCGGCTGGTGAAGGATCCGTCGTGGGTCGGGGCGATCGCAGAGGTCATCTCCCAGCGAAGATGGGGGGAGAGGAGGTAGAGAAGTCCCGCCCCCGCCGCAAAGACCGAAAGCGCTCCCGCCAGTGTTTTCCATTGGCGTCCGATAACGAGGATCGCCGCCGAGGCGACGGGAAGGGAAATAAGAAAGGCCCGGGAGTGGCAAAGAAGTATGCAGCCCAAAACAAGAAGGAGGGTCGGAGCGAAAAAGCGCCAGGTGAGGCCGACAGTATGCCTGACGGTCGAGATCCCGAGAAAAAGGAGAAAGGCCGTGGAGAGAAACTGCGCGCTGGAGTTTTTGTCGCCCAGGTTCATCATTTCCATGTTCGGGTCGGAGAGGGCGAGCATTCGGTAGAGCCCTACGGCGCCTCCCGCCAAAATGCCGGCCGAAAGGGCGAAGAGAGCAATCCGGAGTATTCGGCTCCGGTCCGGAAAGATCAGGAGGGCCCCCGAAAAGACCACCCAGGACATCAACGTCTCGAGATCTCCCCAGAATCCCCTCATCGCAATGAAGGTGTTGATCGAATGGAGGGCCGAGGAGAGGGAGACGATCGAAAAGAGAAAGACCGGAAGGCCCAGAACGAGGATCCGCGAGGCGGGAACGAAGGCGTTGTCGTAGAGATGGAGAAGGGTCAGGAGAAAGGAGAGAACGAGAAAGACCTCCTTGAGAGCCTCGGAAAAAGGCAAATTGAAGACGAAGAGTGCAAAGATAAAGATAAAAAGTCTTTCGTCTAGAAGCCTCGAGAGGAGGAGTCTCACCTTTTCTCCCTGTCTGTCGATTCGGGTCCGGCCTGATGGTCGTCTGAACGTTCGCCTCCGGACTGCCGTTTTTTCCGGAGGCGATCTTCTCTCAGTTCTTTTCGGCTGAAAAAATCCGAGGCTTCACTATACCCGATCTCATAGATTTTATCTATTGAGCCCAAGGAGAAAAGGGGGTACGCGCCGGCCGGAACAAGAATCGTATCGTCGGCAAAGGATCTTTCGAGGAGGGAGGCCCGGGCGACTGAAAGCCAGAGAGGATCTATGGCCATGGAGAGCCAGTTTTCCTTTCGGCGCGGGGGACGATTTTTCCCTCTTCCTCCGACCGAGAGAGGATAGACATTGACGTCGACGGCGATGATCGTCGCGTCGGGAAAGAGGCGACGGGCTTCCCGGGCCGGCAGGATGGAGAGGACTCCCCCGTCGAGGTAGTCGATTCCGGCGATCGTGACCGGGGTGAAAAGAGGCGGAAGAGCCGAGCTGGCAGCGACAGCCGAGGCGATCTCCCCGTGTTCAAGAACCTCGAGAGACCTTTTTGTCCAGTTTGTGACCACGGCGTAAAGAGGAAGAGGAAGCTCCTCGAAAAGCTTGATGGGAAGGACCTCGTCAAGGAGCTCCCGGATCCGCCCGCTCGAAAAAATCCCCCGCCGCGAAAAGGCAAAGCGAAGGACCGTTTGCGCTTTGAGTCCCCGGATGAGGTCAAGAGGCCTTCCTGTGGTACAATTCCAGGAGGCATAGAGGGCTCCTGCAAGGGCCCCGGCGCTTGTTCCGACGATCGCGCGGGGCCGTATCCCGGCCTCTTCCATGGCGGCAAGAACTCCAAGATGGGCAACCCCCCGAGCCGCTCCGCCGGAGAGGACCAGGACAGGCCCTGTTTCGACTTCCAATTTATTCCCCCTTTCGGAGCGGTCTGGATCTCCCGTCCCGCTCCCTGATAAGATTTTCAGAAAGGAACTCCCGGATGCTCCCTGCCGAGCAAGAAAAAAGGGACCTCCTCGTCGCGGCCGACCGGCGGTCTCTGTGGCATCCCTTTGCCGACTTGGCAAAATGGGAGACGGAGGATCCTCCCGTCATTCTCTCCGGGGAGGGGGTCTGGCTTACCGACATGAGCGGCCACCGGATGCTCGACGGGACCGCCTCCCTCTGGGTCAACCTTCTCGGCCACAGAAGACCGGAGCTCGACCGGGCGCTGGCCCTCCAGGCCGGCCTGATCGCGCACTCGACATTTCTTGGGGCCACCCACGACGGGGCCGTCCTTCTGGGAGAAAAGCTCCTCTCCCTCGCCCCTTCGGGGCTCTCTCGCGTCTTTTACTCCGACAACGGGTCGACCGCCGTCGAGATTGCCATGAAGCTTTCCTATCTGGCCTCCCGCCATAGAAGGAAAAAGGAGGGGCGTTCCCCTCCCTCCCGCTTCTTTTCCCTCGAAAGAGGGTATCACGGCGACACCCTCGGCGCGGTAGGGGCCGGCGGGATCGAGCGCTTCCACGCCGTCTTCGGCCCTCTGGTCCGGCCTTCCGTTACCGCCCCCGCCCCTGACTGCTTCCGGTGCCCGATGGGCCTCTTCCGCCAGGATTGCGGCCTGGCCTGTGCCTCGGTCGCCGTTCGGCTCATGGAAGAGCACCGCGACGAGATCGCGGCGGTGATCCTGGAACCGCTCCTTCAAGCCGCAGGAGGCATGATCGTCTGGCCGGAGGGATACCTCTCGAGGATTGCCGGTGCCGCGAAAGATCTCGGCCTCTTTCTTATTGCCGACGAGGTTGCGACCGGATTCGGGCGGACAGGAACCCTGTTCGCCTGCGAGCAGGAAGGGGTGCGTCCCGACTTTCTCCTGGCGGGCAAGGCCCTGACGGGAGGATACCTCCCTCTCGCAGCGACCCTTGTCACCGAGGAGATTTTCGAGGCCGTGCGGGAGGACCCGGGAGTCTTCTACCACGGACACAGCTATACCGCCAACCCCCTGGCCTGTCGCGTCGCCCTTGCCGCGATGGAGGTTCTCGAACGGGAGCCGCTCCTCTCCGCGATTCCGGAAAAAAGGGCGAAAATGCTAGAGGAGTGGGCCCCTCTGACGACGCATCCCAACGTGGCCAATATCCGGTCATTGGGTCTTGTCGCGGCCTTCGACCTCGTCGGTCCGGAAGGCCGTCCCCTCACCGATTTCTCCGTCATGGGGAGGATTCGGGATCTGGCCCGCAGGGAGGGGCTTTTGATTCGCCCCTTGGGTCCCACGCTCTACCTCATTCCCCCTCTTTCGACGACTCTGTCGGAGGGGACCCTCATGGCCCGGATCCTTCGGAAGGCGACGGAAGAGGGGCTTGGAACGGCGATTGGCTGAGGGCCCCTCGACTAAAAGTCGAGGGTGTTTCAGGTGCGCCCCGCCCGGATGGTATATTGTGCCGAGTAGTGACAAAAGATATACTCACCTGAAGGTGGAGGACTTTGGCGGAGATGTTGAAAGGGTAGATATCGGGAGCGGGTTTATCGAATCCTGAGAGAAGGGATTCCGGAATAAATGCGGAAGTTATCCCGACAAAACTGGAAGAAGACCTATAGTCATGATAACTAAGATTTCGGTTGAATCATTCAAGTCGCTTGAAAACATAGAAATAGAACTTGGCAGCATCAATGTGTTTATTGGGGCCAATGGTTCGGGAAAGAGTAACATACTTGAAGCTATTGGAGTTCTGTCTGCAGCGGCAGACGGAAAAGTTACGGATCAGACATTGCTGCAACGTGGCGTTCGCCCGGGAGTCCCTCAGCTTTACAAGAGTTCTTTTCCTACAACAAGGAATAATCCTTCAAAACCTCACATCTATTTTAGCGCCGCATCGGATGGCGTTTCTTATAGTGTTTCATTGAACAATCCGATGTCTGATCCTAAACCTGCATGGAGGTTCAAAACAGAGCAACTCCAGCGTGGAAAATCAAGCATCGCCAGCCGTGGACCCAACCTGCACAATAATCCCAATACAGAAAATGGCCTGGCAGCCTTGAAAACAGTTGAACTTAAAGAAGGCGACGCCGCATTGGCGCTGATGCGATGCCTTCAAAATTATGTCATTTACTCACCGACCACTCCGGTACTTAGAGGTATTGCGCCTGAAATGCAGCCGAGACAGCCGCTTGGGCTTTCAGGCGGACGATTGCCAGATGCAGTCCATGAATTGCTGGTGAGCCGTTCTGAAAATGATCGGACGCGTAAAGTATGTTCTGAAGCTCTCATGCTCATTAGCTGGGCAAAAAGTTATGGATCGGACAACGCCGAAGACCTCCCGCTTTCTCCGGCAGCCAGTTCTTCGCCTACGGTTATTAGGTTTAGCGATAGATATATGAAGAAAGACCGCAATGTCCTTTCGGGGTACGATGCCAGCGAGGGAGCTCTTCTTGTTCTTTTTCTCGCCGTTCTTGCAGCACATCCTGAGGCCCCGTCTTTTTTTGCTGTGGACAACGCAGACCATGGGCTCAATCCAGGCTTGGCAAGAGTGTTGATGGAACATTTCGCACGTTGGGTATTGCACGCGCAAAACAAGCGGCAAATTTTGTTGACAAGTCATAACCCGGCGGTCCTTGATGGCTTGCCCTTGCAGGACGATAGGGTTCGACTTTTTACTGTCGATCGCGACAACAAAGGAAAAACTGTTATAAAACGCATCATTGTAGACGAAAAACTTTTGGAGATGAAGGAAAAGGGCTGGACACTTTCCCGTCTGTGGATGAACAAACTCATCGGTGGAATGCCGGATGTCTAGTCCGGTAAGAATTGCACTGGTCGCTGAAGGCATTACCGATTATGTATTTTTAAAAGCATCTGTCGAATCCATGCTTAACGGTCGACCATTTGTCCTTAAGTTACTTCAACCAGAGGAGAGTCTTGCCTTTGCCGGCGCTGGCGATGCAGGCCCCCATGGTGGAGGATGGAGAGGAGTTTACAAGTGGTGCTGTCAGGTCATTGAACGTAGCGGAACATTGAGAAGCGATCCTTTATTCTATGGATATGACTTGTTGCTGCTGCATTTGGATGCCGACGTGGCCGATGAAGATCCAGCTAAATACCAAGCCAACCCAATGGCTCAGTTGTCTGGAATATTGCCGTGCGCGAAGACATGTCCACCGGCGAGCGATACGACTGATTCATTGCGCAGAGTGATGCTCTCCTGGGTTGGTGAAATCCAAACCCCTCCCAAGGCAGTTCTTTGCACACCTTCAAAAAACCTGGAAGCATGGGTAATGGCCATCTTCTTTCCTAACGACACTCTAATGCAAAGACAATGCTGGGAGTGTTTCCCAAACCCTGAAAGCAGACTGGGACAACAACCGAAAAAATCTCGTTTTCCCAAAAAACTTCAGTCTTACGAACAACGCAGTTCTCAGATTCAGGCAAAGTGGACGCTAGCAGTCACTAAATGCTCAGAGGCAGAGAGATTTCAGAACGAGTTTCTCGCAGCTCTGCCCCCCTGAGGAGTATAAATCATGTCCGGGTTGCAAGATCATCAGGCTAAAAATTTCTCTCCACGATCTCCCGAAAGGATTCCCGCGTGACTTTTTTTTCCCGCAGTCATTTTTTCTTCCTAGGATTTCTTCTCATTGCCATTTTCTCAAGCCTCTCCGAGGCAAAGGCCTCCGGGAGCTCCGAAAACTCTGACAGACACGGTCCGGCGCTCGTCTTTACCGTCCTTTCCAGCAAGAGCGGAGAGAAAGACAAGACCGTCCGCCGGATTACCTATACCATTGCCGCCGACGCCATGCGGATCGATACGCCCGGTCCCGGAGGGAGCCGAAGCTATCTCTGGAACCTCTCGACCCGGACCGTTGCCGCTCTCGACAACGACAAAAAAACCTACCACTCCGACTCCCTCGACAAGATCATGGGGTTCGTCGACTTCTCCCAGCTTCTGGGACAGGTTGCCGGGAACAATCCCAAGGACCGGGTCATCGAGGCGACGGCGCCCCGGACGGTGGCCGGAGTCGCCTGCACCGACCGAACGATCCTGCACCGCTTCAAAGGGCGGGTGGTGGGAATGATCAACGGAGACCAGAAGATCGTTCTGTGCCTGGCCTCGACCTTCCCCGGGAGCGACCTCTACGGGGCCTTCCAGAAGGCACTGGCGGCGCTGGCGGCCAAGAACTCCCCCCACACCTCGGCCCCCCTGCCCGGGATCTCTCCGCTTTCTCTCGAGACAGTCCGGACGACGGACTACTCCAAGGGATTTCTGGTGAAGATCCTCTCCGCCCTCCACCTCTACGACAGTTCGCGGATTCCGGTCAGAACGCGGGAGCGGGAGGTCGTGGACTCTCTGGCCGTCAAGGATCTGCCTCCCGGGACATTTTCCGTCCCTTCCTCCTACAAAAAGGAGGCCTCCCCCGGGAAATGACCGTTCGCCGGCCTCTTCTCGTCGGGAACCCAAACGCCGGCCCCCCCTCCCGGCGCCTGGGATTTCAAAATCTCAAGGAGGCCTTTCTTCGGCGCTATCCGGAGGGGGACGTCATCTCGGACCCTCTCGATCCCCGGGATCCGGCTTTGCCGGAGAGGCTAAAAAACGCCGATCTCCTTGTCCTCTATGGAGGAGACGGAACGGTGGCTCGCCTTCTCTCCCTGCCCCTCTCGCTCCTTCCCCCGCTCCTCGTTCTTCCCGGAGGCACCGGCAATGTTCTTTCCCGCTTTCTGCGTGTTCCCTACGATCTTAAGCGTCCAGGCGAGATTTTTTCCCTTCTGGGGCGGAGCCGGACGGTGAGATTCGTGCCTGGGAAAGCCGGAGAGAGGCATTTTTGCCTGATGGCGGGAGCCGGGTGGGATGGGTTCGCGGCAGGGCACGTTTGGAGAAAAAATGAGCTCGGAGCCCTCTCCTATTACTTGGCGGGGATTTCGGCGACACTCTCCCCGGCTCTTCCCCGATTTTGCGTCCAGATTGTGACTGCAGAGGGAGAGGAGGTGATCCGGGAAAATGTTGTCTGGGCACTCGTCTCCCGTATCCCCCCCTATTTCGGTCCCTTTCGGGTCAGAGGCGCCGGGACGGAAAATTCGCCCTTTCTGACTGCGACAATCGTCCGCGGATCGGCCCTTAAAGTTCCCGGGGCGTTTCTCGAAATGATCCCCGGTATCCCAGGGGGGCTCTTCTCCGAACGTTTCCGGATCAGGGAGCTCTGCCTCATTCCGGAGAGGACCCCGCTCGAAACGGGATCTCCTCCTCCCTGCCAGGCGGACGGAGAGGCGATTCCACGCTTTTCCCGGGTCGCACTCTCCCGGGAGCAGGTTTCCTTCATCGGCTTTTCCCGCTCTTGATCCCCCTCGGGAATTTTCATAAAAAATTCCCTGTGGAAAATTATAAAAACAGGCCACCTTCTTCAGAATTCGATTCGGGTTCAGGTTTTTCTAAGAGGGGGGAGTTGATCCGGTCGGGGATCTTTCGATAAAGTCGGAGGAGGAAGACCCCTTTTCATTGTAACTTTCGAGGAGCGTTCATGCTGCCGACACCCGACAAGAAGACTGGACTGTGAAGGCCTTTCTTTTGGCCTTTTCCGGCAAAATCAGGCGGGCCTTCCTCTGCCTGTTCAAGCCCTCCCGGGTCCGGAAGGCCAAAGAGAGCCGACAAGGAGAGTGCGACATGTGCGGCAACTGTTGCCGCATCGCCTTCGACTGTCCCTTTCTGAAGGTCTTCGAGACCCACAGCCTCTGTCGGATATACCATATCGGGCGCCCCGCCCCCTGTCAGGCCTTTCCTATTGACCAGCGCGACATCGACGATGTCGGAGGGGCTTGCAGCTTCAGCTTCCCGGAGCCCTCAAAACCCCGAAGACTCTCCCCGAACGATCTTCCCGTCTGGAATCGTTCCCCGGCCGTCTACTCCCGGGAGGCGGAGATCGAAGACTCCTGAGCGGCTTCTCCAAACCTCAGGCACCATGGGCATTTATGGGGTGTCGGCCAGATTGGAGAGATAGCCGGGAGCCCAGCGGACCCAGTCGATGACGAAGTCTATGGCGAAGACGATATCCTCTTTGGTGAGATCGGGGTAGCATTCGGTCACGATCCGGTCGACCGTATACCCTTTTTTAAAAAGCTCGAGAAAGACCGTGACCGGAATCTGGGTTCCGTCGAGGCAGGGAAGCCCCCGGGCAATCCCGGGTTTCATCCGGATCTGGCGGACCGCCCGAGGGGGGGCCGAATCGTTTTTTTCTGCGTCATTATCTTCCATTGGTTTCTCCTTTACATTCCGGTTCTATTGGCTCCCGTCTTGTCTCCGCTTTCCTGATTTTCTCCTCCTCCCCTGCAAAAGGGTCGATCCGTCCGCCAAAGGTTTCGTAGAGGTTTTTTCCCAGCTCCCCCGCCTTTTTTCGCTCGAGGGCCCATCGATAAAAGGATTCGGTTCGCTCGACCGACCGGGCGATGTCGAAGCTTCCCGGAAGAAACCTGGGGGCTCCTCCCCCGGGGGGCAGGTCTCGGAGGGCCCATGCGACCGTCCGCTCCGCCAGGAGGGGGAAGTTCCAGGGGGGGACAAGCTCGCCAAAGTTGCCCCGGGAGAAGGCCTCGATCACCCCCCCCTGCCGGAAGCCGACCACGGGAACCTCGTGGGAGAAGGCCTCCAGGATGACCAAAGAGTAGGATTCCCGGAAGGAGGAGACGACGAGAGCGGAAGCTCTTTTATAATAGGGAAGAGGGTCGTCAAATCCAGGAAGGTGGATGCGGTCCCTGACATCGGCGAACCGCCCGGAGGCCAGTCGCCGCTCGATGTTCGGGCGAAGGGGGCCTTCTCCGAGAAGGACGAGGTGCAGCGAGGGATGCCTGGCAAGATGAGGGCGGAGGGCTTCAAGAAGGGGAAGCTGTCCCTTGTCCCGCTGAAAGGTCCCGATCTGGAGGATCACCCGGTCGTTCTCGGGCCAGTCGGGGAAAGAAGACTGAAACTGCGCCCTGCCCTCTTCCGGCTTCGGGATCCCCCGAGGGATTGCGACGACCTTCCAAAACGGAATCTTTCGTTCGATATAGCCAAATCGGGCGATATCGCTGACTGCGACGATAAAGTCGCAGAATCGTCGAAACGGAAGCATGCCCTTCGGAGGGTTCAGGAGGTGGCGCTGGCGCACCACCACCGGGAGGCTCTCCCCGAGGGATTGCGCGGCAAACCATCCGAGGACGGCATCGATATAGCTCGTCGTGACAAGAATGTCGATCTTCTCCGACTTCAGAAAATTCCGGATCGTCGCAAAAGAGAGAAGGTCGAAGTTCGACCTCATCGGAAGAGAGAGGCCTATCTCCATTTTCTGGGCGGCGCGAAGGAGGAATGTGTCCGGCCGCGCCCCGATCCAGTAGAGGTGCCCCCTTCGCCTGAACTCGCAGGCTTCGTGAATGTGGTCCTTTTCCTGCCCCCCCTGCCCCATGGTGCAGTCGAGGTGGAGAATGCGAAGGGAGTCCTTCACGGCTTCCCCCTGTCCCGAAGAGTTTGGGGGGTGGAGAGGGAGGCCAGCAGAGAAAATCCTGCCCGGTAGGCGGCCGCCGTCAGAAAAAATCGTCCGATGCTCATCCGTCCGGAGATCGGTCGGCACGCAAGCCGGAAGAGGTCGTTCTGCCGCCCGACCCGGTAGCGAAGTACAGTCCGGGCGGCCCGGTAGCCGGCCTCCCGCGCCAACTCCGCATGGACGGGACGAAAGGATCCGTAGGGATAGCAGAAGGTCGTCACAGGGGCAGAGAGAGCATCGGAGAGGCGGACCCGGCTCTCCGCGATCTCTCGCCGGGCCTCCCCGTCGGGAAGAAGGGCCAGATCGGGGTGGGTCAGCGTGTGGGATCCGGCCTCGAATCCGCGTTCAGCGAGCTCCCGCGCCTGGGAGGAAGCCATGAGCGGATGGTCGCGCCAGACGGGGTCCTTTGTCCAGTCCACCCGTCTTCCCATCCTCTCCGCCACGAAGTAGATCGTCGCGCGAAAGCCCCTCTCTTCGAGAATGGGGGCGGCATGCTCATAGTTGTCGAGATAGCCGTCGTCGAAGGTCAGGACGATCGGAGTGCGGCCCGACCCAGTCTCTTCTCTCTCCGGATTGCCTCCCTCCCCCGCCCAGGAGAGGGCCCGGTCGAGGGTGACGCCCACAAAGCCGAGGCCGGCAAGGATCTCCATCTGGGTGCGGAAGACCTCCGGGGTGACTCCCGTCTGGGGGTCGGCCATGGGAGAGACCCTGTGATAATAGAGGACGGGGACGTTCAACACCGAGCCGCTCACAGGAGGCTCTCCACTTTTTGGAAGACGTCGGTAACAGAGAGGGAGGCCAGACAGTTCTCTCCTCCCAGAGAGCAGCCGGTATGGTGGCAGGGAGAACAGTCCTTCCGAATATAGGCAATCTCCCGGCGCGGAGAAGACGTCGGCCCCCAGACCGCGGGAAGGGTCGATCCGAAGAGCCCGACCAGAGGAACATGGGCGGCATCGGCCATGTGAAGGGGACCTGAGTCGTTTCCCACAAAGACGCGCGCCCTGCGGATCAGCGCATCGAGAAGGCCGACCGGGGTTCCGATCAAGGGAAAGATCCGTCCTTTCCCGACTCCCGAGAGCACAGAGTCCGCCAAAGTTCGTTCTCCTCCTGTGGCGGCGACGATGACCGCGCCGTCATTTTTTTCCATCCAGAGCGCGGCAAGACGGGCGAATCTGTCCGGAGGCCAGCGCTTGAACCAGTGCCTCCCGCCCGGATGAAGAAAAAGAATCGGAACGGATTCGAGATCCCTCTCCCTGATCCATCTCCCCGCCCGCGCAATCCACTGGGGATCGGGAAAGTAGGCTTTTTCCAGCGACTCTCCCATGGGGATTCCGAGCGCCGAGAGAAGGTGGCCGTGCATTGCGACAATCGACTCGGGGCCGCGGTTGAGGTCGACCGGGATCCGGATCTCCCAGGGGCCCCGGGCAAGGTCGGCAGCCTCTCCCGCCGCTCCCGAACGCCTGGCTCCTGAAGCTCTGGAGAGCCAGCGCGAGCGGTCGGAGACGGTCAGGTCGAGGAGCAGGTCCGGGCGGATCTTCCTGAGAACTCCAGAAAGCCGGACGGTCGAGATCCCCCGTGCAAGGGAGCCGCTTCGGGCCAGGCTGTGGAGCTCCACCCCGGGAAAGCGTTCGAGGGGATAGGTCGTCCCCTCGTTGACGATCGCCACGATCCGGGCCGACCGGTCGAAACTCTGGATCGCCCGGATAAGCGGAACGAGAAGGATCGTATCTCCGAGATAGCGCGTCCGGATGAGCGCCACGGTCAGGGGCACGATTCCCTCCGCTCTCCCGAAGGGAGCCCGTTCATTTTTTCGAGTTTCTCCTCCACGGCCTTCCAGACCTTTTCGCACGAGATCTCCTGCATGCACCGGTTGTCCGGACAGTGGTTGGCGAAGGCCTGGCAAGGCTGACATGCGAGGCTCGCCTTGAGAAAACCTCCCCGGAACGGGGCATAGGAGACGTGGTCGCCCGGGCCGAAAAGGACGAGGACCTCCCGTCCCACGGCCTGTGCCAGGTGGAGGGGCCCGGAGTCGTTGCCGAGGATCCCCGAACTGAGCTGACAGAGTCCCTTGAGGGAACCGAAGGGAAGTTCCTCGTAAAAAAAGACCCCTTCCCGGTCCCTGAGCGCCTCTCTCACAGCCTCCAATTGGGGGTGGTCGCTCACGGCTCCGAGGCAGAGTACCCCGAAGCCCCGGGCAAGAAGGCGTCGCGCGATTTCGGCAAAGCGGTCGGGGGGCCAGTTCTTGGAGGGGATCCCCGAGCCGCAGAAAAAAATCCAGAAGGCACGGCCGTCCGGAAGGTCTCTGGAAAGAATCTCCCTGGCGGAGGCGACATTCTCTTCCGAGACGCGAAGGGAGGGGGGATGAGAGCGGTGATGAGCACAGAAGGAGTCTTTTTCCAGGGCTCGGAGCCGGGAGGCGAGATAGTCCATGCGGTCGACTGTAAGCGCCAGCTGGATCGGAGGGGTGGCAGTCAGGGTAAAGACGCGGCGGTCGAGCCGGCGTTGACCCGGGAAGGTTCTGTCGACAAAGCCCACGCGGTGTCGGGCTCCTGTGGCGAGAGCGATGATCCTTGACCGGGGGCCCCTGGAAAAAAAATCCACCGTCAGATCGTAGCCGGTCTCTCTCAGGGAGCGCAGAAACTGAAAGTACCGGGAGTGGTAAGAGAAAAAGGAGGTCCCTTTTCGCTCGGGAAGCGCATAGACATGGTCGAGGGAGGATTCCTCGTCGAGAAGTCGGTCGTACGGTCTTCGCGTCAGGTAGTCGATCCGGGCGCCGGGAAAGCGCTCCCTGAGAGCGGAGAGGACCCCTGTCGTGAGAATGACGTCTCCCATGGTCCGGATCCCGATCAGGAGAACTCTCTCGATGGATCCGCCGGAGGGGATCAGGGGCGGCCTTCCGTGACGGGAAGGGCCTCCTCGACGAGCATGACGGGGATATCGTCCTTGACCGGGAAGAGAAGGCTGCAGGCGTGGCAAGCCAGGCCGGGAGGGGCTTCCGAGAGCGTCAACGGTCCCCGGCACTGGGGGCAGACAAGAATGGAAAGAAGAAAGGGATCGATGGTCAAGGAAGGCCTCCGGAGAAAAAAGGGGGACACGCCGGCCTCTCTGTCCGGGTGTCCTCAAAGGGATGTTTTCCTAGAAGGATAGCACGAAGATAAGGGAGGAATACAGAGTCAAAAAGTGTTCCGGTCCGGAAGGGCCGCACAAGAAGAACGCCCCGTTGCCCGATCTCCGCGACTAAAAGATGTGGCGCCTTTTGAGGTAGAGATCGACCGCCTCTGAAAAAGATCTGACGAGCGTCGTGTTCGATTCCGGATGTGCGGGGGGCGTCTCGCTTTCGCCGAGGATCCGGTAGCCTTCTTTGCACCCGGCCGCCCGTCCTGCGGCGATGTCCCGGTCGGCATCTCCGATGAGGGCGCTTTGAGAAGGATCTCCGAAGAGATCGGACAGCGCCCGGAGAAGAAGTCCCGGAGCGGGTTTCCGGCAGTCGCAGTCCCTCACGAGAGAGACGAGCGTCCGGCCGTCCGGCCGGGGGATCTCCTCCGGCCGAATGTGCGGACAGTAGTAGATCCCGGAGATCTGGGCGCCTTCGGCTTCGAAAAGCTCCATGAGCCGTGCGTGGGCTTCGGGGACGAAGCTTTCGGGAAAGAGCCCTCTTGCCACCCCCGACTGGTTTGTGACGATCGCCACGGGGATCCCCGCCCGGTTGAGGCGCACGATCGCCTCTGCCACGCCAGGAAGGAGCGCGATCTCCGAAATTCGGGAGAGGTAGGGGACGTCCCGGATGAGGGTTCCGTCGCGGTCGGCCAGGACGATCGGCCGTCTTTTCTCGTTCATGCGCTCTCCGTAAGAAGGCGGAGGATCTCCCCTCTGACCTGTTCGGGGGAGAGACCCTCCATGCAGCGGTGGTCGATGGGACACTCCCGGAGAAAGCAGGGAGAGCAGGCGACCTTGTGGATCAAGACGGAGAAACGGCTTCCTCCGGGCCCCGGCACGGGCCCCGTCGCGGAGGGATCGGTGGGTCCGAAGAGGGCGACGCCCGGCCGGCCTGCGGCTCCGCCGAGATGCATCATTCCCGAGTCGTTTGTCAAAAGAAGCGTACAGAGAGAGAGAAGAGCGGCGCTTTCGGCAAGGGAGAGGGCCCCGGCGAGCGAGACGAGCCGCGGCGACCCTATCGCCTCTTCAAGAACCCTGGCCATCGGCCGGTCGGCCTTCCCCGAAAAGAGGAGGACGGTAAGGTCGGGAATTTCGCCGATGAGCTCCGAAAGGAGTCTGACGAAGTGGGCCGAGGGCCAGGTCTTGGCCCGTCCGTAAAAGGCCCCGGGGTTCACGGCCAGGACCGGTCCCCCCACCGGAACGATCTTTTCGAACCTCTTTCCCGCCTCCGCCAGCTGCCCGGGAGAAAAGTCCAGGCGAGGAGAGGCGTAGGAGGCCTCCGGAGCCAGCGCTTTTACGAGGGACTCGTGATAGGTCGACTGGTGGAGACCCAGGGCCTTCCATTGACTGTAGGAGAGAGGCTCCGTCAATAGGGGCGATCGCCCCTCGGAGCCAAATCCCACCCGCCGGGGGGCTATCCTGACAGACTCGAGGGCGCTCGAAAAGGAGCGGGGAAGGATCAGGGCCAGGTCGAAGCGTTCCCGGGGGACATTTTTTGAGAAGAGAAAAAGGGGGTTGCGGGAGAAAAGGGGAACGACGCGGTCGACGGCCGAGGAGAGGCGATAGACGTCGGCCGTGGCCTCGGGGGCCCCCACTGTTACCTCAAGATCCGGGCGGACGGCCCGAAGGCCCTGGAGAGCCCCCAGAGAGAGGACGGCATCGCCGATCCAGTTGAGGCCGCGGACATAGATCCGGCTTCCCTGCGGGAGTCCTCTCACGGCCTTCCCCCGCCGGAGGGGGCAAACCGTTCGAGAAGGCGGGAGGCATGGAGAAAGGCCTGCGAAGGGGTCAGACTGACCTGGCAGGTCATGTGATCGCAACGTTGCCGGAAGTCTCCGCAGGGGGAGCACGGAAGATCTTCCCGCAGAACAAGATTTCTTGCGGAATCGCCAAAAGGGCCGGTCCTTCGGGGATCGGAGGAGCCGAAGAAGGAGAGCGTGGGCGTTCCCGCAAGTGCCGCCATGTGGAGGGGGCCGGAGTCGTTTCCGATAAAGAGAACGGCCCGGGAGAGAAAGAACGGGAGAAGATCGAGAGGTACGCGTCCCGGTAGGAGAGGGACCGAGACGGAGGATCGGGTCGCGATCTCCTCCATCAGCGGCCTCTCTCCCCGGTCCCCCACGAGGACCGTTCGGGGATACCCCGCCTTGGACAGGGAGCGGATGAGTTCGGCGAAGTAGACAGAAGGCCACCGCTTGCTGTCGCGCCGGGCCCCGGGATGGATCGCAACAAACGGCTCGCCCGGCAGAAGCCCCGCCTCCCGAAGGATCTCGTCGATCTTCCTCCGGTCCTCCTCGCCAAAGCGGAGCGCGACCGGAGGAGGCGCAAAAGGCCCCGGGAGCCCGAGAGCCTCCAGAAAGAGGAGATTGCGCGAGACGGCATGGAGAGGGGAGGCAAGACCCTCCGGAACGCGAACCCGGCCTGAGTAGAAAAAGGGAGCCCCTTCCCGGGCGTTTTCAAAGCCCAGAACGGGGCAGGAAGAGACGGAGCGGGCGGCGAGACGGGAGAGAAGCGCCGAGCGCAGAAGCCCCTGGGCATCGAGGACGGCGTCGTAGGGCCGCTCACGGAGAGCGGAGAGAAGATCCCCCATCTTCCGGAAGAACGCCCTTCGGCCGAAGTCGCGCCGGGGGAAGGCCAGGACCCGGGCGATATCGGGATGGCGAGAGACCAGAGGAACAAATTCTCCGTTGGCCACCCAGTCGATCGAGATCCCGGGAACGGCCCGGGAGAGGGCCGACGCCAGCGGGAAGGCGTGGAGGATGTCCCCTAAGGAGGAGGGCTTGACGATCAGGAGGCGTCTTAGTCCACTCATGGGGAGTCCCTGAAAAGAACTCATGCCCCCCCTCCCCCTTCGGCAGAGCGGGAACCGATGAGGCGGGAGAGCCCCGCCCTCTCCTGCTCCCCGAGGATCCGGCCAAAGGCCTCCGTCACCGCGGAGGGGGTGAGGCGGCTCTGGCAGGGAGTTCCTATCGGGCAGCGCCTCAACATGCAGGGTTGGCAGGGAAGACCGGCGGTCAGGACAGCCCCGCTTCTCCCGTAGATCTCTTCTTCTCCGGGCCTTCTCCGGGGACCGAAGGGGCCCAGCCGGACAGGGTCGGTGGGACCGAAAAGAGCGACGACGCGAGCGCCCACGGCCGCGGCGATGTGCATGGGGCCGGAGTCGACGGCCAGAACAGCCTCGGAGAGGGCCAGGACGATCGCCAGCTCCCGGAGAGTCAAGGTTCCCAGAAGAGCCCTGTGGGTGCTCTGACCCGTCGCGGGAAGACCCTCGAGAATTGTTCGTGCAAACTCCTCCTGAAAGGCCCCTCCGGCACCCGCGACAAGGATGCGAAATCCCCTTCCGGCGATCTCCCGCGCGACCTTTTTCCAGGAATCGACTGACCAGCTTCGGGTCGGCCAGCTGGCGAACGGGTGAATCAACACGAAGGGGACGGTGCCGACCTTCTCCCGCGCCGACCGGATCTCGTCCTCTCCAAAAACAAGGCCGGTCGATTCCGGAGGAAGCGGGACGCCGAGGAGCTCCCGAACGACAAGAAGGTGGCGTTCCACAAGATGGAGGCCGGAGTGGGTAAGGGGGACCTGCCGGGAGAAGAGTCCAGCGCCCTCCTTCATCCGCCCGTAGGTCGAGGGGGAACCGAGCTTTGTCGCACCGCGGGCGAGCCCCGTGGCGATGCCGGACTTGAGAAGCCCCTGAAAGTCCAGGACGGCGGCATAGGGACGACGCCTGAGCGTCCGGATCAAAGAGGAAAGCTCGCGAACGGCCCGAAGCGGGTGGCCCCCTTTAAAGAGCCCGGAGATCTTCGATCGCTCGAAGAGAATGATCTCCCGGAGATGGGGATGGCCGTGCAGAAGATCCGCGCACCGGTCCTCCACGATCCAGTCGATCGACACATCCGGCCGCGCCCGGGCAAGCGCTACGACCGAAGGAAGCGTGAAGACGACATCGCCGATGCGACCGAAGAGAACGACAAGGACCGCGCTTCCTTTTGGAAGTCGGAGTCGTCCGGGAAGCGGGGATTCCGCCGTCTGGGAGTTTTTTGAAAGAGGGGCAAAGAGGGTGGTCAAACGGGGATCTCGCGGGGTTTATCTCGGGTCTTCCTCACTATTGTATCACGGAGCGGGGTCGGGACCCACCAGAGACCCACTTTTTTCCGTCTGCCGGGGGAGCTCCTCCGGAGGACGGGTTTTCCACCTCCGGTGCATCCAGATCCACTGCTCCGGATGCTCGTGCACGAAGGCGGAAAGCGCCTGACTGTAGCGGAAGGTCATCCGGGAGACAGCCTCCTCCGTCACAAGATCCGGCTCGGGAGGGATCGGCGCCAGAATGCGTATTTGAAAGCGTCCGTCCGGCTTTCTGTGGCAGACAGAAGGGAACACGGGAAGATTGGTCAAAAGGGAGAGGCGGGCAAGGCTCGTGTAGGTCGCCGCCGGACGTCCCAAAAAGGGGGTGAAGACCCCCTCCTCCTGCCCCGCGTTCTGATCGAGAAGGACGATCAAAACATCCCCGGCCCGGAGGGCCCTGATCAGGGGCTTGGGGCCAAGATCGGCCAAGATGGAGGCCCCCTTGCCGAACTCTCTCCGGTGGCGATCGACGAAGTCGTTTACCGCAGGACTCTTGATCCGGCGGATAAGGGGATGGAAGCGACCGGGGGCCTCTATGGACAGTCTCCTGAGGGCGATCTCCCAGTTCCCGATGTGGCCTGTCAGAAGAAGAACTCCCCGGCCTTTGGCCAATTCGGCGCGAAGGCGCTCGAGCCCGTCGACCCGGACCCGCTCCGAAATCTCTTGGTCCGAGAGCTTCGGAAGACGAAGAAACTCCGCCCCCAGACGACCGAAGTGCCGAAAGACCCGCTTTTCGAAACGCCTCTCCTCCGTTCGGCCGGTGAGGGCAAGATCGGAGAGGGAGAGGTTTTCCCGAAGGATCCGGCGTTTTCCGGAAAGAAGGATCCGGAGAAGGTCGCCGGTTCGCTCCCCCAAAAAAATGGCCGCCGGCTCAGGAATCCGGCAAAAGACCTCTCTTGTGAAGCTCAAAAGGGCGGTCGTCAGGCGATAGCTCAGGCTCCTAGGAGAGGCGTCCTTCACGGAAGCCTCCTATGGATGAGCCGGAAAAGGATCTCCTCCCACGAGGGGAGGTCGAGAAGAAGGCTCTCCCCTTCGAGAACCCCGACGGGAAGAGAGGTCTCCGGAAGATGCGTCCACTTGATGCGGTCCTTTTCCGTGGTGAGAAGGATTTCGGCCCCCTCTTTCGCCGCCTCCCGGGAAAATCTCCGGATCTTTTCCCGGGTCGAAGCGTCAAAGGGGGCATGGTCGGGAAGGGCCAGAAGCCCCTGTATGCGAGCTCCGACTTTGAGAAGCGCCTCTTCGACTCGCCCGGGGTTTGCGATACCGGCGACCAGGGCCACCGTCTTCTGCGAGAGGCTCTCCAGGGGAGTTCTCGCCCCTCCGTCGAAGTCGTAAAACCCTGAAAGATGGAACTGTGTCCGGAGGATTGGCCGCATCTTCCCGGGGCCGACGCTCCGGGCAAGATTTGAGAGGAGCTCTCCTGAGACCTCCCTCTTCTGCCCCTCTCCCAGCACCCAATGAGTGGCCCGCGAAAGGACCCCGGGAGCCTCCCTCAAAGGGCCGGCCGGAAGAAGGTCGCCGAGACCCATCGGCCGTCGGAGCATCTCTCCGGGGAGAAAGACAAGGGAGAGATCAGGACAAACCTCCAGAGACTGGAAGCCGTCGTCGAGAAAGACGATGTCGCAGAGGCCGGAGAGTCTGCGCATCCCGGCTCTGCGGTCGGCGGCCACGGCGACGGAGGTGCCCGGGACCTTTTTGACGATGAGGGCCGGTTCGTCGCCGGCCTCCTCGACTCCGACGAGGAGACCCTCCCCTCGGGAGACAAGAAGATCGGTCCCCGGATTCACCCGGCCGTATCCCCGGGAGACGACGCCGGGTCGTTTCCCCAACGCCAGGACCTTTCGGCAAAGGGCCGCAACGAGGGGGGACTTTCCCGTGCCTCCGGCCTCGATATTGCCGATACTGACGACGGGTACGGAAAATCGTTCCCGACTGAGAAGACCACACTCGTATCCCCCGCGAAAGAGCCCGACTCCTGCGCCGTAAAGAAGGGCCAGCGGGGTGGCCAAAGGACCGAGCGGCCTCATTTTTGCTCCGGAAATAGTGCGAGAATGGGGGCCAGCTTCTCCATTGTCCGGTCGAGGGGGCCGCCCAGACGCTCGAAGACGCGACGAGCCGCCTCTCCCATCAGAAGGCGCCTCTCCCTGTCTTTTGCGAGGGCCAACAAGGTTGCCGGGAGTTCCTTTTGGTCGGCAACTTCACAAATCGCTCCCGCCTCTCTAAGAGGGGCGACGAGAGGGGCGATATGGTCCTGGTGGGGACCCAGGAGAAGGGGCTTGCCATGGAAGGCCGCCTCCACGGGGGAGTGGCCCCCGACCGGATCGAGGGTCCCCCCCACAAAGACGAGGTCCGCCTCCCCGAGAACCCGACCGAGTTCCCCGTAGGTGTCGAGGAGAAAAACGGGAAGGCGGGGCGCAGATCCCACTCCGGGCTCCGCCCTGTCGTCAGTCTTTGCGCCATGCCCTTCTCCCGTGCATGTGTCGGGTCGGGTCCGGAGAATCGGATGGACGGAGGCGGGAAGACGCGAGAGAAATTCGGGGAGAGTCTCGAGATGGCGGAGGGCGAGAACCGGATGGATTGTTGTCCCGGCGGAGCGGGCCAAAAGGCAGGCGTCGACGATTGCGAGGGCCTCCTCCGGATGGACGGAGCCTCCGACGAGGATCAGGGGGGAGGTTTCAACGGGAGGGGAGAGCGGAGAGCTCCTCTCCCTCCCGAGCCAGCGCACAATCTCACCTTCGGCGTCCGGCGAGGAGACCTTGGCGGGGGTCAAATCCCATTTGAGGTTGCCGGTGACGGCCAAGGCCGTCTCCCTGACTCCAAGCGCCAGAAATCTCGCCCGGTCTGTCTCTCCGGAGACGAGGACGGGCGAGAGGTCGGCAAAGAGTCTCCGGACGAGAAAGGACAGACGGCTGTAGCGGGCAAAGCTTCGGGAGGAGAGACGCCCGTTGACGATCCCGACGGGGATGCCCCTCTCCCTTGCCGCAAGCAGCATGGCGGGCCAGATCTCGGTTTCGAAGAGGAGGATCGCTCTCACCCGCCGGCTCGAAAGAAAGGGACCCCAGAGACCCGGAAGGTCGAGGGGGGCGAGCGAGACGGGGATGTCGGGGTGGGCGGAGGCCAGGGCGTTTCGTCCGGTCGCGGTCATCGCGGTCAGAATCAGGGGGAGCCGGCTCGAAAGTCTTTTGATCAAGGGCTCCGCTGCGCGCGCTTCGCCGAGGGAGGCCACGTGAAGAAGGAGGCAGGGTTCCCGTCCGGGCCGGGCCCGGGCGAGTCCCAGCCTCTCCCGGAAAAAGGGCCGGGCCCGGGGAAAGAAGAGCCAGACAACTCCGAGAAGCGGGAGGAGAAAGGGCCAGAGAAGAAGGTTGAGAAGCTTCATCCGGGCACTTCCGCGCCCTCGGGGGGAGGCGCATCCGGGCCGCAAAGGCCGCTTTTGGCCAAAATGGCCCGGGCGATTCTTCCGGAGGCCCCGGGTCCCCCCAGAACGGTCCGGAGGTCGGCGAGATCCCTCCGGATCCTCTCCCTTTCCGAAGGGTCGGAGAGAATCGGGAGAAGATGGTCGGCCATCGCTTCCGGCGTGGCGGCCTCCTGAATGAGTTCGGGGGCGACCATGCGACCGGCGACGAGATTCACCATCCCGATGGCGGGCACCTTGACCAGAAGCCGCGCAAGCCTGTAGCTCCCCTCGTTCATGACATAGACGACGACTTGCGGGGTTCCGGCAAGCCCTGTCTCGAGAGTGGCGGTTCCGGAGGTGACGAGGGCGGCGTCCGAGGCGCACATCACCTCGCGAAAGCGGCCGGAGATCCGGATCACGGGGGGGTGGAGAGTGCGGGACTCGATCTTTCTGTAGATTTCGGCCGGGACGCTGGGGGGAACGGGAACGAGGGCCCGGATCCCCGGCAGACTTTTTTCGAGAAGGGCGAGGGCCGAGAGCATCCGGGGGTAGAGGCGGCCGATCTCCCCCACCCGGCTCCCCGGGGCGAGGGCCACGACGGGACCCGGGCGCTCCACGCCGAGGAAGGCTTTCCGAAGCCCCTCTCTTTCTTCGGGCCCCGGAAAGGAGTCGTCGAGGAGGGGGTGCCCGGCATAGGTGACGGGGACTTTGTGATCGCGGTAGAAGGCCTCCTCGAAGGGGAAGATCACGAACATGTGATCGACAAGCCGCCGTATGGTCCGAACCCGCCCCTTCCGCCAGGCCCAGAGCTGGGGGCTCACGTAGTAGTGGATGCGGACGCCGCGAGCCTTCAGTGCTCGGGCCAAAATGAGGTTGAAGTCGGGAAAGTCGATCAGGACGGCGGTCCGGATCTTCTCCCTGTCGACGGTGGCAAGGAGGGTCCGATAGGAGGCGATCACTCCGGGAAGCCGGGCGGCAACCTCGAAAAAGCCCATGACGTTGAGGCGTTCCATGGGAACGACGATCCGGGCGCCGGCGGCCTCGATGGCGGGGCCTCCGGCGGCATAACAGACGAGATCGGGGCAGATCTTTTTCATCTCGGAGAGGAGAAGGGCCCCATGATGGTCTCCCGACGCCTCTCCGGCGACGAGAAGAAGGGAGGAGCTCACGAGAGGGGGTCGTCTTCTTCAGTATCGTGGAAGCGCTCGAGGCTTTCGTGGGCAAGCCTGTTGACCTCGAGTGCCACCTCGAGCGCCTGGCAGGCCTCCTCCCCCGAGACCTTGGGCGGAAGACCGTTGCGAAGAGAGTCGATGAAGGTGCCGAGCTCCTTCTTGAGAGGCTCTTCGTTCGCAAAGGTCTTTTTGGAGCGGGAGATCTCGGGAAGTGAGGAGGGTTCGAACTTTACCGTGGCGACGCCAAGCTCCCGCGTCTCGTAATTGAGGGAGTAGTAAAGGCCCCTTCGGTCGAAAAGACGGATCTTTCGGACCTTTTCCAGAGAGACTCGGGAGGCGGTCACAGAAGCAAGACAGCCGTTTTTGAACTCGATCCATGCGTTGGCCAGGTCGATGTGGCTGGTGACGGCAGGCGTCCCCACCACCCGCATCGTCGTGATCGGCGACTTGACCAGTGCCAGAATAATATCGATATCGTGGATCATGAGATCGACGATGACGGGGACGTCGGTGGCCCGGAGGCCGAAGGGAGAGAGTCGCTGAGCCTCGATATAGGCCGGCCGGACGCCCGATTCGAGCATGGCGACGACGCCCGGATTGAAGCGTTCGATATGGCCGACCTGGAGAAGAACCCCAGCCTGGCGGACCGCATCGAGAACCTTCCGGGCAGAGGCAAGACTGTCGGCAATGGGCTTTTCAAGAAAGAGCGCAACCTTTTTTCGGGCGAGGATCCGGAGGGCGACCTCGGCGTGGGTGCTCGTGGGGGTCACGACAGAGAGGGCATCGACCCGGTCCGTGAGTTCTTCCAAGGAGGAGAAAACCGGAACCTTGAGACGTGCGCCGATCTCCTCCGCGCGGCGGAGATCGCTGTCGAAGATGCCGGCCAAAAGGACGTGGGGAAGCTCGGAGTAGACCCGGGCGTGGTGCTGTCCCAGATATCCGACTCCGACGACGCCGACCGAGACCGTCTCCCGGGCCATCACTCGATCCCCACGACAGAGATGCCGGAACTGTCGGCCAAAGAGAGAGTCTCCTCCCGGTCGAAAAGAAGCGTCTTCCCGGCTTCGACGGCCAGAACCCGCGCCTTGGCCTCGGCCATCGTCCGGATCGTCCCCGGACCGATCGAGGGGAGATCGAATCTGAGGTCCTGTCCGGGTTTTGCCATCTTGACCACCACACATCCCTCTCCGCCGAACGTCCCCGCCCGCCGGATCGTCTCGTCGGTCCCTTCGATCGCCTCCACCGCCACCACGACCTTTTCCCGGACCACAAGGCACTGGCCAAGGTCGGCAGGACCGATGATGCGGGCGATCTCGATACCGACTCTGATATCGGCCTCTTCGGCCTCGGTGGGCTTTCTTCGGGTCAGAAGGCCTCCGGGGGCCGCCAGGTCGGGAAGAAGAAGGGTCGAGGGAACGATCTCGATCCCCTCCTTCTCGAACTCTGCAGCCAAAGCCCGCAGGGCTTCGTCGTCGTGGTATCGGGAGAGTCGTCCCAAAATCATCATTCCCTTCCAGTCGGGACGGAGATCGAAGAGGCGGGGCTTTCTGACCCCTCCCACAAAGGCCGCCCTGGCGATGCCGTTTTTATGAAAGGTGTCGAAGATCGCGCCCACCTGTCCCAGACGGATCCATCGCACCGGGAACCCCAGGTCGTCGATGGAGGGGTCGGTCTCCCCCTCGTGGGCGACAACCACGACGCGGGCGCCTGTACGACGGGCCGCCTCGAGAAAAAGTCGGGGAAAGGAGCCGTTGCCGGCGATCATTCCGACGGGAGGCTCGTCGACCGTCTCGCGGGACCCTCCCCGGTCCCGGGGGCTCTCCGTCAAGACTCTTCCTCCCCGCCCCCGCGGGGCGAAGTCAGGACCCCCCTTTTAGAGGATTCGATGAAGTCGAGAAGATGGAGGATCTCGGGGGTCGCCTCGACCGTCGTCCGGACCCGTTCGATGGATTCGTTCATGGGAAGACCGGAGCGGAAGAGGATCTGGTAGGCCTTCTTGAGAAGGACGACCGCGTCGTGGGAGATATTGTTTCTCCGGAGGCCTTCCTGGTTCAGGCCGTAGAGGTAGGCGCGGTTGCCCGACGCCCAGACGAAGGGCGGGACGTCCTTCGGAACGCCGCTCATTCCCCCGACCATGGCGAATCTTCCCACCCGCACGAACTGGTGGATGCCGGAGAGGCCGCCGATGATGGCACCGTCATCGATGGTGATGTGTCCGGCAAGGTTGGCGGAGTTGGCCATGATGACGCGGGATCCGATCCGGCAGTCGTGCGCGACGTGGCAATAGGCCATCAGAAGATTGTTGTCGCCGAGGACGGTCTCCATCCCCCCCCCTTCGGTCCCCCGGTGAATCGTCACCGACTCGCGGATCGTGTTCCCGGAGCCGATGATCGTCCGTGCCGGCTCTCCGCGGTATTTGAGATCCTGGGGAGCCATGCCGATCGTTGTGAAGGGGTAAATGGTATTTCTCTCTCCCAGCGTCGTGTGGCCGTCGATGACGACGTGGGAGAGAAGGCGGGTTCCTACGCCCAGCCGCACATGCTCTCCGACGACGCAGAAGGGCCCGATCTCCACCCCCGGATCGAGGATGGCCCCGGGGTGGACGGAGGAGGAGGGATGAACGACAATAGTCCCTTCGGAGTAGCTCCGGGAGATCTCCCCGGAATCTTTTTTCCTTGTCATGCCCCCTCCCCTTTTTTGCGGATCATGGCCAAAAGTGTCGCCTCGCAGACCTGCCACTCTCCGACATGGATCGTTCCGGCCATCTTCCAGGAGCTTCCCCGAACCTTGAGGGTCGTCATGGTGATGCGAAGCTGGTCTCCCGGAAGAACCGGTCGGCGAAATCGGGCATCGTCGATTCCCAGGAAAAAGGGGATCCGGTCCTCCTTCTCCTGGCCGGAACAAATGGCGAGGATCCCTCCGACCTGAGCCATGGCCTCCACGAGAAGCACCCCCGGCATCATGGGCGTTCCGGGAAAGTGCCCCTGGAAGAACGGTTCGTTGATCGTGACGTTCTTGATGGCGACGATCCGACGATTCGGCTCCACCTCGAGCACCCTGTCCACAAGAAGAAACGGGTACCTGTGGGGAAGAATGGATAAGATTTCTCCGATTTCAATGGGTCCCATCGCCCTCTCCGTTAGTGTCGTTTGTCTGCTCGGAGGTTCCCGAGCCTCCGAATACAGCCTTTTCAAGTCGGGAAATCCTTTTTATCAGAAGCGGCAAAGACTTTAGCGAGCCCTGAACCCTGAGCCAGAGGCTGTGGGGAAGGGCGGGGCTGCCGGAAACACGCGAATTTGGCTCAAGGGAGTGGGCGACCCCGGACTGGGCGCCGACCATCGTGCCGGACCCGACCTCGATATGTCCCACGACCCCGACCTGGCCGGCCAGGATCACCCGGTCGCCAAGGCGCGTCGATCCGGAGACTCCGGCCTGGGCGACGATGACGCAGTCGTTCCCTGTCCGCACATTGTGGGCGATCTGGACGAGATTGTCGATCTTCGTTCCTCGGCCGATCACCGTCTCCCCGAAGGTCGCCCGGTCGATGGTGACGTTGGCTCCGATCTCCACGTCGTCTTCGAGGACGACCGTTCCGGTCTGGGGGATCTTCATTCGCCGCCCTTCGGGCGCCTCGGCAAAGCCGAAGCCGTCCGAGCCGATCACGGCGCCGCTTTGGATGATCACCCGGTCGCCCGTCCGGACCCTGTCGAGAAGGGAGACGCGGGGATAGAGAAGGCAATTCTTGCCGATCTTCGCATCGCTCCCGACGACACAGCCGGGAAAGAGAAGCGTGCCGTCGCCGATCTCGGCCCGGGCCTCCACGACGCATCCTGCCCGGATCTCGACATTGGAACCGATGCGGGCGGTCGGATCGATCACTGCGGCGGGAGAGATCCCGTTTTGGGGGGAGGGCAAGGGAAAGAAGTGCTGGAGAAGGATGGCCATGGCCAGGTAGGGGGAGGCCACGACGATCTGGGGAATCGTCGCCTCGGCCAGAACCTCCGGAACGAGGATGGCACCGGCCGAAAGATGCGCGACGGCTTTTCTGTACTTCGGATTGGAAAGAAATGTAAGGTCGTTCGGGCCCGCTTCGTTCATCGGCCGAAGCGAACGGATCTCCTTCGATCCGTCCGATCCGATCAGCGTTCCTCCGACCTGCGATGCGATATGGGCAAGGGTAATCAATAGGACTCCTTCCCTTTTGTCCTCCGCCAAAGCCGGATGTTACTGGCTTGCATGCTCGTTGACGTATTTGATGACGGACTGAGTGATATCGGCATCGGACTTGATGTAAAGATACCGGGGAGACTGGAAGGGCGGAGGATAGGGTCCGAGGGGAACCCGGAGCGGGTGCTGGGAGAGGACAAGAGAGAAGTTGAACTTCTTTCCCAGACTCCCGGTCGCCTTGTTAACGGCGTTCAGAAACTTCCGGAACTCGACAAAGCTCTCGGAGGCGATCTCCGTCTGAACCTTCTGCTGGCGCTTCTGAAAGTCCTGGACCTTCTTCTGGAATTCGAGCTCCTTGGCGCGAAGGGCGTCCTTGCTGATGACCCCCACCTGCTGGCGGATCTGTCCCTGCTCATCCTGGAGGCTCTTCTGTTCGGCCTGCATCTTCGTGACGCGGCGGTCGGCAAAGCGCTTGAGATGGGCCTGGATGGACTTTCCGAGGGTGGTCTTCTGGAAGACCTGCTGGATGTCGACCACGGCGATCTTCTCGGAGGCCATGGCCGGTGTGCTCCCAAAGACAAGGCCGGAGGCCGTCAGAACGACGGCGAGAAGGCCAGCGAGATAGCCGGATGGTGCGGTGTGTGAGCGAGTCATCGAGTCTCCTTTTGTACTGTGATGGCGCCTCGTCCCGAGTCGGAGAAGAGACTCTTGGCGCCGGAAGGTAACGGTCCGGATCGGGAAAGGATCAGTCCTCCCCTATCCGCCGTACAGGGATCCCATTTCGAAGTTGACCACCGGTCCCGGATAGTTCCCCGGGAAGCCCTGAATATAGGAATTGTTGGCAAGCGGCCAGCCCAGATCGAGAGTCAGAGGGCCCATGGGAGAGTTCCACATGATGCCGACGCCGGTTCCCGGCCAGTTGAACCCTGCAAGGGAGATCGGCTGGCCCGGGAGATACTCTCCCGAGTTGTCGAAGAAGACGTCCCCGTAGAAGCCGAACTTGGCAAAGATCGGCCAGACGTAGTCGGCGTTGAAGATGAGCTCCTTGTCCCCGCCGACGAGATAGCCGAAGGGCATGGGGCCGGCAAATCCGAAATTGTAGCCCCGGTTGGAATAGATGCCGCCCACATAGTACCGGTCCCAGACCGGGATGAATCCGTCCGGCCCGAGGGGGTTCTCGTAGCCGACCGCAAAGTGGAAGGAGAGGGTCGACTTCTCCGTGACCGGGATAAAGAGGGTGGCATTCCCCGTGGTCTGGTAAAAGGCGGTATCCCCTCCGAAGGTGCCGCCGTAGACACCCACGTTACCCCAGATGTGGTATCCGCTGTGGGGCAGCATGTAGTTGTCGCGACGGTCGTAGGAGAACCCGACCGAGGGTCCGCTCTGGGTCCAGTACCCCACTTGCTGAAGGAAGGGGGCAAGCTCCGGAGCCTCCTGCGCCTGTTGCGGGGTCACGGCGACCAAAAAGATCTGCTCCGACTCCACAAGCCAGGAAAGGGAGGTGGAAAAATAATACCCGAAACGCCGGGTCAGACTCAACGAACCGCCGATGGCGCTGTTCCAGTAGGTAAAGTAGTCCATGAAGGTATCGAAGAAGGAGAGGGAGGCGGCCGTCGGGGTGTCGAGGAAGTAGGGATCGGTGATGGTGAGGGAGTACATGGTGATGAAGCCGCCAAGCTCCCCGGAGAGGCTGACCGAGTCTCCTGTCCCGAAGATGTTGTTCTGGGCGATGGTGGCCATGCCCATGACCCCGAAGAGCGTGCTGTATCCTCCGCCGATCGAGAAGGTCCCGGTGGGCTTTTCCTTGACCTTCACATTCAGGTCGACGAGGTTGTCTCCGACCTGCTGGGGAACGATCTGGACGTTCTTGAAGAAGTTCAGATTGTTGAGGTTCCGGTAGGAGTCCTGGAGGGCCTGGGTGTCCATGATGCCGGACTCCTGGACGCCCAGGACCCGCCGGATCACCTTGTCGCGGGTCAGTTCGTTCCCGGCGATATTGATCTTCCGGATGTGGACGAGGCCGCCTTCGGTGATCAGGAAGGTGAGGTTGACCGTCTTCTTGCGGATGTTGGGAACGATCTGGGGCGTGACGATGGCGAAGGCGTAGCCCTTGTGTCCGTATTTTCTCGTCAGGTTGTTGATGTCCTTCTGGAGTCTTTTTCTCGAAAAGATCTGGGGGGGCTTGGTCTTGATCGTCTCGAGGATCTCCTTGGCCTTGAAGAGCTTGTTCCCGGAGACGCCGACATGGGAGATCCGGAACTGCTCTCCCTCGGTGAGAGGGAAGCGGATCTCCATCGTCTTCTTGTGGTTGTGAAAGATCCTTTTGGGCTCGCCCACGGCGACGTTGATATAGCCGTGGTTCAGGTAGAAGTCGCGGAGGCGTTCAATGTCCTGGTCGGTCTGGGTCTTCTTGTAGATTCCGGAGTCGGTCCACCAGGAGGTCAGCCAAAAGTAAGGCTTCGTCTTGATCTTTTTCTGGAGCGTCGAGGCCGGGTAGGCCTTGTTTCCGGAGAAGGTCACCTTGGTGATGTGCGTGAGGGTGCCTTCCGAAATGAGGAAGATAAGCTCGACCTTCCGGTTTGCCATGCGTTTGGTCAGGGGGACGACCGAGGCGTTGTAATACCCGGACTTCTTGTAGAGAGCCTCGATCCGGCGCACGTTCTGGTGGACTTCGTAGCCGTCGTAGAAGGAGGCCGGCAGGATGGTCAGCTTTTTCCTGAGATCCGAATCGGACTCGTTGTTGTTGCCGATGAAGCTGATCTTCTCGACGGTCGATCTCTCGGTGACCCTGAATGTGAGCGCGACCCCTCCCTCGAACCCTTTGGCATAGACCTCGATCCGATCGAAGTAGCCGGTCTGATAAAGGGACTTGATATCCCCGGAGATGGCAGACTGGGAGAAAGGATCGCCGACCTTGTTGTGAATCTTCTGGCGGATGGTCGAGGTATCGATCTTCCTGTTTCCCTTGATGTCGATCCGGGTGATCAAAACGGGAAGAAGATCGCTTCCGGGGGCTCCGGGGGCGGCCAAAGACTCCTTGGGTTGAGCAGGAAAAAGTGCGAAGAGAAGAAGGATCGCGGGAAGAAGTCTTGAAAAAAAAGACCGCACAGGGAACATGCCGGAAAACGAGGGAGCGGGTCGCAGGTCAACCTGTCCGTTCTCAGAGGCCTGTCCGTTCTCAGAGGAAGGAGCGCTCATGGCTTATGTCGGGAAAAAGGGAGCAGTCGACTCTCCTTCCGGCCGATTCCTGATCTTTGGACGCTTTTTCTCAATGAGGTTCCCGGAAGAGTGGATCGAATCGCAGCGGATCGGGTGGTATCGTTCGCGTCAATTGTCTCTTATTGCCAAAAACCTTCGAGACTATATCACGGACGGGGAGATTTTCCAAGACGGAAAAATCAAGAAGAAGTCCGGAGAATCCCGTCAGCCCCGCCCCTCTTTCCAACGGCACGGCGGGTTCTGAAAGAGAAATGATTTTTTTGTTGACAGAGCACGGTCCGAACCATTATAGTCAACCGCTGTGCCGAGGTAGCTCAGTCGGTAGAGCAGAGGCCTGAAAAGCCTCGTGTCGGCGGTTCGATTCCGCCCCTCGGCACCATCCCTCTTCCTGCATCCTCTGATCGAGATCGATCCATCCTTGGCATC
The DNA here is from genome assembly GCA_021801345.1 of Nitrospirota bacterium. Taxonomy (GTDB): domain Bacteria; phylum Nitrospirota; class Leptospirillia; order Leptospirillales; family Leptospirillaceae; genus UBA4572. The sequence goes on from JAJYYA010000024.1 coordinate 80,735, forward strand.
GAATGGAGACGTCATGTCCTCCGGATCCCCTTCCTTCTCCGCCCGATCTTTTCCCCGGCCCGGACCCTGGACCGGCAGGATCCCCGAACTTTACGACGACCCGGTTCTTCTGAGAAAAAGTCTGGAAACGGTCCGGTATCTTCCTCCGGCAAATGCTTTCAGGCGGGACCTTGAGGAAAAGCTTTCCCGTCCGGACAGGATCGTCCGCATTCTCGAAGGGAACGACACGCTCCTTGCCGACCGCCTTGTCCGCTCCCTTCCTCCTCCGCATTTCTCTTCATGTGCAGGAAGTCTTGAGCGATGGCTCAAATTCGAGAGAAATGGATTCACCAACCCCGTCCCCGATATCCTGACCCAGGTCAGTCCGGACGATGCCGCCGAAGCCTTTCTTCGGGTTCTGTCCAAGCCGCCCTTTCCGGGAGCGACCACGCTTTCCGAGATCGCGGAACAGCTTCCCCGTCTCCCGCTCCTCCCGGCGCGCCGCATTTTCGAACTGTTGCTCGATCTGTCGCAACGGGGCCTCCTTCCCCCTCTTCGGCTGATTTCGCCGGGTTGTCGTATTGGCCATGAACGCGTCTACGAGCTTGTCCCTTTTCTTGCGAACGCCCCTTCCGAGTGGCATTCTGTCGTTCGCACCCTTTTCTCGCACGCATTCTGCGTCGAGGCTAACTATGAAGGAGAGTGGTCGATACGAGAGGTGGGGCGGATCCTCGCAAAAGAGGCTCCCCGCGACGAGATCGATCGCATCAGAAGGTCTCGGGATTTTCAGGAGGCGCTCTCCCTTCTTGGGTCGCATTCTTCCCGAAACCCCGAGGCGAGGTTTGTTTACCGCTTCCTCGAGGCGATCCCTCCGACGCTTTTGCCGCAGAATGTCGAGGCGGCGTTCGAGCTTGCCATCGGCGCGACGGTCCATGCGTTCGAGTCGGAGTTGCCGGATCTGTCGTCGTTGTCTCCTGACGACTTTCTTCGCCTTTTCGGGCTCGGCCTTCTCGACGACTCCCGCCTCGCGCAGATGTCGAGCTTTCTCTCCCGATTTTCCGACGAAGATCTTCTTCGCGCATTCGAAAACAGAGTGTCGTCCTCCATGGAGGACGGAGAGGACCTCGTCCCTCTTGCCGCCGTCATGGGCCGTATCGGCCGGCCGATTTTCATTCCCCTTTTGACGGGATTTTTGTCGGAGGATTACGGAGAGTTTCTTTGCGAAACCGCCCAAGAGGCGCTCAAAGCCATAGGGAGCGCCTCCCAGGAGGCGCTCATCCGTTCATGGGAGACGCTCGAGGACTCCCAGAGAGCCTATGGGGCCTCGGTCATAGAAGCCGTCGGAGGGCCAGCCCTCGTCGATTTCCTGATCGCACACCCGGAACTCTTCAAGGAGAGGAAAGAAGAATGGTGCTCGATGGCGCTCTCCTTTCCCGATCCCCGTCTGATCCCCTTCCTTCTTCCCGATATCGAAAGGGAAGACCCGTCTGTCGACAGCGCGGCCTTTCTCCTGCTCTCCCTCTTCGAGCCCGACTTTCCGTCTCTTCCTCAGATACGGGAAAGAGTGAATGAACCTTTTGTGACGGAAGCGATCCTCTCCGAATCCGGAACCCCCAGAGATTTTCTTCGTCTTCTTCTGACATGCGAGTGCTGCGGGGAGGCAAACTATTACAAGGTCAGCAAAATCTTGACCGGAGCCGGAGTCGAAGACCCTCTTGTGGCCGACGGGTTTCCCTGTCGTTCGTGCGGGCGCTTCCCGTTTTTCCGAATGGATCCGTTTGGAAGGATGGTCATTGCGGCGGAAAGGATGCGATCCCTCCCGTCAAACAGGAAAGGAGACCGATCTGCTCCGTCTCTTGTCCGAATTGTGAACGTCCGGGATTCGGAAGGGAACGTCATGTCCTTTCAGAGAGCCGTCCGCACCACGATGGAAAGCCTCGAAAAAAATCCGGACGACGCTTGCATGCTTAACCGCATGACAAACTTTCTCATCGAACTCAACAAGAAGGATTTGTCCATCGAGTATGGGGCCCGGGCCTATGCCTCCGACCCGAATGCCGTGGAGATCATCTACAACCGGATCTTGCTTCTGAGATCGAAAGGAGACGACATCGCAGCCCTCGATGTCGTCAGAAATGCCTTCGAAAAATCGGCATCCTGGCATTACCTTTCGGAAGTGCCCGGAGAACAGCGGGAAAGACTCCGAAATATCGCCGCACGACTTTTTCTTGACATGAAAATCCCCCTTCCCTCCTATCTCGCAACTTTCCGGAAAACCTCTCCGGTCCTCAAGGGGAAAGTCGGTCGGAACGATCCATGTTCCTGCGGAAGCGGCAAAAAGTACAAGAAGTGCTGCCTCTGATTTTGGACACGACAGGCCATCGAGGCGTCGCATCTTCTCTCCCGGCGCTTCCCCTGCCTGTCTCAGACGGCCTGTGTCGCGTCGGGCCCCCCCGCGTCCGGCGGAGAGCGTTGACCTCCCGTTCCCGCATATTCCTCCTGGATCGCAGTCCACGAGAAAATATGTGGGATGTCGGGCGTGTTCCGAAGGTTTTCCTTTCGCAATCCCTCTAGAAAAACGTAAATCCGATGACAACCGGCACGTAGGTCATCGAGCCGAGAGATCCCTGCGGAGTGCTGATCAGGGGGCCTGTGATCTGCGCGTAGCGGATCTCTCCGTAAACGGGGCCCAGATTGACTCCAAGGGCGCCGTCCCAGGTTGCGCTGTTGCCTGAGGTTCCCACGGCCTGAGTGTTGTTGTATCCGGCATCGACGGCCGCATAGAGATAGAAAAGACTGGTAAACTTGAGAAAGTCGACCTCGAGACCCAAGGTCACAGGAAAGGCCGTCATCAGCGGAGATCCAGTAAAGTGAAGGTAGTTGGCCTGTCCCCGGAGAGCGAAGGATTCCGAGAGATGGAAGGTGCCGAGAAATCCCGCTCCGAATCCCCCTCCGCTGTAGCCGCCCACGTCTCCCGAGACGGTGGACTGGCCGGAGAGGGCGCCGATGCCGATCCCCTGGACAGAGAGGCTCAAGGGAAGAACGGCCGATCGGCCCTCTCCTGGCGCGGCAAAAATAATCAGGCATGAAACAAGCAAGGCTGCAAAAAAAGCGCGAAAACCATAATGGCCCGTTTGGGGATGGATCCGCTTGCTATGTGGGAACACGGTCGCTCCTTAATTTTCAAGGTGAGTTCTGATGTCACGTGAGGATGAAGAGAGCACTGTTGTATTATAAGATAAAAAACTGGATTGACAAAGGCTTGATTTGGACTTATTCCGGGAGGGGCGATGCGAGAGAATACAAAAGACGACACTCCCCTCCCTCCTTCCGCATTCAGGAAGGGTTTTTCTCGTCGGTCGGAAACGGAGATCTTCCGGTGAGGCCGACTGGATGGGATCGCATGTATGAGAGGATCTTCGCGGCCCTTTACGATCCCCTCCTCCGCAGCGTAGAGCAAAATCGGTTTGCGCCTCTCAGAAAAAATCTCCTGAGCGGTCTCCGGGGAACGGTCCTCGATCTCGGAGCCGGAACCGGAGGCAATCTGCCGTTTCTCTCCTCTCCGGAGATTCGGGTCGTCTTTCTCGACCTCTCCTGGCCCATGATCGAAAAAGGGCTCGCCAAGGGAATGGGCCGTGCCGGACCGGTCGTCAGAGGGTCGGCGGAGACCCTGCCCTTCAGGGACGGAAGCTTCGACGCGTGTCTTTCGACTCTCCTTCTTTGCTCTGTGGAGGATCCGCGGGCGGGTCTTCTCGAAATCCGCCGGGTTCTCAGGGAGGGGGGAAGCCTTCTCATGATGGAGCACATTCTCTCGAAAAACTCTGCGGCAGCGACCCTCCAGAGACTTGCGACGCCCCTGTGGAAGCGGATCGCCGGAGGGTGCCGCCTCGACCGGAGGACCGACCTTCTGGCCTCTTCGATCCTCCAGAAAAAGGAAGAACAGATCGCGGTCTATTCGGGGATCCCCTTCCTCCTGGGGCGGTATGAAAAGATCTCACCCAAAGGCTGCCGCGAGAAGATCAGCTCTCTCGACGACGCCCCTTGCGCGCCCGCCCCTCCCGCTCGAGAATGATCCGGGTCTCCTCGAGAACCTGGGCATAGAGCCCGAGCGCTCTCTCATACTCGGGGAAACGGTGGGGAAGTCGAAGGGAGAGCCACCGGTAGAGCGTGATCCGAGCGAGGGCCTCCTCCCCCTCTTTTCTTCCGGCAATCTCCCGAATCTCGGGGGCCCTGACCGTGGGGGAGAGACCCGAACCGATCCGGCCGACCGTTGCGACCCACCGCCAGAACTCGTATTCCGTCGTCCGGTTTTCCGGAGCGAACAGGAGAAGCCAGCGCTCCGAGAGAGGAAGTAACGGCGCAAGCTGTTCGACCCGGGAGGCCTTCTGGCGGAGCTCCGGTCCGATGCCCGAGCGGAGGTGGGCGTCGGAGATGATGGAAGCGTGAAGGCGGGAGAGAAGGATTTCGAGGTTGGTGCTCCCGATCACCTCCGAGGCGGACAGGACGATCGGGTAGTCCGGAACGAAGGGAAAGGGACCGGAGAGCGGGGGCACGGAATGGGAAAATTGCCGTCGAACGATCTGGTGGGTCCGCCGGTCCATGCCGGCAATCAGCCCCCGTTCGTGAAGCCCGAACCTTCCGGCCCGTCCTCCGATCTGCCGGACCTCCTCGGGCTCGAGAATGCGGTCGATCCGGCCGTCGAACTTCGAGGCCGTCGAAAAGATCACATATTCGGCCGGAATGTTGAGTCCCATCCCGACGGCGTCGGTCGCCAGCATGACGGTGGCCTCTCCCTCCCGGAACCGGCGCGACTCCGCCCGCCTGAGTTCGGGGGGCATCGCCCCGTAGATGGTCGAAACGGGGCGCCCCCTGTCCCGGAGATACCGGGCCAGGGTCAGAACGTCCATGCGGCTGAAGGCCACGACGATGCTTCCGTCGGGAACCCGGTCGAGAGGGATGGGGTCGGAGGCGACCTCGAGCGGGGTCTTCCGCGAGGTATGGCAGACCTCGATCTCCACCCCGGCATACTCCGCCAGCCGACGGAGCGCCCCTTCGGAATGGGGCGTGCCGCAGATCACGATCTCTTCGGAAGGGGATCCCAGAAGTCCCCGCACCCAGGCGGGTCCCCGTTCGCGGTCGGCAAGCATCTGAATCTCGTCGATCACCACGCAGGGCGCCAAGTCGGTGGTCGATCCCATCTCCACCGTGGCGGAGAGGTGGCGCGACTCTTCCCGAAGGATCCGCTCCTCCCCGGTCAGGAGGGTCGTCGGGATTCCCCGGGACTCGAGACGTTCGTGGATCTCCTGAGCAAGAAGCCTCAGCGGGGCAAGATAGCTCCCCCCCCGGCGCTCGAGACGGACGAGGGCTTCGTGCGTCTTGCCCGAGTTCGTGGGGCCAAGCCAGGCGGTCCAGCGCCGCTGGATCCGGCGGGCTTCGGGCCAGAGATCCTTGGCAAGAGGGGGAAGGATCCGGCGGACCGCGACGATCTCTCGCTCCCGGCGCTCTTTGTTTTCTGGGGATTTTTGCCGTCGGGCCTTTTTTTTCGCCATGGGAAAACCTGAGGTCCGCAACTCTCGACTTGGGGCTCGTGGCCCATGATGCGCTTTAAGGACCAAAAGGAACGAGTCGCGAGTCGGGGGCGCCTCTAGAGGTAGCCCCCTTCCCCGGTCTTCTTTTCTCCCCGGTGAGAGGCGGTCGCTGCCGCATCGATCTGGCGGAGGGTGTTTCCGAGCCATTCGTGGAAGGATCGGACGCTCTGGAGGTTGGCGACCATGCCGCACTGGATCGTCCGGACCACCTTCTGCTCGGCGAACTCGACGGGCTTTCCGGCCGGGGCCTCCTGAGAGATCTCCCGGATTTCGTACTCGGGAGGGGCCATCCGCTCAAGAAAAAACTCCATGAGAAGATCTCCCGAAGGAAGAAGTCCTCCGTATATGCCAGTGACGGGCTTGTGCGAAAAACCTTCGGGATACTTCCATTCAAACCGGAGACGCTTGGACATTCATAGACCTTTCTTCATGAGGGAGTTGTGGGTTCTTCGTTTAATGCCCGGGCCAGGAGACGGGCCACGTGGGCGACCTCGACCTTCTCGCCGAGCCCGTCAGTAAGCTTGATCTGGCAGGCGGGACACCCCGTGGTGACGGTGGTGGCACCGCTCTCCTCCACCGCCCGGCGCTTGCGTTCGAAGATCTTTCCCGAGAGCTCGGGATTTTTCACGAGATAGGAGCCTGCGCCGCCCGCGCACCGGTCGGCGTCTGCCATCGGACGAAAGGCCTCGCCGAAGACCTCGGAGACGAGCTTTTGGGGAAGCTCCGTGATGCCCGCCGCCCGAAGATGGCAGGATTCGTGATAGGTAATCGTTCCTTTCGGGGGCTTTCTCGACAGATTTCTCTTGATCTTGTCGAGAGGTTCCGACATCTCGTCGGAAAACATGTACTCGGAGATATGGCGGACCCGGCCGGCGAGCGCTTCGGCCTTCGCTCTCTCCGGCGATCCCGGGTCAAACAGCTCCGGCATGTCGCGAAGAGCCAGCGTGCAGGAGGCGCAGCCTGTCACGAGCACCGGATAGGGGGAGAGGGATTCGAGGTTTCGTCGGGCCGCTTCCCGTACGAGATCCGCATGTCCGTAGGTCTCGACAGGAGTTCCCGAGCAGGTCTGGGGAGGAAGGACGAGCCGGCGGGTCGAACGGGAGAGAAGCGCGATCATGGCGTCTCCGATTCCGTCGTCGAAGTAGCGGGCGGCGCATCCGTGGAAATAGGCCAGTTCGCCCGTCCTCCCTCCCTCGCTTGTGAGGGAACGATAGCGCTCCCTGAGCGTTCTCTTCGCGAGCCGGGGGAGCTTGAGGTCTGCCGGGATCCTTGCCGTGGGGGCAACCTTCGCCATGAGCGGGCGGCTCAGACTTTCAAGGAGTGTGCGGAGAAGGGGACGGTCCCAGAGTCGCTGGGTTTTGCCGAGAAGGGGGAGGACCCTGTCGAGTCGTCCGGAGAGGAGGGCCCGAAAAATCCTTCCCGAAAGAGGATCCCCTCCCCGTCTGGCCCGGGCGTCGAGGATCGCCCTCGAGACATCGACGCCCGCCGGACAGGCCGCCCGACAGGACTTGCAGTTGAGACAGCCGTCGAGAACGGCATCCGAAACTGCGGAGAGTGCCGGGTCGGCAAGGATCTGGTACCACCCGCGGGCCCCTTCCGACTCCTGGCGAAAAATGTCGAAGGAGGGACAGACGGTGTTGCACTTTCCGCAGGTTGCGCAGGGACGGGCAACCCTTTCAAGGTCGAGATGGTCAAGAAAGGAGGCGGTCGAGATCTTGACCCCGGGAGAGAGAAGACCCCGGGGATCGAAGATCGCCTTCACCTCTCGAAAGATCGTGTAGACTTCCGGTCCGTAGACCATCGGAAGAAACTCGGCCCGGACCCGCCCCTCTCCGTGCTCCCCGCAGGGCACCCCTCCGAAGCGCTCCACCGCCTCCCGGTGAATGGTCTGGCTAATGGAAAGGAGGCGCTCCGGGGTCCCGGCCTCGCGAACGTCGAGAAGCGGATTGATGTGGGCGTTCCCGTTTCCGATATGGCCGTAGACGGCAACGGGGAGGCCCTCCTGTCCGAAGTAGTCCCGGAGAAAGGAGAGAAGTTCGGGAAGGCGTTCGACCGGGACGGCCACATCGTCGGCGAAGTTGATGGGCCGGTGGACGCCGTCGTACCGGTAGAGCGTGGGAAAGAGGGCATGACGCGCCTTCCAGAGAGATTTCTGGTGCTCGGGGTCGGTGGCCACCTGGGGCGGGACGGGCGCCGGGTAGGCGCAAAGCCTCTCCCGGGTTTTCGCGACGAGATCCTCCTGCGGTTCGGCGTCGAACTCGATCAAAAGAAGGGAGTCGGCCTCCGGAGGAATAGAGAAGCGGGCCCGGCCGATGAGGTCGAGCGTCGCCCGGTCCATCATCTCGAGGGCCGAAGGGCCGAGGGGAAGGATCTCTCCCACGGCGGCTCCCAGGTCGGCGAGGGTCAGGAAGTAGGCCAGGATCGTGACCCGGCGCCGGGGAAGCGGCAGGACCCGGAGCGTCGCCGAAACGGTGAGCCCCAGGGTCCCTTCCGACCCGACGACGAGGCGGACGGGGTCGAAAAGCCCCCCTGCTCCCCCCTGCCCTGCCTCGAAGTCTCTGGCCATGTCGAACAGGTTGTATCCGGAGGAGTTCTTTGTGACCCGGGGCATGCGGCCAAGAAGTACAGGGGCCCAGGCGGGAAAGCGCCGGACGATCTCCTGCATCGCCGGATGGGGCAGACGGTCGGTCAGATCTTCCCAGCTCCGGTAGGGAACGGGCTTTAAGTCGTGAAGGCGGCCCTCCCAGTCCATAAAGGAGATTTCCCGGACGTTCTCCTTGGTGGCCCCGTATTTGAGGGCATGGGCGCCGGCCGCGTTGGTGCCGATCATCCCGCCGATCTGGCAGGCCTGGGCGGAGGAGGGATCGGGCGGGAAAAAGACCCCCCTCCGGGCCAGAATGTCGGAGAGCTCTTTGAGGATCACCCCGGGACCCGTGCGGACCCACCCCTCCTCAAGCCCCGAAAGATCGATTTCCTTCATGCGCCCGAAGGCCACGGTGATCCCCGACCCGATCGCCGCCCCGGTCAGGTTCGTTCCGGCCGACCGGGGGGTCAGGGGAAGGGAGTGCTTTCGGGCAAAAGAAAGAAGGCGTTCCAGATCCCAGGCAGAGTCGGGAAGGACGATCGCCCCGGGATCGATACGGTGGATCCCGGCATCGTAGGAGTAGGCCTTCCGGTGAATCTCCCCCGACAGAACCTTCTCGGGACCGAGAAGGCCGCGAAGATCGGCGAGAAGCGCGGGGGAGAGTTCTGCGGTCGTCACGGATCGAAGACCCTGCGGGCCCCGGAACCCATCGGCGCCTGGTCGAGAGATGCGGGGTCCGATCCTCCCTTGTAGATGAAGGCGCCCCGGTTCTTCTCGTACCCCCACCCGTCGGCGCCTGCGGCCACCTGACGCATGGCAAAGACCTGTCCCGAGAGGTTGTCGATCATATGGACCGCCATGGCCTCCGGCGTGGCCGGGAGCACGGGAGAGCCGTATTCGAGTTCGCCGTGGTGTGCCAGGATAAAGTGATGGAGCAGGCGGAGAGTCCGCTCCGGAAAGCCCGGACACCGCTTGGCGATCTGGGTGGACTTTTCGACTCCCAGGGCCATGTGGCCCACAAGGCGACCTTCGTCGGTATAGGAAAAGCCGGCCGCGGAGGAGATCTCCCAGCATTTTCCGATGTCGTGGAGAAAAAGGCCGAGAAGAAGGAGATCCCTGTTGAGAGAGAGAATGGGAGCGACCGCGTCTCCCATGGCCAGGCATTCGAGGGTATGCTCGAGGAGACCTCCCACCATGGCGTGGTGGTTTCTCTTTGCCGCCGGAGCCTTGGGAAAAAGCTCCACGACCTCGGGATCGGAGACGATGGCCTGGCCAAAGGCGCGCAGGTGGGGGTCGGAAAGCGAGTCCATAAACTTCCTGATCCGGTCCATGCCGGACCCGGGCTCGATCCGGCTCCGGGGAATGAAGGCGGCGATCTCCTCGGGTGAGGCCTTGAGCGGATCGATCCTGGAGAGACGAAGCTGGGTCTCGTTATTGTAGACGATCAGCTGGCCCTCGGCCATGACAAGCTCCCCTGTCCGGATCCCTGCCTCGACCTGGGCGACATTTTCCCAAAGACGCGCCTGAACGTCGACCGGGGGATCCTCCTTCCCTTCGCCTCGGAAGGTCAGGGTCAGAAAGAGAGAAAGTCCATTCTTGCCTTCGTTGACAGTCTTCGTCTTGACGAGGGCCACGCCTTTTTTCGAAGCCATATCGCTTATCCTCAAGTTTGTCTTGAAAGGGACCGGAAATCTCCGGCTTCCATTATATCCGAGCCGGCCCTCCGAATCGACCGCTCACCGCTTCGATCCCGTTTTTTGGGGAGCGTCAGGAGAGATGCTCGCCTCTTGCCGTGCGCAGACGCTCGTGGTCACGGCGCATAACGAAGGTCGCAAGAGCCTCTGAGAGATCTCCGGGGAGGTCGCAAAAGCGGAGGCCGATCGAGAGAAGCGGCTCTCCCCCCTCCCTGCCGGCCGGCTCGATATGAACGATTTTTCCGGAGAGGGGGGGAAGGGAGAGTCCGTCGAGGTCGATCCGGGAAAGAAGAAGGATCTGGTCTTCGCGATAAAAGCTCTGGGGCTCCCCTCTTTCGTTTTTTGCCAAAACCAGAACTTTGATTCCCTGACGACCTATGTCCACGAGGCGAGCAAGCTCCTGCTGGCCTGTTCTTGTCGTCATTCGAACAGGAGCGACCTCGGGGGAAAGGGGAACGCGAAGATTATCCCTTCGCTGACAATGATAGGTCTCAAACGGAAAATAGAGCTGCACGGAACACCCAGACCCGACCGCCTCCCCGCCGCGTATTCTGGCCCGAAACCCCGTCTCGACCCCCGAGGTCTTGCCGAACAGGATGAGAGGGCTCTCGGGGGTCAGGTGTCCGTTGCCCTCCTCCGGATGAAGCGCGTCGATCAGAAGATGGTTCCGGCTTCGATCGGCCTCGAGAACCATGGAGGTATAGACGAGATGGACATGGGTTTCGAAAAAGACAAGAAGAGGGGGCTTTTCCCGGATCATCGACCTGAGAAGAGACTCGGAGAAAAGAAGCGAGTCCTGGCGAAAACGATCCGAAAAGAAAAAAGAAGGGATGCTCCCCGGCGTCTCCATCAATGCTCTCTCCTCCAGTTTTCCGAACGGTCCGGCCCCAAAAAAACTCGACCTGTTCGCCATGAGGGGCTTTTCTCCTGTCCGTGCGCACAGAGAAAAGAGCTGGCAAGCGCTTGTTTTCTCTGAAAGAACGGCGACAGACCATACTCAATCGCGACCGCTCAGGCCCTCGTGTCGATCACTCCACGAAAGTGATCGGCGGTAACGATGGAGCAGACGAAAGTCCCATTGAGGGACAGAAGGTCCGAATCGCCCGTCAATAAAACCTCGGCCTTGCCAGCGGCGGCAAGGTGCAGAAAGGGCAAGTCGAACGGATCCCGACAATCGAAGGTCTCGAGCGGCGGACTTTCGGGAAGAGGAACCACGGTGCAATAAGGCAAATAATCGGCGACCAGCTCACGCTGATCAGGGAGAGAAAGTTCATCTTTGGGTAAGTCAGGACCCGCAGGAACTCTTCCGCCGTTACTCTTGACACTAACGGCTCGACCAGAGGGTTCTGCCATGCACGTCTCAGAAATGCCAGTTTTTCTCCGGAAAAGACGGCGGCAGAGAAGACCAGATTTGTATCGATCACAAGACGGAGGCGGCGAGGGGAAGCGCTCATTTCTTTTTTTGGGGATTATCAGCATTTTCCCGAGCCCAGAGCACCGCAGAAGCAATGTCGCATTCATCGAGACCGAGTTCGGCCAGTTTGGCCCGCACGACATCGGCCCTTCCGATGTGCACGGGAGTCAGGATAATCTGTCCATTTTTGGCTTCCACGTCAAAATACTCCGTAGGGCCAATCGCGGCAGTCAATCGCTTGGGAAGAGTGATCTGGTTTTTTGAGGTTATTTTGGCAAGATCAGAGTCTTCCGTTAATGGAAGTAAGGAATTCTTATTTTCCGTCATTCCCCTAGGGAAATCAATCCTCCCCGAAGAAGGCTCTTCGGACTTTCGGGTTCACCGGCCCTTGCAGTCACGGCCTCTCTTCGGACTCGCCTCCGGCGACACCGGACCCGTCCTGTTCTTTGAAAGAGAAGCGCTTGAGGGTATTTTCTGCTCTGGAGCCCGGCAGGCGCGAAGAATCATGCATCGTGGCATCGAGAAGGGAGAATTGTCTCGGCGTAAAAACAGTGCGCCGGGAGAGGCGTTCCGCTGCCGCCAGCCTCCGGATGTTGCGATCTCAAAAACTCCTCGCGTATAATTTCAAGACGGCCAGATGCCGGGTTTTCCGAAGAGCCGGGGGAGACCTGCCTTTTTACCGGATTTTCTTGTGATCAGGCTTTATTCCCGACATGCCCAACATTTCGTATATTCTTCACACCATGAACAGGACCAGAAAATAAAATGAGCGATACCCGTTCCCTTCGATATACCCTTCTCTCCCTTCCCCCGTTTTCTCCCCCTGCCGAGAGTCCCCTGTGACGCCCGGCGAAGAGGGGGCAAGAGATTGCGAAGGGCGGGGAAGCTCTTCAACGCGTCCTGAAATCCCAAGTTTGTCGGGCTCCTTTGCCGAACAAGAAAAGGACAGCTGTGCGGTCATCGCCGTCCTTTCCAAGGACGGTCGGTCCTCCCATCGCATCGTCCACGAAGCCCTCGAAGCTCTCCAGAAGATGGAGCACAGGGCCGGACAGATCCGGAACGAGGGAGACGGTTGCGGGATCCAGATGGACATCCCGAAGCCCCTCTGGCGGCGCTGGCTCGTAAAAGAGGGCTGCGACCCCGATCTGGTCGACAGCCCGAGATTTGTCGCCGCCCATCTTTACCTGAGAGGCGACCACCCCGACAACGAGGCCTCCTCCATTAGGAGGCTCTTTGCCGAAGAGGGCTTCGAGGTCCTCATGGTCCGCCGGGGCCAGACCCTCCCGAAACGCGTCATTCCCTTTCCCGACAACCACCCCCACTTCTGGCAGGTGGCCCTTCTTTGCCCTGAGGGAGCCGACCCTCTTCACGCCACCTTCTGGGCCCGTACCCGGCTCGAGCGCGACGGGATTCTACACATCGCCTCCCTTTCGCCGGCCGTCGTCGTCTACAAGGTCAAGGGAACGAGCTTCATTCTCTCGGACTACTTTCTGGACTTTCAGGACCCCCAGTGTCGGGCAACCCTTGCCTTAGGCCACAGCCGGTACTCGACCAACACGCTCTCCGTCACCGAACGCGTTCAGCCCTTTTCCGTTCTCGGCCACAACGGGGAGATCAACACCATCGACAAGCTCCGCCGCGAGTCGGCGATGCTCGGCATCCCGCCTGTTGCGAGCGGAAGCGACTCCCAGGATCTCGACAGAACGCTCGAAGGCCTCATGGTCCAGTTCGGCTTCTCCCTGATCGAGGCCATGGAGATCCTCTTTCCTCCGGTGACCCACATCATCTCCGCCCTAAAGCCCGAACGCCGGGCCATGTACTTTCTCTATCGCCGCTTCCTCGGGCCCCTGGCCCAGGGGCCTGCGGCCATCATCGCCCGCTACGGAAACGAGGCGGTTTTTTCCGTGGATGCGCTGGGCCTTCGCCCTCTCTGGCGCTTCGAGACCTCCTCCGCCCTTTTCTTTTCCTCCGAAAGAGGAATCATCCGGGCCAACGACATGGTCTCCGAGCCCCGCCCCTTCGCTCCCGGGGAAAAGATGGCCCTTTTGATCTCCCCCGAAGGTCCGCGGATCCTCGAATACCCCGAGATCCAGAACACCCTCTTCGAGAGATTCACCGCGCGGGTCGCCCCTTTTATCAACAGGACCCAGCACGAGACCAACGAAGAGGAGTGTCACGCTCACGACCTTCTGAACCTTCCCGAGCCTTTGCGCCGCGAGGGGAGGCCCGTTCAGACTCTCTGGAATCCTTACGGATTTGCCACCGAAGACCTTGACCTCCTCGCCGGGATGGCTTCCCTGGGAGTCGATCCCGTGGGCTCCCTGGGCTTCGACGGTCCCCTGGCCCCCCTTTCTCCGGAACGCCAGAACATCCCCGACTTTTTCAAGGAGAGCGTGGCCGTCGTCACCAATCCCGCCATCGACCGGGAGCGGGAGTCCGAGCACTTTTCTCCGCGGATCGTTCTGGGTCCTCGGCCCTACTTCGGGCCGACGATCCGGGTCCCCAAGGGACTCGACATCTCTCTTCCCATTCTTTTGGGCGGACATGTCTCCTCCCTGCCCTTTCCAACCGCCCGCTACAGGAGTCTGGCAAAGGACCACGGGACCTATCTGCTCGAAGATCTTCCCCGCTACTTTCCCCGCGAAGCGATCCGCATCCTCGATTCGACGATGGAGGAGCACGAAACCCTTTCGGATGCGCTCGCCCGTCTTGGCGACGAGGCGGTCTCAGCGGCCTTGTCGGGAACGGAGATTTTGATCATCGACGATACGCGGGCTCTGCTTCCGGGTCGCCTCTGGGTCGAACCGGCTCTGACTCTCGCCTCGGTCGACCGCGCTCTCCGGAGAAGTCCGGTTGCCGCAGGAACCCCCAATCTTCGCCGGCTCCTCTCCCTTGTCGTCCACAGCGGGGCTCTTCGCAATCTGCACGACCTTATCTTCTACTTTGCCATGGGCGCCGATGCCATGTGCCCCTCCCTCATGATCGAATCGGTCCTGGTGCCCGAAAAAGGGGCCGGAGCCTTTTCCGAGGAGGAGGGCGCCGCGCGGATCGACCGCACGGTCTCCGCTATCCACAAGGGAATTGAAAAGATCATCTCCACCATGGGCATTCACGAGATGCGCGGCTACGGCCGTCTCATGAGCTCTATCGGCCTGTCGGTCGAGGTCTCCCAGCTCTTTACCACCCCCAACTTCTTTACCAGCGAAAAGTCCGGGCTTTCCTGGTCGAGGATCCAGGGAGAGGCCCGCGCCAGGGCTCCCTTCTTCCAGTCCGCGAAGACGGACAAGCCCTCCCGGGTCTTTCATCTCTACCCCAAGGTCTGGAAGCTCGCCCTCGATGTCGCCAACTCCAACGAGCCCTATGCGAAATACCAGGAGAAGCTCTCGGGCATCGAGGCCGACAATCCCATCTCCATCCGTCACCTCCTCGATCTGGTTCCCCATGGTGCCCCCCTTTCCCCGGAGAAAGTGGATGTGACCGTTTTGGACCAGGCCTATCCCTTCGTCATCAGCTCCATGAGTTTTGGCTCCCAGGGGGAGGTCGCCTACCGGGCTTACGCCGAGGCCAGCGAACAGCTGAAGATCCTCTCCCTCAACGGAGAGGGGGGCGAGATTGCGGACATGATCGGCAAGTATCCGAAGAGCCGGGGGCAACAGATCGCCTCCGGCCGCTTCGGGGTGAATATTCGTCTTCTGAACTCCTCCGGCCTTCTCGAGATCAAGATCGGACAGGGGGCCAAGCCCGGCGAGGGGGGCCACCTCCCCGGACGAAAGGTCTCCCCGAAAATCGCCCGGGCCCGTCGGGCCAACCAGGGGGTCGATCTCATCTCCCCCTCGAACAACCACGACCTCTATTCGATCGAGGACCTCGCCCAGCTGGTGGCCGAGCTCAAGAGCGCAAATCCCCGCGCCCGCATCATCGTCAAGATCCCGGTCATCCCGGGAGTCGGAACGATCGGCATCGGGATCGCAAAGGCCGGGGCGGACATCATCACCGTAAGCGGTTATGACGGCGGGACGGGGGCAGCGCGCCTCCATGCCCTCAAATACGTGGGTCTTCCTGTCGAAATCGGCGTCTCCGAAGTCCACCGCGCGCTCCTGTCGGCCGGTCTCCGCGACCAGGTGGAGATCTGGGGAGACGGGGGCCTCAAATCCTCCGTCGACGTGGTCAAGCTCATGTGCCTGGGCGCCAACCGGGTGGGCTTTGCCACCCTGCCCATGGTGGCGATCGGCTGCACCATCTGCCGGGAGTGCCAGACCGACACCTGCCACGTCGGCATCGCGACCCAGATCGAAAACGAGGAGGATGCGAAAAAGCACGGTCTGAAGCGCTTCGTCCCCAGAGATTACGACTTTGCCGTGCGGCAACTTGTCCATTTCTTTCGGGCGATGGGCGAAGACTTCCGGAAGATCCTCGGGGATCTCGGGGTCTCAAGCGCCCAGTCCATCGTCGGCAACACCGGCTATCTGGCCCAGATGCGCCATGCGGACAAGCTCGACCTGACCTCCCTCTTGAACCCCCTCCCCTACGGCCTCGACATCGAAGGAGTCTGCGGGATCGGAGGGACTCCGGACGTGACGATGACGGAGAAGATTACCGAAGAGGTTCTCCGGGAACTCCGGAAGCACCCGACGGCGGTCTCCGTCTCGGTGGCGTCGGTCAACTCCCAGGACCGTAACATCGGGACCCATCTCTCCGGGGTTCTTACCCGGGAGTTCCCCTCCCATCCGCCCATAGACATCCGCCTCGGAAGCGGCTCCATCGCAGGCAACGGCATGGCCTCCTTCATGAACGAAAACATGACGCTCCATGTCACGGGAGGCGCCCAGGACGGGGTGGGCAAAAGCGCCACCGGGGGCCGCATCGTCGTTTTGAAGGCACGGAACCGGGAGGGCGTCTACCTCGACGGATCGGTCGGAAAGTCCTTGGGTTACGGCGCCCAGGGGGGGCTCTTCCTGATCCAGGGGAACTGCGACTCGAGAGCCTGCATCCGCCTTTCCGGGGCCGATGTCGTCATCGGAGGACGGATCACGGGGCCTGTCGACGACGGGGTCGGCCATCTGGGGCTCCGCGCCAACATGAAGGGCTTTGCCTTCGAATACATGACCAACGGTCGCGCGGTCGTCCTTGGGGACCCCGGCCCCTGGATCTGCGCGGGAATGACCGGAGGCTCGGTCTATCTCATGCCCCAGCCGGAGTTCGGCTTCGACAGGGACGCCATACAGCGCAGAATTGCCAAAGGCGCGAAGGTCGTCATCTCCTCCCTTCTCCCGGTCGACACGGAGGCGGTGGCCCGTCTTCTTGCGGAGTACGAGAACGAGCTCCGCCATTCCGGGCAGGTCGAGGAGGCCCAGTGGGTCCACTCCATACGCCAATCCGACCTGAAGAAGCGTTTTGTCCGCATCATTCCCGAGTCCCTGCAAATGGAGCAGGAGATCTCGACCGAATGATCCTGCGCTCCCTCTCTCCCCTGCGAGGTTACATGTGACCTCTTCCTCCCCGACTCCGGTCTCGAGCATGACAGGCTTCTCGGAGGCGACCCTCCCTTCGGGATACCGGATCCAGATCCGGTCCTGGAACCACCGTTCGCTCGAGGCGATCTTCCGGGTTCCCGCCGAATGGGAGGCGCTCGAGCCCGCCATGAGAAAGCTTCTTTCCCAGAGACTTTTCCGGGGGCGCGTCGACGTGACCGTCTCCCGGAACGAAGGATCGGGGAGGCGGCTCAACTCCTTTCTCGAAAAAGGAGTCCGGGCCTACGGGAACCTCACGCTTCTCTCCCAGCATCTGGGACTCAAGGAAGAGGTGAGCCTCTCGCACATTCTCGCGATCCTGGCGACGGAAGGAAACCCTGAGACCCCGACACTCGACGAGACGGCCTCTCTCGACCACTTCGTTCGGACGCTCGAGGCGCTTCTTCTCTCCCGGCAGAGGGAGGGGGAGGAACTTCGCCTTCTTCTGCTTGATCTTCTTGCGCGGATCCGGACGATCTCCGACCTTATGGAGGAACGGAGAAAAAAAGCCAAAAAAGAGATCCGCCGGCAGTTTCTCGAACGGATGAAGTCCTACCTCAAGGATCTCGAGACCGACCCCGGAAAGCGTCTCGAAGAGGAAGCCCTTCTTTATCTGGCAAAAAAGGACAACGAGGAGGAGTGGAAGCGCTTCCATATTCATTTGGCCCAGGCGGAGCGCGAGATGGAAAAGGGAGGGCTTTTGGGCCGATCCCTGGACTTCCTTGCCCAGGAGATGAACCGGGAACTGACGACCTATATCTCGAAGGAGCCGTGGCCCGACCTCTTCCAGCCGGCCATGGAGATCCGGAACATCCTCTCGAGCTTCCGCGAACAGGTCCAGAATCTCGAATGATGCCGACCTCTCAATCGAAGGACCCTGCCGTGAACGATGCGCACAAAGACTCCCCGCCCCGCCTGGCCACCCCTCTTCCGGAAGAAGGGTGGTATCGCCTTCCGCCCGATCTTGGCCAGCCTCTGCTCTACATCGTCTCGGCGCCTTCGGGCGCCGGAAAGACAAGTCTTTGTCGCCGCGTCTCCTCCCTCGTGAACTGGATCACCTACTCGATCTCCTACACCACCCGGGACCCGCGTCCCGGAGAGGTCGACGGCGTGGACTACTTTTTCGTCTCTCCCCAGGTCTTTGTGGAGATGAAGGAGCGGGGGGACTTTCTCGAAACGGCGGAGGTCTACGGAAACCATTACGGAACGGCACGCTCCCAGATCGAGTCCTCCTTCGCCAAGGGCAAGGACGTTCTTGTGGACATCGATATCCAGGGTGCCCGCACGATGCGGGCAAGCGATATTCCCAGCATCTCCGTCTACATCCTTCCCCCCTCCTACGCGGTTCTCAGACAGCGTCTTTCCGCCCGAGCACAGGACTCCGAAGCAACCATCAAAAAACGCCTCGATCGCGCAAAAAATGAAATTATCAGCTATAATGAATACGATTATCTGCTTATCAACCGGGAGTTCGACCGGACCGCCCAGGACCTTCTCGCCATCATCCGGGCCGAGCATTACAGAAAGGCCGGCCTCAAGGCGTATATGGAAGAGGTTTTTCTGAGGGAATTTTCCGAAGAACGCCAAGTGAATTCCTCCGACATCCAAAACAGAATGCCGGAGACGGACAATCGACACTGAAAAGGGGAGCTCCATGAACGATCTCGTATCCCAGCCCATCGACTATACCGACGATGTCATCGACAGCCACTATCGCCTTGTCATCGCCGCCGCAAAAAGGACGCGCCAGATCATGGAGGGCCATGCGCCCGTGGGCGAGTACCCCTACCACAAGGAGACGACGATCGGCCTTGCGGAGATCCTTGGAAAGAAAGTTCCCATCCTGACGGGCGCGCCTGCGGTGGTGGCGGAGCGAAAGCACAGGGAGGCCCTGCGGGCTGCCCGAAGGCAGCACGAGGAGTCCCTTCCCCCCTCCCGGGGCTATGCGCGCGAGTCCGCCGAGGCGATCGTGGCCGACGTCTCCGTCTACCAGGAAGATCCGGAGCATGCCTCGCCCGAAGAGGCCGACGATCTTGGCAGGGACATCTGATCCCTTGAAGGGATCCCCTCCCTCCCTCCTTCTCGGCGTGACGGGAAGCATCGCCGCCTACAAGTCGCTCGACCTCATTCGGCGACTGACCGATGAGGGGATTTCGACCCGGGTCGTCGCGACCCGCAATGCCCGCCCCTTTTTCCCTTTTCTCTCCGCCGAAATCTTTTCGAACAGCAAGGTCGAGACCGAGCTCTTTTCGGGCGGAGAAGGCAAGGGCCGGATCCGCCACCTCGACCTTCTCGACGGGGCCGATCTTCTTCTTGTCGCTCCGGCAACGGCCAACTTTATCGCCCGGATCTCCCTCGGGATGGCCGACGATCTTCTCTCCGCCATCGCCCTTTCCGCCCGCATTCCGATTCTTCTCGCTCCCGCCATGGAAGAGGCCATGTATCTCCATCCGGCCTCGACGGAGCACCGGAAGAGGCTTCAAGATCGGGGCGTAAGAGAAATCCTTCCCCAGGAGGGTCCCCTTGCCTCCGGACGCTCCGGAATGGGGCGCATGGCGCCGGTCGACCGGATCCTCGAGGCTGTACGGGAGGTCCTCGCCCGTGCGGGATCTCCCGGAGGACCCCTCTCCGGACGCAACGTTCTGGTGAGCTCCGGCCCCACATACGAACCCCTCGACCCCGTCCGATTCATCGGAAACCGCTCCTCAGGTCTCATGGGAATGGCCATCGTCAAGGCCGCCTGCACGCTCGGTGCCCGTGTCACCCTTGTCTCCGGCCCGACAGCCTTGACCCCGCCTCCCGGGGTCGAATTCCACCGAGTCGAGACGGCGCGTGAGATGGGGCAGGCCTTGGACCGGCTCTTTCCGGAAACCGACATCCTTGTGATGGCGGCGGCGGTCTCGGACTACAGGCCCATCGCCCCTCTCTCGGAAAAGAAGAAAAAGGACGGCCGGGAGTGGACCCTCACCCTTTCCGAAAACTCCGATATTCTCAAGGGCCTCTCCGCCAGACGACGCCCCGATCAGCGGCTCGTGGGCTTTGCCGCAGAGTCGGCTCTCGAGGTGGAGCCGCTCATCAGGAAATGTCGGGCCAAGGGGGTCGATCTTCTCGTGGCCAACGACATCTCGAAGCCCGGCATAGGGTTTGGTTCCTCGGACAACGAGGCGCTTTTCGTCTTTTCCGACGGACGCTCCCTCCCGGTCCCCCGAACCTCGAAGGAGACCCTTGCCTTTCGGATTTTCGAGAACCTTCCCTGAAAGAGGCTCGTTGCCTTAAGACATTCCGAGAAAGCCCCTGCGACGGCCGCTCCCAAGGAGAGAGCCAAACTGTGCGGGTTTCCGGGAATTTCTTGCAATTATCGCCTATCGTTGCTAGGATACACGCCGATCGACTCGCGGCGGATCGGAATCGGGACGACCTTCGGGCGAACACTTTATCCTTCTGGCGGGGCCCTTTATGAATCCTGAAGAACTGAAGGTTCTGGAAGAGCGCATCAAGGCCAATCCAAAGAGCCGCTCCTTTCTGCAGCTGGCGGAGGCCTATATCGAAGCCGGCCGCAGGAAGGAGGCTCTCGATCTCCTGAAGAACGGGGAGGAGTACTACCCCTACTACCTCGCCGCCCGTATCGCCTACGGGAAGCTTCTGCGCGAAGAAGGGGAGACGGACCGTTCTATCGAGCAGTTCGAGTTCGTAAACAGGACGATCCCGGACAACCTGATCGCACTGAAAAACCTTGCCGCCCTTTACTTCGAAAAAACGAGACTTCCCGAAGCCAAGACCATGGCGACATCCGCCCTGGCCCTCTCTCCCGGGGATCCCGAAATGACGAAGATCGTCTCCGAGGTGGATGCGCTCACGGCTCCTTCCCCCAAACCGGCCGCCCCGCCTCCCCCTGCAAAACCGGAGCCCCTGCCCTCCCCGCCGGAGAAAACACCCGAACCGGTCGTTCCTGAAGAGCCAGTCGCTCCCGAAGAGCCGCTCGTTTTAGAGGAGACCATCGTCGAGATGCCCCACGAGCTCTTTGAAAAAGCGGAGCAGGACTCTCTTCCCGCTCCCCCCGAACCCCCGCCTTCCGCTCCCGAACCGCTCCTTCCCCAGACGGAGACCATGGGAGATCTTCTCGCAAATCAGGGGCACTTCGAAGAAGCCCTCTCGGTCTACGAGACGGTTCTCGCCAAGGATCCAGGAAATGCCTCAGTCCCGGAAAAGATCCATTCCATCCGGGCCATGCGTCGCATGGTCGAACCCATCGAACCTGTCCCGCCATCCGAACCGGAACCCGAGCCCGTCGCCCCCCCCGAGGAGATCTCGGAGCCGGAACCGGAAGTCGCTCCCGCTCCGGAACCGGAAGCTCCCGCGGTCTCGGAACCTGCGCCTCCCTCCGAGCCCGAACCGGCTCCCCATGAAGAACCGCAAATCCCTGAAGAAGAGCCGGCGGCCGAGCCCCTCCCCGAGCCGGAGCCGGCCTTTGTCCCGAGCTCCTCGCCCGTCTCGCTCCCCGAGGGAGTCGCAGGAAGGGTCGTCGAGGGGGTGCAAAACCGGATGAGACGCCATCTTTTGGGATACGTCCGGGCCACCCTCGACGGCTTCTCCATGGAGGCGTCCGATGCCGGCCACTGGGGCGATATCCTCGCCGCCGAGGGGGTCGAGATCGTTCGGGCCGTCTCCGACATGACGCGCATGCTCAACTGGGGAGAGCTTCAGGGAACGGTCGTATGGATGGACCGGGCCGTTCTCTACGGGCTCCCTCTGGGCCCGAACGAAGCCCTTTTTCTCGCCTTGAAGCCGGGGGCAAATATCGGCCTCTGCCGCATTCTCGTGACCCAGGCGATCGAAGAGGCCTTGAAGGACAAGGGCTGACCGTGTACCGTATCCTGGTCCTCCAGGGACCGAACCTGAACCGTCTGGGTAAGCGCGAGCCCTCCCATTACGGGACGAAGACGCTCGAGGAGATCCATCGCGAAATCGAGTCGATGGGCCATAAGGAGGGTTTTCTTCCCGTCTTTTTCCAGTCGAATCACGAAGGGGCGATCGTCGACCGGATCCACGCGTCGGGAGAGGATGGAACCGACGGGATTGTCGCGAACTTCGGAGCCTACACGCACACGAGCGTCGCCATCCGGGACGCGGTGCTTTCGGTCGGACATCCCGTCGTCGAGGTCCATATCTCAAACGTTTACCGCCGGGAACCATTCCGGACGAAAAGCCTTTTTTCGGATATTGCCGCAGGAACGGTCGGGGGCTTTGGCCCCGTCGTCTACCGCCTCGGCATTTTGGGACTTCTCGATCTTTTAGAGAGAAAGAAGCCAGGAACGACTTCCCCATAACAACCCTTCCGGTCGATCCGGAGACAGTCAAGGAGCATGAATGGCCGTAATCGTCACCAACGACTTCCGTGGCGGAGCAAGACTTGAAGTCGACGGAGAGCCGTACTTCATCGTCGAGTTCCAGCATGTAAAACCCGGAAAGGGCGGAGCCTTTGTCCGGACCAAGCTCAAGAACATGAAGACGGGGCTTGTGATCGAGCGGACCTTCCGCTCCGGGGAGAAGTTCGACGTCCCCGACGTCGAGGAGAAGACCATGCAGTTCCTCTACGGTCAGGGGGAGGACTATATCTTTATGGACAACGAGTCCTACGAACAGACGACCCTGACCAAGAAGGACCTGGGAGACCGGATCCTTTTTTTAAAGGAGCAGATGCCGGTCAACATCCTCTTCTATAAGGACAAGCCGATCACCATCGACCTTCCCACCTTTGTGGACCTTGTCATCGTCGAGACCGATCCCGCCCGCAAGGGTGACACGGCGTCCGGGGGCTCGAAGCCGGCCAAGGTCGAGACGGGGGCCATCGTCAAGGTGCCGTTTCATCTGCAGGAGGGGGATGTGATCAAGGTCGATACCCGGACGTCGGATTACATCGAGCGGGTCCGTTCCGGAAGCTGACCCACCACGAACCCGGAGGACACTCTTTCGTCAACTACCCCTCGCCTTCCGGGAGGAGATTGAAAGATCCGGACGCCCGATGCCTTGGGGATTGATCGGACAGCGATCCCCTAAAAGAAGGGCAGGATTTTTTAAGCTCGGTTGACCAGGGTTTGCGGCGAAAGCCGCTCCGTCACGAACAGGTCGAAAAGACCCACCCCGGAGTGCTTCCTCAGCTCCGGGCTCTGGAAGATCCGGATCATGCTGGAGAAAGGTAAAACTCCGAAGGTCCGGATCGCCGCGTAAGCGGGAGCCGGTTCGTGACATTCCCGAGGGGAGACAGTCGAAAGACTGCGTTTCAAGGCCCGTAAGGGCAGAGTCGCAAGACCCGGTGGGTGGAATGCCCACTCCACTTTCACAAGAAAGGAGAGCGCATTCCTCCTCGCCGTCAACGGCGAGGTTTCCATTGCGCGCTGAGGATGACAAACGAGGATATCAAGGAGATCCTGGGCCTCGTCCGGGAACACAATTTGCTCTCCTTCGAATTCGAGCAAGACGGGGCACGGATCAAGATCTCCCGGTCGCCGCTTGCGACGGGAAGCTTCCGGATCGCCCAGGAGGGGGAGATTCCCTCTCCCTCCGACTCGGGGCTCTCTCTCCCCTCCCCGTCGGTTCCCGCCATCCGCTCCGAGAAGGTCCGGATCATCACCTCTCCCATCGTCGGGACCTTCTACCGCTCCTCCTCCCCCGACGCCTCCCCCTATGTCGAGGTGGGAAGCCCCGTGGCAAAAGGGCAGATCCTCTGCATCATCGAAGCGATGAAGCTTATGAACGAAATCGAGTCCGAGGTGGAGGGAACGGTGCGGGCCTTTCTTGTGGAAAACGGACAGCCGGTCGAGTACGGGGCTCCCCTGCTCGAAATCGACCTGAAGGCCGAAGAGAGCGCCTGATGGCTTCCCCGACGAAAAGAACCTTCAAAAAGGTCCTCGTTGCCAACCGCGGAGAGATCGCGGTCCGGGTGATTCGCGCCTGCCGGGACCTGGGTCTTGCCACCGTGGCGATCTACTCGACGGCCGACCGGAACGCCCTCCATGTGCAGATGGCCGACGAGGCCGTCTGCGTGGGCCCTCCGGAAGGGCACGCGAGCTACCGGAACATCCCGAACATCATCAGCGCCGCCGAGATCTCCCAGGCCGAGGCGATCCATCCGGGCTACGGCTTCCTCTCGGAAAACGCCCACTTTGCCGAAATCTGCCATGCCGCCGGAATCACCTTTATCGGTCCCTCCCCTGAAACCATCTCCCTGATGGGAGACAAGGCCCGGGCGAAGGCGCTCATGCGTGAGGCCGGCGTTCCGGTCGTTCCCGGGAGCGTCGGGACGATCGCTACGGAAGCCGAGGGGCTCGACGTCGCCTCCGAGATCGGCTACCCCCTCATCATCAAGGCCTCGGGAGGCGGAGGGGGCCGGGGAATGCGGATCGTCACCGCCCCCGACGAGTTCTCCAACGCCTTCCAGACCGCCCAGACCGAGGCCCTCCAAGCCTTCGGGAACAAGGAAGTCTATATCGAGCGATTCTTCGTCAACCCCCGACACATCGAAATCCAGGTGCTAGGAGAGGCCGACGGAACCATCCATACTCTCGGAGAGAGAGACTGCTCCATCCAGCGACGCCACCAGAAGCTTCTCGAGGAGGCCCCCTCCCCCTTCATTACCGCGGCGCTCAGGTCGGCGATGAGCCAGGCGGCCATTGCCGCCTCGAAGGCGGCCGACTATGTGAATGCCGGTACGGTGGAGTTTCTCGTCGACCCCGACGAGAGATTTTTCTTTATCGAAATGAACACCCGCATCCAGGTCGAGCATCCGGTCAGCGAATCGATCTTCCGCTACGACCTCGTCAAGGCCCAGCTTCTGGTGGCGCTAGGAGAGCCGATTTCCCCTCCCCCCCCGAAACCTGAAGGCCATGCGATCGAGTGCCGGATCAATGCCGAGGATCCGTGGACCTTCACCCCGTCCCCGGGCACGATCAGCCGGCTTATTTTGCCGGGGGGGCCCGGGATCCGGATCGATACCGCCGCCTACCAGGGAGCGGTCATTCCTCCGCACTACGACAGCCTCGTGGCCAAGGTGATCGCCACAGGAAAAAACCGGGAAGAGGCGATCGCCCGCATGCTTCGGGCCTTGGGGGAGATGAAGATCGAGGGGATCAAGACGACGATCCCCTTCCACCTCGAGGTGTTGAGGGATCCGACCTTCCGTTCGGGACGCTACTCGACCTCTTTTGTCGAACACTTCATGGCGCGCCGGGAGGAGCACTCCGAAAAACACCCGGAAAAATCGAAGGATCCTGGGCCGGAGGCCTGATCCTGCATGCGCTCTCCCTTTCCCCGCCTCCTCTACCTCTCGGGAACCCAGGACTTCGACTCCCTCGGGAGCTTCGAGCAACGGCTTCGCACCCTTCTCGATCGCGGACTGCCCTGGTTCCAACTGAGAGACAAGCGCCTCGACGACCGCGATCTCTGTCTTCTTGCCGACAGGATCCGCCTCTGGACCCGGGAGACCGGGGCCCTCTTTACGGTAAACGACCGGCCCGACATCGCTCTTCTTTGCGAGGCCGATGGCGTGCATCTGGGACAGGACGACCTTTCGGCCCTGGACACTGACGATCCGAATCTTACAAAGAGGCGAAGGGGGGGACACCTCGGGATCTCGACCCACAATAAAAACGAGGTCTTGAGGGCACTCACCCACAAGCCCGACTATCTGGGTGTGGGACCGATCTTCGCCTCCTCCACGAAGGAGACGGGGATCTCCCCGAGGGGTGTCGGGGCGCTGGAGGAGACGCGCGCGCTCACCGGTCTTCCCCTGGTCGCCATCGGAGGGATAACTCTTAAAAGCGGCGAGGAAATTCTCCGCTCAGGGGCATGGACACTCGCAGTGAGCTCCCTTCTTTCTCGAAACGACTTTCCGGAAAAGATCCTTCAAAAATTCCTCACATCTTAACTAAAAACGGTCGGAGTCTATCGTGACCTTCAAGAAATTTGCGATATACCCCCTCCTCGTTCTCCTGTCGGCACTCCTTTATGCACTGATCCTTCAGATCCAGACACATTTTTGGGGTAATGTCCTCATCCCTCATGAACACACCTTTTTGGCAGGAAAAAACAACGGTGATCCGTTGCAATTTATGTGGTTCCTGAATTGGTGGACCTATGCGGTAGAGCATCATCTCAACCCTCTTTATAGTAATTTTCTTTGGCATCCAACAAATTTGTCGATGCTCTGGGTAACATCCACACCTCTTTTGTCTTTCTTGACCTGGTCCATTCAGAAGGCCGATGGGATCCTTTTTACCTATAATCTCCTGACCGTTTTGTCCCCCATCCTGGCAGCCACGACAGCCTTCATCTTGAGCTTTTTTCTCACCCGCAAATGGCTTCCTGCGTTTCTAGGTGGATTTTTCTTTGGATTCTCCCCCTACGAGTTTGAGAACTTATTAGTTGGAGACGTCAATCTTTCATTTGTTTTCCTGCTTCCTCTCCTTGTCCTTTTCGCGCTCATCGCTCCTCATGCGAGAAGAACGTCCAATATTTTTCTCGCCTTTTTACTGGGTGTTCTCCTCTCGGCCGAATTTCTTATTTCCACAGAGGTCTTTGCAATTTTTATTCTGTTCTCATTTTTTTCAATGATTGTTTTCTATACTACTTATAAGGAAGGGAAGCTCCTTGTTCCTGTTTTCAAACGAGCCGTGGCGGGGCTCCTTGTCTCAGCGCTGATCCTGTCCCCTCTGATCCCCTCTCTCATTCATGGAAGTGTTTATGGAGGGGGGAAAGTCATGAATACCTATGACGCCGGAAACGATCTTCTTTCCCTAGTCATTCCCTCCTCCGATCAACTCCTTTCATTCATTGGAGATCCACGATCTTCTTTTACAAAGCAGTTGGGAATAGGCTATCTGGGGATACCGGCCATCCTCATCACTCTTGTTTATGCTAGCCGTGGATGGAAGGATAGACAGGTCCAATTTCTCACCTATCTGATGGCTTCTTTTGTCATCTTCTCATTGGGCGCAACCCTTCATCTCTTTGGTCTCTGCTTAAGCCCCATGCCTTGGACGATTGCCAAACATCTCCCCCTCATTGATTATGCAATACCATTTCGCTTCATCCTTTACTTCTGGCTCGTTTTCAGTGTTGTTGTTGCGTACTGGCTTGCCAATCTCTCACTGCGCTCCTTCCATGATGTCAAAAGACTGGGTCTCGTCCTCTTGGCGATACTTCTTCTCTGGCCCAAGCCTCTACCTCAGAACAAGATTATTGACAGGCCAATCTTTTCTCAAAAAATAGCTTGCGACCTTCTTGCCCCTGGAAAGACACTTCTCTCCTTCCCTTGGGGGATTGCTGGAACAATCGATTACGACCAGATCGTTGCCCAAATGTGCTTCAAGGCTCCGGAGGGATACTATGGGGCTGTTCCGGTACCTTTCAATAAATGGCCTTTAAATTATCTTTTGGTGCAAGATCATTACAAGGAGGTCTCACCAATCATCTTTCACCAATATCTGTCCAACTTCGATGTCGGGTTGATTGTTGTCTCTAAAACCACAAAAAACAAAAACGATCTCGAGGCTCTTCTTACCTCGGCGGGATTTGAAAAAAAGCCCGACATCAGAGAAGATCCAAGCGTTGAGATTTTTATGCCCCCCCAAAACTTCATTTACAAAAAACTTTCGCCTTCCGAGATGACGTCCATCGCTAACTATCGGAAAACGACCCTGCGCCAGTCGGTAATTGCTGACAACAGAAAAAAACTTAGAAAAGTCGTTGAAAAACTTGGATTTTCATCTGACCAACGCTTTCAGTCAATCTACACATGGCTCTTGAGCCACCATATTCTCAAATAGGCGGGGATAACGATGCAATGTAATGGCGACATGCGGCATGTTATAGAAATTGTAGGCATTCTCAGTGCTACCGTTATATATTATCGAGAGTTGAAGTTCCCCCGTGTCACGGCGATCAGAAATGGAAAACCATCCCTTGACCTGATCAATACCCCTCTTGGATGGGCTCTTTTGATCACGATTTCATGTATCGTTTCCTTGCCGGCCTATGTTTATTTTTCACGCAAAGTTAAAGGGAACCCTTTCCCTTATGAAGTCCCTCAACTCTTGCAGTCAGGTTCGCGATATCGTCCATTCAAGACAATTCTTGTTTTTCTGTTGTGTTTTTATGTAACTTACAAGCAGTGACAAATGAGATTTGACAGGCAGAAAATGAAGAGCCCCCGATCTTGCTGACAATCATTGTCCCGACCTACAACGAGGGAGACAACCCCCTTCTTTTGGCGAAGGCGGTCTGCGAGACAATGGATCAAGCGGAACGTCACGACTTCGAGATCCTCTTCATCGACGACAGCACCGACGAGACTCCCCGGATCCTCGAGCGGCTTGCCCGGGAAAATCCGAAGGTCCGTTTTATCCACAGGGAGAAGGAGCGGGGGCTTGGCTCGGCGATCGTCAGGGGGCTGGAGGAGGCAAGGGGCGATCTCCTTGCAGTCATGGACGGAGATCTCCAGCATCCGCCCGGGGTCCTTCCCTCCATGCTAGCCCTGGCCGAAACCGGAGTCGACCTTGTCGTCCCCTCACGCTTCATCCCGGGGGGAAGCGACGGAGGACTCACCCTCCCACGGAAGATCGTCTCCCTTGTGGCCCGGGGGCTTGCATGGATTCTCCTTCCGCGCACCCGACTCTTTTCGGACCCGACGGGAGGGCTCTTTCTTGTAAAACGAGAGGTTCTCTCCGGCTGGTCTTTCGACGGAGGATCCTGGAAGATCCTGATCGAAATTCTCGTTCAGGGACGGTTCCTTAATGCGGCAGAGGTCCCTTACCGCTTCCGGGCCCGGGATCTGGGGACATCGAAGATGAACCGGGCGGCCCAGGCCGATTATGTCCGTCACCTCCTGCGCCTTCGGAGGGCAAGCGGATCGGGCCCCGGGGAGCCCTTCACTGTAAAGAGGCTCCCGCCGTCTACTGGAGAGTCGGCTTGAGCTGTTATGCATAAATGCAGTACCCAAAAACATCATTATTTAGAGGAGAGACCGTCTTGACCTCACCGACCCCGTCCCGTTCCCGCTGGCCCTTTGTGGCCGTCCTGTTCATCGTGGGTACCTTTGTAGCCTACGTGACCCACGTCAAGAAGTCGGGAGAGGAACCTAAAACTCCCTCCGTCCCCGCTTCCGTCCCGGCACAATCTCCGTCTCCCTCAGCCGGGACCGCGCCATCCCCCGCCCTCTCAGGGCCCGGCACCTTTTATCCCTCGCAGGGCCACGCCCACTGGGAGGAGCCGAAACTCAAGAGCTTCGTCTACAACAGCACTCCCCCCACATCGGGTCCCCATGAAGAGGTTTTTGCCGACGGCTACATCAATGCCGGTCCCCTTTCCAAGGCGATCCAGGCCCATCTCCTCGAACACGGAAGCGTCCTGATCCAGTACAACTGCACTTGTCCCTCACTCGTCAAAAAGCTCGTCGACCTCTCTCGCTCCTTCGATACCTACAATCCCCAGATGGCCATGGAGATGGGCAAGGCGGTCATCATCGCCCCCAACCCCGACATCCCCAAAAACAAGATCGCCCTGACCGCCTGGACCCGGCTTCTCCTGCTTAACCACTACGACGAAAAGGCGATCAAGGGGTTCGTGACGGCCTGGCTCGGAAACGACAGAAACAGCCGCCAGTAAGAGATGCCGGAAAACTTTTTCTGGTGAAAAGACGGAAAAATCGTCATCCCACGGAGGATCCTTCCCTGCCTCCGTGGGATGAATCGTTACGAACAAACAATAAAAGGGATTAGCCGGCAGTCCTCATCAAACGGCGAAATCGGGGTGATGGAAAAACCTTCATTCCAGGGAAAATGGCCTATGAAAGAATGTAGCGAATGTTTCTGACTCTGACTTCTTCCTTTCAGTTTGAGTGGAATGAGGAAAAGGCATCAACCAATTTCAAAAAACACAGCATTGAATTCGATATGGCAGCGAGAGTTTTTCTGGATACCCTGCGTCTCGACTTTTCCGATAATCGGGAGGATTATGGAGAGGAACGCAGAAATACGATCGGCAATATCGATGGTATTATTGTTCATGTGACCTACACTCCAAGAGAAGGCAGAATAAGGTTGATTTCCGCAAGAAAAGCCAATTCCAAAGAAAGGGAACGATATGACGGTCAAGACGGTCAAGTTCACACTTGATCCCGAACGTCCCCCAGTGCTGACAGAATCAATGAAAAAAAAACTGGAAAATCTCCGGGATGAAGATCTCGACTATTCGGATATTCCAGAATCCAGCGATGAGGCATTGAAAAATGCATCGGCATGGAACAAAGAAGCCTTTGAGAGGGAATGGTCTTTTCCGAATCATCCTTCTAACGCGGATCTGAGGGAGTCCTACTCTTTGTGGTCAAAGGAAATCGCCGGAATTTCCGGACGATTCGAGAATTTCTGGAACCACAAGGCTTTTGCGTTTTTAAATCGCTATCATCCGGACGTTTTTGATCGCTATTCGACCTTCAATCAAATGGACGCGGGTTCTCTTCTCCCGGAAAGGACCGAAGCGGCGAAGGAGTTGGTTCGAGGACTTTCGAGGACAAATTGGCCATGGACGATGCATGCCTCGGACACGATGGGGGCTGTAGGCATGGAAGGCGATCCGAAAACAGGGAGTTCCGATGTTCGTCGGTCCGTAATCGTATTTGGACTTGTCCAACCGATGGAACACTTGGCTCTTCTCAAATATATCGAAAAAAAGGAAGTGACTCTCAAAATCGATCTTGAAAAACGGATCGTACTGCTGGTTCCTTTGCCTTCGGGAGGAAGGGAGAGAGAGGGGGACGCTTCGTTCTACTTCTTCTATCCGGACGAGCCTGTGTCGAATATGCAGGCCGAAGCGCTCTCCAGAAATCTTAGGGATCCGGAGCATTCATCGATTCAGGTGATGATCCCTGTTCTTTACGATTCCTGGCTTGACATGAGACACGCTTATGATCAGTCCCGTCCATGGAAGTCTTTTGTCCGCTTTGACGAAGTTCTCCGTATTGGCGAGAAAGTATGGGCACCGAGGATGTTTCGGTTGAACTCCGGGGAAAAGGTTCGCTTGGATCCTGGATTCGCTTTCTCGAAATCGGGACAGGGAAAAGCAAGTCAAAAAACGGGTGAAGAGGGAATTCGCATCGAGACTGCCGCGCTACATGTGGCGTAGATCGTTTCACGAGAATCGATAAATGGTTTGAAGGGATTGCAAACGGAAGAGAAAATATTTCAAAGATGTACGTTGGGGAGTGATCCCCATGACTATTGGGCGGAGAAGGACTACGATTCCAGCGAGGTAGACCCGGGGCAAGGGCTGGTGTAAGATTGGTTTAATCTAAAACGAACGGGAGTTCTTCCCGCCTCCGGCCTCCATCCGTCCTCGAGGGGTTTTTCCCGAAAATGTGGCTCGTCAGAATCGCCATGAAGCGGCCGTTCACGATTTTCGTGCTTTCGGCCGTCATATTGATCGCCGGAATTCTCTCCTTCTTCCGGATGAAGCTCGACATCTTCCCGGTGATCGACATCCCGGTCGTCAACGTCGTCTGGAACTATCCGGGGCTCTCCGCGCTCGACATGGAAGAGCGGATCGTCCTGATCGCGGAACGCGCCTACTCGACGACCGTCAACGGGATCAGCCGGATCGAGTCGGAGTCGATCAACGGCACCGGACTGATCAAGGTCTACTTCCACCAGGGAAGCAGTATCGCCGGGGCCATCGCCCAGATCAACGCCGTCTCGGAGACCCTGCTGCGCATCGCCCCGCCGGGAACGGTTCCCCCCAACATCATCCAGTACAATGCAAGCAACGTTCCCATCGCCGAACTCGAGATCGGGAGCAAGACCGTCTCGGAGCAGAAGCTCTACGACTACGGACTGAACTTCATCCGGGTTCGTCTTTTCACGATCCCGGGGCTTTCGACCCCGGCCCCTTTCGGCGGCAAGATGCGCCAGGTCATGGTCGACATCAACCCCGGCCGACTTTACGGCTACGGCCTCTCCCCCAACGACGTGGTCCAGACGCTCACCGCCTCGAACATCATCGTCCCCGCGGGAACGGCCAAGATCGGCGACCAGGAGGTCGATATCATGATCAACGGGAGTCCCTCGACCCTCAAGGGTCTAGGAGAGCTTCCGGTACGCTCGGTTGAGGGGCGGATCGTGCGCCTACGGGACGTGGCCACCGTCCACGACGGCTACGCCGTCCAGGAGAACATCGTCCGGGTCAACGGCCACCGTTCGACCTACCTTGCCATCTACAAGCACGCCGACGCCTCGACCCTTGCCGTGATCGAGAGCGTCCGGAAGATCCTCCCGATGATCCAGAAGTTTTCTCCTCCGGGGATCAATCTCAAGCTCGTCTTCGACCAGTCGGTCTTTGTGAAAAACGCGCTTCTCGATGTTCTCAAGGAGGCCGGGATCGGGACGGTTCTCGTCTCCCTCATGATCGCCCTCTTTCTCAGGGATCTCCGCGCCTCCTTCATCGTCTTCCTCTCGATCCCGCTGTCGATCCTCTCCGCCCTCTTCTTCCTGAACCTCACCGGCCAGTCCCTCAACATCATGACCCTGGGGGGGCTGGCCCTGGCCATCGGAATGCTGGTCGACGACGCCACCGTCGCCATCGAAAATATCGAACGCAACCGTTCCCTCACCCCGGAACCCCTCCGGGCCGTCTGGGACGGGGCAAACCAGGTTGCCGTTCCGGCCTTTGTGGGAACGATGGCGATCGTCATCGTCTTTTTTCCGGTCATTCTGCTTCGGGGGGTCTCCCAGTTCCTCTATACCCCGCTTGCCTACTCCGTCGTCTTCGCCATGCTGGCCTCCTATATTCTCTCCCGGACGATGGTCGTGACCCTCTCCATGATGCTTCATCGGGGGGGGATGGTCCAACCGGCTCCGCCCTCGCTCTTCCTTCGGGGGTTCGAGGAGCTGAAGAACCGCTATGAAGGCGTGCTCCGACAGGCCGTCACCCATCCGGGGCGAACGATGGGCCTCTCCGGACTGATCATCCTTCTTTTTCTTCTTCTCCTCTCCCGGGTGGGGCTCGACTTTTTTCCGAAGACCGACGCCGGTCTTCTGGCCCTCCACATGAGAGCCCCCGTCGGAAGCCGCATCGAAGTCACCGACCGCTACGCCCGGGAGGTGGAGGAGACGATCCGGTCGATCATCCCGCAGGGCGAGATCGACTCGATCGACATCAACATGGGCCTTCCGGTCTACTACAATCTGGCCTTCTACCAGACCGACAGCATCGGCCCCGGAGACGCGGACTTTCTGATCTCGCTCAAAAGCCGCCATCGCTCGGTCTTTCTCTACGAGAAGAAGATCCGGGAGAGATTGGCACAAAAGTTCCCGGCCCTCTCGTTCTGGTTCAAGCCCGCCGACATTATCAGCCAGGTCCTCGATTTCGGTCTTTCCGCCCCCATCGACATCCAGGTCGAGGGGCGCAACCTCGAAGCCTCCGACCGGGTGGCAAGAAAGATCCGCCAGATCGTCCGGAACGTCCCGGGAGCGGTCGACGTGGCCATTCCCCAGGTTCTTCACTATCCGGCCCTCTTCGTCAGAACCGACCGCGACAATGCCCTGCAGGTGGGGATGACCCAGAACGACGTGGCCACAAACCTCCTTGTCTCTCTCGCCTCGAGCTCCCTCATCGCCCCCAACTACTGGGTGAACCCGAAAAACACCGTAAACTACATCGTTGCGGTCCAGACCCCCACGGAGAGGATCTCCTCTCCCGCCGAGCTCGACCACCTGGCGCTGCGGCCGGCGCAGGGATCGGTTGCCAACATTTCGGCCGCCATGGCCCTTCCCTCCCCCGCCCCCACCGTCCAGTATCTCTCGAACGTGGCCAGCGTCGGGATGGGCACCATCCCCGGGTCGATCTCGCACTACACCGTCCAGCGGGTGGAGGACGTTCTCGTCAACGTCTCGGACCGCTCCCTGGGATCGGTCTACCAGGATATACGCAAAGCCCTGGCGGGATACACCCTGCCGCCCGGAACGATCCTTCGCTTTCGGGGACAGAGCGCCGAGATGTTCGACTCCTTCCGGCACTTCGGTCTGGGACTGATTCTCGCCGCACTGCTCGTCTACCTTCTTCTCGTGATGAACTTCCAGTCCTTTCTCGACCCCTTCATCATTCTCATGAGCGTTCCCGCTGGGCTCTCAGGCGTCGCGGTCGCCCTGTTCGCAACGCAGACGACACTGAACGTCGAGTCGGCCATGGGAGCGATCATGGTCGTGGGAGTCGCGACGGCCAACAGCATTCTTGTCGTCACCTTTGCAAACGACCTTCGGGGAGAAGGGCTTTCGGCGATGGAGGCGGCGATCCGGGCGGGAGCCACAAGGCTTCGGCCCGTGCTCATGACGGCCACGGCCATGATCCTGGGGATGCTCCCGATGGCTCTGGGGCTAGGAAGCGGAGGGGAGCAGAACGCTCCCCTCGGACGGGCGGTGATCGGAGGGCTCCTCGTGGGAACGGTCTCGACGCTCTTTCTTGTGCCGACCCTCTACGGCGTCATGCGCCGGACAATGCCCAACCGCTTTCGCTACGACGAGATTTTCCGGAAGTCTCTCGGGCACGACTGACGGAGCCGTCTTCGTCGAAAGACCTCTTCTCAGGCGTCATTGACCGTCCCGATGGAGGGGTTCTCCAAAAGCTTGGACATGTTCGCGCCGAGTCGCAGGAGAAAACTGTCGAGTTCCCGGGGATCGGGGGTGCGCCAGCGTGTATGGACGACAAGGACCTTCCGAAACCAGGGGCGCTCCATCGTCTCCTGGGACTTCCCTCCCCCGGCCGGAATCAGCCCCGCCGAAAGGGCTGCGAGGAGCGCTCCAGCCCTTTGCTCCTCCTTGCCCGCCAGGATCACATGGAAGGTTCCCGGGGGCTCCCCGAAGACGATTGTTCCCGGGCCGACCGTCCGAACAATCTCGCGAACGACGAAGGCGCGAACCTTTTCCGGCTCCTCCCCCCTCTCCATGAGGATTCGCCTTTTTTCGGGACTGTCGAAGGAAAGGGAAAGAACGCTTATCGGAGCGGAAGGCGATCGGTGAGAGATCTCGAAGAGCCTCTCCTTGAAGGACTCCGACCCCAGAAGGCCGGAGGGGTCGGGAGCATCGGCGACGGGTCGGGGAGAGGAGAGGGCATCGACCACCAGGACCGCCGGGGGACCGTCCCCCTCCTCCATCGGAATGACAAGGCGGGTCCGAACCTCCCCCTCTCCCAGGGACACCTCTTCAAAGGACTCCACCGCCTCAATTTTCGTCTCCTCTTCTTCGAAGCTTCTGAGAAATCCTCCGTCGTCTTGGGAAATCTCGTCCGAAAGCCTCCACTCCTTCGTTTTTTCATCCTGAAGATAGAGCTGGGCCCGGATCCTGACGAAGGACTTCCCCTTCCCGATCCTCTCTTTCATCCTCTCGAGGATCCCGGAGCGGGCCTTCAAAGAGTCCCTCCATTGGGCGCCGATCCTTTTGAAGGCCGGGAGGGAGAATGCCCGCTCCCGGCTCTCTCCGGAATGGAACCGGCGGGCGACAAAAAGGAGTATCCCCCCTCCCGCGAGAAACAAGGCAAGAAAAAAGAGAGGGGAGCGGATCAAAAGGGCGGATCGCTCCGACATCTTCTCCCCGTGCTCCTTGAGGGGAGGGGTAACGGGCTTCACGGGGATCTGGGAAAGGATCCTCCGGGCCTCGGAGATCGCCTCCCGGGGAGGGACCGCCTCCCCCGGGGGCAGGGAGCGGGAACGGACGATCTCGCCCTTGAGAACGGCAATCCGGTCGCGAAGGAGCAACTCCTGCCCTGAGACGACTTCCCCTTGCCCGCAGACGGACCAGAGCTTCTCCTGGCGTTCGAGGTCTCCCAGGAGATAGAGCATCCGGTCGTAGTTGAAGGAGGGCGCCCCCTGCATCCGGTCGAAAAAACGGTTGAGGCGGCCGATGGACTGACCGAGGGATCGGGAGAGGTCGGAGGGGGAGCTCCCGGGAGGACAGGCCGAGTGGGCGAAAGGGGGAAGAAAAAAGGGCAAGAAGAGAAGCCCGATGAGAAGGACGAAAAAAGAACGGGCCCGGAGGCCGCTCCCAAGCGGCATTTTCGTCTCCTGTGCCAGGAGGGGGGACCCTTCAAAAGACGACCCCTGACCGGAGCGTGAACGATGGCCGGTCAGGGGCGAAGGACAAGCCCTTCGGAAAAGATGCGAAGCTCTTCGGGTGTCCCCTTGTCGAGAAGACCGATCCAGTCCGTCCCCGTGCGGTCGAGAAAGGCTCGGAACGTCTCATCATTTTGGCAGTTTGCCCGGTAGAAGGCAAGAATCCGGGTCACGAACGGGACCACCTGCTCCTTCTGGAGCCGCACTCCGGTGCGGCGGCTGACCGAGATCTCTCCCTCCCGGCCCTCCCGTCCTCCCCCGACGAAAAGATCGAACCCGTCCTCCGTCCCGTTGTCGCCGTTTTTTCCCTGGACGCCGGAGAGGCCGATGTCGGCGATCCTCATCTGCCCGCAGTCGTTGGGGCACCCAGACAGGTGGATATAGGGAGGGGAGGAGAGGCCGGGAAGCGACTCCTCGAGCCTTTCCGCCAGGGTCTCTCCCAGCTCCTTGGTTTCGGCCAGAGCCAGCCGGCAGAAGCTTTTTCCGGTGCAGGAGACGACACGGGAGGCAAAGGCCGCCTTTCCTCCGATCCCGCTCCCCGAAAGAGCCGCTTCGAAAAGGGGGATCTCCGAAAGGGAGAGCCCCGGGAGAAGGACGTTC
This sequence comes from Nitrospirota bacterium, assembly GCA_021801345.1. Taxonomy (GTDB): domain Bacteria; phylum Nitrospirota; class Leptospirillia; order Leptospirillales; family Leptospirillaceae; genus UBA4572. The sequence continues at coordinate 117,251 of JAJYYA010000024.1, forward strand.
TGCTGGGAGGTGAGCCGGACCTCTCCCTTTCCGAAGCGTTCGGCAAGGAGGGCGATCCGTTCGATCGTCCCGGGAGAGAGAGCCCCCCCGTTCACGGCAAGCCCCGCATAGAACCGACCGTCCTTCTGGGAATGGATGCCCAGGTGGTCCCGCTCCTCGCGGACGGGCATCCTGGGAAGAAGGGTCGTCCCCAGGGAGGGAAGTCTCTCGCCCAGGATCTCCTCAAGCCGCTCGGCAAAGGTATCGATCGTCCATCCCTGGTCGAGGAAGAGGAACTTGAGACGGGCCCGCTCCCGCTTTTCGCGGAGCTCTTCGCGATCCCGAAAAAGGGTCGCGATGGCCAAAAGGACGGGGACGACCTTGGCGGGAGAAATAAAGCGGGGCAGAAGAAGGGAGAGGTGGGGACGGGTGGAAAGTCCTCCCCCCACCCGGAAGACGTAACCCTCTCCCTGCTCGGGGTGAAGGACCGGGAGGATCCCCACGTCGTTGATCTCGGGGTAGGTGCAGCCGCAGGAGTCCCCGGCGAAGGTGATCTTGAACTTCCGGGGAAGGTTGTAGAAGAGGGGGTTCCCGTTTAGAGCGCTCTCGACCTCGGAGAGAAGCTTTCGGTCGAGGGAGCGCCCGTCGGAGAGAAGGTCCGCGACGGGACAGGCGGTGATGTTCCTCGTATCGTCCCCGCAGGCGCCCTGGGTTGACAGTCCCACGGAAGCCAGGGTTCTGAAGAGGGGGCGGAGAGAGGCCGCCTCGACATGATGAAACTGGATGTTCTGCCGGACGGTGATGTCGGCCGTTCCCCGGGCATAGTCTTCGGAAATCGTCCCAAGAGCCCGAAGCTGGCGAACCGTGAGGCGTCCCCCGGGGATCCGGACACGGACCATGAATCGCTCGGTCGTCCCCCCCCGGACGCCCTGACCGTCCCCCTGTGGGTAGAGTCCCCACCAGCGGGTCCGCACGTCGAGCTCTTCGCGGGACAAGGCTCCGGCTCCATTGTCGGCGCCCGAGAGGATCACCTCGAGAAGTTCCCAGGGGTTGCCCGCCCCCTTGATCCGTTCGTGCCGCGCCGCCTTGGACTCCCCCGCCGACTTCTCCATGCCCCCTCCTAACTAATATTATTAAATTAATAACTTTATAACATATTTCATGAAGAGTCGTCAAGGGCGGGCTCGGGAGAAGGATTGCTCCTAAAAAACGTCTTCTCTTTCTTGACTTTTTTCTTGTTTTTGAGGATATTGGAGAAATAATCGATAGGATTGGTAGCTGTTCAACATCATGAAATCAAGGGATACGGGTGTCTGATCTTTTTTCTACGGAAGAGCTCGAGGATCGCAGACACCGGAGAGCGGATTTTCTGTCGGGAGGTTTTTTCCGGGAGGGGCGGTCCTATCCGGGAAATCTCCTGCGGATTGTCTTTCTGCCTCTTCTCCTGACGCTTCTTGCCTCCTGCGGCAACCCCCCCTCGAACTCGAACAACATCAACTTCCCCTACGGGATGGCGGTCTGCTCCTTCACCTGCAACGCCTACAGTCAGACGGGCACCCCTGCCTCCATCGGAACCCCCTTCGCCGCCGTCACAAGCTACGGCTCCCGGCAGGTATTGATCTTCACGGGCTACACGAACTCCTCCTCAAACGCCTGGCTCATCTCGAACAACTCCCTCTCCCCCAATACCTCTCTCTACAACTCGCTTCAGGGTCCGGACGGTCTTTTGATCTCCTCCCAGGGGTTCACAACTTCGAACGGCTACTCCTGTCCCGCCCCCGTTCTTTACGGGTCCGACGGCATCGGCAATCTCGTGGGCATCTGGTGCGCCTTCAACCCGAACGACGGATCGAACCCGGGGCCGACCATCAAGATTTCCTCGGGCGCCTTCCAGTCTCCGGAGGGGCTCGCCCTCGACTGGGTGAACAGCTCCGGAACCGTTCTTTCCGCTCCGATCCTCTTCGTGGCCAACCCCGGCTCCTCCAATATTCTGGCCTTCGATCTTTCCCAGATCACGGGGGGGGGAACGGCGAATCTCTCCCCCTCCGGGGGGCTCGTCGCCGGGACCAACGGCGGACTCCCCTTCGGCCAGCCGGCCAACCTCACCGGCCTCAACGGTCCGGCCTTCGTCGCCTTCTCGAACTCCCGGAACACCCTCTTCGTCTCCAATACGGGCAACAGCCAGGTCAATCTCTACGGCAACGGCTATTGCATCGGGGTGAACCAGGAGCCATTGAACAGCAATCGGCCAACCGACTGCTCGAACAACCAGAACGTGACGCCCTCCGTCTGGTTCAGCGGCTCGAACACCTATCTCTCCTCCCCCAGCGGGATCGCCTACTACCAGGGAGGGCTCTACGTGGTCGATCCCTCCGCCGGGTCGGTCCTCATCTGGGACAACGTCATGAACACGGTCACCCCGGGCGGAAATATCGGACCGACGCGCCGCATCAACGGGTCGAACACGAACCAGAGCTATCCGTACGCACTGGCGATCGACGGAAACACCAGCGTTCCCCCGGGCAACACCTTCTACGTCTCCCAGCTGGGGAACGGAAAGATTCTGGGATACAATAACGCAACGACGATTTCCGGGAACATCGCCCCGACCTATACGATCGGCGTCACCAACCCCTCCCTCTCCTCGGGCAATGGCAGCGGAGGCGGATCCACCGGCTATCCTGGATTCCCGTAGGGGCCAAAACGGGCTTGAAGAGGAACGGACTTTTCCTCCTCCCCCAGAAAAAGACAACAAAGACGAGGCGAGACGACTGTGACAGAACGCGCGACGCGAGACAAAAAAGACGGACGGAACCGGGCAGGACTTCTGACGGGAGCTTCGCCCCTGCTCCTGGCGGGGGCACTCCTTTTTTCAGCCTGCTCCGGGAATACGAACAGCTCGGGCCCGGCCGCGCCTCTTCCGACGGGACAGACCGGCTCGATCTCGGCACTTTCGAATAATACGGGGAACTGCTATCTTTCCGACCCGGGAACGAGCTCCTGTGCGACGGCCGTCTACAAGGGGACCTATTCCGTCACGGCTCTGGCGACACTCTCCTCCGCCGGGACCAACACCCTCTACTACGGGGACAGTCACGGGAACGTCGCCTCATCCTCCGTAACCTCCTCCACTCCCCCCGCGACTACGGCAAGCTGCCTGTCGGGATCAGGAGCCGGCTCAATCCTGGCGCTGGCCGCCGGAGGCTCAACCCTCGTCTATGCCACCTCCGGAGGAATCAAGACGCTGACATCGGCCTGCGGGGCCGGATCGACCCTGTCCACAACCCTCACCAACGTCTCGGGACTGGCCTACAACGCGAGCGCCGGCCTCTTCGTCGGAGTGACCTCGAACGCCTCCTACTTCACCTGCTCGAGCACGAGCTGCACGAGCCCCCAGACCCTTCCGAACCTCCAGGACACGAGCCCCAACATCACCGCCGTCGCCTCCGACCCCACCCAATCGATCGTCTACATCCTCTCGATCGGCTCCTCCACAAACCGCATCTACAGCTACTACCTCAGCGGGGGGACCCTGACCTATCTCGGCAACTACTCGGGAAACGAGCTCAACTATCCCTCGGGGATCGCCCTCTTCCAGGGGAACAACCCCACACAGAACTACTGCACGAGCGGATCCTGCACCTTCATGGACGTGACCAACACAGGCAACGCCACCGTCACGCAGTACGTTCTCACCTACTCGGGAAGCGGCGCCCAGACCAGCGTCTCGATCAACCAGTTCAACAACGCCTATTTCAACTGCGACCTCATCAACTCGGCGGCCGTCGCAGCCTTCCCCACCCCGACAAACGGCCTTCTTCCCAAACCCGACCTCTTCCTCGGCGAACAGGGAACCTCCTACGGCTCCTGCATGGGGACCTCCTCGACCGCCTCTTACGGGAACAACGTGACCGCCTACACGATCACGGGAGAGTAATCCTCCGGAAGACAGGCAAGGAGGGCCGGCATGACCCGGACGACTCCGGATGTCGAGCGACTTCTCGACCGGTTCGAGGAGGAGCTTCTATTAGGAAAAAGGCGATCTCCGAACACGGTGCTGGCCTACCTCTCGGATCTCCGGACCTTCTCCCGTCATCTTGCGGAAGAGGGAGGAAGCCTTCTCTCCTTCGACCGGGAGGCGGTCTCCCGCTATGAAGACAGCCGTCCCGATCTCTCCCTTCGCTCCCGGGCCCGTCTCCTCTCCTCGATTCGCGCCTGGGGACGGTTTCTTGAGGCCTCCGGGCTTTGCCAGGATGCGGAAGAGACGCCTGCCGCCCCGCACATTCCCAGAACCCTTCCCCGCATCCTGGGCCAGGAGGAGATCGAACGCCTGATCGAAGCCCCGGATCCAAAGCGTCCCGAGGGAATCCGTGACCGGGCGATCCTGTCCTTCTTCTATGCCTCGGGTCTCCGGGTCTCCGAGCTTGCGACCGTGACCCTCGACCGGGTCGACCTCAAGACAGGGGCTCTCCGGGTCACAGGAAAGGGCGCCAAGGAGCGGGTGAGCTTTCTCGACGAGCGCACAAGGCGCCTCCTCTCCGACTATCTCTCCTTTGTTCGCCCCCTTTTTGCCACGTCGAAAGCGGAAATCTTCCTCGCAAGAAGCGGCGAGCCCCTTACCCGCCAGGCCCTCTGGACCCTTATCAAGAAACACGGACGCACAGCCGGCATCACCTCGCCCCTTTCTCCCCACGTCCTGCGCCACTCCTTTGCCACCCACCTGCTGGAGAAAGGGCTCGACATCCGGTCGATCCAGCTTCTTCTAGGCCACGAAGATATCCGTACGACCGAAATCTATACGCACGTCTCCTTGGCACACCTCGAGCGGACCCTAAAGGAGCACCATCCGAGGGGAAAGGCGCAATCCCGAGATGAGGAGGAAGACGCAAGGCAAAGAAGAGAGAATAGGGAGAAGGGAGATAGGGCGGCGAATGGGGAGCCCGATCGGTCAAAAAAATGAGAGTAGTTTCAGGACAAGAGGATCGAGCGCCGAAAGGCGGTGACCGGTATAGGACCTCCATTGATGAAGTTGATTCGCGAACGATTGCTCAGCCGGATTCCTGCGGTCATCTTCAGACGGCGCTTTTGGGTCGATGAAGCAAATCGCCTTCGAGTCGTCTTGTCGATCCTCTCCCTCCGGTCAGAAGAGCCGGCAGGAACAAGCCTCAACATTCAGTGGGGGAAATCGGGCTTAGGGCCCGTAATGCAATAAAGTATCCGCTAGAAACCCGTGAGACTTTGCCAATGGCGCTATCTCAGAGCAGACTCGAGACCTTTATTGTTTTCAAGGCCCTTAACATGAATGCCTTGGTCACCCTTGCTCGCAAGGGAATAGCAAGAACTCAGGGATGAACCGCGAAAAGCTTGCCGAGGATGAGGAGGGAGAGACCGAGAGTAAATCCGATCATCCACTTCAGAAGAACGTTATCGGAATGGACGGCATCGATTTTCTTTTCCAGCTCGGCTTTGACCCCGATCAGATCGGACTTGGTGGCGAGTTCGCCCGAGGCAACATGGCTCCAGGCGCGAGCCAAGGCTTCCGCCTGTTCTGGAGAAAAGCCTGCATCTTTAAGTTCTGTGGCCACGGCCAACGTGTCGAAGGTCATCGCATCTCCTTTCACTCGATTCTACGGGATTAGCGACGCTATTTCAACAGCTTCGACAGATCCTCCGCCTTCAGATGAGCATACCTTTTCAACATCTGCAATGTCTTGTGACGGGTGATGGCCGACACCTGCATGTTCATCCCTTCTCGAAGAACCGGCTCGTGACCACGTGCCGGATCGTGAAATGTGAGGTCCACCCCAGGAAAGCCGGATCCGGCTTCGATCCCTACTCATCGCATTCTTTCTCGTCAGTGGCCCAAGCTCGAGCCACGGCGCGTCATCAGACGACGCGACACCGCGTGACATGTCACACCCATGCCGTCCCGTCGAGTCTCCTCAGCAGTCCCGCCAGTATTCGGACGACCACCGAAGAGAGGGGGGAAGGACCGGAGGTTTTGAGGAGTCAAGGATCCGGTTTGAAAATCCTGCTCCTTGACTGACGTCATTCCGTAGGATGCTCCAAAAGCCACTACTCATCGATCATGCGTTCCGCTCAAGGCGGATCATCCCCCCTGTTACTGGGATTCGCCCCATCCCAAAGGCCCTCTCTCCCCAGGTTTTTCGAGGCTGGCCCCCCCCTCCGATCGGGGTATGATGACAACGTCCCACTCTTTCGGCAGGAGGTTCAGATGAGAACGGTCAGTCTCAAAGAATGGACTTACGAGGAGTTCATGTCCCTCCCGGAAAGGGGTTCCTTTCGCTACGAGATCATCGATGGAGAACTTGTCATGCCCCCTTCCCCCCTCCCAGACATCAAGAAATTTCCGGAAATCTCTTCAGGATCATCAGCAGTTTCCTGTATCTCAATCCCTTCGGAAAGTTTTTCTCCGCTCCCTGCGACGTGGTTTTCTCCAAAGATCCGATCTTGGTCGTCGTTCCGGATCTGGTCTTTGTCTCGAAGGAGCATTTGTCGATCATTGGCGAGAAGAATATCCAGGGCGTTCCGGACATGACCATAGAGATCCTGTCCCCTTCGACGACAACGGGCGACCGCCGGGTGAAGTTCTCCCTCTACGAGCGCTTTGGAGTTCCCGAGTCCTGGATCGTCGATCCGGAGACGGAAACCGTCCAGGTCTTCCGGCTTGTCGAGGGGCATTATCCGGCTCCGCTGTAATACGGCAAGAGCGATCATCTCGGCCCCCCCCTTTTCCCCGGGCTGTCGATTCCCGTCTCCGACGTGTTTCCTTCCTGAAGTACCCGTTTTCCCGCCTTGAGGCCCGCACCGATCTGTGCGAGAAGGGGCGTCTGTGAAGAAACGGATCCCGATGGGCAGGACCGTGTCACCTCTCTCCCCCACCGGAACGACTCCAGCATCATCCCGGAGGAGAGCGCACAGGCGTTCAGCGGCTCTCGATGGAGGGAAAAAGACTGATCCGATCCTTCAAAAAAATGAGAGAAGTTTCAGAACAAGCGGATCGAGCGCCGAGAGACCCTCGTCGTTCAAAACCAGCCGCTTTTCGTTCGTACGAATTCTGTCGACAACTCCAGAGCGTACGAATTCAGAGAGGATACATTCGTACGATAGTAATCCGACCCTTTCAATGAGCCATGGGATAGAGATCCCGGAGGATGTTCGAAGGTTCCCGTAGAGGGTTTCCACATCGTACGATTCCTGGGAAAGCTCCTCTAAAAATTCGTACGGACTTTCTCCGGCCTCGCTCATTCGTACGTAATCGCTCATCGACCGTACGTTCTCGCGACGGGATCGCCCTCTTCGCTGGTGCGCTCCCGGCCCGAGCCCCAGATAGTCCCCCCCCTGCCAGACGTGGAGATTGTGTCGACACCGGCTCGACTCATCTCGGGAAAAGTTCGCGACCTCGTAGCGTTCCCAGCCGAGGGAGGAAAGCCCCCTGCACGCGGCGACCCATTCTTCGGCCGCCGCCTCTTCGAGCCCTTCGGGAGCTCTGCCCTGTTTTTTGTGCAGGGCCTTTGTCGTATGCTCCTCGATGACGAGAGGATAGAGGGAGAGATGGTCGAGCCCCCCCTCGCCAAGCGCCCGCGCCATCATGAGGAATCTCTCCGCCCGCCAATTTTCCCCTCCGACGATGAAGTCCATCGAAAGGGAGGTCCCCGGAAGCTCTTTTTGAAGACGGTCGAGAAGGGACGGAGGGTCAAAAAAAGCGCCTCTCCGTCCCAGCATCGGGAGATCCTCCGGCGTCATCCCCTCCATTCCCAAAGAGAGCCTGAGGCCGGGAAGAGTGCGAAGGATGGCCAGTTTTTCCCGATCGAGATCCTCCGGCCGGCTCTCGATCGTCACCTCCCTCCCCCCGCTCTCCGAAAGAAACGGCCGGAGGATCTCCAGGAGCCGCCGAAAGTCCTCCGGCGAAAGACCCGTGGGGGATCCCCCGCCGATATAAAGGGAGACGGGCGACTGGCCTGGCGGAAGGGGAAGAAGCCGCCGGACCTCCATTGAGAGCGCCTCGAGATAGCGGGGGATGAGGGCTGTCGAGACGGATACGGGGATGGCGCAATAGTCGCAGCGGTCCGGACAAAAGGGAACTTGCACGTAGACGGCGACCCCCTTGCGATCCTCCATTTTTTCCTCCCCTCTTCGTTTCGTACGATTTGTCGGGCGTTCCTTCTTCCTCCCTCTACTCTACCCTTCTTTTTTCTCCCCTTCCACAAGGAAATGAACGGGCTTTAAAACCCAAGGGAAGCCTCTGCCTTTTGAGTGAATTCTTAAGGATAATGAGGTGAGATTTAGTGTATGTTTTAATTGTTAAATATTTTATATTAAAGTTAAAATAGAAAAAAGCTTAAGAAAGGATTCAAGTTTATATAAGACATTTTAAATAAGGGGTATTTATTATGTCGTTTATTGAATAAAGATGTTGAAATCGGAGTCCGTATGCTAGAATGTGGTCGTTTGAACGAGCGATTTACGGCCAAATAAATAGCATGGCGTACGATTTTGTGGGGAGAGTGCCGAGGTGGACTACGCCGGACAGGTTCGGAAATTTATTGCCGAATCGAAGGAGGAGCTGGGACGGCTCGAGGAGGAGATCGACCGGATCCGGGAGGTTGTCGCGCGCCTTGAACGATTCCTTCAGGGAAGAGAGATCGGGGAGAGACCGAACCTGTGGGGGGACCCCCCTTTAAAGGAAGAGACTCCCCTTCCCACCTCGCGACCTTCTGTTTTCTCCCCCGAAGGCCCCTTGCCGCAGTCTGCCTCGCCCCCCTTCTCCCCTTCCCTGCCGGATCCGGCTTCGACTGAAACCCTTTTGAGAGACAATGCCGAGGGGGGCGGGGAGCCCAAAGCGGTCTTCCGGCCGGTGGGCGAGGTCGCAGAGGAGATGTTGCAGCGGCACCCCGGCGGGATGAGTCTCGACGAACTTTACCAGGCGATGAAGGATTTTTCCGAGATCGCCCCCTCCCGGGACCTCAAGAATGCGATCCGGGTCGCACTCATCCGGCGACGGCCGCAGGTCGTCTCCCCTCGCCGGGGATGGTTTCGGTGGGAGGGGAAAGGCGAGGGATAGAGAAGGAGGATGGGGGGCTCCCCTCCCCCTTCCCCGAAAGGAGATTGGAGGCGGGAGAAATGCGGGCAATACCGTTGCTGGAAGTTCCGGGATGGTCGCCGCACCTCGGTCTTTTTTCTTAAAGTGCCTTTTGGGCTACCCGACCTTTGACTCAAGACTGTCGGCCAGATCTTTTGCGATAGAAAGATGCGGTTCGATGTCGTCTCTGGTCAGGGGGGGTGTTTCCTCTTTCGGATAGCGGTAGGTATCGTAGAACTTAGTGATCATTTTACAGGTATGTTTAAAGTCATCACGATCGAATGACGGGTCGAACCTGATGGCGTCGGCCAACAGTTCTTCCAGGTTGTGGGTTTTTAGAAGCTCCCATCCCTGGTGGACAAGGTATCCCTTGAGAGTTCGCTCAAGTCCTTGCTGAAGATGTTCGGCGACGATCTCCGGATCCTCCCCCGCCCCCCAGAGAGTGTCGGAGGAGCGAAGGTGTTTTTTGGCATGGTCAAACCATTCGCGGGCGATGCGAGAGTCCTGCGGTTTCGTCATCACCCTCTCCGGCGCGGGAAGATTTTCCTGACCATAGAGGACCCTTCCTTTTCGCACAATTCTTCCCAGAAAAGGATCCCCCATCGAAAGCCGCCGGACAAGCTCTTCTGGCGTGACCACAACGAAGTCAAAAAGGTCCCTGGAAATCGGAAGACTTCCCAGGAACCTGAACACCTCTTCCTTACGGTCATACGACCAGTTTTTTTTCGTTCGACGAACCACGAGAAGGTCGAGATCGCTGTCATCGTCCGGGTCTCCCCAGACTCTCGACCCGTACATGACGACGGCGGTCGGATGGCATGAGGAGACCAGACGATCTGTGAATTCCCGAAGTCCGTCTTCGAATTCGACCCGTGAAAGGGTGCGCATGAATCGTCCCCTGGAAAAGTGGCCCCTGAAGCTCTCTGAAACCCGTCCCGATTCTCCCCTCCATTTCTGGGGTTGCCGATGATTCTACCATACCCTCTCGGCAACTGCTTACTGACATAAGACTTTCTCATCCAAAAGCCGAGGTGCGAGACTTTCTGCCCTCGCCGGAATGATGACTGTGAGCGCCTCCCCTGAGAGAGATGAGCGATTCTTCTCTGGCCGCCTCCACAAAACCCCCTTTTGCACGGGATCGCTCCCGGAGTCTAAAGCGTCCCCGCAAGGATCCGGCGAATCGTCCGAATCTCGGGAGGGTAGGTCCAGAGGACGGGAAGCAGGCCCGAAATATGGGAGGGAGCGACCTCGGCCGCCCCCTCGTAGAGGGCCACCGCCCGCAGGATCTTGAGCACCATCTTCCAGCGTCTGTCGGAAAGGGCGATGCCTTCCCGTCCGAGCCGGTAGCGAAGATCCCAGAGCGCCTCAAAGACGCCGGAGGCAAGAGGAACCCGGGGGAGCACATGGCGTTGGAGACGTCGGAAGTCCTCCGGGGAAAATCCCCCCTCCCCTTCCTTTGACGCTGTCGTGACGGGAGCGCTTTCGAGGAGATCCACAAAGGAGCCGAACCTTCTGACCGGCTCGACCAGAGAGCGCAGGGCGAACCGGTCGAAGAAGGCCTCGAGGTGGTCCCCCTGGGAGGGGTGGGTGTTGCTTGCGGCAAAGAGGGAGAGCAGGGCCGCCGGGCGAGGGGCCGGGTCGTGCCATATCCGCTCGTTCATGAAGCCGAGCAAGGTCAGAAGAAGCGACTTGGGGGCCCGAAGAACCTCGTCGAGAAAGACGAGGGATCCGTCGGCGATCCCCACCGGAGAAAGCGGGGAGGAGGAGAGGGACGCCCTGTCGCTTTCCATGTGGAGGAGGCGCTCGTAGTAGGAAAGGCCGGAGAACCGTTCGGCCGCAAGGCGGATGAGAAGACTTTTTCCCGTCCCGGGAGGACCCACCAGATAAAGATGCTCCCCGGAAAGAAGGGAAAGAACCACCGCCCGGACCACCTCCTCCCGCTCCGAAAGAATCCCGTTCAGATCCCCTTCAAGCTTTTTCAGCGCCTCCACGATCCCGTCCGACTGCAAAACATGGCCGGACCCGCAAGAAGCTGTCCCCTCCTCGATCCTCATCTCTCCCCCGCCCCGTCCAGCACGGGAAAGGACTCCATGACCATGATCGAAAATCGGGTCCCCCGGGCGAGCCGGTAGGTCGTCCGGTTGACCGGAGAGGGGATCTGGCTTCCCGCCACGGCCATGGCGTTGCCGCCGGCCTGCATCGCCATGAGGTCGCCCACATTGTTGCCCGACCAGCCCATGGTGTCGATCGCCTCCCCTCCCAGCATCATACTGTTCTGGGCCATCGAGCGGCCGATGTTCCCTCCTTCGTGCCGGTCGACCGGCACAGGAACCCCCTCTCTCCCTCCGGAGAGAGCAAATCCCGTAGTATGGGCCTCGAGACCTCCGGGGTAGAGGACCCGCGTAAATCGGATCCGGAGGCGCGACCCCGCGAGACTTTCGGGATAGCCCAACACCTTCGTTCCCGGAGGAAGGTGAAGGGCGGCAAGGGATCGGCCGCTCACGCGCACCATGACGGGCATCTGGGCTCCCGGCCCGGAGACGGTCTTGAGAGCGATGACGGCCATCTCGCTTCCAGCGGCGACCCGTCGGGAGGAGGAGCCCGAAGGTGGCGAGCCTCCTGCGGCGCGACGGACCGCCTCGGCACGGCGGGCAAGGCCCGCCGGCTCCCCCGTCTTGCCCAGAACGCTTTGGAGCGCAGACAGGACGAGCGGAGCACCCGGCCCCTCGAGACCGCTTCCCGGGTTTTCGGAACCTCCTCCTGCGGGCCCCTGCCCGTCGAGATAGACGGTACTCCGCGTGTCGAGCGGATGCCGCTCCGGCTCGCGGCTTCCCGGAAGGAGGGAGGGAGAGGAAAATGTGCGACGGGGGGGCTCCGGTGCCGGAAGGCGTGGTGCGGCCAGATCGTTCCATGCGGACGCCCGACCGGAGACGGAAGAGGATCCGGACCACCCGTCCCCCTCCCCCGCTCCGGGATGGCTTACCTTGAAGACGAGATAAAGGAGGAGGCCCACGACGGCCGTTCCTCCGAGAAAAAGCCAGCGATTCACCTTTTGTCCCCTCTCTTTTCAAGTCGAAAGACCCTGCGGCCCCCCTCGCCGCCATCGACCCTGATTTCGGCCAGGTAGCCGTCCCGCGCCGATTTGAGCGGAGGAGGGTCGGCCGGAAGGAGGATCCTTTTCTTTCCCTGGGCCGGAACCGTCAGATGGTAGCTCCGGCTGTAATCCTGCCCCTCCTGGTAGTTGCGTCGGCCTTCCCAGAAAAGGGAAGTGCGGAAGGACCGGAGTCGAACATCCTCGAGGACGGCGGGACGGTCCGTGCCATTCTTGATCTCGAAAAGAGCATAGGAGACGCTGTCCAAAGAGGAAAATCCAAGAAAATTGGCTGCGATTCCCGCCTTTTCCTCGCTGACCCCCACGGGAACGGAAGGACCCGCCTCCCGAAGCGTGTCGATGGCCCTTTTTCGAAGATCGACCTTCTCCTTGACGGCCAGATCGTCTTCCATCTTTTTCCGCAGCGGGTTCAGATTGACGACCGTCTCGCTTTGCGGAAGGTAAAAGGTGAGGAGGTCGTCCTCCTCGCCCTCCCCCACAACCCTGAGACGGAAGGCAAACTGGCGATGAAGCGTATAGACGATCATATTGGTGGTGGTCTCCCTGTCCCAGGTAATAGGCTTGATCTTGACGCGGGTCCCGAAGACCTCCGCCATGAAAAGCTTCGAGTCTCCGAGATAGACCTCCCGGGCCTCCTCCGGAAGATCGATGAGGGTGACATGCGAAACGGCTGTCCGGATCGTATAGACATGATCGGGGTCGTAGACCATCGTGCGGATCCCGGAATGTTTTTTTCTGTGCGGACGGGCAAGCGCCCTTCGCCGAACCTCCCGGGCGACGCCCGCCCGGATTTTCTCGGGACTGAAGGCGAGCTCGGGGTCGGAGATCGACGAAGGCGCCGGGATCGAGGCCGTACGCTGTTCCCGCGGCGGGATTGCCGGGGGCGGAGGAGGAGCGGAACTCCCGCTTGCCGAAAGAGGAGCCGGAGGAAGGGAGACCGCTTCCGGCAGAGCTCCCGGAGCGGCAGACTCTCCTTTGGAGGGCGTGGCTCTTTCCTCTGGCGGATGATGGCGGTCGGAGGAGGAGCGGGCATCGATCAAGACGAGAACCGGGAGAAGAATCACCAGGACCGCCACCCCGAATCCGCTCCAGAATGTCCGGTTCAAGGGGCCATGCCTCCTGCCGAACTCGCCTGCGCCTGGGAGGGAGGAGCCTCCTCCTGGTAGCGGGAGACCCAGAGACCGTAAGGATTGCCCGGAGTCGGCGTTCCCCGGGAGAGAATGAGGCGGGCCGAAAATCCCTTGACGCTCCCGGCGCTGCTTCCGGGGCCGTAGGTCGTCCGGGCCCCGGATACCTCGACCGACCAGATCCCCCGTCGAACCGGATGCATCGAAAACCGCTCGACTGAGAGGATCGTATGGATTTTGGCCCGGGAGACGCTTTGGACTAGGTTCTGGGTCTCGATCGCCCGCTTCATCTGGAGTCGAAGGTCGGGCGTCATGACGGCCAGAGCCTTCCCGATCCGATAGGAGATCTCGAAGGAGTCGTAAGCGGTGAGGTTCGTCAGGAAGTCCTGCACGAAGGTGCGGGAGATCCGTTCGAGATTCTTCCGGAAGACCCCGTCTGAGAGAGGGGTCAACACCTGCATGTGCCCGTCGGAGGAAAGGCCGACGACAAGTGAGCGGTCCCCCGAGAGAAGCACGATCGCCGCAGTGTTGACGACCGTCAGGACCAGGAGTGTCCCCAGAAGCCTTTTGACTCCCCGGAACCCTCCGACAATCTCCTCCCGGCTTCCGTAGACGGAAGGAGCGGTCCAGAGGGGGGACTCCCCCTCTTCTTCCCCCAAAAACTCCCCCGCCTCTTCTGTCTGGGTTTTTAACATCTACGACTCCTTATTCTTCCGATTTTGGCCCTTCCGGGGGATCGGCTATTTTTTTTCGGCGCGTTCTCTTCGGCTTTTCTGTCGCGGAAAGTTCCGGGCTCCCTTCCGTGGAGTCGGATTTTTTGCGGCTCACGCGAGTGATTGTCGCTCGTGTCGACTTGGCACTTTGGGCGGTCTTTTTGACAGGGGTCTTGCGTGTTCGGGTCGCTCTCGGCTTTTTCGGAGCCTTCCCGGACTCGCCTCCCTCCTTAGTCTTCTCCTTTGGATCACTCCCTTTCTCCCGGCTCTCCCCCTCTTCTTTCTTTTTTTTGGGTTTGGTCCCCCTCTGCCAGACCATGGAGGTGAAGTCCAGCGGGCCGAGGCGAAGCTGCCGCTTCCGGTAGACCCTCCGTCCCTGCCCCAGATCCTTGGTCGTGGTTCCGGCCTTGAATTCGCCCATCCCGAACGGAAGTTCTCCCTTCAAGAGGGGCTTCGACACCATGTTGTGCCAGAGGTTCCGCCCCAGGCTCTCGGCCTGGGGGCCCATGAAGGAGCCGATCCCCTCGTAGGAGCGATCGAGAAGAAGGTGGGTCAGGATCGGGACAAAGAGGATCATCAAGACAAGGACCAAAAGGATCCCGATCTCGAGAACCCTGTTGACGAGGGTCTGGGAGACCGGGGCGGGCGAGAGGGCCTGGTAGAGGTTGATGGAGGAGAATATCCCGATAAGAAGGTTGTGGAAGAGAAGCCAGAGGCTGATTTCGAGAGCGTTTCTGGCCCACTGACCCACAAGGAAGAAAAGCCCCGGCACGACCGCCACGGCAAGGAGCAGCGGGCCGACGATATAGAGGAAGGCCAGGAGCGCATAGCGCACGAGCGAAAAGGCCAGGACGATCACCTTGAGACCGTCGAGAAGGACGAGATAGAGGATCCCCATGGGGTCGGAGAGAAATCCGACGAAGGATCCGACCGATCCCGGGATGAGGCTCGACTGCCAGATCCGTTCGTAGAAGGCCAGGACAAGGCCGCTCGGATAGAGCGACTGCGCCACGGCTCCCACCATCGTGACCCCGTCTTCGAACCAGCCGTCGTAGCCGGCCAAGGTGATAAAGACGACCAGGACCCGGAGAAGGTCCCCGAAGACCCGCTCCCCTCCCCGCATCTTGAGCCAGAAAAAGACGAGCGCCACCGGGATGCTCACGAAGAGGAGCACCCGGGTGAGAGAGGCGATCTGGGCGCGTACCGGGAGGAGGACGCAGGGGATGGTCGCCGTGTCCTGGAAGACGAGGATCCCCTGCGTGGCGGGGCAGTTCACTTTGGATCTCTCCTCACCGGTACATGATCCACTGGGGAAGGTCGATCTTTAAGATCTCCTGGTCCCGAAGGTTCTCGTAATGGTTCTGGTCGAGAACCTGTCCCTTGAGTCCCGAGCGGGAGGACTGGACCTTGAGGAGGTAAAGAAGATCCTGATGGATTGTCACCAGAGTCTGGAACATCCTCCCCTCCATGTCGGCTCCGAGGCGTATGGCCCCCTCGGGACTTGCCTGGTAGGCCATATCGTGGATGCCGGAGCCGCTTGCATAGGCGGTCTGAACCTGGGGAAGACCCGAGACGGCCTGTCCCATCCCTTCGGCGGCCGACTGAGTAACCCCCGAAACACCGGCGCCCGCGACCGGAGCCGGAAGAGTCATGACAGGAACCGCCGGAAGCATCGGGGTCGCATAATAATCGTTGCCCCGGTTCTTCATGAGGAAGATCTGGTGGAAACGGCTCATAGAAAGACGCATCTGGTTTTCGACCCAGAGGATGCGGCTTTCGATGACGGTGTTGGGTCCGGGCAGGACCCCGGCCCAGGCCTTCTCCGGAAAGAACCCGGCGAAGAGAGCCCCGAAAAAGATCAGGAAAAGAGCCTTTCTCTGGATCACGAATCCTCCGCATCACGTTTGTCCCACGTTCTTTCGGCGAGCATGAGAAGTGCCTCCCTCACCGAGCCGGCCGAAGCCAGTGCCTCTCCAAAGATCCGGTCCTCCTCGGGGGAGCGGGCGGCCATCCAGTACTCAAGGGGCGAGGGCTCAAGGCGCAGGATTCCCCTGCGCATCCCCATGGAGAGGTAGCACTCGGAAAACTCGCCCCGGGAGAAGTCCAGAGCATTGATGATCTCGGTCTCGCGCTCCGAGAGGCCGATCTTTCGGTAGGTCTCCGGAAGCACAGAGCAAGGAAATATCCACTTCCAGGAAGAGTTGCCGAGGATCCCTCCCTCCCGGCCTTCTCCCAGCCAGTCCTCGGGCGACTGGCTCATGGCCACCACCCCGCCCCCGAACTTGCGGGCAGTCCGGTACATGTGCTCGAGAAAGCCCGTTCCCGAAAACTGCGTCATCAGCCGGTGGGCCTCGTCGTAGACGAAGTAGAGTTTGCGGTTTTTCTCCCGGAAGAGCTTCTCCATCGAGATCCCGGCGATGAAGGCAAAGACGATTCCCCGGAGAGCCTCCTGCCGGTCGAGCCCGGAGAGGTCGAAGGCAAGGATCCTGGATCGGGGACGGAAGCCTTCCGGGTTGTTGAAAAGGGGCGCGTAAAGACCCGTCGACCAGGACTCGAGGGTCTTGGCCATGCGGACCGAGGCCTCCTCGTCCTCGGCGTCCCTCCCCCGGAAGGAAAAAAGGGTTCTCACGAGGTCGGTCAGACAGGGGCGGCCCCCGCTTTCGGGCAGCCGGTCGTAGAGATCCCCCAGACACTGGCCCAGGATGCTCCGGTGGAGCGGGGCGACGGGATGGGCGGTGATCAGGAAGGTCTCGATCAGGGCTACGAGAAATCCCATCCAGTCGGGATCGTAAAGCCCCCCTTCCCTCTGGAGATCCTCCTTGAGAGGAAAGGGGTTTAAAGAAAAGTTCCCCGACAGGTCGATCCGTACGTAGTCGCCTCCGAAGAAAGAAGAAAGCCTCTCGAAGTCCCCCCCGCTCTCGACGATGACGGCGTGGTGGGAAGAACTTGAAAGAAGATACTGGGAGAGGAGCATCTTGACGCCAAAGGACTTGCCCGACCCGGACCGACCCAAAACAAGACCATTGGCATTGGGAATCTCCCGGCTCCAGAAGTCGAGACCCAGAATCTCCTGACGGTGGTTCTTCGCCACAAACCAGGGATTCGCCATGTCGGGAAAGCGATCCCATACCGGGAGGAATCGGCTTGCCTGAGCGGCCGTTACGACCTCCCAGCGGTCGTTGGCACAGCCGTCGGCTGGAAACTGGCTCCGGAAGAGAGGCCACTGGCGATAGGGCTCCGCGGCGCAGAGCGCCCCGTCGGCTTCGGAAAAGGCCCTCACCGTCTGTTGACCGAGCTCCGAGAGCCGGCGCCTGTCCGGGTGCCAGTATCCCAATGTGAGGTTGAGGAGAAGCGGAGCGCTCTCCTCCTCCGGGGCCTCGTGAAGCGTCTTGAGAAAGTCGTCCTGCTCGGCAATGACCGACTCGAGACGGTAGGACTTGCCCGGAAGAAGCAGAGTCAAAAACCGGTTGACGGTCGCATTGGACTGGATCGATCGGCTGGCGAGGTTCCGATCGGGCTTGAAGAGATTGACCGTCAGGTCGCAGTCGAAGTCGGGTCCCTCGAGGATGGGCGCCAGCGTCTCCCTGTGAAAGGTCGACGGAAGCTGCCGGAGAGCGTGGAACCGTCCCCAAAGCACCTCCCCGTCGGGTCGATAGGCCTTGATCTCTCCCGGAAACTCTTGAAAGGTCGTCTGGAAGAGCGGGGGAATTTTTCCCCGGGACTCCCCGCCGAAGGGCACCTTAGTCATGAGACCGGGGTTGGCCCGGCAGGCCAGATGGGCCAGGATCTCCTCTTCTCCCGGCGAGCGTCCTTCCATGCCGGCCCCGGGGAGAAGGGCCAACACCGCCTCCTCGAGCTGACGGATTTCCCTGAGACGCTCCCCCCGTCTCTTCTCCGTCTCCTCGCCTCCCTTGGGGAGGGGGGCGGGAGCCCCCCTGGGAAAGTGCGAAAGCCTGAGCCTCTCCCGCTCGCGATCGGGATAGCCGACGATCGCCATGACAAGGCTTCTCTTCCTGGCGGGACGAGCAAGAAAGTCCTGGCTCTTGTCGGCAGAGAGAAGCCCCTCTCCCCCCTCCTCCCCTTCTTCGCTCCAGGAGAAGAGGGTGTCGGCCGGCGGGAAGCCGTCGGGAAGAAGAAAGGACCTTTCTCCGGGGATCCCGTGGCGGACCTCCACCCGAAACTGCATCCCGTAGCCCGGGGGAAGGTGGGCCAGAAGAGTCTGGATCCCACGATAGAGCTGAAGAGTCTCGTCGGAGTCTAAAGGAAAGATGTTGGCCCCCGACAAAAAGAGCAGTCGTGAAAGCCGACCGCTTTGACCCACGAGGGTCTTCCCCGAAAGCGCCGCCAGATCGAAGAGACGATGGACGGAGTCCGAGGACTCTTTTCTGCGCCCCCACAACGTTCTACTCGACAAGGTGCACCCTCTTGCGGAGGAGATAGGAGAGCCAGCCGCGGATCGTTCCTTCCCCCGATCTCCGGACCCAGAAGAGCGCCGTCAGGGAAAGGGCCAGAAGAAAAAGAAGAAAGACGAGGTTTGCCCCGAAGAGAAATCCTCCCAAAATGAATCCCAGGGGAAGCGAAAGATCCCACGGAACCTGATAGCGGCCGAGCAGAGGGGTCTTGAGAATGTGGCGATAGGCGTCCATCAGAGTCCTGCCCAGACGGTCAGTGTGTCCCAGATCGCCTTGGACATGAGCACAAGGGCACCTCCGGCTACGGTCATAACTCCCTGGCGGATCCCGTCGGCGTCGTGGCTCTTCATGGCGAATCCGGCCCGGGCCATGCCCAGGACAAAGAGAAAGGCGCCCAGTCCATAGACAACGAAGTTGGCGACGTTGTTTGCAAACTCGGTAATGAGGGGATTTTCCCCAAAGTTGTCGACGAAGACATTTACAAGCTCGGCATGCGGCATGGCAGCCCTCCTTTCGGAGGAGATCCCTGAGCAATTAAAATGCCAGTGCGCAAGCATCTGTTAAATAAGGAAATATAAATACCTTATCAAAGGAGACTGCCTTCACAGGAGAAAGAGGAGAGCATAGGAATCTGTTTAAAACAAATACAAATAAAAGAATTTTAAAACGCCAAAAATGAATGGACGAGAACAAGAATCGTTTTCATATACGAAAAAGAAAGCCCTTCCCTAAAAAGGCCGGATAAAATTCTTTTCTTTTCCATCTTGCCAACACATCCCGGGGCGTGTAAAATTCGAGGGATTGAAATATCGGAGCGTTTTTGCACAGGTTTCCTGTGCGGCTTCACACTCGCCGCACACCCTTGACAAGGTTCCCGATTTTCAGATGGCCTGGTGCCCCGTCTCCCCCGACAATGAGGTCGGGATCAAAGCCGGGTTCTCCGGGATCAAGAAGAGAAGGCCTCTCGATCAACGGCGAGTCGACGGCTTATCGCCCCCTCTCCCCCTGGTCATATACGAGCGCACTCTTCAAAAAAGGTCCGAGGAAAAGACGATGGGACTCTTCCCGTCCTTACCCTTAGGACCTCACCACCACCTATTCCATTCACCGAGGAGGGAATTCATGGCGTCCTACCAGAAGCTTACACCGCCCAAAGAGGGGCAGAAGATCACGATGGAAAACGGCAAGCTGACCGTTCCCGACAACCCTGTCATTCCGTTCATTGCCGGAGACGGCACCGGACCCGACATCTGGAACGCCTCCGTGCGCGTCTTCGATGCCGCCGTTTTGAAGGCCTATAACGGAAAGAAGAAGGTTGCCTGGTTCGAAGTCTATGCCGGCGAGAAGGCCAACGAGGTTTACGGAGCCAACACCTGGCTGCCCGAAGACACGCTGACCGCCTATCGCGAGTTTCTTGTCGGGATCAAGGGACCCCTCACGACCCCGGTCGGCGGTGGCTTCCGCAGCATCAACGTGGCCCTTCGCCAGGAGCTCGATCTCTACGCCTGCGTGCGTCCTGTCGAGTGGTTCGGCTCCCCCTCCCCTGTCAAGCATCCGGAAAAGGTCAACATGGTCATCTTCCGGGAGAATACAGAGGACATCTACGCCGGAATCGAATGGGCCACCGGATCCCCTGCCATTGCCGAGTTCTACAAGATCTTCGAGAAGGAGGGGGTCATGAAGAAGATCCGCTTTCCGAAGACCGCCAGCATCGGGATCAAGCCTGTCTCCGAAGAGGGCACCAAGCGTCTTGTCCGGGCGGCCATCCGATTTGCTCTGGCCAACAATCGCCGGAGCGTGACCCTCGTCCACAAGGGCAACATCATGAAGTTCACGGAAGGATATTTCCGGAAGTGGGGCTACGAGGTCGCCAAGGAAGAATTCGGCGACAAGACGGTGAGCTGGGACGACTGCGGCGGGAATCCTCCGGCAGGCAAGCTCCTCATCCGCGATGAGATCGCCGATGCCTTCCTTCAGAAGATCCTCCTCCGCGCCGACGAGTTTGACGTGATCGCGACCCTCAACCTCAACGGAGACTACCTCTCCGACGCCCTCGCGGCCCAGGTCGGCGGAATCGGGATTGCCCCCGGCGCCAACATCAACTACGAAACCGGCTTTGCGGGCTTCGAGGCGACCCATGGAACGGCCCCCAAGTATGCCGGCCAGGACAAGGTCAATCCGGGAGCGGTCATTCTCTCCGGAGAGATGATGTTCCGGTACCTTGGATGGAAGGAAGCAGCCGACCTCATCCTGAAGGGTGTGAAGAACGCCATCCTGAAGAAGAAGGTGACCTACGACTTCGCCCGCCAGCTCGAAGGAGCGACCGAGGTCAAGTGTTCGCAGTTCGGAACGGAAATCATCAACAATATGTAAGAGCGACCCTTTCGGGTCCAGAAACGGCAAGGGGAGCCCACAAGGCTCCCCTTTTTTTGTCTGTTTTTTTCAAGGTGGTTCATTTTGCCGAAATTACCTGGGGGAGGGAGCCTTAATTCAGGACTTTTTGAGCCTGCTCCGCCATCTTCTTGCGAGCAAGCAAGAGGACGCGAACATTCGCAAGAGCCTCGAGAAGCGCTTCGAGAATGTCTTCGGCAGAGTCGATGTATTCGTGCACAAGGCGGTTTCGCAACTCGCGAAGCGCAATCCATTCTTCACTCGAGGCAATCCAGCCGAACCTTTCGGCACGAGAAAGGTTGTCGAACTGGGTGCCGACTTTTTCGAGGCTGGCTCCGAGAAGAGTCGGAAGAAGCGTGTCTCCGACCGTATCCTTCAGTCGGGAGAAACGGGAGACAAAGGCCTCGAGCATCTCTCCATGGGACTCGTTTTTTTCGAGATTTTGGATCCAGACGATATCGGGCTGGGCCTCCCTAAGGGCCCGTTAAAATATTACGTTAACATTTTGAGCTTTTCGGAGAGATCACATAATTCCAATCTCCTCGAAAGTCAGCGCGTTTGATGTTGATATCTTTGAGTTCCTCCTCGCTGACCACCGTTCCGGTCGGGTATTTATTCGAATCGAGGACCGCATGCACTTTGAGTCCTGTTTTTGTTCGCGTATTGGCGATCAGATTCACCACCACCTCGTGGCTGGTGAGGGGGATACCCTTCCAATTCATCGAAATGTGGGAGAAAAGCTGGTGCTCGATCTTGTTCCATTTGCTCGTTCCGGGAGGAAAATGACTCACCCGGATAGGCCGACCGATCTCGTCGGCCAAGGCCTGCAACTCTTTTTTCCAGAGGCGAGAACGGGATCCGTTGCTGCCTCCGCCATCGGCCGTGACGAAGATCTCTGGACAGTCGGGGTAAAGCTCTTTTCCCCGCAGGCTCCACCAGCGGCAAAGGCTCTCCACGGCAAAGGTTGCCGTGTCGTGGTCCGTTCCCACGTTCACCCATCCTTCCTTCCGGTGGATATCATAGACTCCATAAGGCGCCACCTTTCCGGCATCCTCAGGAAAGTCGTGATCGTTCACCGGAGTGGGCGACCCTTTCGGATTCCAGGTTCGCCCGGGATTCTTGAACTCTCCGATCAGTTCTTTCTTTTTGGTGTCGACCGACAGAACGGGAATTCCCTCTTGAAGAGACTTGTCCGCCCGGTCGTTGATAAAGTTGAACTGGGGATCCCGATCGTTGTTTTTCGCCGCCTTTCCTTCCTTGATCTTGGCGTTGCCCTGCAGGCTGTAGTTCAGAAGCCCCAGAAGCTCTCCCACTGTGACGTGGCTGACCTTGTACCCCATCGCCTTCAATTCGTCCGAGAGAGTCCGCAGGCTCTTTGTCGTCCATCGGAGGGGCGACATCGGATCTCCCCGCGTCACCGGCTCGACCAGCGACTCCAGATCCTTCAGAATGTTCGGATATTTCTTGCTGGCTTTCTTCTGTCCCGCACCCGGACGCCTGACATTGCCCGGAGGAAGAGGACTGGGACCATGACGCGCCTTGTTCTTGATCTCAAGAATTCCTCGGCTGATCGTCTGGCGGGCAAGTCCTGTGGCTTTCGCCACGGCCACTCCTCCGCCATGACCAAGGCTGATCGCTTCGTTTCCAGCCCAGAGACGACAGGCGCGCTCGTCCATGCTCCATTTCAGCCGACTATATCGTTCCGCCACATCGCGAATGGTCTCTTCTTCGGTTTTCATGGCGCGATCATATCATTGAGGAGTGAAGATGTCCAGCCCCTCCAGTCGCATTGTAAATGTTAATCTAATAAATTAACGGGTCCTAAGTCTTGCCGTGGTTCGCTCAAGCTGGCGAGCCTCGCACTCCATGAGAACAAGAAGACGTTCCAGACGATTTCTCTCCTTGCCGGAAAGGCTCACAAGACGACTCCGTATTTGTGGGCCTCATCGTCGATCGGCCGTAGCCTCCCCCCCGGATTCCGGATGAGCAGGTCGACGCGACGTCCGCCAAGCTTTATTGCAAGCGTCGCCGCAAGCTGACATTCTGTACAGACTCTACGCAAGACAACGTTTTCGGGCTCAAGATGAAGATCGATGTCTCCCCCCTTCTTCGTATTGTCAGCGCGACTTCCAAAGAGGCGAACCACGGTCCCGGTTCCGAGTCTGTCGGAAACGACTGTTTTTATGATTGGGTATTCGGATTTTGTGATTGATTTAGGATCAGACCTCTCCTCTTTCGATCAGATCCAGAAGTGTTGACGTATCCACCCCGAGACTGATTTCCTCCGGTTCGATTTCTGTTGATGGCAACCCGTAGCCCATCCCTTCCTCAGCCACAAGATCCCTTTTACCGAACCGCCGGAACGGCTTCATCTTGTGTGCCCCATGACGGACGAACAGGATCCGGGCTCGGAGCACGTCGAAGCTGTATCCCCGCCCCATCCGTTGAACCGCCCGGATGAGGTTGTTCGCCGACTCCGTGCAGGCGTTCGTGACCCGGTGGTCGAAATAGGCCAGGATTGGTCCCTCCCAGTTCTGAAAGGCCGTCAGGAGGGGGCCAAAAGTGGTTCGGACCTCCGGATCAAGACCCTCGTCCCACTCCCTGTAGCGCTTTTCCGCTTCGGATCGGGAAGGGGCCTCGTAGATGTCGTAGAACCGTTCCTTGGCCACATGGGCCTTGGCCAGGACCGGAAAGTCCCGGCTCCATTCGGCCAGGCGTTTCCTCTGGATCTCGCTCAGGTCCGAAAACCGCTTCAGAAGGACATGGCGGGATCGTGTAAGGCTCCGTCTCCTCTCGGGGGAGAGTGTCCCTCCCACGGCCTTCCGGAGGGAGTCCAGGGCGGCGTTGGCCATCTTC
This sequence comes from Nitrospirota bacterium, assembly GCA_021801345.1. Lineage (GTDB taxonomy): Bacteria > Nitrospirota > Leptospirillia > Leptospirillales > Leptospirillaceae > UBA4572. Next base: position 140,944 of record JAJYYA010000024.1, read on the forward strand.
ACGACATGGAACTTGTCCACGACAACAGGGACGCCCGGAAGGGCCTCCCGTACGGCCTCCTGGTAGGGTCGCCACATGTCGATCGCCACGCACCGGATCCGCCCCTTGTCCGGAAGATCGGACAGGAACCGAGCCACGGTGGTCTTGTTCCGGTCGGGAAGCATCTCGACAACATAGCAGGAGGGGATATTCGTGAAGACTGCCCGGGGTCGCCGGATCAGGTGAATCTCGTCGATCCCTAGGACCTCCGGGGTCTCGAAGCGAAGATTGTCCCGGAGTCGATCCGCATAGTCGTCGAACACCATCCGGATCGTCGAATTACCGACCCCGGTTTCATCTGCCAGGTGGGTGAAGGAATGCCGGAGGGATTCCTTCTCCAGCCATTCCTTGAGCCTTGCGGTCATGGACCGCTTGGGATCCACCTCCGGAAGAGGCTCGTAAAAGGTCTTCCCGCACGTTTTGCACCGGAAGCGCCGGGTATCAATGGCGATCCCGACCCGTTTTCCGTGGATCGGAAGGTCACGGATCCAGTTCTCCCGGCGTCCGAAGCCGACCAGGGCATCAGAACCGCAATGGATGCAGCGTTCGGGAGGAGAGACGGTCTCGGCCTTGATCTGATAGTCCCCGTCGGCATCCTCGACCTGGAGGACGCGGTAGGAGGGGAGGTTGAGAATGTCTAATGTCATATATTAGTTCTCGCTATAAAATTTCGGATTAATCTATAACTGATAAACCGATACCGTCAGAATCAATATAGTAATTTTCATTTCTCTCTTGAGGTCTTTCAATTGTTTCCAGCCAATCATTACTTTCCCAATTTCTTTGAATAATTGCTCTATGTACAAGGAGTTTTAATCTTGGGGGAAAAAATGGTTGGAAAAATGGCATGAAATTATAGGAAACAAAGTCAGGAAAATTACTTTGAGTTTGAGGGAAACGATACTGTTCGACAAGGTCAATCACGCTATTGAAATAAGAAGATCGAAGTTGAAAACTAATCTCCCTATCATAAGGAACATTGTCGTTTACCGGATCATGAAATTTAACTTTAAGATTTTTGTAGAGATCATAGGCAACACTGGCGATAGAAAAACTCACTGGAATGGGACCAGATTGTGATTGCTTTTTATGATTGTGCATCTCATTGGCAGATATACTTGAGGCAGAGAATCCTTTAGCTTCAATTGCAAATTGATGTTTAAGGTTATCGCAATAGAAATCAGGTCTGTGACCGGTTATGGGAAGCCCTTTTTGAATCATGGCATCTTCGTAACTATAGCTAAATTTGGACCTATAAATTCTCTTGGATAGATAATCTGAAAAAGTTCGACCGATCTGTTTTGATATAGCTCCTTTTTCTGTTGGGTCGTTAAAGATAAATTGTGGCAAAACAAAATGCGTAATCCCCCAGTAGGGGAAATAACCGAATAAAAATCCCAAGTATCTGAATGCAAGAGTTGGAGGTCTATACTTTCCGGTTCCAGCAAAGGTCAAATGTTTGACAAAAGCTGGAAATGAAATTTGCTCGGTTGAGTATTTTATAACGCCATGGTCATCTTTATGCTCTAACTCAAAGATCATCCGCATTCTCCAATGGTTAAACATTTGTGGAGATTACTTTTGCAACAGTATAATCTGGTTGAGAAATCAGATGATATTCTCGTAACCAAATCCTGAATTGGTCCTTTTCTTCCTCTGAAAGTTTGGAGAATGCTTTCTTGAGATTTTCGATAGGCGGACTCTGTTGGTTCTTTAATGAGGATCCATCACAAAGTCTCAGAGATTCTTTGATCGAGAGTTCGCCCTTGGATATCTTGTTCAAGAGTTCGGGGCGGAACTTGGCGATCTTATCAAGACCTTGTTGAGACCACCTACTGATGCCATTTTCTAAAGCTCTTTCACGTTGCGTTTTTGGCTTATTAGAAATGCCTGCCGCAGGCATTTCTTTAGGCTGACCTTTTGGTAATCCCTTTCCATATTCCGATGATTCTGATTGTTTCCTGTGAATCGAGTCGCCGGACTGGGGCCCCGGGCAAAGGTCTTAATCGGGCCGTAATGATTTGACCGTTTCGAACTTGACCGAGGATCATAAGGGAAAAGACCTGAATGGATTCGATGCTTCGAATGTCGGGTCTTTGCTGAGAGAGTTGCAAGCCGTGGAGAATGGTTGGATTCAGGGGATCTCCGACGGTGGAGATGTTTAAGTTGGGAACGACGACTTGGGCTATCCATTCTTCACCGTCGGTTTGTTTAATGCTCACATAATCGAAAAGGGCAAACCCTTCATCAATTCCGGCGATCGTTCTGATTCTCGTTGGATCCGTTCCCCGATCATCGTGCAAAGTGAACATCATCCCTCCTTGTCGGTTGTAAACCCAATCTGTTTTCTTTTCTCCGCTGGCGGTTCCATCAGTTGCCGGATCGCCTCGATCAGTTGGACAATGGTTTGATCGTGAATCCCGACTTTCCGTTCCAGTTCCTCCAGCTTGTGAGCCAGTTCCTTGTGGGTGGACAGCATTTCCCGGAGTTGGACGAAAGCCCTCATAATGGCGATATTGACCTGAATGGCCCGGTCGCTGTGCAACACACCGGAGAGCATTGATACTCCCTGTTCGGTGAATACCAGCGGGAGTTTCCGGCGGCCGCCCCAACTTGATGTCACAAATTGTGATTTCAAGTTTGAGAGTTCAGAGTCTGTTATTTGAAACATGAAGTCCGATGGAAATCGGTCGATATTCCGTCGAACGGCTTGATTAAGGGCGCTCGTCGTGACTCCATACAGCTCGGCCAGGTCGGAATCGAGCATGACTCTCAACCCCCGGACAAGAAAGATCCGGGAGGTGATGGATTCGACGGGGACAGGAGGATGGGATTCGGGCATAGGCTCCTCTAAAATGGGGGGGATCAATCAAGAATTAAAAATCAAGATTATAGAGCCTATTCCAGAATGTCAATCAAAAAATAGAAATCATGTTTTTCTGTTAGTGTTAGTCAGAAAAACAAAAATCAATCACAAAATCCGAATACCCTTATGATTTTGCGGGATCTTTCGTCAATGCGCACGTTTTTCTCCCCCAACGCACGTTTCCGAATCGTTGTTCCACCAATGTATGACAGGAAAGATCGTGACAAAATTGCTGAACTTTCCGCCTATTTGCAGTCCACGGGCGGCAAGGCTGTGAAATTCGCCATCTTCGACTCCTGGGCGGATATTATCCGTGATCAAGATTGGGGATTGCTTAAACGCAACATCAACGTCATCGGATGCACAGGCGAAACCTGGAATCCATAGTGCATATAGAACTGTCGGGCGCGGTCGTTCAAGGCATGCACAAGAAGCGCCCTGACTCCGGCGTTTTGCGATACGACCAAAGCGCGTTCGACGGCGTCCTTGAGCAGGGATGCGCCCAGTTTGATGCCTTGCGCCCTCGCATCGACCGCCAGGCGTGCCAGCACCATGACCGGAACAGGGTCGGGCATGTTCTGACGAACCGAACGCGTGGCGTCCTGGCGGGTAACGGCACCGGCGGCCAGTGCGTAGCACCCCATGACCAGCCCTTGCCAGTCGGTGACCACGAAGATGCGACTTGCGCCGCTGGCCTGGTTGGCCAGCGCACGGCGTTTTATCCACTCGTCGAGAACAGATTCTCCGCAGGAAAAAGTATCGACCTGGTGCTGTGCAGACAAGGGCTCCGGGGGACGCAGGTTTATGCGCCGGCTTTCCACGGAGCCTTCACAGCCAGCAGACGCTCGAGGCCGACATTCGGTGCCGGCGGTTCATCAAGTAAGGCGGCAAACTGTCGATACTTGGCTTCGTCCAGATTAAAAAACACTTGATCGAGGACGACCGCCTGTGCTTTGTCGCAGGCGGCTTCCAGCATGAAGTCCGACCGGTTCTTGCCGAGAAGTTGGGCGGCTTGGTCGATCAGATCCCGCTGCTGGGGCAGCGCCCGAAGGTTGATGGCTGCGTCACGCATGGCTCTTCTCCAATCGATACAGGATAGATACACAAATCCTAGCGGGATGTGTATCCGATGACAACACAATACCGATAGAGTCGAAGTCTGCCAGTGACCAATCAAACAAAGACCACCAGGATTGCCAAGTCGTGCGCGGAGAAGGGGTCGCTGGAAAACTTCGGCCTGAAAGCGGGTTATTGGGTCAGGGAAAATACACAGTGAGGAAGTAACCTCCTTCATCGACCCGAGAAGAGACAAATGCCTCGTCCGATTCGGTTCGCCCCGCCCTGACGAAGAAAATGAGGTCGTTTTCCCGGGGGCAGGAACTCCAGAGGCAAGAGGCGCCTCTCACGGAGACCCCTCACATGTAGGAATGAAGGACATTTCGTAGGGTCCCCGAAAATACTCCGGCGAGCCGGGGGCCTCCTCCCGGGAGGTCAGCGACGGAAAATGCGCTAGAATCTGATGGTATCTTGTCATCCTCTCAAAAAAATGTTATCAATCGTAGTATGATTACGACCAAAAGGAACAAACTAAAAACTCTTTATGCCAGCCTGTCCTCGGGAACTCCGATAACCTCGGTGGAAATGGCTGCACTCGGCATCTCGCCTGACCTCGCCGTTTACTATGTTCGGACAGGCTGGCTCGACCGGCTGGAGCGGGGGGTGTATTGCAGACCCGGTGAAACGCTTGAGTTGTATCCTAGCCTCATTCTTTTGCAACGTAAAATCGATGGGCTGCATGTTGGAGGCAGGTCTGCACTCGACTGGTACGGAGTGCGCCAATATCCCTCAAGGAATCCGGTCTTGAACCTGTACGGATGGATGTCAGCCCGCCTGCCTGCTTGGTTCACCGAGCGGTTTCCGGCGGAATACCATCGCAAGCGCCTGTTCGATGAACGCCCCGGTCACCTTCTTTACGTCGAAACGTTCGAGAAGCGCGTGGCTGCACCCGATGTGTCGGTTCCAGAACGTGCATTACTTGAGGTTCTGAGCGAAGTCGGAGTGCGCCAGCCTTTTCAGGAGGCGAGAGAACTTGCCGAGAGTTCCTACAGTCTGCGAACCGACGTTCTGCTCGATCTTCTGCAGCATTGCACCAGCGTCAAGACGGTGCGTCTTTGCCTGCAGTTGGGCAAGGAACTTTCGCTGCCTTGGAGATCCGGACTTGACCCGCTCATGTTGCCGAAAGGAATCGTCAGTGCCTAAGCGTCTGACTCTTCTGAGGGTTTTGAGGGCCTCACCCCATGAATAGGGTCATATTCCCACCTCGAACAATTACCCGATCTCCAGTGGAAGCTCAAGAACCTCGGTCAACGACAAAAGTCCAATGCGAAGAAATTTTCCCAGCAGGCAGATACGCTCGCCCAGTTGTTGATGTAGAACATGGGCGTTTGTCCCCCTACCTCATCGTCCGGAGTCGTATTTTCGGAGCGTTCTTTGAGAAAGTTTTCCGGCTCATGTTTGTTTTTTTGACATGGTTATCTAGAATGCCCGTATTCATTCATGATCTTGGGATCGTTGATGAAAAGGAAGGGATTTCTGATGGAGCAATTGAATATCGCTGATGCCAGGGCCCACTTTTCAGAGATTGTCCGGAAGGCTTTGCGAGGGGAGGAGATCGTCATCGCAAAAAACAGCAAACCTCTCCTGAAACTCGTTCCCATACAGGCGCCTCCATCCGATCGCGTTCCCGGGTCTGCAAAGTCTCTGATTCTGTCCGTCTCTCCGGACTTTGAGTCACCCCTTGCAGACTTTCATGAGTATGTCTAATGCCATTTCTTATCGACACTCATGTTTTTCACTGGTGGCTAGAATGCGGATTTAGTAAGGAATCATGAGAGGCTCCCGACCGGAAGGCATGGGTTTCCCTACATTCATCGCAAAATGAGAACCCGGAAGGCACACCAGAGGCCTTGGAGGGCTTATCAGGGGGCTTTCCTCTTGGGGAAACCATGCCCTCAAGGCAATGTTCTCATTTTTTACTCAACCATAGACACATAGAAAACTACCCGCTTGGGCTCGCGGACTCCTGGAAGGTTGAGAGGGTCCGAAGGACGGGGTCGGCTGGATAGCGCTCGGAGAGCGTTTTAAGAAAAGGAACAGTCTCTTCTATTCCGGAGACGCACTCCCCGATGATAGCATTCGTCTCGTCTTCCTCCAATCCGCAACGGTTGATTCCGAAGCGGGCAATTCCCTTTTTACCCAACCATTTTCTCTTTCCTTCGAAGGTGAGTGCCGGAGAATCTTTCGCAATGAAGGAGGTCGTCGTCACCATGTCGTAGATGGGCGAGAGCCGAACGTCTGAAGTCGAGGAGTAGAGGACACCGAAGTTCTTGAGATGGGCATCTCCGTTTTTGAGGAGCTGCATCATGGTGAAGGCCCTGAACAGCTCTCTTCGATCCCTCTCGATGTCCGTGGTAAAAAGGAAGAGGATCTTTGCCACGGATTCGTAGGACCCTTCATATTTTGCCTTCCTGCCAACCACACTCAAGGAACAGAAGTCCTCGAATCCGAATCGCGTTCCGTCGGGTCCGATGTCGAATCTGCGGACAAGAAGAGATTTTCCGTCATCAGACAGGAGGGTCTCCGGAACCTTAAGCCCTGCATTTCGACAGGCGGCCATACAGGCATGCTCGACGATGCAGATCCCCGGAAACTCGTCGTTTTCCGTTTTGACGATGTAGGCTCCGGCCGGGATCGTCAGGCGCGACCTTCCGTCCGAGATGCCAAATGTCTTTGGGAGCATGCCGGAAATTCCTGTCCGCTCCGCAAGGTCGACCATCGCCTGCGTCACGAGGGCCTTTGAGTCTGACGACCGAAGAAGGGCGGTCAAGCCCTCGGAGCCGGTGAACACATCCAGGGAGTCCGGCGACTCCCCGGAGGGAGTCGCCACAAGACGTCCTATGAGATTTCTTCCGACAAGTTTCAGAATGTCGAAGTCGTCGGCGAGCTTGATGACTTTTCCCATTTTCCGGAAAATCGTCTCGAGAAGTTCTCCCTCCGGCAGGCTCGTTTCAAAAACAGGAGGAAGGCCGGCAAATACGTCTTCCGTGTCGCAGATGGGCATCGTGAGCGAAACGGGTTCTGTCGCGGAAGGATGGTAAGAAAACCGAACTTCCGTCCTTGTCGGGTCTCTTTTGAGAGTCGCCGTCAAACGCTTCCCGATATAGATATCGAGAGTATCGCCGGACATCTCAGAGTTCTCCCTCAAGTCTCATCTTGCGGATCTCCTCGAAGTTCGGGAATCTTCCCTCGACCCGACCTCTCTCGGACGGCTTCGGGACCATCCTGAGATCCATTCCGAGAGCCTCGAGCAACCCCAGGAATGTCTGCAGAGACATGTTCGTCGAGCCTTTTTCTATGGAGATGAGCGCGGCCCGGGAGATTCCGCTTTTCCTTGCCAGGGCGTCCTGGGAGAGCCCCTTCTTTTTCCTGGCCTCTTTTAGCTCCCGTGCGATATGACTCAATTGAGAAGACATATCTTTTCTCCTTCGATAAAGAGTTTCCAGGATAACGGAAGACATGTCAAGCACGCTTTACATTGCCATGTTTGCGGGAGACCCCTTCCCGGGGACTCCCCGACAAGCGGCTTGCACTTTGCTCGCAGTTGCAAGAGGTCAGGACGGATGCTAGGATTTTAGCAGTCGATCCCTCTGAAATCGTACCTCTGTCTTTCATCTTGCAAGACGCACCCCCCGGAGTCTCTCATGCCCCTTTCCGCTTCCGTGATCGACAAAGGTTCGACAGTCGCCTGGCTGGGCCTGGGAACGATGGGCGTCCCCATGGCCCGGCGCCTCTTTTCCGCCGGATATCATCTCCGTGGATACAACCGAACCTCCCGGCCCGATTTCTCGGATCTTCCCTTCCCCCTTTTCTCCTCTCCGGCAGAGTGCCTCTCGGGCAGCCCCCTGGTCATCCTCATGGTCAGGGACGGCATCGCCTCCCGGGAACTTCTTGAAGGCGAACGGGGAGTGCTCTCGGCGATTTACCCCGGACAAATCGTCGTCAACATGTCGACAATTGCCCCGGAAGAGGCCCGGGAGGAGGCCCGGCGGGTTCGGGAGAAGGAAGGGATCTACTTCGATATTCCCGTGTCGGGGTCGGTCGTTCCTGCCGGGAGGGGAGAGCTTCTCCTTCTGGCCGGGGGAGATGAAAGATTCCGCAGCGCCATCGAGCCGCCCCTATCAGTTCTTGGAAGCAAACTCCACTGGTTCGGTCCGGCAGGGAGCGGCATGGCCGCAAAGCTTGCCATCAACTTTCTCCTGGCCTCCCATATGCAGTCCTTAGTCGAGGTTCTTTCTGCAGGAGAAGGTCTGGGACTCGACAGAAAAGAGCTGGCGGACGCCATTTCGGACAGCCCCCTTGCCACCCCCTTCTCCCGAATCAAGTTCCGGAACCTTCTCGAGGAAAATTACGCCAAAGCCTTCTCCGCAAGCCTCATGGAAAAAGATCTCGACCTCCTCGAAAGGGCTCTGGGCCCCCACAAACCCTCTCTTCCTTCTTTGTCCATCGTGCACGCCCTCTACCAAAAGGCGCTCGAGGACGGTCTCGGCGAACAGGATCTCTCGATCATCCAGGAGATCCTGAAAAACTCCCCCGGGAACTCCTGATGGGAATCTCCCTTCGCGCCGAAAGCCTCGGGAAGTCCTACGGACGCCCCGGCGCCCCGATCCAGAAGGTTCTCTCCGATCTCTCCTTCGCCATCGACGACGGAGAGTGGGTGGTCATCATGGGGGACTCGGGCTCGGGAAAGTCGACCCTTCTGAACATCCTTGCCGGCATCGACCCCTTCGACACGGGATCCCTCTTCCTCGACGGGCGCCCCTGGGGAGAGTTGAACGACGAGGAGAAGACCCTCACAAGGCGCCGGGAGATGGGCTTTATCTTCCAGAACTACAATCTCTTCCCCTTTCTGAGCGCCTTTGAAAACGTGGCCCTTCCCGCCCGCTTAAACGGCCGTCGGGATCGGGAGGCCGTCCTCGCCCTCCTTGGGGAGGTGGGCCTTGGCGACAAGTCTGCCAAGTTCCCCTCCCAGCTCTCGGGCGGGGAACAGCAGAGGGTTGCGGTCGCCCGGGCGCTTGTCCACCGTCCCCGGCTCCTCTTGGCCGACGAACCCACCGGGGCCCTCGACCATCTGACCGGAGAGAGGATCCTCGACCTCATGCGTCAGCTTCACAGGGAGTTCCGGCCGACGATCGTCATGAGCACCCACAGCCTCGACGCGGCGCGCTACGGAGACCGCATCCTCTACCTCCGGGACGGACGTTTTGTCCCCTCCCCCTCCTAGCCCTGTGTCCATAATTTTTTTCTTTCTCTCCTACTCCTTTCGGAACCTTCGACGAACCCCTCTCGCGACTGCCCTGACCCTCTTCGGCATCTCGCTCGGAACGGCGATCGTTCTTGCCATTGTCCAGGCCGACCGAAGCTCCCTTCTCTCCTTTAAAAATGCCGTCAACCACGTCAAGAACCCCGCCGTTCTCTCGATCGTCGCCCCATCGGGGACCTTCTTCCCCGACACGACGATCGACGAGGTCGAAGGGGCCCTGGGACCGGCGCCCTTCCGACTCTCCCCCCTACTCGAGCTCACGGTTGTCGCTCATAAGCAGATTTTCCTTTTAAAAGGCCTCGACTTTCTCGAAAGCGCCGACCGCCCTCCGGGGAAAAACACACGGGATATCCTCTCCGTTCCCGGGGGCGTCTACCTTCCCCCCCATACCCTGGCCCTTTGGCACCTCAAAACGGGGGAGAGCCTCCCCGTCTCCTACGGAACCAAAACTGTCCAACTTAAGATCCTCGGGGAGATCCCCGAGACCCTCCGCACGCGCATGCTTCCCCGAAACACCTTTCTCATCGACCTCTCGTGGGCCCAGGAGCTTTTTGGAAGAAATGCCCAGATCACGCGGATCGACCTTCTCTGGGACGGCCCAAAGGACGCGAAGCCGTCGCACGCCCTCGTCTCAAGACTTGCCCAAAGCCTCCGGAAGGATCTCGGCAAGAAGGTCCGCGTCCTCTCCCGGAAAGAACGCAAGAGCCAGTACGACTCCATGCTCTCGGCCTATCGCTCGAACCTCACCGCCCTCTCCCTCGTGGCCTTTCTTGTTGCCTACTTTCTTATTGCAAATACTCTCCTTCTTTTCGTCGTCAGGCGGCGCGCCGAGATCGCAACCCTCCGGCTCCTGGGGGTGACGGCCCGCGAGATCCGCCTTCTTCTGTTTTTCGAGGCCGGATGGTTCGGCGTTCTGGGAGGGCTCTTCGGGATTCTCTGGGGACAGTCTCTGGCGACCGTCACACTGCGGGCCGTCTCCCGCACCATTGCCACGATGTTCCTTCCGCCCCATCTTCTTCCCTCCAGCACCTCTTTTTCCGAGGACCTGCTGGCGGTTGGATTTTCTCTGGGGGTCTGTCTGGTCGCCATCTATGCCCCCCTTCGGGAGGCGACGACCATCGCTCCCGTCTTGGGGCTCTCCCGAATGGGAGAGGAGGAGGGAGTCCTTCTGGGGCAGAAAAAGTTCTGGGGGCTTTTTGTTCTGTTCGGACTTCTGAGCTTTCTCTCAAGCCGTCTTCCCGCCGTCCATCGATTCCCCTGGGGCGGCTATGCCGCCGCCCTCCTGGCCGTCTTTTCCGGGAGCCTTCTCATCCCGGCACTTCTCTCTGCGCTGGCGCCTTTTTTCCGTAAAATCTCGGCCTCTCTCGAACACCCTGTCCTCGCCCTCTCCCTGTCGGCCTTCACCGCCACCACAAGCCGCACCAGGATCGCGATCTCGGGGGTGATGGCAAGCCTCGGGATGGTCGTGGGGATCGTCGTGATGATCTCCTCCTTCGAGCGGACCCTCAATCTCTGGATCGACGAGAACCTCACGGCCGACGTCTATATAAAGCCCGCCACCTGCCTCTCCTCCTACTGCACGGAGACACTGACCGACGAGCTCTACAGACAGATCAAGGGCACAGAGGGAGTCCTGCGGGTGGCGCGCTACACACTTCTTTCCGCCATGATCGACGGCAAGCCCTCCTACCTGGCCTACTCCGACCTCGACCGTTTCTACCGGAAAACACCCCTTCCCCTTGTGGACAGCCCCCCCTCCGCAAAAATCCTGAAGGCTTTCATGGAGGGCCGGGGAGCCTTGGTCTCCGAGCCCTTTGCCAGCCGATTCGGGAAGGGTGTGGGGGATACGGTCACCTACCCCACAAGAAAGGGCCCCGTAACCTGCAAGATCCTCGGCATCTATCGCGACTACTCGACCATCGAGGGGATCCTTCTTCTCCCCTACGGTCGGATAGTCCCCGAGCAAGGAACCCGTGCCCCCTCGAACCTCTCGATCTTTCTTTTGCACCCTGACACCGTCGGAGAGTTTCTCGCACTCCTGAACAAAACCCTCTCCCCCGACATCCATCTTCTGATACGGCCCCAGAACGGGCTACGGAACCGGATCCTCGAGGTCTTCCATCAATCCTTCTCCGTCACCTATGCCCTTCTCTTCATTTCCATCGTCGTCTCGATCTTCGGCGTCTCGAACTCCCTCATCCTTCTTCTCTACGAAAGGCGGCGGGAGTTTGCCCTCTACCGCTATCTGGGACTCCTCTACCGCGAACAGATCCTCATGCTTTTCTTTGAGACGGTCCTGATCGTCCTCTGGGGGATCTTCATGGGGGTTGTCCTAGGTCTTGTCGTAGGAGTCCTCATCGTCTTCGTCATCAACCGGGAGGCCTTCGGATGGACGATTCTCTGGCATCTTCCCACGAGGAACATCTTCCTCCTCTGCCTTCTTCTCTTTACCGCCTCCCTTCTCTCCCTTTTGGCCCCGGCATACCTCTTGAGGCGAGACCGGACGATCGCCGGAGAACGGCTATGAAGAAAAAAACAAATCTCATTGTTTCCCTTCTGACCCTCTTAACGTTCGCCCTCTCGGCCGTCACGCCCGGCTTTGCCGCCGCTTCATCCCCCCTTTGGGAGGATCTTTCTCCCCATAAAGACTTCCCCGTGGAGTGGTGGTACATGACGGGGTTTTTGAAGACGGAGAAGGGACAGAGCCTCGGGTTCCAGGCGACCTTCTTCCGGATGGAGAACAGGAACGCGACATCCCCCCCCTCCCCATCTCCCCGGGGGCCCTGGGCCCCCCGCGAGATCTTCGGCTTTCACGGGGCGGTTTCGGATCTCGACAGGAAGACCTTTATCTCAACCGAGCGGGAGAGACGAGAGTTTTCAAAGTCAGTCGGGACAAAAAGCACTCCGTTTTCCGTCCATATCGGGAGAAACCGTCTCGACCATACCTCCCCTTCCCTTTTACTTGCCTTTCGGGTAGAAAACCAGAGCTTCTCCCTGACACTCACCCCAGAGTCCCCTCCGGTCTGGCACGACAAGGACAAGAAATTCTTCACAGGTCCCAATCCCACCGACTGGGCCTACTACTACTCCTACCCGCTGGTCCGGATCTCCGGAACGCGCACTCTCGCAAGACCCGACGGAACGGTCACGACCGAGAAGGTTCATGGTCAGTGCTGGTTCGACCACGAATGGATGTTCCACACGATGAACAAAGACCAGATCGGCTGGATCTGGCTCTGGGGATGGAACAAGGCCAATACCCGCGGAATCATGCTCTACCAGATGCTCGACAGAGGGGGAAAACTGTCGAGATTCCACCGAGCGACGATGATCGAAAAGAAGGGAACCCGCTGGAAAATAACACGCTCACGGAATGTCTTGCTGACGGGGGGAAAAACCGGGCGCTGCCTGAATCTTGACAGGATTGACTTCCAGATTGGCCAATCAAAAATCGTCCAAGTCCGTCCGAAGATCGAACATCAGCTTCTTGGCGGAACGGTCTCCTACTGGGAAGGAGCGTCTGAGGTGGACATGGGGAAGACCGGATCCCCCGATCAGGGGAGAGGATATCTTGAAGTCACGGGGATTGACAGGTGGGCGAACGGAAAATTGTGTCGGAGCAGTCAAATAAAATGAAAGGGGAACCAGAAAAATCGAAGCCTTTTTCAATGGCGATAGATGAGGACTGGAAGATGAATGAGGGCAATTCATTGAGAAAATTAAGTGGCATTAATATTCTTGTTATTCAGAAAATGGGAACTGTTGGTGGTGCAGAAAAGAATTTGGAGCGAATTTTAGGCTACTTTATGAATAAGTTTTCTTTTAATGCCACAATTTATGGCCCGGGAGAGGGTCCATTCTTTCGCGAAATGGATTTAGGCGGAGTGCCAACTGTCCGGGGACCACTGCCTGATTGGAGGAAAGGGAAAAGTATTATTTTTCGCTATCTTGCAAGAAGAAAGATGATCCTCTCCCTATCATCACGACCGGTGGATCTCGTTTACGTCAATGACTTTTTTTACGCCCCGTATGGAGTTGCCCTTGGGAAGGCTATGAAATGTCCTGTGGTTGTTCATATTCAGTCAGACAGCCAAGAAAAGCGAGTGTCTCAGTATCACCTCAATCAGGCGGATGCCGTCATTGTCACGACAAAATCAACCTACGATCGTCTCAAACCATCCTTCTCGTCCCAAACAATTTTAGAATACATTCCTAATGGGGTTCCAAGCAGCAATAATTATTTGAACGATCTCTCCCGGCATTCATCAGAAATGCCCCCCCAATCCTCTCCCATAAAATTTGGTATTGTCGCAAACATTCTTCCACACAAAGGCATCGAGTGCATGATGCACGTCATGGAAGAACTTAAGGAAATTGACGGTTGGGAACTTCACTGGGCAGGGAATGACCCACAATCTCTTTTGCCATCCTTGAAAGTAAAAATAGAGTCGATGAATCTTTCTGGCCGAGTCTTTTTTCACGGATTCATCGACAGAATGGATTCTTTCTATGAATCACTCGATTGCTTGATACATCCATCACAATTCGAACCCTTCGGCCTTGCCATGATCGAAGCGATGAGTTACGGAATTCCGGTGTTGGCAACCGCCACTGAAGGGGGAAAGGAGATACTCGGATCTGTTGAAAACGGACAATGGTTGGTGCCAGTTGATGATTGGCTATCCATAACGGAAAGATTGAAACAATTTATTAGTAATCCTTCGTTGCTATACCAATCCCGGTCAATGTTTCGTGATGAATTTGAAAAAAAGTATGACTTTGATGTCATGGGCAAGAAACTGGAAGACATATTTTCAAGAGTTTTGCGAAGATTCTCTCAATAGCCAACGAAATACAATGTCTAGGCGGTGTGCGATAAAACATCTATAATGTTAAAAGTCGTTTAATCAAAAGATTAAAAAAAATTCTCTGCCATCTTAAAAATGATTTAGCCGATCGCATATAAAAAAACACTGAAAAGCCTGTCCAAAAAAAGTCCTTCCAATAATTTGATTTCCAGTCAGATTTTACAAGATCTATTAACTTACTCCTCTTGACCCAATTCCCCCAAGAAAAATATTTCATATATATATCCGAATTATAAAAAAACATTTTTCTTCCACCCCAATCAATAATAAAAGGAGAAAGATTCCTAGATTTATTTGTAAAAATAAATAATGCTGTTTTCCCGTCGATTTTCTTTTGAATTTCTTCCAACATAAACTGATTCCTTTTAAAAAAAAACAATATCGAATCAAAAGACCATGAAATGTCTGCATTTTCATCAATAAAGTCATTTAGTGCAGAGAACTCAACTTCAAGTTGTAGTTTATGATTTAACTGTCCATTTTTTTTAATTTTTTCTTCCAATTGCTTGCAATGTTTAATCGATGAAGGTAAAAGAAAAGAGGAAGTCAATTCGTTTAAAACAAATGAAGTCACTAAACTATTTTTGTACTCTTTTTTCCTTGCTCCACAGAAACATTGCCTAATCAAAAGATCGCTCCTTGCACCAATGATATATCGCATTGGATTTCCACAAGCAAAACAGACAGGGTTAATATTTCCTAAGGGAGATTCCATTATTTGAATGGTTGAATATAAAACTTGTTCTACTTCAGGGTTAACCATCATTTCATTTACAGTTGAAATTATTTGACAAGCATAAGGTGAACGAGGACGAATTTCATGGACATTAGTATCATTATTAAAGTTTATTGTTAAAACAGGTAAATTAAATCCTGACGCAACATGTGCAAGACCAGAGTCATTACCGATAAAACAATTTGCCATAGAAATTAAAGCACAAACAAGAGGTAATGTAAGTCCGTAACAGTAAACAATTTCAGAACTTTCTTTTATAGGATATCCCTTTTGCCCGACAAAAATTGATTTCATACCTTTTTTTAAATAAATTTCTTTCGCTAAAGAAAAAAATCGATCATACCCCCATTCTCTCTCCTCTGCACCAGCTTCTGGTGCGATTAAACAATAACTTCCAGGATCAATCTTTTTTTCCATCAAAAATTTTCTCGCCCTCTGGAGAACATCCTCGGTCAGGGGGATAAATGATCGAATTTTGGATGGATCAGATATTCCAATCTCTCTTAAAATTGCATCTGTGTATCGATCCCCAGAAGCGAATCTACCCGGAGGATCAATCTCTCCAAAACCTATATATGAATTAAGATTAGACCTAAGATATTTTTTAAGATCTTTTATTATATTGGGAAATGGAGGTGCTGGTAGCATTGAATCATCTTTAAGATTCAAAAATTCCGAATAATATAAAGTAGGAAAAGTTGAGTGTTCAAGAAGCTCTTTCCAATTACCATGTGCAATGAGAATGACATTAGCGTCCGGATAAAAATCTAAAAAATATTTTTGAATTCCTAATGAAATAACTGTATCACCCAACCCATATGCTGAAAGAATTAAGAGATTCCCCGACCAATTTTCAGGAAACTCTTGAACATTTAGAAAGGGGAGACCACGAAAGAAAAGAGGTTGAGGAGATTTTTTTAAAATATCAGAATTTAAATTGTTTAATAATCGTTCTTTGAAGTCTTGAACGTTTTTTTTCACACCCTTCCCCCAGAGATGTCTGAACTCTTTATGCCCCCCACATCTGACCATTTACATAATGGTAGAATTTGATTGCAACATAATATAACTACTATTTTCCACTAATTTTTTTTGTAAACTCCTCATCAAGTAATCTGACAATATTCTTTCCATCAAACTTTTTGTTTATATAATCTCGCAATTCTCTAGATACTTTTCTCAACTCTCCTTCAAAGGAAGGATCTGTAACCTTTACAAGAGTCCGGTAAAGCTCTTCGTCATTTTCGGAGGCAATACAGGCACCATATTCCCAATTTTTCGTAATATCAAATGCAGCAGGAATTTCTTTGATCCCCGTGGTAATTGGGTAACATCCAAAAGCACTCGCCTCGAGAAGAGAAATTCCAAACGATTCATAACGGGAGGGAAGACAAAAAATAGCGGATCTTTGATACCACTCGAAAAGTTTCTCCCGATCTATCAAGTTCCCTACCATTAATATTCTTGATCGCATTGCAGGATTGTTATCCATAATCTTCTCAATCATTTTATGAAATTCATGAGCAACCGGACCAACCATGACTAGCAACCAATCTTCTTTACCCATCCTGAGAAAAGCCCGAAGCAACAATTCTGTATTCTTTTGATACGCTCCGATCCTAGCAACGGTCAAAATAATTTTTTCTTTCTTAACCTCTCCTTCTTGCGTGCTAGACCCAAATAAAAGACATGGAATTGGTTGATTTATCAATCTCGTTAAAAAACTCGGGTATTTTGCGCGGAATTCGTTTAAGACTGGCGAAGACTCAAGGCTATAGAAATCCACCTTATTAAAAAAATGCTTTAATAGATTCCTTTTAATTCTATTCTTCAGATAATCGATATGGATAATTCCGTAATCCGCGTCACACTTAACATATACAATCCCTCTTGCATTGTACTTTTTATACATATATGAATAAACGAGAGTTTCTTTTGAAAAACCGGTTAAATGAAGAATATCGATTTCCAATGCATGATCTTTCAGGTATTTAATAACTGGCCCCCTCAACAAATTGCAGAGAGATCTCCGATTTTTTTCATGTTCGGTGGTTGGTCTGTCAATAAACTTCAATTCGATACCGTTAACCAAAGTTGTTGCGTAAGGGTACTCACCAGACTTATGACAAACTACTGTAACTTTGTAGCCACAATGTTTAAAGAGATGGTAGGGGATGGCCCCTTCTTTTATAAGGTTAACATTCAT
Organism: Nitrospirota bacterium; assembly: GCA_021801345.1. Lineage (GTDB taxonomy): Bacteria > Nitrospirota > Leptospirillia > Leptospirillales > Leptospirillaceae > UBA4572. The sequence continues at coordinate 158,038 of JAJYYA010000024.1, forward strand.
TGTCTCAGGATTGATCAACGTAAGCCTCATTTAGAAAATCTCCGATTCAGTAAATGATTTTCTTTGTGTTCAGTCAGCATGAATATCTTCGGAAAAGATAACGACTACATAATCTTTCCCAGGCTTACCCTCCAGTAATAGAGCCTGTTTTTTGTTTTGATGTATTTCTTTCTTATTCTTTCAAAAACACTCTTTTTTCCTCCTGGAACCTGATCCTTGAAGGGCCAGAGTTCCTGAATATCTTTCTTCTCCCATTTTTCCTCGAGTTTGATGTGAGGTTCATGGGTACAGACAACGGGCATCCGCCGAGTTGTAGCATCAGTCATACGTATAAAATGGTGCACATAGGATCCACCCAGAATCATAGGATTTTTTTTGATTCCTTCTTCCCGATGCTTTCTTGCGAGGGTCAGATATAAATCCCAGTCTGCCGCCTGAATACGGGGATCTAGCCCCCCCAGGCGATCAAAGGTTTCTCTTCTCATCAGATGGCAATGCCCCATGATCCCTTCATAGGCAACCTTCTGATATCGTTTCTGAATATCTTCAGCAAAACGATCGAAGTCTGCATACATCCAATGAATTTTTTCCCTGATATTTTTCTCAGGATCATGATCCCATCGCCTTCGATTGATATAGCGCCAACGCTGAAACAGAATTTCCTCGTATTTTCTGTCCGGAAAATGTTCGAGCCCGGCAGGGCTTACAAGAGGATACCCTTTCGCCAAAAGCCCTTCCAGTAGCGGTTCATCCCACCCTGGCCCCACTAGAATATCATTATTCAGAAAACCGACAACCGGCGCTTCCCCTGCCCGAACCCCTTGGTTGATGGAAACTGGATAACACTGGTTGTTCGTATTCCTGAGAACCAAAACCGGGGTCTTCTCAGAGTGTTGACTTTCGAAAAAATTTGCCGACTCATCCTGAGAATTATTGTCTACAACAATTAATCTAAATGGATGGCGTGTATTGCTTGCAAGAGAATGAAAAAAGACCCTATTCATTGCGAGCTGACCATGAATAGGAACCACGAGATCCATCACAGGTTTTATGGAGAATTCTTGGACTGTTGTCATCCCTTGAACCCATGTTGCAGGATGTAGCGATAAAAAGCGGGATTTAACCAGCGGCTCTTTTTTGGTGTAAGCTCAGGAAACTCCCGGATGCGCTCTTCCATCACCCTTGGATGCGTTCCTGTGAATGGCTTGAGAAAAGGATAGTGAGGCGGCATGAACTCACTTAAGGAAAGGACTTGATTATCCCGTGAGTTGGGGACCCCTTCCCAATACCATTCTACCTGTGTGCGTACTTTTTCCCGAAGAAGTGCCGGACTTTTGACCCATCCATAATGGTATATGTGGCCCGCAGCGTATTCCCACAAATCTCGCTGAGCCTTCCCAATATAGAGATTGTCCGACGCCCGGGCAAAACCAACCGCATCCCCAACGGAAGTAACGGCCCCACCAGGGCGGACTATACGCATGGCCCTCCGGTAGGACCATGGATCAAGGGAATTATAGTCGCCGACAAAATGCTTGTATCGAGACATCAGTCCCAAGATCCGTGGATTATCCTTGTGGGCTCCCATCGAAGCCAGGATCCCTTCGTAATCCTTTTCATGGATTACCTCATCGGCCTGAAGATAAAAGGCCCAGTCCGCATCCTTCCGACAATTCTCCAGGGCGATGTTTGTCTGCTGAGCATAAATCAGACCATCTTTTCTGAGCGACATATCCCATACTGACTCAATGATCTTGATTTTGGGATCATTGATGGAGCAGATCCTCTCCAACGTCTTGTCTTCCGAATCTCCGACATTGATCACCATCTCATCGACGATCGGCAGGAGGGAGCGAATGGACTCCAGAAAGGGATAATCCAGTTTTTCCACATTTCGACAAAAGGTAAAGCCTGAAACAATCATCCGATTCCTTTCACTCTGAAGCTATGTGCTTTTATTTCACATATTCTCGAACGCTCAAGCCCCTGTTCCTGTCGAAAGCACCCCTTGTCCAAAAAGGGAGAAGTATATGGTCTTCAAAAGCCATCGTAAGGATCTAAAAGAGGGGACAGATCGAAAGGATACCCAGGCAACGGAGCAAGCCTCCCTATGATATCCCAAGGAGACTAGACTTTTGACAATTCCGACAAGGTCAGATGGCCGCCCCCATTTTGAGAAGGAATACCATCGCACATAGTCTTCCGCACTGGAGAGTTTTAGGAAGCGTCCCGCCCAAGGGATGGTGACCCGGGAGCTTCGGAGAGTCTTCAGAGTTTTATTATTTTCGGCCCCACTAAAAACCCAGACAGAATGTCGATCATCCCGGATCTCAACGGCATGAGGAAGATATCCCAATCGAGCCATCCACAGGACAAGGGCATCCTGGGCCCACTCAATGTTTGAGCGAAGAGCCAAATCACTGCTCTGTTCAAATCCTTTCAGAGTTTCCGTTCTAGTATCAATGATTATTTTTACCGTTTCATAAGGATGTGTTCCGAGATCTTTCTCTGCCTCTTTAAAGTAGGAGAGTGAGCAAAGAGACGAAATCGAGTACCGTCGAATCAAAGTATTATGAATCCCTTCATCCCAAAGATTTCGAGAGATGCTCTCTCCCAGAGAAGAATTCGTCTGACTCGAGGGGAGAGATTCCTCAAGAAAAGTATTGCCAGTTATCTTAAGACCGCAAGCGCACATAAAATCGAGCATTCCTTCTTTCGCCCCTATAACGTAATGGGCAATACGGAGGCAGGCCGGGCACCGTGGAATCTCAGCGGGAAGGTTTTTTTTGTGGCTCCAGAGATAGGCGATCGCCTCTTCCACTGTACCTAGGGAAGGATCCCTAGAGTTTCCTTCAAACCCTTCTACCACATGCAATGCCCAGGGTGTCATCGCTCGCACTTCGAAAGGAATCGTATTTCGCTCAATAAAGATTACGACCATGGGAAGATCAAGAGCTGCCGCCATATGGCTTGGCCCGGAATCAAGACCCACATAAAGGCCTGCCCGAGCCAACAATCCGCCGATCTGTCCGATGGTCAGATCGTAGGCCATGACGGCACCTACATTATTGAATGGACCCACTTCCGGATAGGCTACCAGAACACTCCGTAAACCATACTTTTCCCGAAGGGTGTCGATCAAAAAGGAAAACCGCTCCCGCGGCCACATCTTGTTAGGCCAGGAGAAAGGAGCCAGAACGGCAAATTTTCCCTCCTCCAATCCCTGCACTTTGAGAAAATTTTCAGCCCACATACTGTCAAGATCTACAATGGGAAGAAAGGGTCGGGCTTTATCTCCTAGGTTTAGTCCAATTGTCCTTGCAGTGGCCTCAAGGGTCGTCTCCCCCCGAGCATGACGATCCGGCATAGGAAAATGATCGTAGGCCAGAAATGACTGTACTGAATTTTCTTGGATTTCGCGTTTAATTTCGTCATGAGCCAAAGCATATGGGTTGTTTGTCCCCGTTGCCGATCGCGGATCCAAAGCCCGAGGATACCACCGAACCCCAACTCCTGACATCCGGGTCACAAGCTCTTCCCATCGTCGATCTGCATAGACAAGACAATTGGCTTGTGGAAACCGTGCTCTTATCTCGTAGAGGATTCGAAAGCCATTGACGTGATCTCCCAACCCCTGCCCCATTACAAAATAAAGCCTACCGGAAAATGAGTCCGGAGCTTTATTGACATGAAAAAGAGGGAGTCCATTCCAAAAAAGGTTCTGTTGTGGAAAGAGGGGCTTCAGGAGATCTTCTGGTTCCATCTTATCCTTCAATGCAAACTGACCAAACAGGGGATGTGGAAAAACTTTAATGAAGGAGGCGTTTCAGAAAGATTTTCATCCTTCTTACCCTTGGCTTATAAACTATCCCCGTAATGGAAGCCCCACGTCGAAGTATTATCGGCTTTCCCCTCGAGTGGCCATCCCTAGACCCCATACTCCCGAAGGATCTCGTCGACCACCTTTTGGCGGGACGGATCCCCGACCTTGGCCTTGTAGAGCTCTCCCAGAAGCTTCTTTCCTTCGGCATCCGCCCCCGAGCTCTTCTCCCAGTGGAGCACCATCAAAACCTCCAGAAGCTTGTTCTCGACGATCTGAATCGACTGTCCAATCTTCCTGAGATTCTGCTGGACGAGATCCTGGAACCCAAGAGCTCCCATGACGCGAAGGGTATTTTGCTGATCGAGAGAGAGGTAGGAGTCGAGAAGGGCGATCTCGGAGGAGGACAGATCTCCCTTGTGGAGAAGCGCCTCCATCTTTCGCTGAAGTTCGAGCTGCTCCTCGATCACCGTGATAATCGACTGGCTCGCCTCCTCTGTCATGGAGGAGACCTCGGAGAGCGACTCGGTCGCTCCCGGAAGGGTCGCCTGAGCCGAAACAAGCGGCCCGGAGAGCGCACTAATCGTCCTGAGCGCCGAATGGATCTCACGAACGATCGATCCCAGCTGGGTCGAGAGACGTTCCGGATCGACCTTTCCCGTATCTGAATCCTCTCCCATGAAGCGCTCCCTTGCGAAAATGTCCATACTCAGTCCCTCAGCCGATCTCTTCCGGCACCACATCGCCCGTTCGCATGAGGTGAAGAATGAAGCTCTTGTAGCGACTGTCCGTCTTCATCAGCTCGTCATGCGTGCCGGATTCGATCAGACGCCCCCCTTCGAGAACGAAGACCGTATGGGCCTGACGGATCGTCGTCAACCGATGGGCGATGGCGATCGTCGTCCGTCCCCTCATGACCGACTCGAGGGCCTTCTGCACCACCCATTCCGACTCGGAGTCGAGGGCGCTCGTCGCCTCGTCGAGAACGAGAAGGGAGGGATTTCTAAGAACCACCCGGGCCAGGGCCAGCCGCTGCTTCTCGCCGCCCGAGAGAAAGATCCCCCGCTCCCCGACCCGAGTATCATACCCCTTCGGCAGGGCAGAAATAAAATCATGGGCATAGGCGGTCCGGGCGGCCTCGACGAGCTCCTCCTCAGGCACCTCCCGGGAGAGGCCGTAGAGAAGATTTTCCCGAACGGTCTGGTTCATCAAGACCACATCCTGGGTCACAAGCCCGATCACCGACCGAAGAGAGGCCGCCTCGATCTCCGAAAGGGGAACCCCATCCCACAAAATCTCTCCCTTCGAGGGCTCGTAGAATCTGGGCAGGAGATTGGCCAGCGTGCTCTTGCCCGACCCGGAAGCCCCCACGAGAGCCACGAAGCTTCCCGAGGGGATGCGAAGGGAGATCTCCTCCAGCGCGGAGGTCGATGCCTCTGGATAGGCAAAGGAGACACTGCGAAACTCGATCCCCTCGCGAAGAGAGGAGACCTTTTTTGCGGCGGGGTCGGAGACCTTTTCCTCGGGGACCGAGAGAAGATCCACGATCCGTTCGGCGGCGGCCAGGGACTGCTGGATGTCGGTCTGCGCTCCGGCAAAGCCCTTGATCGGCTGGTAGAGCATCTGGGCGGCAGTAATGAAGCCCACCAGAGTCCCGAAGCTCAGCGTCCCCCGGATGACGGCGTAGCCTCCCGCCCAGACGGCGATCCCTGCGGCGAGAGCCCCAAGTGTCTCCATGACGGGAGAGAGAAGGTTCGTATACTTGGCCGTCTTGATCTGAACGCTCACGAACTCGTCACTATAGGTCTTGAACTTCTCCTTCTCGATCTCCTCCGACACCACACCCTTTATCAGCCGGATCGATGAGAGGGTCTCGGAGAGATGCTGGTTCAGATCCCCGAAGGACTCCTGCGTTCGCCGCGAGAGGGTCTTGAGCTTCTTCCCGGTCTTTCTGATCGGGATCAGGACCATCGGCAGCATCACCACCAGGAAGAGAGTCAGCCGGGGACTCATCACGACCATCGATCCCAGCACCCCGACGATCGTAAACCCCTGTTGCACAAGATCCCTGAAGGTATTGGCCACTCCCCCCTGAAGCCGATCGGCATCGTAGGTGACACGCCCCATGAGAGCCCCCGTCCCTTCTCGTCCATAACGGCCGAGAGGGAGACTCACGAGGTGGGCAAAAAGATCCTTCCGGACATCGTTCACCATCCGGAGGGCCGTGATGCGAAGGATATAGTTCTGATAAAAGACGGCCAGTCCCTTCAGCGCAAAGAGGAGGAAGAAGGCAACGGGAAGTATAACCAGGTAATGGGTATTCTTCTGGGTAAAGATCTTGTCGATCAGCTCCTTTAGGACAAGAGGAACGCCCGATGTCATGGCCGAGGCGACAATGCCGAGAAGGATGCCCCCGATCAGGTTCCATCGGTAGGGGCGGACCCATCCGTGAAAATAGGGACGGATGCGAATATAGACGGGATCCTTCCAGAAGAAAAATGTCATGATGCGGGGAGGATTGAGGGAGATATCATGGGAGAGGTCTCCAGAGCGGTCAAAAAGGTCTCCTATCTACATTCTGTGATAACGGACATCCCGCTACTTCCACTTCCATTTGGCCCCAAGAAGCACCAGGGAAAGAAGAAGGGTGATCCCGTTGGCCAGGATCATCGGCAGGGCACGAAGCCGGATCCCGTAGAGAAGCCAGAAAAAGACCCCGGTGGTAAAGAGAATATACATCCCAAGAGAGATGCTCCGGGTATCCCGGCTCTTCAGGGTCTTGGCCACCTGGGGCAAAAAGGCGAGCGTCGTCATCGTGCCGCCCAGATAGCCAAACCACTCGTCTCTCACCCGGGATTGCCCAACCCGCTCTGCCAGTTCCAGGCATCGGCGCACATCCGCTCGACCCCAAGCTCCGCCTTCCATCCCAGGAGCTTTTCCGCGCGGGACGGATCCGCCCAGCAGGAGGCCACGTCGCCCGGGCGTCGCGGGGAGACGCGGGTCGCAATCCTTTTTCCAGAGGCCTTCTCGAAGGCCCTGACCATCTCGAGGACCGAGGTTCCCCGGCCCGTGCCGAGATTCACGGTAAGCGGCCCCGCCCCGCCCCAGGAGGGAAGAGAGCGAAGAGCCGCAAGATGGCCCTTGGCCAGGTCCATCACATGGATATAGTCCCGGACCCCCGTGCCGTCGGGGGTCGGATAGTCGTCGCCGAAGACCGAGAGGAAGGGGCGAAGTCCCGCCGCCACCTGGGCCACGAAGGGCATGAGGTTGTTGGGGACGCCCCGGGGGTTCTCTCCGATCAGAGCCGAAGGATGCGCTCCGACAGGATTGAAGTACCGAAGAAGCGCCACGCTCCAGGAAGGATCTGCGGTCACCAGACTTCGGAGAATCTCCTCGATCACGAGCTTCGTCATCCCGTAGGGATTGGTGGCGGAAAGCGGCGCCTCTTCCGTGATCGGGAGTTTTTCTGGGACGCCGTAGACCGTGGCCGAGGAGCTGAAGACCAGCGTCCTCACCTTCTTTTCTCGCATCGCAAAAAGAAGGGAGAGCGTTCCGGTGACATTGTTGTCGTAGTACTCGAGCGGAAGGCGGGAGGACTCGCCGACCGCCTTGAGCCCCGCAAAATGGATCACCGCCTCGGGAGACTCGGAGGACAAAATCTTCTCCATTTGGCTCCGGTCGCGGATATCGGCCCGATAAAAAGAGACCGACCTCCCCGCGATTTGTTCAATACGACCGACCACCGACTGATCGCTGTTCGACAGATTGTCGACAATGGCCACCTCGAAGCCGGCATCAAGGAGAACAACGGCCGTATGAGAGCCGATGTATCCCGTCCCCCCCGTCACCAGAACCTTCATCGCGCGGCCTTCCCTTCCAGTTTTTTCCCGTCATTTGAGGATACCCCTCAGGCTTTGCCCTCCGGACCTCTGATGCTAGAATAGCGCAACGCCCCCAAGACTGAAAGCCCCGGACCTCTCGACATCAGTCAGGAGACCCCTTGTCCTCTCCCTTCCTGCTTCACCCCATGCTCGTGCACATGGTCCTCTCGCTGGGGCTCCTTGCGGCTGCCGGAGAGATCTTTCCCCGTCTTAGGGAAAGGATCTCGACGCCTCTCCTCAGGGGGCTCTGGGCGGGAACCCTGAGCGTCTTTCTTCTGGCCGCCCTCGCGGGGATCCTTTCTCTCGATCGGATCAAAGAGCAAAAGATCCCGATTCCCGGAGAGGCCTCGCTCCACCGTCTGATCGCGCTTTCCGCCATCGGGATCTTTTTTATCCTCGGCCTCCTTCGACTTCTCCCGGAGAGGAGATCATTTTCCCTTCCCCTCGCCCTTCGCCGGATACTCGCCCTGTCCGCTCTCGTGCTCCTTCTCTCCGCCGCGGCACTGGGAGGGCACCTTGTCTACGACGACCGGCTCGGGACGGCCTTTATGACACAAGGCCTCCCTCCCCTCCCCCCGCCCCCCTAACGAAGAAAGAAGAGAGAGACGGACCCGGCCAAAAGGCAGTAGAGGCCGAAGGGAACCAGAGCCCGGGTCGCCTCGAAGCTCCTGAAGTACCGCATGAGAAGAAAGGTCGTAAGCCAGGCCATGAGAAAGGCCATCGTCCCCCCCAGAAAGGCCAGGCGCATCGCCTCCGGAGAGCCGTGGCGCACAAGCTTAGGAATCTCGAGTACCCCGGCGGCCCCGATGATCGGCATCGAAAGGAGAAAGGAAAAACGTGCGGAGGCCTCGTGTCCCAGCCCGCTCCACAGCCCTCCCACCATCGTAATCCCCGAGCGCGAAATCCCGGGAAGAAGCGCCGCCGCCTGAAATATCCCGATGAAAAAGGCCCGAAAAAACCCGAGGTCTTCGAGGGCGAGAGCCGGACGTCTTGCGCTTCGTCTTCTGAGAAGCTCGGCCGCAATCAGGACCAGGCCGTTGACCGCAAGAAAGAGTGCCGCAAGTGTGGGGGCCGAAAAAAGGTGGCGAAGCTTCTTCTCGAGCAGTAGTCCGATCAAACCCGCAGGGATCGTCGCGGCAACCAGGAGAAAGAAAAGCCTGCGGGCGGCCGAAAGCTCCGGATCCTTCCGGGCCAGCGCAGGAAGAAAAAAGCCGGTCAGAAGGGCCCGCCAGTCCCGATGGAAGTAGAGGAGAAGAGCCGTAGCCGTTCCCAGATGAAGGGCGACCATGAAGGGGAGGTAGGAGGGATCCTTTTCGATCTCCCCCCAGCCCAGAAGGGCGGGCAGGATCACCCCGTGGCCGAGGGAGCTGATGGGAGCCAGTTCGGTGAGCCCCTGGGTCGCCCCGATGACAAGAGCCTGAATCGTTGTCATGAATTGGATCCTTTATCTTGAAGTTGAAGGATTGCGAGGACGGAGCCAATCCAGGTCAGAACACGTCGGCGGAGGGAACAGATCAAAGATCCAGATTCCTTTTTGCGGAATGGCGATGATCAGGCGTCATGACGGAGATCGCGGAGAGGAAAACCCTTTTCTGTCCCTCGTGACAATGACAGAGGCCCCCGCCCCTCTGGGAGCTTCATGCAAAACACTGTCTTCAAAGTCCTTCCATGCAAGGGACCATGCAATTCCCGAACGAACCGGGCGACCAAAACGAACTCGAACAAGGACAAGAGTGCGCCGACAACCCGGTTAAGGCTCAACAATGGGCGGCCATTGCCGCGCCTCATGCAGTACACGAACGACATATTTTGAGGATATCTCGTCAGATAATGACTGTTTTCGTGACGTCTCTTCCGACCATCGACACCCCCGGGATTTTGCGGATTTAGAAAAAAGAGCATCGGGCATCTGGCGAATAGGGCCTTCGATCCAGGATGACATCCAGCACAATATTGCTATCGAAAAGAACGCTCAACGATATTTTTCCTCAAGAGATCGAAGAGAGTCTATTTCGTCCATCCGGGATCCGCGCATAACTCCAAGAAGGCTCTTGGTAACAGGTGGAATCTCCTGGCATGCATCCGAAGAACGATGATCCAAAAGAGAGAAATATTCTTAAACCACTATCGACACTGACTTCTTCTGCCCCCTGGCATGTTTTTTTTGCTTTTTCGATCAGGTTCTCATCCATGAGTAGAGTCCAATTTTGTTTCATCCTCTGCGCGCATTGGAGACCTCGGCATTCATGCCGGGGAGGAATGCGCTCTCCTTTCTGTTCGAGATTGAAGGATTCGCCAAGGAGTACCCGTATCCGTCGGCACGCTGAACAAGGCGGCAGACCTTGTGGGAAAGTCCCTGGACGATTCCCGATACGGTCCGGATGTTGAAGCTTCCGGAGGCCCGGACGGCCACGCGTCCGAGATGGGTTCCGGCCTTTTTGCCTTTCGCCACAACGGCCCGGACCAGATCTCCTGTCGCAAACCCGAAATGGACTTTCTTTCGGGTCAGATATCCTCTCGGGAATCCGAAGGCATCGAGGCGGGTCCGTTGATAGGAACCCCGTCCCGTAGCTCGGATCGACAATGCGGGACAGGTCCAGCCCACGACGCGGTCGACCTCTCCGACGCAGGCGGCATCGAGACTATGGGTCTTCGGGATCCCGAGACGGGTCCGGTTCCACTTGGTCCGTCCCCCGGAGCCCGTCTCGACCGGAAGACCCGTCCGCTTGAGCCTCTCGAATAGATTCCACCTGGTGGCGTTCACCGCGGCGGCGTCCCGGAGGGGCGCCTTGGCCCGGGCGAGGATCTTATTCAGAAGATCCGGTTTCTTCGCCAGAAATACCTCGACGGGGCGATTCCCCTTCCGCTCGTTGCAGGGGCGGCAGGCCAGCGTCAGGTTGGAAATCCGGTCCGATCCGCCCTTCGACCGGGGATGGATGTGATCGATCTCCAGAGGGACGTTCTCCGTCCCGCAGTAGGCGCAGGTTCGCCCCCACTTTTCGAGGAGATACTCCCCGGATCTCGGTGCCGAAGAGCGTTCCCTGCTGGTACTCTCTGCCTTCGATCTCTGGGTTTTCCATCTTTTGCAGGTCGAACCGGACCAGCTCCTGGGAGATCGCCACAACGGGAGCAAGGCGGCGAATCCGGTTCACCCAGGCCATGGTCGTGTCGACCCTGTGTTGCAGGGAGGGCGGAAGCCACCCCTCGGGCCGGGTCCGATTGTCGAAGCGGGGTTCCCTGTACCTGAGCTTCGAGCGTCTTCGTCTTCGGAAAGCCCTCCGGGCCGTGAGCCGGTCCCGGATCCGTCCTCCCCGGTGTTCGATTTCCCCGAGGAACAGGACATGGGCGGTCTTCTCCGTCTCTCCGGATTCCGGGGAGACCGTTTCCTCCTCCCGGACCAGGGCGATGCCGGTCGTCTTGCTCCCCGGATCGAGCTTGAGGCGGACGGGCTGGACCTCCCCTCCCACCCGCTCCTTCAGCCGAATGGTGAAGGGAGCGATCTTGTGGACGACCGCCTGTTTCCGTTCCAGCAGAAGCCTTGCCCGCTTTTCCGAACACGGCATCAGAGGAGTCTATTTTCTGTCGAGCACAAACACAGCCATGACAATCTCCTTAAAAATGCCCTTACGGGCCTTGTGACGTGCCTCTTTCGAAGCGTCTCCCCTCGGGAATGGTGCGTACCGGCGTATTGTCCCCGGACCGTTTCGTCCTTGCCGGAGCGTAAGTCTGCATCCGGGACTTCCAGCGCGGCGGACTGAGGAAGCATCCGCCGGTGGGTCTTGGACCTGTACGCAACGTAGCGGGTTGGATACCGCTCTCCCTGGTCAACCCGAGCTTGTCGATCCTCCTTTCAAGCTCCGCCGTTCACGGCGG